>JBKCTT010000001.1:0-3827 GCA_046318795.1 Pirellula sp.
ATTGGGACATCCAGCTGGTCTTCAAAAGCATGTGATGGTAAATCGCACTCACATGAATATTCCTGACCCAGTGGACAAGATGAAGGTTTCTGTTCGCCATCAGCCTGGATACAGCTACCCACAACCAGCTAGCCGGGCACATATACGTGAGCAGAACATTCATCCTGGTTACCCATCGGGCGCTCCAGCGTTCCAACACGCCAGCAGAACAGTTGCTCCTAATCAGTACTCCGCTCCTGCTCCAGGTGGTACGGGAGCATATTGCCCACCCACTGAAGTTCGGTAGTAGGATCATTAAGGCAGCATGGTGATACGATGCAACTCTCAGGTGCATCGTATTGCTAGAGCCTTTCTGCCTGAATTCAACTGGGGACAGGCGATTCGCCTGTCCCATTTTTTTTCCTAGCTGCGTAGAGAGGACCAAATGCTCAACCTAAAGTCCGTACCAACTTGGACACGATGGTCGATTTTCGCGACCTGCTTCGGTTTTGCGTACCTCTCTAGCTGTGATACCTATGGACAAACCACGCGTGGCAATCTGCCAGCCAACGTAAGACCAATTCTAAGGGACTCAATGCCTCCGGGCGAGGTTGGTGCGATCCAATTAGCACGCAAACCGTCTCTCCGAGGTGTTTGGCAGGCGATCGAAATCAAAGGGCCTGAAGGTCTGAAAATTAGCATGGCCGATGCGGGTCAATTTACGGAACCTTTAGCGGAGCCTCGCTTAGCGGTAATGGTAGGCTATGTCTACCGGCTTCAAATCACAGGCATTGCTGGGTATGAAGACGTGGCCATATACCCGACGCTCGAAGTCATCGATCGTATTCACCCTCCCGCAGAACGCGAGCACAGGTTTCCGATTCCTATTGAAATCGATGCGGATGACTTAGCCGACGCAGCAGAAGGCAATATGGTCATGCGGGTCGTCTACCTCGAAGACAACCAGATCGCAGAACCAGTTAATACCGCTGGCTACCCGCAGCGAGTACTCGATCTGGAGTCGCACCAGGATGCCCTGCACACAGCAGATCGTTTGGGCCGTCCGGTCGCGATCCTTCGTATTGGTTCTCGCGTTCCTAATGTATCAGCTGGCCAAGATTGGGATAACTTCCTTTTTGGTTGCCCAGCATGGTCCACGATCAAGCCGATAGCCACTAAGCAACTTTTGATCGATCAAGGAAAAATCCCGCTTGAGGCACGCCGCGGTTCCATTTCTGACCAACGATAATCGCATTCGGAAGTAATCGTTACCACCCTATCATCGAAAAGACCAATGATGATTGTTCGAAATCAAAAAATACAGTGGATGTTAGGTGTAGCGGTTTGTTCAATCATTGGGTGCCAAACAACCAATGTTTCCGTCCCGCTTACCGCACAGCTTGGACCATCCAAAATCACCTCCGATGTAACTGCATCTCTTGGGCAGGGAAAGTCTTTGCCGTCTGACACTAACGATCTTTCGGCAATCAAGCCGACGCGAGAGCGAACTATTCGACTCGTCCAACATTCAGAACCGCAGGACGGCACGGTACAATCGGAGCAATCCGCTGCTACTCCTCATGCGATGGCGGTTGCTCGCGAACCTATGGCTTACTCACCAGCCCCTTATTTCGAAACGCAACCCGGAGCACCAATTTATTCCACGATGGCTCCCCATGCGATGGGTAGCAACATGGCTTATGGGCAGGTTGCCACTCCAGTCAGACCACTTGTTCGAAACAGACCACGAATCCATGCAGGTGGTGCTTATCAACCGATTTTCAATCGAGCAGATGGGTCCTGCACGACTTGTGGTACCTGCGAAACCGACGCTTCATGCGCATGCGAGCCATCGGATTTTGCATTTGCAGTACCTCGCGAGTCCGATCCTCAAGAGTATCTCTTTGACGGCGGTGACCAGGAGCCCAAGGTTCGCGTTCGACGTGATAACAGCTATATCGGCTTAGATCCAGAAGATACAGTCATCCAATATGAGACGATGGACGGCAAAGTCCATGTCGACAGTGGGTGCCGAGTAGCAATCTATGCTCCTCGTTTTGCCAGCGTCCGCAAACGCTACAACCCTGTCGAGCGCGATCAAAGCATGCAAGTCATCAATGTCGCACAACCGCACGGTCCAAAGATGGCTCAAAACATTTTACCTCCCATCGAAGAGCGAGCACAAACACGTTACGTAGCTGATAGTCAAACCCGAATCGTCGAAGCAGTCCGCCAAGGAGTCAAGCCTCTGCCTGCCGAAACGATGATTGCTCCGATTGTTGTAATCGAAGAACAAGATACGTTAGCCTTGCTAGATCTATTGACTGTAGGTTTAACGCAGTACCGCGACAAGCAGGCGTTGTTAGATGGTATCTTAGCCGCCCGAGAATGGAGTACTCCTGAATCGATCGGAGTGCTCGAAAACGGGGCCGAGCCAATGAGCGTCATTGGCAATCAGGGTACCAATGGTGTCACCCATTACGAACGCAAAGGGGCCCGCATCCGACTTTGCAAGGTGGCATCCGAGCAAATGGCTCACCCAGGCGATACGATTCAGTTTGTGATTCGCTTTGATAACGTTGGAGAACAACCTGTATCCAACTTGGTGGTGACCGACTCGCTCACTGGCCGATTGGAGTACGTCCCTGATACACAAAAATCGACCCGCGACGCTCAATTCGTGCTAACTCCAAACGGGGCTGGATCGGAAACGTTGCGATGGGAGCTTCAGCGTGAGTTGGGTCCCGGCGAAGGTGGCTTGATCAGCTTCGAATGCAAGGTTCGGTAGCTGTCAGACTCATCACTTTTCGAATAATCCCAATCACTCTCCTGAGAATCAGAGCGCTCCCATGAAAATTGAATCAGGTTCAAGTTCTTATTGGGCACAGTCGTCTAAGAATCGCACGGAAAGCGCGGACGTTTTAGCAGCACTCGCACCGCTGACTGGGGAGAAACGTGTCGCGGAGGACGCCCCTTCTGATTCTCACAGAGGAGATCTCGATTTTACCAACATGACTCGTAAAGAGTTATTCGATTGGATGAACAACCAGATTCGGAAAGGCGAAATGAGCCTCGATGAAAGCAGCCCGTTTCTTGCCATGTCTCTCAAAGTGAAACCGTCGGGTGAACCGGTAGATATGAACACCGACCCAACCAAACTCGACTTTGTCGACATGGCCAAGCGAGGAGTCGACGCAGCGGAATCGCGAGGTGAGTATGCCGTCGCGGATCGTTGGCGAACTGCTTGGAACTCTCTTCAACAATTGCAAGGCACCTTGCCGAGTCTCAATTTTTTTGCCTAGAGACAGTATTGGGAAACTCTGCGTTTCCCAAACCTATCTCCAAAAACTCGCTTCGACCATTGATTAAGGTATAACGGGGTATGCTGCTTAGGATCTGTTGCCCAAAGATGCCGTTTCAATGTCGAATTGGAAAGTGATGTAGCGATGTCCAAAAAAGTCCATTTCCCGGCACGGACCCTTGGTTAGAAGAATTCTGAGGTGATGTCCACACCAGTTTGACCGCGTATGCCCGTGACCAGTTACAGCCAGGGCTCCCAGCAGGATTACGTGCCCAAGTTGAAGAGCATGTGACCGTCCAATCGCCCCTCGAAGAAGGGGATTGGCGTCATCAATTCGTTCCAGATGTCATGGTGACTGATTCACGTCCGTCGAAAAACCTACTCACGGAATCTGCCGTTGCGACCAGTACAGACCTGAGACATAGGTAACAGTCGTTCGGAGACATAGGTAACACAATTTTAAGCTCTAAAATTGGCTCCAAAGGGAGCTAAGAAATGAGCTGGATTGAAAGTGATCGAATGTCGCAACGACGCGAGTTTTTGGATT
>JBKCTT010000002.1:0-5734 GCA_046318795.1 Pirellula sp.
GTCACAAACACACGAGTGTGGTTGCAGTCGGATCTGTTTCCGCAAAGGAACAACATCCAATGACGTATTTGTATAAAAGTCGAAACCTAATGCAACATCTTTTCGACAATTTTTCCACAATAATGAAACGAATTTTCCACAGTTGCGGGAGTTGTTTTCTGATCTGCAATGACCCGCGCACAGGCCGAGTGAAGCGTATCGACATGGTTCATGTGAATGGCTTCGCGGTAGTCACTGACATTCGTTTCTTCATCGCGAAACTCCTGTTCTCTCAGGCGATCGTATCGCGATCATTCGCCATAGTTCAAACTTGGTAATCGCAATCATTCAACACGACTAACCTTTTGCGCATCCAATAAATTCCCAATGCTCCGCCTTGTTTTAAACAATCCGATGCACCCAAACTCTCCATTGGGAACCGATTGACAACAGCTCACAAAACGGTGTCAACAACACCTATTCAACACGCTACGAAAAGTCATCTGAACGACACGATGCTGGCGCAATTTTTACGCATGACAACTTACCTTACAGAGCTCTTAACTGACGCTTCGTTTAGACTACAAAACGAGCGTTTGGTCGAGAAAAAATTTTTCAAAATTTTTTCTCGCAACGGTTCGAAGACGATGCAAATCGATCTCTTGCGAGGTCGGAAACGCATTCGCACTTGCTCCGGAGATCACTAGGGGACACCTCTAAAACATCACCATGGCGATCCACGCCCACTCGATTGCATGAGTTGAAGGTTGTTGTAGGCGAACGATCCGAGGAAGATTGCCGGAAGCCAACTGTCTTGCCGTATAAACCAAAACGCAACCAAGATGGCCACCACTACACTTAGACACGCTGCTTCGTACTGACCATCACGCTTGCCAATTATTCCAATCAAGTGTCGAGCTATCTGGCCTCCATCGAGAGGAAGTATGGGTAACAGATTGAGTAAAGCCCACCAAATACTCGTCGACACCAGAAACTTGACGAACGTAAACAAATAAATGTTGGGGGGCACCCGTAATTCTCCTAGACTTATCCCCAACCAATTTGCTACCAGTGCGAACTCGTAGACGAAGTAACCGGCCCATACAGCGATCCCTCCGACGACAAAGGCTAGAAGCAACTGTATCGCCGGCCCTGCAGCTGATATGACTAAATGATTCGAATGCGACAGCCTCTGCCTGAGGCCGTGCTTAGCCCAAATCAGTCCAGCACCCGGTATCGCTAGCCCCCCCATCTGATAAAGCACAATATGGCTTTCAATGCCGAAAAAACGAAATGCCAGTGTGTGCCCCAACTCGTGAATCAGGATACTCAAGAATCCTGCAGCAACCCAAAGCAGAAGAATAACGGTGAACTCCGTCTCGATTCCGCTCAACGAATAGGCTTCTTGTAAATACCTAGCTCTGTCGTATCCCAGCGCAGCAATCACGGCCCAAAATAGCCAAGTCACTCGTATGGGAAAACCGAATAAGCGAAACCTGACGTCGTAAGGACTCTCTTGGGGTTCGCTCAACAACATGTAATCAGCCTCGGACTAGAAGTAAATGGGAACGATAAAATCTAAAGAACTTTAGCAAATCGATTAAAGCAATCCGCTAAATGCCTCCCGCACGAATCTATGCCACGCGTTTACGCATTCTACTCCCACCCTGTTCATCTCGTCTGGACGAATGTTCAATGGTGGTATGATGGCAATTCTATCACGCTGGCTACCGGTAACATGGACCAGAATGCCATTTTCTCGCATCAGCCTAGCACACCGATAAGCCGCTATGGTCCCACGCTCGACGTCGAGGGGATACACGTCCCGCGAAAGACGATCAGCTTCATTCCTTACAGCGGTTTGAAAGTCGATGACCGTTGCCGAACCAGTACCGCACACCGAGTCTCGCGGCAGATTCGCTGCCAAAAAAGACCTTAGATCGGCGTGCAATGAACGACTTGACTCGACAACTTCGGTTGATTCCATGATTCGAAGAACCTCAATCGCGATTCGACACGCTAGAGGTGATCCTGCGAATGTCTCCGATTCGTAACCAGCAGGTAGCTGATCCAACATTTCGGCCGAACCAATCACACAGGAAATAGGGAGAATTCCGCCGCCCAATGCTTTGCCCAGCACCAATAGATCGGGATACCACCCTTGCGAGAACGATGCTACCATGCCGCCGAGCCTCCCCAATCCCATCTGAACTTCATCAGAGATGATAAGCAAACCATGCTCACGACCAATCTCCACCAGTCTTTGAAAGTACTCAGCTGGTGCAAAGTAGTACCCGCGGGATCCAATAGCAGGCTCCAACAAAAGGGCTGATAGCGAGCTCGATTGAGCCCGTACTAAATCTTGAAAGATTTTTAGGCTTTCATGACACGCGTCCTGTAGACATGCTTGCGAGCCAGCCTCAACGCGTGGAAAGGGAATCGAGGACCTCACAGCCGGCGAAGAACCCACCATCAGACAATCTTGTTGAGCTGTATCACTCACATAGGAGGTAGCTATCGACCTGCCGTGATACCCCAAGTCAAAGGTGACTAATCCACCGGCTCTCTGCTGGAACGCGATTCGCCATGCGACCTCAATGGCTCGTGCACCAGTGGTGGATATCCATGCTTTGAGGGAATCGCGCTGGCTCAAAGCTTGATCATGATGGGCTGCGCTCTTAGCGACAACTTGACATATGCTCTCTTCCAATTCGCCACGAAGACTTGATTCGCCACCGGTAGCAAAACTCAGTTTTGACGCTTGGTCTTTTAACGCAGCAACTAAACCGGGGTGGCAATGCCCGAGAACATTGGCAGAGTACCCCGAGACGCAGTCCAAGTACTTGCAGCCGTCGGAACCCCAGAGCCAAGCCCCCGAACCGCCCGACCACTGGATATCTTGGTGCGGATCATGAGAACGGAGCGTGCCGGTCGCCCGAAATCTACGAGTCACTTTTTCATCTTGGACATGAGGGGTGCAATGATCTGACTCGGTACGAATCGCTCCAAAGCGCGACCATGCCCCATCGACGCTATCTGCTTAATCAACGAGCTCGAAACGTGTGCGAACTCCTCATCAGCCATTAGAAAAACCGTTTCGATGGCCGCATCGAGCTGCCGATTAGCCATCATCATGGTGAATTCACCCGCAATATCAGTTAATGGCCTCACACCCCGAACCATAACCTTAGCATTTCTCCCCCGCACAAAGTCGACAGCCAAACCATCGAACGACTCTACGCGAACTTGAGGCAGATGACTTGTCACAAGCTTTAATAAATCCATTCGCTCTTGTGTCGAAAACAGAGACTGCTTCTCCGAGTTGACTCCCACCGCCACGATCAGAGTGTCGTAAAGCTTGGCACTCCGCTCTATGATGTTCAAATGCCCGAGGGTGACGGGATCAAAGGAACCCGTGTAGACAGCGATGTTGGATTGCAGAGTCACTTTTAGGGTCAATTGGTTAGCGGAAATTGGCTCGTACTTCAGCTTTGCTGAGATGCATGTAGCAAAGTGCATAAAAGATCATAAGTCCGATGGCTATTATTACCCCCATCCCAATACTGACGTACAAAACAACGTCCATGAACGCGCCGATATCAGGTACGTTGGGATTATTCTCCAGCTGTTTCTGTTGATTTTGTTTTTGTACTTGAAAGCTAAAGTACTGAACAACGACGTTATATGGCAGCTCCAGCATTTTGTACAAAACCATGACAGCCGACACTCCCTTGATCAGATTCAAACCTGTCAGTTTTTTGTTGAGCCCAGAAATACCTCCCCATAACATGGCGATTGATAAGACGCCAGAAATTATCATCATCACGATCATAAGGACATATGCCCCAGGGAATGGATTGAGATTTATCTCCTCTTCAACGCCCGCTTCATTCATCATTTCCTGAAGCTTTGGCATAAGAACGATCGAAATGGCTCCAAAGATCGCTCCAACCGTCCCCAGAGCGCCAAAAATCAAATGAATGATAAATATCGCCTTGGTAAAGGGCTTGAGCTTTCCGTCTCCGGTTGGCTCAAAAGCGTTGGGGTTACCGGACTCAAAGCGATACGGATTGTTTGTTATGTCTTGGCTCATGTTTATCTAGGATTGGGTTTGAAACCGTAATGGGAAAAGATCCATTTGGCGTGGGAAGACCGCCTGCGTGTCAATCACGGTCGACACGAAATCAACAACTTCCCTAGGCATGATATTCATAAAACAGGGCGCGAGGTCGATTCGCTTTTTCGCATTACCTGGATTAATCGATCGATGTCACTGGTGTCATTGTACGCGTGGACTGCTGCCCGCAAACGTCCATGACGGACGCTGACCATGACTTTCTCACGAATAAGTCGATTCCGGAGATCGGTGGGATCACAATTGGGAATTTCAAAGCAAACGATTCCGGTCAATCTACTGCCAAATTGCTTGGCCAATGCCTGATCACGGTGAACAATGGCTCCGACGGTTCTCAGCTGCTCTTCTAAGATGAATGCCGTTTCTAATACCGTCTCACCGAGCAAACCATCCCCAGAATGCCCCGTCCCAGATACTCCTCCACCTGAATGACACCCTAGATCTAGCAGCATTCGAATGCTTCGTTCGAGACCGATTTGCCCTATATGATTGGCCGAACCTCCTTCAAACCGCGAGGCATTCTTTTTGAGCGACATGCCCTGAGTACTAAACGTATGAGCCCCCTCGAGCGATCCCCAGCCCACCATCATGGGCCTTAGCAAATCAAGGTTCCGTTCCCGAATGAACAACAACCCCGCTCCCTCAGGCCCCATCATCCACTTATGACCATCTGCGGCTAAAAAATCGATATCCAGCGCCAGTAGATTACAGGGAAATACCCCGAGCCCCTGAATGGCATCGACGAAAAGCTTCGATCCGGCCGCATGAACTAGGTCGCACAATTCTCCAAGATCGATTCGATATCCAGATAAATACCCCACCCAACTGGCGGAAACGATCTGCGTATTGGCATCGATACAACGGCGAATCTGATTTAGGTCGACGACTCCATGGTGGGCAACTGGTACATGCCTGACTTCGATACCTTGCTCCTTTAAGCAATTCCAAGGCAACAGGTTACTAGAAAACTCATTCTCCAGCACGACAACATTGCAGGGCGTACCACGTCGCGTCTCCCACCTCATCCCCTGGGCAATCAGGTTTATGCCAAAGGTTGTGTTGGGGATCAGGGCGATTTCAGAGGGTTGGCAATGTAGCAACTCGGCCCCCGACAACCGCAACTTTTGCGCTGCCGCCGCCCATCTTGGCCAACTATAATCGCCATCCGTCTCTGCTTCGGAAAGGAATTGCCTCATGGCTTCCGCAGAGGCTCTGGGAATGGGGCTTACAGCCGCGTGATCGAAGTAAGCCCAGTTGTCAGCGGCCGAAATCTGGCTTCTCATGAGCCGTTTAGCCTCCTCCGGGGACCGAGGCGGGGTCGGAATTATCGGCACAAAAGGAATATTCATGTCGTTTTCCTATAGGTTTTTGAAGGGTAACGAACGATTTTGAAGAAAAAATGATGAGCTAAGGGAAGGCCGGTGACAGTGGAAAATCTTCAACTATACTAGCCTCGTGCCGTTTGCTTCCCAGCCGGCTAACTTGTCGTTTGAGTTTTATCAGCTTGAGTCGCTAATCGATCGACGTTATGCAACCTGATCGTTCCCATTTCCCAGGCACCACTGGTTTTCCAAGCACCAATGGGCACATCCTTGAACAGCAACGAGGTATTTGATGCCC
>JBKCTT010000003.1:0-9910 GCA_046318795.1 Pirellula sp.
TTGCGGGATGGTACTGCATGATGTCCATGATGAGCCTACTAACGAACGATACCTCACTCGCTGAACTTCGCAATCTCGCAAAAACCTATGCTCCTCCAGGCTTTTTTGTGTAGAGACCAATGCCGAAGCGGGGCGAAGGGGGCAAGTAGGGGAGGATCTGGTTTTCGGCCTTGAGGTAGCTCACTTGGCGGGCCAATTCCTTGCTAGTGGAACCGGCGATGACGAGCATGAGTGACGTGTATATGCCAGCGAAAGCAGATCAATCGTCGAAACCGTGGATTTACCGAGAAAAGCTTGGTCGGAGCAGAATATTTGCACAGGGGTGCTAGGCTTTGAGATTAGTTCCCCGATGCCCTGAATCAAGTTTTTCGACCGCCGTCACGTCTCTAAACGCGTGATCATCGAGTTCTCTGTCGCCTGTAGTTGTCGCCAGAGTGGCGACCAAGATGTCTGCGATTCCGCAGACCACACCTTCGCAGGTCATTTTTTCGTCGGTGTTGCTGTTGTTGGGGAATTCGATCGTTGAAAAAGAATCGGAACAAACGAATCTCTGCTTAACCAAGCGATTGCCGCGTTAGCTGCGGCATCTCCAACCATTCATGCTCCCGATGACGTTTTCGCACGGGGAGATCCGAAACGATCACCGTTGATGGAAGAATGCCAGATGGCTCCGTCAATCAAGTGACCGCGCGTTTGGTTGCCCCGGAGGCATACATCTTGATCAAGGCGATCGCGATGGATGAACGAACCAAAGATAAGGACGCATACGACATTGCATTTGTTTTGAAGCATTACCAACCTTCAATCGCCGACTTGGCAAAGAAGGTTCGTGGAGTTTCGCAGGCAGGCAGTGGCAAGGAAGCGTTGGAATTGCTGCGGGCCAAGTTCCGTACATTTGATTCCGTTGGACCAGTGTGGGCTGGTCGCGCAGCTTCAACTGCTGGGGAAAACGCAGTACAATTTCAACGTGCGGCATACGAAGACGCGGCTGAGCTTTTCAGACGGCTCGATGCGATTTGAATCGCCCCTTCCGCATGTTCTGTTAACCAGGTGGCCAATCGATCTGTCCCCGGCGAAGTTGATCGATGGTTAAGAGGTTACAACGATCGCCAGAGGGTCTGATTCGTTTTCGACGAATTGGCAGAAAGCAATCACCCGAGCGAACACGAAACGCCTAAGTCGTTACAAAAGACGGGTTAGTAGCAACGAACAACCGATCGTTGTGGATACCGATGGGGTGATCATTTGTGGTCACACGCGATTCAAAGCCGCGCAGAAACTTTGCCTTGAAAAGGTACCGGTCCACATCGCAACAGATCTAACTCCCCAGCAGATCAAAGCCTACCGGATCGCCGACAACAAGAGTTCGGAACTGGACGAATGGAATTTTGATTTGCTACCGATCGAACTTGGTGAACTTCAAACGGCAGGATTCGATCTGTCGCTCCTGGGTTTTGATTCCGAAGAGCTTCTAAAGCTCATGAGTGGGGACGTAAACGAAGGACTCACGGATCCCGATGATGTGCCGGCACCACCGGATGACGTCTGATTCGAGCACGTCTACCAATGCCGCAAACAGTCTGCAGCAGACAAATTCCTAATAGTGCGAGTGAGAGAAGTTTTTTTGGGACACAACAAATCCTTTTGCCGGAGATCGTGATTGGCGTGGCCGTGGTCTACGAGATGATGTCAGTGACCACGTTTCCGTGAATATCGGTAAGACGGAAATCGCGGCCAGCGTATGGGTAGGTCAGCCGTGTGTGATCGAGGCCGAGTAGGTGCAGGATCGTGGCGTGTAGGTCGTGCGTGTGCAGCTTACCCGCGATCGCCTGGCGCCCAAACTCGTCGGTCTCGCCATGCTTAAAGCCGGTTTTAACTCCTCCGCCAGCCATCCACATCGTGTAGCCCTTGTGATTGTGGTCGCGACCGTCGAAACCTTGTGAAACCGGTGTGCGCCCGAATTCGCCTCCCCACAAGACAAGTGTGTCTTTAAGGAGCCCACGGGCGTCGAGATCGGCAAGGAGCGCCGCGGTCGGACGGTCGACGCTCTTTGCGTGGCTCTCGTGTTGACTTTTGAGTTGACTGTGTTGGTCCCAGCCATGATGGCTGACTTCGACAAAACGCACGCCCGCTTCCAGGAACCGGCGAGCCATCAAACATTGCCGACCGAAAGTAGCCGTCTCGGTTTGGTTCAGACCATAAGCTTCGCGCGTCGATTCCGACTCGGCGGCGATCGACATGACTTCGGGAACTGCGTCTTGCATCCGAAAGGCGAGTTCATAAGATTCGATGATCCCGTCGACTTGAGGATCGTCGCCGCCGTGTTGAAGGTTTGCCTGGTTGAGAGTTTGGGTGAAGTCTAGTTGCTGCCTTTGCTTAGAAGTAGACATTCGTGGATTAGCGATGTTCGCGAACCGACCCTCGCCCCGTGTCATGTTGATCGGAGTACCTTGATAGACCGCAGGGAGGAACGAGCTGCCATAGTTCTGACTGCCACCGTTTCCGGATGGTGGACTGAGGCTGATAAAGCCAGGCAGGTCCGAGTTCTCGCTGCCAAGTCCGTACACAGTCCAAGCACCCAACGAAGGCCGAACGAATTGCGAACTACCAGTGTGCAATTCCAAGAACGCTTGCGGATGCGCCGGGAAGTTTGTGTGCATGCCGTGCAACATGCACAATTTGTCAGCCTGTTTGGCAAGGTTTGGAAACAGATCCGAAATCCACAGGCCGGATTCGCCGTACTGCGAAAATTTCCAAGGCGACGCCATCAGTTTTCCGTAGCTGGATCTTGATCCCGGCAAAAACATTTCGCGGCCGTGATTGGCCTGAAGCGCTGGCTTGTAATCGAAGGTATCGATATGAGACGGACCGCCGCTCATGCACAGGAACAGTACGCGTTTAGCGCGCGCTGGAAAATGAGTCGGCTTGACCGCGAGCGGATTGTCTTGCTCGTTCGCACTCGCGGGTCGAGTAGTCAGACCCGCGAGCGCGAGGTAGCCGAATCCGGAAGAAGCTGTTTGAAGTAGTTGTCGACGTGTGAACATGATATTTCTCTTTGGCTTGTTCGTTTAACCGTCAGCCGTAGTCGTACGCGATTGTTAGTAGTGGTACGCCTTCCGCTGACGGTTAAACGACTGCTCGTTTGGGTTATCGCGTGTGGCGGAATTCGGCGGTCGACAGTAGCGACTGGCATAGCGCTGACCATGCTTGTAGCTCGTCGGAACCTAAAAACTGCGAAAGGAATTGGTTCGCCGCAGCGAGCTCATCGCTGCGTGGCTGGCGTGATAGAGTGCGTAGAAACGCGTCCTTAATCCGAGTGTGCTTCGAAGTTGACGATCTGAGAATATTCTTCGCCATCGTGTCGGCGTGTTCGATCACGAAGGCGCTGTTCATTAGGAACAATGACTGCGAAGCAACCGTAGTCGCATCCCGCTTGCCCGTGACCAAACTGGCATCGGGAAAATCGAAAGCGTCCAGCACTTGATCGGTCCGATCCCGAATCACGGGCAAGTATACCGACCGCGTATTAGGCTTGGTCTCCAGCGACGGAGCGCTTCCGAAACCGCCATCGCTCTGCATCCGATTCCTCAGTGCCGCGAGCATGCCTGACTGCGGCTGGGACATCGGTGACTGGGTCCCGGAAAGATCGCGATCGAGTACACGCGTTTGCCCGTCACCGAAACGCGTCACCGGCGAACCTACGGGTGGGACCCGATCAAACGCACCGCTGGCGACCAAGATCGAATCGCGAATGGATTCTGCGGGGAGCCTCCGACGCGTTTGTCTCCAGAGGTAAACGTTGTCGGGATCAATCGACAAATTGTGATCGTCGGCTCGCGTATCCATTTGATAAGCACGGCTGGTGACGATCTGACGGATCAGCGACTTGATCGACCATTCATGATCGATCAGTGACAAGGCCAAGTGATCTAGTAGCTCGGGATGACTAGGCGGTTTACCCGTCGTTCCAAAGTTGTCTGGCGTAGTGACCAGTCCATTTCCGAATAGGTGTTGCCAAACTCGGTTGGCCATCACGCGAGCGGTCAGTGGATGTTGTTTGTCAGTGATCCACTGAGCAAGCTCCAATCGTCCGCTCCCGTTGCGAATCGTATCGATACTCGGACCATCAATAACTTCAGGAAACCCTCTCGGGATTAATTGTGATGGTCGGTCTAGTTCGCCGCGAAGAAAAATCGGAATATCCAGCGGTTGCCCATCACGGACGCTCATCGCTAGGTTCAGCGGTCGCCCGTTTTCGTCGTAGTGCGATAGCTTGGCTTTAACGTTCGTGCTGCGGATCATGGTGATGGGGTTCATGCGGCCAGCGCCACCACGGTTCATCATCTCCAGTTGCCGCTCGAGCGATTGTCGTTCGGCCGCCGACAGCGGTTCGCTGGTTGAGACTTTTGCGGCACGAGGCAATTCAATCAGCCCCGTCGTGCGATTGGTTTGGACCGTGCGTGCGCCGCCGAACAACGTTTCGGTGCTGGCGAAGATTCCGGCCATTGAGTAGTAGTCCTTCTGCGCGATCGGATCAAACTTGTGGTCGTGGCATCGGGCACAAGAAATCGTCAAGCCAAGCATACCTCGCGAGACGGCATCGATTTGTTCATCGGCGACGTCCAGCAAAAATTGTCGCTGGTCGACTTCGCTGTGCGACTTCGTGCCGATCGCGAGGTAACCGGTTGCGACCAAGTTTTCCGCTTTGTCGTTCGCATTCGATGACGGAAGTAGATCACCCGCAATCTGTTCAGTCAGAAACTCATCGTAAGGTTTGTCCGCGTTGAACGACTCGATTACGTAGTCGCGATAACGCCACGCGAACGGATAAAAAATATTGACGTCTTTGCCACTCGATTCCGCATAGCGAGCAACGTCCAACCAGTGCCGCCCCCAATGCTCGCCAAAGTGTTTTGAGTCAAGCAAACGATCGACAGCTTCTGAGAAAACCGTGTTGGTATCGCGAGGATCTTCGGTGAACGCAATGACCTCGTTGGGCGTCGGCGGCAAACCGGTAAGGTCCAGCGACAAGCGACGCAGCAGCGAAGCTCGATCGGCGTCGCCTGCCGGTTGTAAACCATTGGCGATCATTGCGGCAAACAGATATCGATCGATGTCGGTTCGCGACCAAACATCAGCTTGTTGAGCGCTCGGCTCGCTTCGTCGCATCGGTTGAAATGCCCAGTGCTCGCGACCTGCTTCAATATCGATCGACGGTTCGGGAGCGGCTTCAAGTTCGCGTCGTGGTCGCGACGGTCGCGGATCTGGCGAGCCCATCAAGACCCAACTTTCCAGATCGGCAATTTCCTTTTCGGGCAACGCTTGCTTGGGTGGCATCAGCGGCATGCCTTCGCCACGAATGGCCATCACCAGTAGATTGCTTTCCAAATCGGTGTCGAGCAGATCGCCGCTGGAACCGCCCATTCTCAAGTGGTCGCGCGAATCCAGGCGCAGTCCGCCCTTGATCGCGTCGGCCCCTTCGCTATGACAGGCATAGCATTTGGATTCAAGGATAGGAAGAATGCGATCGTTGAAGAAGGCAATTTGGTCGGCGGACAGCTCCTGTTTTTCTGTATCGCTTTCGTCGCTATTGGGAACGATGGAGCGGAGCGGATTGCGGGCGACCTTGCCAGCGATCGGGTTGAACGGTTGATCCTGCATCGAGCGGTCGCCGCCATAGCTGAAAATGCGACGAAACTCGGCCGAATCAAGCGTTCCGTCGTTGTTCGAGTCCAGATTGGAAAATACAAATCCGGAAACATTGTCTGCCTTCAGTCGCGGAATCGTATCGCCAAGTTTGCGAAACTCTTTCATTGATAGTTCGCCATCGCCGTCTGCATCGAGCGACTCCAGACTCAGCGATCGCAAGGCTTGCGGATCGACTTCGGGCTGTCCGTTCGCCTGCCCTGTTCGCTGTTGACGTTGGCCCATCCGACCTCCCGCACCCATACGTGCCCGCTGATCTTGATCTTCGGCACCCCCACCGCGAACGTTCTTCATCTCGTCAGCCGTCACCTTACCGTCCCCATTAGCGTCGAGTCGGCCGAAGACCAAGCCGGCATCGAGGCCACCGCCGCGAAACCGAGAGATAGCTTCGGAGAATTTTGCGAATTCGGATTGAGACAGTCCACCGTCGCGATCTTGGTCAAAACGTCGCAGAACTTGCGAAGGATCGGCTCCGCCGCGTTGGGCATTTGCCATCGGTGAGAAGACCCCATTTATTATCAAGACGACCAGAAATGCTCGAAGCCATGGGTTGGTGCCAGTCATGGTTGAAACGCCTTGAAATAAGATGCGTCGGTCGGAATGATTCTTACTTATCAATTGTTAAAAACCCTTCAAGTGTGACAAGTTCCTGCAAAGAAGCATCGGCGACCCGATCCGAAGACCGAGCCGCCGGGCTTTCGGGGCACGTCGCGTCGTGGTACGGCGGCCACAGTCTGAGATGCGGTTGCTAACGCCCAACAAGTCCAGATCGCCCTCAATGTGTTGAGCAAGACCGGGTGCCGCGAGTAAAATCGCCAGCACGGCGCCGAGACGCGATCGAAGATTCAATACCGGCATCCAATATCCATCACGAAGCGAGGGAAAAATTTTTTGTCAACCATTGAAAGCACCTAACGGCTACTCTAAATTTTCTCGATCGCAAGAAGTGTGACCGGAAATTCCACAAAATCTTGAACACTCGTCACAGTTGTGCGGAAAGTGACAATAATAAGAGAGAACTCCGAGTTTCACATTATTAGGAAAATCGTTGAACGGGCCGGATCGAGATCGAAACCGAAAATTGTTTGAATTGTTCGTTCGCGAGAATGAAGGGGCGTTGGTTACGTACCTCCGCTCGCTCGTCCGAGATCCCGGCTTGGTCGACGACTTGTTTCAAGAAACGCTGATCACAGCTTGGCGACGATTCGACGATTTCGACACGTCGCGACCGTTGGCACCTTGGCTGCGTGGCATAGCCTTAAATCTCGTCCGTAACGCTCGCCGCAAACGGGCCGGAGACTTGATGCTGGTCGGCGATGAGGTCGCGGTGTTCATCGACCAAGCGATCGCGAAGGTCGAAACCATCGAAGCGGATCATTGGGCCGACCGGATCGTGGTGCTGAAACACTGCATCGACCGGCTCACCGCGCGGTCGAGGTCTTTGGTCAAGTGGCGATACAGCGACAATAACAACGCAACGGAAATCGCTGAGCGATTGAATGAGTCGCCATTCGCGGTGCGTAAACAGCTGCAACGAATCCGCGAGACTCTGCTGGAGTGCATCGAACACCGATTGCGGGAGGCGTCGTCATGAATGAAAACACCGATTTCGACTGGATCGACGACGACACGACGCCTGCGTCCTCGGCTAGCGATCAAGCAATCGCCGCTCAGCAGTTCATGCACGGCATGCTGAAGAGCTGCTCGGAAACGGATGAGCATCGAGAAGGTCGAATCGCTCGCGTGCTCGACCGTTTCGACGACCAAGTCACTGTCAACCAACCGGCTTCGTTTCGCCATCAACGCGGCAGGTGGATCACGCTTAGCACGGCGGCGATCGTTTTGATTTGCATGTCGGTTTGGATGGGTGTTCAGCCCAACGAAGTTCAAGCGGCTTGGGCTCGCACGCTCGCGACACTCGATCAAAACGTGACCCGAGTCTACGAAGTCACGCTGGAAGGCCGCCGACGACGGATGACGTTCACGCGCCAAGCCGTTTTGACCACGCATTCCAGCAATGAGTTTGTGGTGTCCATGCCGACATTGCCGGTGCAACCAGCGTTGATTGGCAGCGATGGCAACGAACAATGGATTCTGTTCGGTGACCAGAATTGGCGATCATCCGATGATGACGTCGGTCAACCTCGTGAGATGTTCCTCAATTTAGTGACGGCCCGGCAAATGAATTTCAACCGATTGCTCACGGAGCTGCCCGACAATTATGAAGTCGAGGTTTTGTCACTCGAGCCGATCCCTGGTTGCGAGTCTATCGAAACCAAACCGCTCTATGCCAAATTGAAAATTCCTGATCCGCGCCGACCGAGGACGATCAAGTTATGGCCGCACCCGCGAACCGGTGTGGTATTGCGGATGGAACTGACCATGCCTCCCGTGCGAGGTATCCAAGGCATCGAGCGGATCATCGCGGAATTTGCTGATGAGATTCCCTATTTATCGGAGACGTTTCAGCAGGAATCGTACATCGATTCAGCCGAACGGCGTTAAACACGGTTCCAGTCGTTTAACAGTCAGCCGCAGGCGTAGCCTGGCTTTCGCGAGTACGACTGCGGCTAACTGCTAAACAAAAGGTTTGGTCACACTTTGTGCTTCTCGAACAATGAGTAAAGCCGGGCGGAACTTGTTCGGCGACAAACGTAGTCGTCCGCAAACCACTTGTCTCTTTTCCTAAGAGAAAACGCATTGAACGAACAACGAGAAGACTTGGCGTGCAATTCCTCGAGCTACGCAATCTCATGGCTGGTGATGTCGGCGTAGCGTCCCTGCCGACCGACGGCCAGACGACAGCCCGCGACGCACTTACCATCATCAATGTATTTATTTCACAACGGGAATCCGGCCTGGATGACGACGTCGCCAGGTACGATGTTAACGGTGATGGCAGGGTCTCGCCGCTTGATGTATTGGGCGTGATTAACTTCCTAGCGTTCAATCGGGAGACACCCGTAGCAAAGCCGCAGCGGTCAGGCGATGGCTCGTTGCAAACCTGCTTCGCACAGCTAGGTGAACGCGACGATATCCTCGCGTGGTGCATCTTCCGCCGCAAAGCGAAACAGCAACTTGACGCTGTCACCCTTTTTACAATTGTTACGTCTCCGTTTGGATGGTGGTGATAGATCATCACGTTGCTCGGCAAGCTCGACGGCGTCCTCCAGGTAGTAGCCAGCCCCTCATCCCCAGCCCTTCTCCCCGAAGCGGGGCGAAGGGGGCAAGTAGGGGAGGATCTGGTTTTCGGCCTTGAGGTAGCTCACCTGGCGGGCCAGCTCCTTGCTAGTAGAGCCGGCGATGACGAGCATGAGTGACGTGTATATGCCAGCGAAAGCAGATCAATCGTCGAAACCGTGGATTTACCGAGAAAAGCTTGGGCGGAGCGGAATATTTGCACATGGGTGCTAGGCTTTGAGATTAGTTCCCCGCTGCCCGGAATCAAGTTTTTCGACCGCCGTCACGTCTCTAAACGCGTGACCATCGAGTTCTCTGTCGCCTGTAGTTGTCGCCAGAGTGGCGACCAAGACACCTGCGATTCCGCAGAGCACGACTTCGAACGCCTTTCTTCCGTAACACGGTTTCAACCGACTTGTACCTCAATGGCGAGATTCGTCGTCCGCTTTGACGTGCAGACATTGCTCGGGCTACTGATATTTACTCGCTAACGAAACTGGACAATCGAAATCACCCTTGACAGATTTCAAAAAAATGCATGCAAGAAGTTCCACTTAAGTGCAAGCTGTGCTACCATCTGTTTGACGCGAATGTGTCGACAATCGGTCTGTCGGTCTTCGTGGAGTACCAAGCTACGACCTCTTAATTATACCGTTGGACAATCTTAAACGTTTGCCAAACGTAAATAGAATGCGGCTGTACCCACAGAAATTAGAACGACTGTTGATTTGCCACTGATATTGTACAATTGTCTACCACAAGTTTACATCATGAAGAACCATCGCTTTAGTTTTCTACGCAGTCTCTTCAAACCGGAGTACGTGGTGTTTGCTCGCCGTAGCGATGGGAATTCAAGTGGACTTCTTAAAAAAGCACTGGTGTTAAGTTCGATCTGTTTATGTCTGCTTTTATGCGCACGCGCAAATGGTGGCGACTTTTTGAAATCGCTATTTGGATACCATCGACACCGAAAGGCCGCTAATCAGTGCTTCATACCTAACTGTCAGTGCTGCATACCTGACCG
>JBKCTT010000004.1:0-7834 GCA_046318795.1 Pirellula sp.
TTGTGTCCGCTTGTGGCTTGTGATGCTGTACCCTCTGGCTGTTCTCACTACTTGAAAGCGTACACCATCAAAGACCAAAACGAAAAAACCCTGGAGATTTAACAATCACCAGGGTCAATAATGGGCGAAGAGGGACTCGAACCCCCGACATCCACTTTGTAAGAGTGGCGCTCTAACCAACTGAGCTATTCGCCCGAACTTTTTTGAATTGCGGGAGGTCAGCCAAATACCGACCCGAAATGACAACCGCGAAAGAACCAACTGCTTTGCTGGTGCAATTCCGATTACATGCCTAGCAATCGCATCCGACGTGAACGTCGTTCTGCACGTTGCTTGCTGCGACGCTTGATTTCGCTCGGCTTTTCGTAGAATTCGCGACGTCGCATTTCCTTTTTCAGTCCGCTTCTCTCGACTAGTTTTCGGAAACGCCTCACAGCTTCTTGAATCGTTTCACGGTCGCGGACCAACAACTTTACCATGCACTCTCTCCGACTTTTTCGTATCTAGTCATTAATGGGTTGTACTTTCTACTCGCTTCTCGCGACTTCCAAGACCAAAAATAGTAACGCCTGATTTTTGCTTGGTCTAGGCGAATTTGGCAGGCCAAGACGAATTTCCCACCTTTTTCGAGATTAAGTGTTTCGGCATTTGATTACCATTCCTTTCCGAAAAGTTTACCAAAACGGCCCGGTCCACCAGTTTTTCTCAGGTTGAACCGGCTCGGTAGGCCGTATTTTGAAGGAAAACATCCAAAACCGATCATCCGCGGTCTCATTCTCACTCCCTGACGACGCCGTCTCAAAAACTAAGAGGTCAAAAGTTCGTTGAAACGCTTGGCGTCGTCCTCCGGGGATTGGGAACGCCACAAAGCCTGACTCACCGCGACGCGCCGAATCCCGGAACGAACCACCTCCGTGACATTTGCTAGCTGAATGCCACCAATCGCAAAGGCCGGCAAACCCGACCCCTGCAAACGCTCTGCCGCCAACCTCAAAAAGTCGAGCCCGGAGAATTCATCAAACGATTTGGTCGTTGACGGGAACGTCGGGCCGCAACCAATGTAGTCGGCCCCGCACTCGATGGCTCCTCCGATCTGCTGAACATCGTGGGTCGACAGACCGATGACCATTGGGTTGGGAACCAATCGGCGGGTATCAATGACCGACAAATCGGTTTGCCCGACATGAACACCGTAAACCCCGATCGTGACGGCCAAATCAGCTCGGTCGTTCATAATGATCCGAGTTCGAGATTCGTCGACGGCGTTTATGGCAGCACGAGCGTAGTCGATTTGACACCGAGGTTCAGCAGTTTTATCCCGGATCTGGATCAAGCTGACGCCACCGCGTGATAGGGCTTCGATACGCCTAACAAACTCGGCAAGCTCCAATCCACAATCGGCCAAAACGTAAAGCCTAGACGCTTGCAGAAAGGCGATGTCCCGTTTTAGTTTCAACAATAACGCTGCATTAAGATCGTAGACTTCGTAGCGAATGGCTTCGATTTGGGGGCTAGTCGCGGGGGACGTGAACTTGGTAATCTCCTCAAGGGACCTGAGGGATTCTTGGATGCGTCCTGCCGCAGCCGATGCGATATCGATAAGCCCCGCGGCTCGCTGTGTTTCGGTTGGGAGTTTGAAATCTTTCCCAACGTCGTTTTCTGCATGCCGACTAGCAAGCATCCCGGCGGAATCCCAATTCGAGGCAGCGGCCCTCAAGGCATGTCGCAATTCTTTGTAGCGATGTTGTAGGATTGCAAAATCGGAGAAACGAGCGATATCCTCGAGTGTCCGCAGAGCTTCGAAAGATCGATTGAGATTGGCATCCAGGATTCGCAACGAGGCATCTTGGTTTTGGAAGCTATTAGACATGTTTGCCGTTGGGGGCGGGAGGTTAGTAGGTTTATGTCCAGCAGTTTAGCATACAAGCTAGGCCTGGTATCGTTGACACATCAAGATGGCAGATGTTATTCTTGGGGTAGTCGGTTGTCGAGAAACCCAGCTTTGTGCAAGTGAGCTTGGATGAAGTTCGGGTTATTGGTTCGCGATCGGTTCGGTTGCCCTCGTAGCTCAGTTGGATAGAGCGCGGCTTTCCTAAAGCTGAGGTCACAGGTTCGAACCCTGTCGGGGGTACTGTCAGCTTTACCAATGTTTTTCCAGGTCGGACGCTAGTTTGCGTACCAGTCACTACGACTGAGCGACATTACTTTCCTGAAGTTCATACACCAAAACCCGTGCTAATTGACTAGCACGTCGGTGGATGAGCGACAGACAAAGGAGTCGCAGAAATGCCAAGACCAAAAGCACAAGCACCAGCTATCTCTTATCACCTAAGTGGGCAGGCTATCACCAAGTTTGATGGCGTGACGTTCTATCTTGGGAAACACAATTCAGCGGAGTCGTTCGCGAAATACGCTGTACTCGTTAGGGCATATCAAGATAACGGTTTTAAGCTACCGGACGAAATGACACCGGAATGCATCAGGAACCTCGATATTGAGCCTGCAAAGGTCCAGCCTGTTATTGACCTGTCAAAGGAGCCTGTTTGTGTAAAACACGTCACGGACGGCTATGTGGCATACTGCGAGACTTATTATCAAAACGACCCAGAAGCACTTCGTAAAATCAAGAGAGTTTGTGAAGATGTTCGTAAGCATGCTGGAGATGTGGAAGCAAAAGATTTTGGTCCAGTCCTCTTAAAGGAAGTTCGCGAAAAGTGGGTCAAAACCGGAGTCAGCCGACGATACGTTAACACTTTGACGAACTTGGTTTTTCGGATGTTCAAGTGGGCGGTAAGTGCAGAAAAGGTTAGCGTTGACGTCCATCGCAGACTGAAAACCCTGCCACCATTACTGCGGGGCAGGACAACAGCAAAAGAGGGGCGAACTGTTAAGCCTGTCAATATCGCACACGTACGTGCCACAGCGGAAAAGCTTAGCCCAACTCTTAGGGCAATGTTGCGTGTGCAACTTGGCACTGGCATGCGACCAAGTGAACTTTGCATCATGCGACCATGCGACATTGACCGAACTGGTCCTGAATGGCTTTACATTCCATCCAGACACAAAAACACGAACAAAGACAAGGAGCGTATTATTCCGATCCTTGGGGATGCTCGGTCAGCGTTGGAAGATTACATGAATCGAGGTGCAAAGTCATTTTGTTTTAGTCCCAAGGAATCGGTCGCTTGGCATAACACACAAAAACGAGCTGCGCGACAAAGTAAGGTGCAACCAAGCCAGATGGATCGATCAAAGGAAAACCCCGCCGTAACGCCTGGAGATTGCTATACCAAAGACTCTTATCGTCGTGCACTCCAGAGAGCCGCAAAAGAGGCTGGAGTGCCACAGTGGACACCATACGAAATCCGGCATTTAGTCGGCACAATGGTTGCGGAAGCTTTGCAACTGGAAAATGCAAAGGCACTGTTAGGTCATAGTGATTTAGCAACCACACAGCGATACAGCCAAGCTACCGTTAGGCAAGCGGTTGCTGCTGCCCAAGTAATGCCGAAACTGTAGAATCTAATCATAGTCGTGAGGGGAGTAGCTACCCCGTGCTGGTCCGATCACCACGTCACCTTATTCGTGGTGGTTGGGCTGGCAGCGACTTCAAAAGAAATAAGGTATCTGTAATGGAAGATGACGATTACACCTGGGCTGCGAATTTACTGCTTGGAATGGCAAAGTGTGGAACGTTGCCGTTTGACAATGAGACAAATGAAGCGTTGGAGCAGATTGTGTTTGAGTGGAAATCCATGCGAGGCTACAACGCAGAAGCAGTAAGCACGTCAGCGAAAATCTACTCTAAATTGACCAACTCGGAACGGATCATTTTCGGAATTATCCGAAACACCGAATCACCTTCGTTTTGGGAAATCCAATCGGAATGGCCCTGCGAAATCTCATATGACGGAATAGACAAGCACTTAAAAAACACTCGCAAGAAATTGAAAGAGTTCGGTTTTGATTTTGTAATATCGAAAGCAGGTGGCGAAGTAATTTGGAAAACCGACCGACCCTAAATAGTTACTGAATTTCTTACGTTCGGTAGTAAACAGTACCCCGTACAGTACCTCGTGTTTTAATAAGTTAATCCTCGTTGCGTTCCAAAACACCGACGAGGATTTTTTTATGAAACTGACAGCCGAAGATATTGTTCGACGTGTGCTTAGCGAAGATGTGCTGACCATTGCACAAGCAAGAGTCGAGATTCAGAACATTACCGGACAGCGACCGGACAAAGCGACCCTCACAAGATGGATTTTGCGAGGAGTATCTGGAGTGAAGTTAGAAGCGGCAAAGATTGGTCCTAACTGGATTACATCAATGCAAGCCTTGAATCGTTTTATTGTCGCTCGAACTGAGAAGGCAATCGCATCTTAAAACGAATACAGCCCGCGTTTCCACAGGCTGTTTTCAATTCGATCATTTACGACCGACCAAAGGAGGGTTTTATTGTGACAGACAACGAAGTCGAAAACAAGTCTCTGCGCTCAGATTGTGAATGTTCACTCTGCACCGATCCGTTGCCACAGTGCGATTGTGAGCTTTGCCGACAATGCCGCGATGAGTTGTTTTCGCTCATCGGATTGAGTCTTTGCACTGATGATCTGCTGGACGATGAGGTGCAGCAATGAGCATTACTGACATAGTAGTCGCAAAGCTTGAGAAGGCGGGATGCCGTCCTACGCAAAGCGGTGGAAGATGGAAAAGCCTTTGTCCAGCGCACGAAGATAAGAACCCAAGTCTTTCAATCTCAACAGGTGGCGACGGGCGCGCACTCGTAAATTGTTTCGCAGGCTGCACCGTCGAGGCAGTCTGTAGCTCCATTGGAATGAAGGTAGCGGAATTGATGCCAGAGACAAAACAACAGCCTACAACGAAGTCTACTATTGTCGCGACCTACGATTACGTTGACGAGAATGGACAACTGGTTTTCCAAGTGTTGCGGTTTGAACCAAAAGACTTTCGGCAAAGAAAACCAGATGGCAGGGGTGGTTGGGATTGGTCAACCAAGGGAGTTAAGCAAGTTCCTTATCGTTTACCTTCCATACTCAAAGCAAGTGTAGACGATTGGATCTTTATTGTTGAGGGCGAAAAAGATGTTCACTCGATTGAGTCGCTTGGATTAGTCGCAACAACAAATGCGGGGGGCGCGAAGAAGTGGAAGAATGAACATGCTCAATACTTGAATGAAAAAAGAGTTGCTGTTCTTCCAGATAACGACCCGTCAGGATTCGAGCACCAAAAAGTCATAGTCGATTCACTTGCAGGAATTGCCGCGCAAGTCAGGGTGGTTATTCTTCCAGGACTTCCACCAAAGGGAGATGTTACCGACTGGATAAAAGCTGGGGGGAATCGCGAGAAACTGCTGGAGCTCGTTGAGAAAACGGAAGACGCCACAGATAAACCGATGCTTGCACCGATGCAAACGACAGATGCGTTGAATTGTTCTGCCTCATCTTGGTTGATTGAAGAAAATCGGAGAAACGATAACGAGTTGGCTCGGAAATTCATCGACCGCAACGAGCATCGACTGCGATTCGTTGTAGAGTGGCAAAAATGGCTCGTTTGGGACGGCAAACGATGGCGGGTTGACCAAGGGAATACGTTGACGCTAAGACTTGCGAGAGAGTTTGCTGAGAGTCTTTTCGATGGCTTGCGTGACTTTGTAAATTCAGATAGCAAGTCAAGCGACTTCCCACGGCTCGCAACATTCATCCGTCGTTCAAACGATCAACGAACACTTAATGCGGTTGTCGCACTTGCGAGAGCAGATGAGCGAGTGACCATATCAGTTCAGGACTTAAATCAACATCCTGGATTATTAAACGTGCAAAACGGCGTGCTTAATCTGGAATCTGGAGCACTTGAAAGTCATAAGCCAGAATTGCTCCTCACTCAGTTGGCAGGTGTGTCATTCGATAAAGATGCAGACTGCCCACTTTTTAAGGATGCAATCAAACTGATATTCAAAGGAGATCAGCAGCTTATTCAGTACGTCCAGACTGTACTTGGTTACTGCACCACAGGTCACTACGGCGAAGCCTTCATTCCGATTGCATTCGGAGGTGGCGCAAACGGAAAATCGTTCGTTTGCTCGGTGGTATCGCAAATACTTGGAGAGTACGCAACGCAAGCCAGCGAAACACTTGTCTTAGGTAATCGCGACACTCACCCCACGGAACTAGCAGATCTGTACGAAAAGCGTTTTGTCTCAGTTGTGGAGCCTGAACAAGGCGTCTCACTGAAGGAAGCGAGAATTAAAGCGTTGACAGGTGACAGGTTCGTGAAGTGTCGCAGGATGGGTGAGGACTTTTGGCAGTTCAATCGGACGCACAAATTTTGGTTAAGTACAAACTACCTGCCCAAAATTACTGGCGGCGACGATGGGATTTGGAGAAGGATTCGACTTATTCCGTTCACTCAAAATCTTCGCGAAGTCACTACACCTATCGCAGAGTACGACAGGATTCTAGTTGAGCAAGAGGGGGCAGGAATTCTTAACTGGCTCGTTAGTGGGTATCTGGACTTCAAAGACTTTGGATTCGTCGAGCCGACTTGCGTCAAAGCGGCAACAGCTGAATACCGTTGCGACCAAGACGAAATCAGGAACTTCATTGTTGAGAATTGCGAGACTGGCTCGCATTGCATGGTGAAGGCATCGACGTTGTTTTCCGCATACCGAAATTGGGGCGGCAAGTTAAGCCAGACTAGTTTTGGAAAGGAACTCGCAAGACGTTTTGTTCGCAATCGTCCAGAGGCGGGAGCGTTCCGAAAGTGCACCGTTTACGAAGGAATTTCATTGCTTGATGACGTCGAAATTTAGCGGTTGCCCACGGTTGCCCACGGTTTGGGGGTTACTTCCCTATATAGGGCTTTTCTTACACCTAACCACAAAACTATGGGCAACTATGGGCAGAACAGACAGATTAAGCAAAAACCCAATGTTTTTCGCACTTTTTGAATTTTACGCCTAGGGAGGGGGGAATCATGCCAGAGTTGAAGATTGAGGACTTAACGGTGGTTATCGACACGAGGGAGCAAACGCCTTGGGACTTGTCGCCATGCCGCGTTCAGGTCGCTGGATTAGATACCGGCGATTACTCGGTGAAGGGGTTGGAAAGTGTTGTTGCCATAGAGCGGAAATCGCTTGCTGACTTCGTTCAATGTTGTGGTTCTGAGCGCGAGCGATTTCAACGAGAGCTAGACCGGCTTAGAGGTTTTGCGACATCGGCCGTAGTCATCGAGGCAAGTTGGAGTGACTTCGAGCTAGGGCAATGGAGGAGCAAGTTGACGTCAAAGCAGGTTCAAGCCTCATTCGTCTCGTGGATAGCTCAGGGGCATCGAATGATTCTTGGTCGCGATCACGAGACGGCTGCAAAGATTGCGAGAGGAATTTTGTTCTACAGTGCACGATATCGACTGCGAGAAGCTGCGGAAATCGTCAACGCAACCATGAAGGTCGGCAAGCCATGAGCACTTCCGAAATTACACTACTACTCGCACTGATTCTTAACGAGCCAAGCAAGGTATCTGCCGTCGCGTCTGCCGCGTTCAGATGGCTGTGTCGTATTGTTCGAGGGAGGGCATAGAATGGACGGCAGGAGAGCGTATAGGTCCCCTATCGAGTCAAGCTACCTTAAGAGCTTTTTCCCTAGGAAGCGGTTGACCGAAGCGTCGATTCCTCACAAGAGAGTCCGACCGTCCAGAAGTTTTGATCTGTCCTGCCGTACGCAGGGGGGGATGGGGGGCGGTGCGCCATGAGACCTAGAATCTCGACTCTCGAATGTTGCGGGCAACAGATGTTGGTCACGCATACCAGACGCACGTT
>JBKCTT010000005.1:0-18803 GCA_046318795.1 Pirellula sp.
CGTTCGTGATCGAGACCCAGCAAATGCAACATGGTAGCGTGCAAGTCATTGACGTGCATTTTGTCTTCCATCGCATAGTAGCCATAATCGTCGGTCGCACCGTAGGCTATTCCTCCTTTAACGCCGCCACCTGCCATCCACATGGTGAATCCATGCGGGTTGTGGTCTCGTCCATTCGTTCCCTGCGCTGTGGGTGTTCTGCCAAACTCGCCCCCCCACAAAACCAAAGTATCGTGCAGCAAACCTCGGTCTTTCAAATCTTGCAACAATCCCGCTATTGGCTTATCCACCTCCGCTGCATTTTTGGTGTGCCCCTGATACAAATCCGAATGCTGATCCCACTGAACTTCACTGTCGGAATGGGTTACCTGCACAAACCGAACCCCACGCTCCAGTAGTCTTCTTGCCATGAGACACTGTCGTCCAAAATTGGCGGTCACTGGATCATCAACTCCATACATGCGATGTGTGGCTTCCGTTTCCGACGCCAAATCCTGTGCCTCCGGCATCGATGATTGCATTCGAAACGCTAACTCGTAAGACTCCAAACGTCCTGCAAGTATCGCTTGTTCGCTTGAATTTACGCCTGCGCCTAACTGGGCACGACTTAGCTCCGAAATCAAATCGACTTGCCGCCGCTGATGATCGAAACTGTAAATTGGATTGGTAATATCGCGAACTTGAGCGGTGCTCGACGGTTGACTAGCATTGCCGATCGGAGTTCCTTGGCAGTAAGCGGGTAAAAAGGCAGAGCCCCAGTTGTTGACCCCACCATGCGCCAAGGTCGGGCAAATGGTAACGAATGCCGGCAAGTTTTCGTTTTCTGTGCCTAGCCCGTAAATCGCCCATGCCCCCATACTCGGACGAACAAACTGATCGCTTCCCGTATGAAGCTTGAGGGCTGCACCTCCGTGGGCGGGATTGGTCCCATGCACGGATCGCAGAATGCACAAATCGTCAACATGCTTAGCCACGTTTGGAAAAAGCTCGCTAACCGGCAAGCCGCTTTCGCCATGCTGTCGAAACCTCCAAGGCGACTTTAGTAAATTGCCTTGTGCTGCAAATAAAACCCGTGGTAAAGCAAACGGTAGTGGCTTGCCATTATCACGGTCCAGCAACGGCTTGGGATCAAACGTGTCGACGTGCGACGGCCCCCCTTTCATAAACAAAAAAAGCACTCGCTTCGCCTTGGGGATGAAATGTGGTGCCTTGGGTGCAAGCGGCGACCTCGCCCCTGACTCGGCAGCACTAGCATGCTGGTCGCCAAACGGCTGATTCGCTTGAACAATATCTCGCGAGAGTAGCGAAGCAAAAGCGAGATGTCCAAAACCTAGGGCGCTACTTTTGAGCAATTGTCTACGATGCAATAACTCTATTGTTTGCCGTACCTCGACGTCATACTGAGCTCTTGAACGAAACATATCTACCTCACATAAAGAAAGTCGTTTGATGCCATGATCGCTTGCACCAAACTCGCCCAAGATTTTCGAATGATCGCTAGATCAGTCCCCTCGCCAGATTTTTGTAGATACCGTAAACAGGATTCAGACTCCGTTTCACTAGGCGGCCTGCCTAGCAACACTCGGAAAACCTGATCTATGCGAATTGTATTGTCGCTATATCGAGATAGGATTCGATCAGCGAGCACGTCAGCCGACTCCAGTACTAACGGATTATTCATTAAAAGCAAGGCTTGAGGCGCCACCGTCGTTTGATTTCGGTTCCCAGTTGGCATGGTAGGGTCGGGATAGTCGAACTGCTCCAGCCAAGTGTATAAATTGTTTCGAATGATCGGGAGATAAGTCGCGCGTCTAAGGCTATCGTATTTTGTATGATCGATCGATGTGTGATCAAATACGAATTGCCGATTTCTCAGAGGTACAGACTTGCCATTCAATCGCAAATCAAGCCGTCCACATGTCGCCAAGACTACGTCTCTCGATTGTTCAGCATCGAGACGACGGATCGGAAACTTCCATAAAAGCCGATTCTCAGGATCGAGGTTATTGTACTCTATGACATTTTGGTGCATCGAAGCCATTCTGTAGGTGCTGGACAGTAAGATTAATCGATGCAACTCCTTGATCGACCAACCACTAGCAATAAATCGCCTCGCTAGCCAATCCAAGAGCTCCGGATGGGTTGGCCGTTCTCCTTGAACACCGAAGTTCTCTGTGCTTGACACCAACCCTCGACCAAAGTGCCACCCCCAAACGCGATTGACAATCACACGCGCCGTGAGAGGATGGGATGTGTCGGTTAACCAGTTAGCTAGCTCCCATCTGCCACTCGCATTGTCAGGGAAAATAGGGGACACGTCCGACCACTGCATGACTTTGGGAAAACCTCGCTCGACCGGTTGCCCCAAATTCAAATGGCTCCCTCGAATGTGGATTGGTAAAGACCGAATCGCAACCGACTCATTGACCCCCATCGCGCCTCGCCGGTCCTGAGCGCTGCTCTCCCGTTTGCGTGCCACCTCCATCAGTTCATAATACTTGGCGAGCGAAGCTGGATCTAAAGCGTGTTCGGGCTGAGGCGGAATAGCCAAAAATCCTGCCGCATCTAGTCTGGCCAAACGAGCTTGCTCCAGCCGAGGGTCACTTAGTGTCTGCGAGGGGGGAGTTGCGGCTTGCGAGTGTGCCCACGCAGCATCTACCTCGGAAAACATTTGGCTGTAATGAAGCCGAATGGCATCGGTATCGCCTGCCAATTCATGCCACTTGCGGAAGAAGTCCGAATCCTTTTGATTCTCTAAATGAATGCGACAATAGTGTAGGATGCGAGGATGAAGCTCGAGCGGTAACGCCACTCTTTCTACGATTCCCAATGTAGAGCCCAATGGTAGCTGGGCTGCTGCAGCTAGGTAGTCCGCTGCTTTGGCTCGCGATGACTTACGAATGTTCTCATAAGCTTCGGCTTTGTAACTCGCGGCCGCTTGCTTGGCTGCCGCGATTTCTGCTTCGACAGCCTTGAGCTTTTCTGAATCTTCAGCGACCGCGAATTCATGCTCATACCAATACTTAATGGCACCATACCGTTCATCAGCAAACGACCGGGTCCCTTTGAAGATTGCTGCTAGCGCGTAATAGTCATGCTGTGTTAATGGATCGAATTTGTGATCATGACAACGAGCGCAGCCGATCGACATGCCCATAAAGACCTTACCAACCGTATCGAGCTGTTCGTCGATCGTATCCATGAACAGTTTTTCAACGTCCGGTTCCGCCAAGACCCTCGCTCCCAACGCCAAAAATCCTGTCGCTGTTTTAGTATCTTCGTTGGCGTAGGGGACTAGATCGCCTGCAATCTGTTCGATTAAAAACTCCCGAAACGACTTGTCTTCGTTAAACGACTTGATGACATAGTCGCGATATCGCCATGCATTTCCAAAAGCGATGTTTTCATCTAATCCATTGGAGTCCGCGTAACGCGCCACATCTAGCCAATGCCGTCCCCAGCGGACCCCATACTGGGGAGATGCTAAAAGCCGTTCTACCAAATCTTCATACGCCGTTGGTGAATCGTCCTGTTCAAACTCGGCAATTTCTTCGGGTGACGGTGGCAAGCCCGTTAGTCCCAATGTCACACGCCGAATCATGGTTCTCCTATCCGCATAATACGCGGGAACCAGGGAATGCTCTTCAAGCTTACTGCGAACGAAGTTATCAACAGGTGTTTGCACCCAAGCCATTTCGCCAGCTTGAGGTGGCACGGGATTGCTCAACGGTTTAAAGGACCAAAATTGCTTCCCTTGTTCTAGACTCAAGCCTGCGATAGGCTTGGACTGCGAGCCATCCGTTTCGGAGCCAACTCTTGGGTCCGGTGCGCCACGAGTAACCCAATCGCGGACGAGCTCAATTTGATGGTCCGTGAGTCGCCCCGAAGGAGGCATTTGTAGGTGCTCACTTTTGTATTCTACCGCCGTAAGAAGCAGGCTCTCCGAAGCGTTTGCTCCTAGTGTAATAGCTGGTCCCGTATCACCTCCGCGTAAAAGAGCGACGCGTGTTTCCAGGGAAAGCCCTCCATTGATCTCGGTGCCTGAGTGGCATTCATAGCAATGCTCTATCAACAGCGGGCGGATCTTAGACTCAAAGAACTCCAGATCTGTGGCAGAGAATTCGGTCGATTCGGTGGGGGAACTAACCTCCTGGCAAGCAGACACGGATGATTCGAATGTGCCGTGGCCAAAGAAGCAAGCGTTTCCAAGCATGACCGATGCAATCAGATAAAACGAGATATTTCGTTTCTTGCGAGTGACTGGTCGTCGTTTGAAGAGGTTTACCATAAGCGGTCTCATTAAGTTTTGGCTTGATCAAAGTAACGGCTTACGCAAACAAATCAGTAATCACCTTGCCGGTAGCAACATGGTGAGGTCTTCCTTCGCGGTCTTGAACTGTTGCATCGGTTGGTATACCCAATGCGTGAACAATTGTGGTACCGAGATCTTGAGGGTGGACTGGATTCCGATCCGGGTATGCACCTTTACTATCGCTCGATCCATAAATCATGCCACCTCGAATCCCACCTCCTGCCATCAGTCCGCTGTAGCAAAAGGGCCAATGTTCACGGCCTGAATTCTCTGGAGTAATAGTGGGCCGTCTACCAAATTCACCGACCCACACTACTAATGTTTCGTCCAGCATACCGCGCTGGTCGAGATCCTCTAGGAGCGCAGCCAACGCTCGATCCGCAGGCGGGATAAGATCATTCTTGAGGCGATTGAAGTTGTCACCGTGTGTGTCCCAAAAGTTCTTGCCATCGTTGTGCCAGTTAACGGAAACCATGGGAACCCCGTGCTCGATGAGACGCCGAGCGAGCAATACACCTTGGCCATGTATGTTTCGCCCGTATCGTTCTCGCATGGCAGTCGACTCCTGTCCCAAGTCAAAGGCGTTTCGGACATTCGGTGACGTCAACATTTCATAGGCTTTGACTTGATGACTTCTAAGGTCGGAGATTTGGGCTGCGGCTTCCGCGTCCTCACGGAATTGGTCGAACGAACGCAGAAGATGGTACCGCGATTCGAGCCGCCCCAATGACATCTCAGCGGGAAGGGAAAAGGTAGCGGGCTTCCAATCCGGAGCATTAGGATCTCCACCCACTAGGAAACTATCGTAGGCGGCACCGAGATACCCTCCGTGCTGCCCTGGCGCTTCCCCCCCAGGTGCAGCTGGATGATAAGCTTTCCAGGGCAGCGTGACGAAAGGAGGGAGTCCATTGTTGGGTGGTCTAAGTTTCGCTAGGAGGGAACCGATATGTGGCGAGTCTTTGTCGCTCGGAGGTGTTGCGTCGCTTTTGAGAACCGGGGCGAGTTTTCCGGTAACCGTTAAATGACCACTGGAAAGATGAGCAGGGTCATCGTGCGTTAGGGAGCGAACAAGTGCAATCTTGTCTGTATTCTTGGCCAGCTCAACAAAGTGTTCGCAAATCTCCATTCCTGGAACTCGGGTCGGAATGGGCTTAAAGGGGCCTCGCACTTCCGAGGGGGCATTAGGTTTCAAGTCAAAAGTATCCAGTTGGCTCGGACCACCCCACATGAACAGAAATATGCAAGCCTTAGCTGGTTTGGGGCGGCTTGTGTTATCTGAGGTGGAGCCGTAGGTCGGTGCGATTTGAGCGAGGTTCGTCAAATTTAAACCCATAGCCCCTAAAGCACCCGCTTGTAGAAAACTACGTCGAGACGCCATGACATTCTGGCGGAAATCGAAACACGCATTTAGCCGTTCTGGAGCGTTGCTACGACGCATTGGTTTCATGGCAACTGGCCAATAGTTGGGTGGGAGGTTGCGAGGCGGGAAAGGATGGGATGTGGTGGGCAGGAAGGAGCACTGAACAGGGAGAGGGGTGGGAAGGCAGGGAAAGGACGCCGACCTCTATTGTAACACGTTGCCGAACTATGGGTGGAAAGTTGGGGGCAAGAGTGTCATCGGGGAGCAAAGGCAGGCCAAAAATGCTCGTTTGGGATGCGCAACGGTTCGTCTCAGCACGATCGAGACTCCACCATTACCCCTGAAAAATCGGTGATCGGAGCGTGTTTCGTTAAATGTTTTGATTTTTTTTGCGTCTGGCCCAGAAAGTGCTGCCTTGGTTGATTCGATCATCAAAGAATCGTTTCCCCGCGTCTGGGAGCCGAGTGCCAATTCCTCCAGTGTGGAGGGTTGTGTCGGGATAAGCGAGCAAAAAAGACGGTCCTGTTCAAGGGAGAGGACACGGTCATGTGGATTTACGAACTTCGAATCAACGCATCAGATCCCAAGGGTTCCGCGAAAGAACTTTATGAGGCGATTCGCTATTGGCCGCAGTTAGGAATTGTCAGCATCGTAGACGACTATATTGTGGCTGTCTTTGAGGGGGCGACACAGCATGTTTGTCGTAACATAATCGAGCGACTTCGCAATCAGCCAGGGGTCAAAAGTGTAGAGGTATGCGAAGTTGTCGAGGATCAACAAGTTCCTGGTGCGATAAGTTGTCAATCATTCGGACAACGCATAAGCCAATCCCTTTGGAGTGGTATGATGGTTTCGTCGACGACCAGGCCAATTTAGACTGGATCGGGGTTATTGACCGCAATGACCCCGTTGAACACCTTGAATCACGTCAATTCTGTCAACACGGTCATTACGGTCCCGAATCCTCATCGCTTATGAACTAACCGATTACTGAATCTCAACGCGGCGAGGTTGAACTTCAGGCTTCTTTTGGACGGAAATCTTCAAAACGCCGTCGTTCAACGCTGCCTCGATCGAATCGGCATTGAACTTGTCACCAATTGCGATTCGATGTTTGTACACACCGCTAGCAATCGTATTGTGCCAAGTCTTATGCTCTCCCAGGTCTGGACTATGTTTCGTAGCCGAGACCACAAGCGATCCGTTTTGGAACGTCACCGAGACATCCTCTTTTTTCACACCGGGTAATTCAACATGCACATGGAGCTGGTCGTCCTTTTCCCAAATGTGGGCAGCGGCACGGAGATGTCTTTCCGATTCTGCCCCGTTCTCAGCGCTCTTCGCATTAGTTTGGGGAGCACCAAATAATTGCTCAAACATTCCATCCAATTCGCGGCCTACAACAGCCAGCGACTCTGGTGATAGTGCACAATTCAAAAATCTTGACATGTTCCGAATCTCCTGAAAATTTGGCTGAAGCAAACTCGAAATTGGCTTGTCACTCCCCAGCGGAGCTTATCAGGAGTGGCAGCCTCAACAACGATTTCTCAGAAAATGCAATTGGCGTGCCAATCTGGCCAGAGAGTTTGGAGTTCTCGCTCCAACAAACTAGAATGGGCCTCCAGCCCATTCCCAAAAGCCGCTACCCCCTGAACTTGTCCCTCCTTTGCCCCGGTCGATATTCATGAGCATCGAATTTGAATGCAGCCAGTGCTCAAAAACTCTTCGTGTCGCTGCCAGCAACGCAGGAAAGAAGTGCAAATGCCCCTCGTGCAATGCTTTACTCGCGATACCACTCTCGTCGTCTTTAGCAGCCCCCAGCAATTTGCACACCCAGAGCAATTCGGGCGCAGATTTGTTCAGTGGCAAAACCGAGATCGCCTGTCCGAAATGCAGCACGACTCTGCTGTATTCTCCGGAGCTTGAAGGTACTCGCGGGCTATGCAAAGGTTGTGGCCATATCTTTACGCTTTCGCATGACGATCAAGAGGTTGAAGAAGAGTCAGATACATTTCCATTTCAATGTCCTAACTGCAAATTCCTTTTTGAAGGTAAACCGGAAATGGAAGGTCGCAAAGGCAAGTGTACCGAGTGTCAAAGCGTCTTTGTGATTGAAAAACTTAAGACCGAAAAACCAAAAGCTGCGCCGACTATCAAGCCGGTTCCGTCCATCGCAAAATCTCCCGTTAAGACTAAGCCCCCTGCAGCTATACCGACAGCTATACCGACAGCTATACCTGCAGCCATACCAACCGCTATACCTGTGGCTATCCCCATGGCGATACCGCAATCGAATAGGGCTCATGCTATTAATGAGCCGGGAAACGCATCCGCCTGGGATGCGATTGATCTCAATCAAGCAGCATGGCAAACTCCCGGTCAGGCCATGCAAACGCCTGCCTATACGGCGAACCCCTATTCGGCAGGAAATTACTCTGCGACATCGTCGTCCCGCGGCCGGGGGTACTCAGGATCTCAAGACATCGCAAGTATTGCGAGTTGGCATCGCAAGCTTTCCATGTCAGTCCTCGGTGTGATCCTCATGATTCCGGTTTATGTCGGTTTAATCGCGAGCATGTTTGCTGTTGCCAATCCTCGAGAAGGCCAAGTGGGTCCGATCCACTTTGTTATTCTAGGTGGTTTGTTTGTTGCAGCATTGATCATGTTTGTACTGGGGATATTGCTACTCATCAGCTACATTGTTTTGTGTACTAAGCTTTATGATTCTGGGATGGCTATCGTCATGATCTTGGGGTATTTCGTTGGTGGTTTGGTTCCCTTTCTCCCATTGATCATGCTCGTTGTCGTCGCTAGCAAAGCTTCCTCGATTCTGAAATCCAAAGGCTACACGGTCGGTTTGCTAGGTGTTTCGTCTGACCAGCTGCGATAAACGAAGTTGAACGAATCGCCAGCACTGCAGAAAGTATTTTGGCTTTAATGAAACAGTCCGAAAATAGAGATGGGGCAATTTGCTCGGACGACTCGGTTGACATTCACTGGATGTCGATGGCACTCGACCAAGCTAGGCTAGGTCGCGGATATGTCGAGCCCAATCCGATGGTAGGATGTGTGGTTGTTCGTCATGGCGAGCTGATCGCCCAGGGGTACCACCAAGTATTCGGCGGTGCACATGCCGAGCGAGTCGCTATTCCGGAATCACTCGATATCTCGGATGCAACGGTTTATGTAACGCTCGAGCCGTGCAGCCACTTTGGAAAAACGCCACCGTGTGCGCCATATCTTGTTGCCAAGCGTCCACAGCGTGTTGTGGTGGCTATGCAAGATCCGTATCCCGAAGTAAGCGGCCGTGGACTACAGCTTTTGAAGGAAAACGGAATTGATGTGACGGTTGGTGTTTGCGAAGATCAAGCTCGCGAACTGAACGCCCCTTATCTAAAGAGGATTCACACCAAGCTACCATGGACGATTGCTAAGTGGGCCATGTCTCTCGACGGCGCCATCGCGACTTCGTCAGGTGATTCCAAATGGATTACTAATGCTCAATCGCGTCGCGTCGTTCATGAATTCCGATCCAACCTCGATGCCATCGTGATCGGTATTGGGACGGCTTTGGCGGATAACCCAATGTTAACGTGCCGGCTAGATGAGACCGACTCCAATTCAAAGCCCGCTCGCATCGCAACTCGAATCGTCATGGATCAACATGCTCGACTTCCCCTGGATAGCCGATTGGTGCAATCCGCGCGAGAGATACCGCTGTGGGTTGTCGTTGGGCAAACGGCGAACCAAAGTTCGATCAAGCAATTGGAGAATGCTGGGGCTAAGATCTTACAAGCTGGCGTTACTCGTGAAACTGCACCTCAAGAGGCTCTCAGGCTGTCCCTTTTTTATGAACACTCACTCTGTGAGATGCTCCGAGAATGTGGTCGGCAAAACTTTACCAATGTCATGATCGAGGGAGGAGCTCGACTACTCGGGCAAGCGTTTGATGTCGGATGCGTTGACCAAATCGAGTGCTTTGTCGCTCCTAAAGTAATAGGCAACGGCGTGGGACCTGTTGGGGGAGTTGGGAAAGTATGGATGCGCGATGTCGACAGCTGGCGTCTAGTAGAGTCGAAAATCCGCGATGGGGACACGCATTTAACGCTGAGAAAGCCTTTTGCCACTGTTGGAGAATAGCCACACCCCTCGTAATCGCATGGCTTCCTTGATCATAGAATTGCATCGGAATCCGCGTTGTCCCATGCTACAATGGGCCTGCAATCGTTTATCGCGTTATTTCCACTAAGAGCTTTCCTAGTTCGCCGATGTATACCTCTCCCTTAATACAGTTATTCAGCATTGGCTGGGCTATTGCTGTTTTAGCGAATCCCGGTTTCACAAAGGCCGCAGATCAATCTGACGATAAGCCGAACGTGATTCTTGTCGTTGTCGACGATCTTGGTTGGATGGATCTATCTTGCCAAGGTTCACAGTTCTACAAAACGCCCCATATCGATGGCTTGGCGGTCCAGGGGATTCGATTTCTTAATGGCTACGCAGCCAGTGCCGTTTGTTCACCAACGCGTGCTGCCATTCAGACCGGTCGTTATCCTCACCGTTTGGGTGTTACCGACTGGATTAGGTCTCGATTTCAACGAGCTTCACAGGAACCCATAACATCCAACCCTACAGAATACACTAGCGCCCCCAAGCAATCCCTTTCTTGCCCTCCGAATCCATACTTTCTTGATCCCAGTGAACTCACGATTGCAGACATGCTAAGCAGTTCCGGTTATCGATGTGGATATGTTGGCAAGTGGCACTTGGGCGATGAGGATTTCTATCCCGAGAAGCGAGGGTATCACGTCAATAAAGGAGGCTGTGATTATGGTCAACCACCCTCGTACTTCGATCCTTTTAACAATCCGATGCACCCGAATCCTATGATCAAGGCGGGTATCTATAACTTGCCAGGTAAAAACCCGGGAGAGTTTTTGACTAAGCGGGAATCGGATGAAGTGGTATCGCTCATTGAAGCGTGGAGAGATCAGCCCTTTTTCATACAGTTATCCCATTATGCCGTCCACACACCCATCCAAGCCCAAGCACAGGTTGAAGCCAAATACTCTAACGTCCCTGGCAAAACCAAACAGAACGCCAAGTATGCGGCCATGGTGGAGTCGGTTGATGAATCGATGCGAAGTATCAGGGAGTGTTTGGAAAAATGGAAGTTAACAGATAACACTATTGTGATTTTTACTAGCGACAATGGGGGATTGGACAACAAGGGGGAGCCGACCGATAACGCACCCCTAAGAAGCGGCAAGGGGTACGCGTACGAAGGTGGAATTCGAGTCCCTTTGATCGTGTGTTGGCCAGGTCAAATTCCAGCTAACTCTGTCAGTTCTGCTCCGGTTTCGTCGATAGACTTCTTCCCCACTATTCTTGAGGCCTGTCGTACCCAAGCTCCCAAAGATCGATCTATAGACGGAATTTCCTTGGTTTCGCATCTCAAGTCAGGTGGATCCCAGAGTCTGAGTCGGAGCGATCTCGTGTGGCATTTTCCGCATTATCGTCACGATCCGGGCCCCTATAGCATCCTTAGGAGCGGTCCGTGGAAGCTAATTAAGTACTGGCACGGAAAACAGGAGCTATTTCAATTAAACGACGATCCGACAGAATCTAACGACTTGGCAGCCGCGTTTCCAAAACGAGTTCAGGAAATGGATAAGCTTCTAGTCGACAAACTTCAGTCCGACGGAGCCAAGCTACCGCGTCCGAATCCAAACTACATTCCTTAGGGTGTTACTAGCGCTTGAATCAGCCGCAGGGCGATAGCCCACGGTTATGAATCAGCCGCAGGGCGATAGCCCACGGTTAACAGCCTATAACCGGACGTTAGCGCAACCACGGCTCATGAAATCAACGGGCCCTCAAAGGCGGGGCTTCCCGAAATTGCAACTGAAACAATATTGGCAGATATAATGACCGAACAAGAATTTTTGCAGCATCACAATCTCCTTCGCAATCCATTTTCGGATGAAGATGCCCAAACCGATGCTGTATTCCGTGAGCATTGCATATCCGGGACCTTTCACCCATCGTGGAGCAAAGTCGCGGGAGATGCCAAGCAGCCAGCCACCTCGATCGTCTTCGGCCCGAAGGGTTCTGGCAAGACTGCGATTCGACTGCAATTGAAACAGCACATTAAGGATCACAATCGCCATGATCCACAACATCGAGTTTATCTCGTGGAGCTCGACGACTTCAACTCGTACCTAGGGCCTTTGCAGCGAGGTCTATCGCGACGAATTCAATCCAACCCCGATAAGGTTTTGCAATCGGTTCATTTGTGGGATCATATGGATGCCATTCTTTGCGAAGCTGTAACTCCGTTGGTAGATGGTTTGTTAGGAACTAGCTCTCAACTCAACGCAGAAGCAGCCACGATCGATCCTGCGACAGCGAGTCGATTGGATCGCGGTCAACGTCGTGACTTGTTGTTGCTAACAGCGATTTACGATTTATCACCAACAGGAACTCATGCGGACCGATTTTATGCCGTCAAGAAGAAGCTTGGGTTTCGAAGCCTGTCTACTTGGTGGCCGCTGGTCTTGGGAGTCGTTTTGACGTTGGTCACTTTAGGGCTTTTTGGTTCACTGTATTGGCAGGGATCACTATCTCTCAAATGGACGGCCATTACGGCCGCGATTGGGTTAGCGATCTCTTGGGGGGCGTACGGTTATCGATGGGTCCGATATCATTTGCTCGCCCGGCGCATCTGCCGCCATTTGCGAGTGATTCCGAGAGACAAGAGTCAATTACGCAATCTACTGTTGTGTTTTTCTCGCAAAGAGCTCGACGAGCAGCCGTTGCCTGTTTCCGAGCACAGTGATGATCGTTATGCCATTCTGGAGAAGCTCCAATTGCTGCTTCGGTCTATTGGGTATCCAGGAATGATCGTTATTGTTGACCGTGTTGATGAGCCGGACCTCATCAATGGTTTAGCGGAACGAATGAAGCTTCTTGTCTGGCCTCTACTCGACAATAAACTTCTTAAGCACGAGAACTTGGGCATCAAATTGCTGTTGCCGAGCGATTTACAATATTACATCGATCGCGAAACACGAGAGTTTCATGAACGAGCGAGACTCGATAAACAAAATGTTGTGCCTGGGTTTGATTGGACGGGGGAGGCCCTTTATGACTTGCTCGGCGCACGTATGAAAGCATGCGGTGTTGCCGGTGCTGGTCCGAGTCCTAAGTCGTTATTCGATCCCCAAGTAACCGACGCTAGATTGATTGCAGCGTTTCAATCGCTCAAGACGCCCAGGAATCTTTTTCGGTTTTTGTACCGATTGATTTCAGAGCATTGCAAGCGATATCGGTCGGAGCATCCCGAGTTTAAGATCACCAATGATTTGTTTGAGACGACTCTTGCTATTGTCCAAGCAGAGGAAAAGCGGGGCTAGCAAGACAAAGCGTCTATCGCATCGTAGCTTGGGAGTTCAACGCTCGGTATGTTCTCGCTTGATCGTTACAGGGCTTCAGCCCTGTAACGAGAGGAGATGCGACGCATTTGCGTTGGCAGGTTGAGAATTTGTCGACGTCAAAATTATTGATCGACGTAGACTTCCGTGCTCTCTTCTTTGACAACAGACACGGGGCGATTTTGGCTCTTGAGTTGCGTTTTGATAACGAGTACTCCTTCTCGCGAATGCCTCACGGACACGCGGTAGCTTTGTTGCTCCCTTGGTTGTAATGTTGGGATGGGTTCAAAGACAATCAGCTTTCCTTGGACTTGATAATTCACAGGTGCATGAATTTGTTCAGCGGTTGCCCCTTCTGGTAGCTCAACCACCAATGCCACGTCCGCATCGGGCTTAGTTCCGGAGTTGGCAACCTGGATGATGTAGGTGGCCGAACCGTCTCGTTCTATTGGATCGTTGTCGTCTGCCACGGTAAACGCTAGTTCGCTCTGCCCTTCGACTTGTACTTTTTTATCGATCGCATCAGCACGAACGCGTTCGGCTGTGCCATGCATTCGGAGGACAAAGTCTCCTTCCTGGATGGGAAGTACCGATAGTTCCGTAACCGCGGAACGCCCTGCGTTGAGCTCTTCGAGATACCACTCCACGGAATGTTGTTCAGGGAAATAGGTTCCATCGTTGGCCGCACTATTGAACTGCAAGCCTCGAGGTAGATAGACGACGAGCCGAATACCTTTGGCCATGGCATTGCCAGTGTTCTGGACCTGGACTTTGTAAGTAGCTTGACGCTCCAAGTAACGCAATCGTGGGCCGTCAATCGCTAAATCCAATTTCGGTTGAATCACATCGATCGTAGCAGTGGATTCAAAGGGGGCTGCATTGTCAGAAACGGCTTTGACACGGCTCGTCGCTGGTCCCGCTGCGACTGCTGTGAGTTCTAGTTCCATTTGGAAGGAATCTCCTGGCGCCAAATCGATACCATCCGTATCTAGCGCGGTAGAACCGGATGCATGACGCATGTTGGGAGGAATCTCAGCTTCCAATCGTACGTTGCGAGCTGTTCCTGTTCCGTTGTTTACTACATCGATTTTAATGACTTCCGAGTCCCCACCGAGAACAGACGTCGCTGTAGTTTGTTTCACGAGTAGCTTGGGCAGAGTGCTCATGGTTCGAACCGAGGCTTGGGCTGAGAATTGAACACTTGCCACCGATCCAATTTCTCCTTCGGTTTCAGGAACAATCTCCATTGTCAGAACTTGTTCCGCTCCCGCTTTGAATTGTCCTAGCTCCCAAACCAAGTTGCCTTGCAAGTCTGATTTGGCTTCTGGGTTGGTGCGAGTTAGCTTAGCACCCTTAGGGACAGAATCTGATATTCGCACATCAAAGGCTGTCGCATTCCCAACGTTTCGAACAAGTAGTGTCACCGTAGCGGGCAATCCAACCTGGACTTCGGCTGGTGCTCGCTTTTGTATTTCGATATTCGGATTTTGAGCACCCTCGAGCTGTCTCAGGCCAGGTGACGGGCTAGTGAATGCTCGGAATGGACCAACAGCACGCACTTCGCCTGGGCCGGCGAAAACGTTAGATGCTGGAGCGCTAGATCCCGTTGAGTCAGATGCTATTGAGCTAGGAGTGCCGGCCATGGGGGAGGGAGTACTAAGTACGGTAAGGGTAGATCTGCTGGTGACAGGCGGCTCCGTGGGCAATGCGGGAGTTGAATCGGAGATACGGTTACCCGGGCCGTCGGGAGCGTAGTTCGACCCCTCCAGTTGTGGTGGTTGTATTCGAACCGTTGCGGGAGCAGGGACGGTCGGCGGGGCGGCTGAGGTTGGCAGCTTGGGAGCGTCCTGTAGGGCAGTGGAGGCCCCCAAGGAATTGGAGAATGGTGAGGGGGCTGGGATAACGCTAGGCATCTGTGATAGGTTCTCATTGCCCGGTATCTTAGGCCCTAGGCTCGATGTGCCTCCCCCATTCGGTGCGTTCCCATAACTCGATGAGCCTCCCAAGCTAGGGAGTGTGGGGGGGAGGGAATCAGTTGGGGCGGGAGTATTTTGTTGTGGTTTCGACAACGCTGGCAATTCCGGCAAAGAGTTTGCGAGTGAATCATTTGCGGCGTTGGAGCCAGATCCGGAAAGGCCACTAGGCGAGTCAGACGCGAGGCCCGCTGGTGGCTCGCTCACAGGAGACGAGTTAAGTTCTTTAGGTAGGTTGTTGGGCGCCGGAGATAGCGACGCGGGCGGCATAGGCATTAATCGATTGGCCGACTCGTCTTGGGGAGGGACGCCTGCTGGGCGAGCAAGCGAATTGGATCCGGACAAAGGTCGATATTGGAGTGGAGGTGGTTCGGCCAGTGCTCCGCTTCGGTTTTGATTGGAAAAGGCGGTTAATGCTGCGGATGGGGAGCGAAACGGGTTGTTTCGATCCTTGCCGATGTTACTGCTTGATGGAGCCGACGTGCCGATGGGCGTGTCATTTCCGCGGACTGTGGGGGCGGGCGGCCAAGCTTGGTTCTCCCAATCAGGATCCAGCGGAATGCCTTGGGCTTTCTTGGGTTGAAACGAGCCAACGGTCTGGCCTGCCAGCTTGTTTTCGTGCCGGGCGTCGCGCTGTGCGAGGGCGATTGCCAAAAGGATCATGGCTCCAATTCCAATCACACCACTGGATATTAGTACAATCGATCTCATTCTCGGATTGTGCATTTGATTGGATCCATCCCGTTATAATCACCGTTAGAACTTGAGGCCCGACCTTTTTGGGGCCAATAAGTTCACCTCGTCTCATATGGGGTCTTATCAAATCGATCCGACTAACGGAAAGATCAGTCTTGGCGATAGTTGCTCAGATCTCCTATTCTGACTAAAATCCGCACAGATTTTTTGGATACTCCGTGTAGCTTGCTCCCTGCAGCGTTTCGTGTTCCATTGCAAGAAGTAGCAGATGCTCTGGTGTTTGCCAGCGTTTCTTCCCGTGCATTCTCTCACCAATAGAGTTTTGATATCAAATGAGTGACCTTTGCGATTTTGGTTTGATCGGCTTGGCTGTCATGGGTGAAAATCTTGCCCTCAACGTAGAAAGCCGTGGCTACAAAGTCGCCGTTTTCAACCGAACTACCGACAAAGTTGACGAGCTGATCAAGGGACGAGCAGCGGGTAAGAATTTCGTTGGCTGCCATTCGATCGTTGAATTGGTCAAGAATCTGAAGCGTCCTCGCTTTGTGATGATGCTCGTCAAAGCAGGCCCGGCTGTTGATGATCTTATCGAGCAACTGTTGCCGCACTTGGAACCCGGTGACATTTTGATCGACGGTGGCAATACCCATTTTGCTGACACCGAACGTCGTACTCAATATGTAGAAAGTAAAGGGTTGCTGTTCGTGGGCTCCGGGGTGTCTGGTGGTGAAGAGGGGGCACTCAAAGGTCCGAGCTTGATGCCCGGAGGAAGCAAAGCCGCATGGGAAACGATCAAGCCGATTTTCCAATCGATCGCGGCCAAGGTTGGGCCCAACAACGACATTCCTTGCTGCGAATGGGTTGGTCCTCGCGGTGCGGGTCACTATGTAAAGATGGTTCACAACGGGATCGAGTATGGTGACATGCAGTTAATCTGCGAGGCCTACTATTTATTGAAAGAAGCAGCCGGCCTGAATAACGATGAACTCTACGATGTCTTCACCGATTGGAACAAAGGCGAACTACAGAGCTATTTGATCGAGATATCTCGAGACATCTTCAGCGTCAAAGATGACCAAGGCAAAGGTGGGTACTTGGTCGACAAGATCATGGACAAAGCTGGAGCCAAAGGTACCGGTAAATGGATGAGCCAGCTCGCACTCGACCTGGGGGTTCCCAGTACATTGGTAACTACCGCGGTGTATGCACGCTGCCTATCTGCGATGAAGGATGCACGTGTTCGGGCAAGCAAGATATTGCCTGCCCCAAAGGCAACGCACAATGCGAGCTTTGACGGTGCGGTCAAGGCATTGGTCAGCGACAAAAAAGCGTTTGTGGAAGCGGTTAAACAAGCGTTGTATGCATCCAAGATTTGCTCTTATGCCCAAGGCTTCGTGCAGCTGCAGGAAGCTAGCAAGGAACACAATTGGGGACTGAATTATGGCGATTGTGCACTTCTGTGGCGAGGTGGCTGTATCATCCGAGCACAGTTTTTGGATCGGATCAAAGAGGCCTTCGACGCACAACCGAACCTTGAGAATTTGCTGATCTACCCATACTTCCAACAAGCGATCGAAAAGGCTCAGGAATCGTGGCGAGCAGTTGTTATGGCTGCAACCCATTTAGGTCTGCCTGCCCCAGCCTTTACGACTGCGTTGGCTTACTATGATAGCTACCGCCTTGCAACATTGCCTGCTAACCTTTTACAGGCTCAGCGCGATTACTTCGGCGCACACACCTACCAAAGAATCGATATGGAAGGGACGTTCCACAGCGAATGGCTCGACCTGCGAAAGAAGCCGGAATAAAGTACCAACACAATGGTTTATGAACCCATTTCTTTAGCATCGCGATTCGATTCGTATGAAGACGAACCGAATCGTGCCGGACATCGAGGCCGCTGGACTTTAAACGGACCGGAGGGCAACGAAGTTGAGCTTGGATTGCCTGCCTATTCGAGAATGCTTAGGCATCTCGAATTGGAGGATGGGTTGTCGGAGCATTTGATTTCCAGTTTCGCCAATTACGGGATACCTTGGATTGGCGCTTCGCAAAATGCTTTACACGACCAGCCTATGAGGATGGCAACGGTGAGCATTGATTCCCCCGTTGATGTATCTCAACTTGTTACTGCGTCTGCGATCCAATTCCAATTCTTTGGGAAATCGCAATCCAATCTTCTGCCCACATCCTTTTCGTACTGGAAACCGGGGGCTTCCTACGAAATCGCGACGCCAGAGCAGATGATGAAGAAGGTATCGGCAGTTCGGGAAATGATTCCAAAGGGAGTTCCCGTCGGTGCTGCCATCATCGCTGAAAGCCATACCGTTTACGACGATGTGCGATTTCTGATCGATTGTGGTTTCGACTACGTGGAACTGATTGCTGGCAGTGTCACTCAGTTGAAGCCGGGAAGCTGGATCGAATTCGAGGCAGACGTTGCCGCATGTGTTAATCTTGCGGTCAAGGCGAGAAGGGATTCGCGTGCCTCCGCGAAACTGTGGCTTTCGGCACCAATCGTCCAAGCTCGTGATTGGCTGCCGTTCCTAAGATCGGGAATTGATGCATGCTGCATCGACTCGTTCATTGCAAACCGGCGGCCTGTGGAACCTGTTGCGACCACATCGTTTGCTGGGATCAAGGTGGTAACGCAGTCAAAATTTGAGTGGATTGTCGGCGTTCTTCGGGAGTTTCAAAATAGCTTCCTCGATGTTCACAATTTCTATTCGAACTAACCAGAGGTAGCAACAGCTTAGGGACGCAACTTAGCGACAACCACGATCGTAGAATCCAAAAATCCCAACCCGCAGCTTTTGAAGTTGCGCTATTTTGGATTTAGGGGCAAAGCCCAGTTCGTTTATCTAGCCAAGCCCTGGAGGGCCTGGACTGCGATTCACCAAGATTTTTCAAGGGCCAACGGCCAGACCGTTTGTTCCCATGCTGAGATCCGAGCCATCCTAAACGGCCGGACCTTTGGCCCTAACATCATCGTTTTCTCAATTCCCAGGCCTTCTGCCTGGGCTAGGCAA
>JBKCTT010000006.1:0-9861 GCA_046318795.1 Pirellula sp.
GTTAGCTCGCAATGAGACCTGCTGTCAATCCAGATCTTCATCGTATCTTAACTTTATAGGGTGTGGTCTCAAGCCATTCGAATCGCCCCCAAGAAAAGCCCGTTTTACTTGTGCTGCATTCCCCAAGGTTGGCTTAACAAACAAAGTGTAACCTTAGCAGAGCTTGCTTCCTACCCAAATCCCCTGGTCTAACACCAGGCCGGAGCTAAACACGTTAGCCGCAAGTTTTTCTCCGCGCCTCGATCGCATAAAAATCCTGCCAATTGAACGATCATCATCTAAAGAGATTGATCCAGACAAACAAGGAATCATTAGGCAATGCGTTCTTCGAAAGCCCAGGCGATATGGTCGTTCTTCAGAAGAAGTGCTTCGGCGTGCAAGCCTGGGCCGAATGCGATCGCGATGCAATAGGGTGCACTCATGTCGCGAACGGGCATTTGATCCAGAATGAATAACACCGTCGGCGATGACATGTTGCCGTGCTCGGATAAGACTTTCCGGGATAACTCAATGCGGTGTTCGTCGAGTTTAAATGCCTCAGCGACCGCATCGAGGATTCTTGGACCACCCGGATGGACAACCCAGGCAAGTTCGCTGCTATGGTCGAACGGATCAAGTCCGTAGTTCTTAAGCCACTGGCAAGTTGGTGCACTTAGTTGTTCTTTGATGATCTGCGGCACTTCAGGGGACAATTGCATCGAGAAGCCGTAGTCGCCGATTTTCCATGACATGGTGTCGGCTGTGTTTGGGATGTAAAACGAAAAGCTCGAAACTATTTTCCAGCATCGTGCGTCCGATGACGAAGCGTTATCCATTGAGGTGTCTGTGAACGGTGGGCGAGCTGCCACGATCACGCTTGCGGCTCCGTCAGCGAACAACGAATTCGCGACGAGTTGCTGAGGATCTTCCGTATATTGTTGGTGCAAAGAGCAGAGTTCTACTGCAGCTACCAAGACGATCGCATTAGGATCGGATTCCGCGATCGACTTTGCCGTCCGCAACCCGTTAATCGCGCCGTGGCACCCCATAAAGCCGATGTGAGTTCGCTGTACGGTTGGGGGCAAGCCGAGCGATTGTATGATTTGATGATCGATTCCAGGAGAGGCAAATCCCGTACATGAGACGGTCACGAGGTGGCTGATTTTAGCTCCCTGTAGTTGGGCACGCTCCAATGCAATCTTTGCCGATTTGGCAGCGAGCGGTCCGGCATGTTCTGCGTACTGCGACATGCGATCGGCTGTGGTTGGTCCGAATGGGCGGTCTGGTGTTGCGTTAGGGTAAAACGTTTGCCGAGTCGAGGGAGCACCGGCCGCGGCGTTGAGCAATACTGATCCTCGCTTACGAACTCCCGATTTGCGATAAAGAGCGGGTAGCGCGTTTAGCCAACGAGTAGTGATTCCGATTTCTTGTGCAAAGGCCACGGCGTCGGATTGTTCGATCGAGTATTCCGGACTCGCCGTTCCGATGGACCAAATGCCTGCGAATTGTTTCATTGCATTGCTTTTTGGATGATGAGATTGCGAAAACGGGGCATCCAGTCGAGGGTCTTCACAATGATTTTGGCTCTGAGCGTGTGACGAGTTTGGTTTGCGACCCATTTGCATACCCGTTGACGTGTTTGTCGATGGGTATTGTTCCAAAGGTTCCATTTTCGTTCGATTTCGTTCGTGTTGTCTTCATATAACGAGTTGGTCAGCTTGAATAGTTCTTTCGCGCCTTCGAACGCCCAGGACATGCCTTCACCAGTAAATGGCTCTACATATCCAACGGAATCTCCCAGCAAAAACAATCGATTCTGCGCCGCTACGAGAGAAGAACGAGTTAGCAAAGGGGTTGCGCTCCACGATTGGGCTTGGAGTAGTTCCAAGAATGCGGGATGATTTGGATGAAGGATTGAGGCGATCACATTCGCTATGCCTCCTTGTTCGCGAATGGCTTTCGGTTCAATGGCGGCAGCGAAGTCGATCCATCCACCGTCCGTTTCACATACGCCGACGTACCCGTGATGCCGAAGTGTCATGTTCAACGTTCGGCTGTCGATTTCGATCGGGAATGCGGCATCGGAGAGACTATCTTTTGGGATCAAGCAGTGAACCCCGACGCGTGAATCCGGCATGACTTGATCTTCCCACGGTTCATTGCGTGGAAGTGGTGACCGGGAAAGGCCCGCGGCGACGACAATCAACGGGGCGCTGACGAGGATATTCATGCCCGTCTGTTTATTTCGCAATCGAACGCGACGACCACCTTTGTCTAGCAGAGCATCAACAGGCATCACGGTTGCGTGTGTTGAATCGACGAAACGAGTTCCGCAATGCACAGCGCGTCGAACTAGAGTGGCATCCAATGTTGACCGGCGAACGCTCAGCATTTGTGGAACATTCCAAGTCGCAGTTTTTTCATTCACTTGGATTCGCAAGCGATACAACGAGACGGCTTGGTTCTGAAGAAGTTCATCGAGCACACCAAGTTCAGAGAGTTGACTTTGGGCGCGTGTATTGAGACAACCTCCGCAGACCTTTTCGCGAGGAAACGAACTCGCTTCAACGAGCAGTACTTTTTTTCCGGTTTGGCTGCTTCGGATCGCGAAAGAGCTACCTGCTACTCCCGCCCCGATGACAACTGTATCCCAATGTTCTTGATTCAACTGGAGTTGTTCGACGAACGAAATCATGAATGGCTTGTCTCCCAAATCAGTTGATACCGTTCTGGCCAGTGCAACTTAATTGCACAATTGTTCAATCCAGCTTGGGCCGCCAACCTTTGCACCTCATCAATAGTGTAGGCCGCACGAACTGATTGCGGCCCATCAAAGTGTACAATCGGAGACCGAGATAGCAGATGGCAGCCGACTTTAGCCATGAGCCAACCCCAACGCGAACGCTTGAGATCATCGACAATGAATGCCACTCGGGCCAATTGGCTCATGGATTTGAGAATGTGAACGGAATCCTGTTCATTGAAGTGGTGAAGAAATAGACAGCAATAAACAAAATCGAACTTCGGAGTTGCCTGAGATTCGCTCAGGGCGTTTTGGACTTCAAATTTGGGTTGGTCCGCGCCATTTGTGCGTTGTCGGGCGTTGAGAATTGCCACGTCGCTAATGTCCCAGCCGGTAATCTGACAGGGAACGGTTTTGCTAAGTAGGCGTTGGACGCCAATAGCGATGTCTCCGCTACCGCAACCCAAATCCAGAACGTCGGCCGACGCAAGGTTCCGTCGGTTAGCGATTTCGAGAATCGTCGCAGAGATATGTTTTGAGGTGTTGCAAAGCCAGTTAACACGGCGGAGACCAGCGAGTGCATGGGTATGCTCTACTGGATCTAGGTTCGGCGCATCCATGAGTTCAGGAACTAAATGACGTTCCTGTAGATTTGGTATCATGATGTGACCAACTCGGCGTTCGGTTGTTGATCGATGGATGATTCTCGGTTCAGACGATTGTTGTTTCGACGACCGATTACTTTGCCCAAAGGAGAAAGTAACAATGCTGGTAGGACAAACAAATCCCCGACGATTGCCAAGAGGAGCATTGCGATCATCAGCTTGGCAAATTGTTGTGTTGGTAGGAAATCAGCGAACAAAAAGGGAGTCATCGCCCCACACGAGATTAAGGTCGTATGAAGCATGGCGGAGGAACAATTCGAAAAGGTGTTTCGAATGGCTTCGAGGCGTGAAAGACCTTTATCGATTTGTTGCATGTACCAGCATGAAAAGTGCAGGGTATCATCGACGGCAATGCCCAGAGCAATGCTCGCGGTGAGGATTCCCGCAATATCGAGAGACCATCCCATCCAACCCATGATTCCAAAGGCGAGTGTAACCGGCAAGACGTTTGGAATCATGATCAACAATCCACCCAGAAAACTTCGAACCATCCACATCATGACGGGAGTGATGAGTGCAAAAGCGGACAGAAAACTGTATCCTAGATCGGTTAGCAATGTGACCTGAGTTTCATGCATGACTGGTGACAATCCTGTATATTCGGTCCGCACGATAGAGGTTACTGGACTATCTTTTAAATCATTTGACACGCATAATCGAATCGCGTCGGTCAATTCACCGTAGCTTTTGTCAGAGACGGCGGAAACCTTGGCCATAAGTCGCCAAATCGTTTCTTCCGAATCACGAAACAGGACACCTTGTTGTGCGAATTGTTCGAGATTGTTTTCAAGCCTATAGCGAAGCACCGAGCGAGTCGCTACCGCCTTGGTAGAGCCTCCTTCGGGCCAACGGGGCAAAAACGTCATGGCTGAATAGACACCGCCTACCTCAACATGATCCTTTAATGTCTTCGTCAACTGATAGACGATCTTCGATTGATCAAGAATAGGAGTGGAATCTGCATTTTTAAAGTGGAGTAGAACCTCCACGGTGGCGATCGGTCCGATGTTTGATTCGAACCATTTCATATCGGAGTTTGTTCGGCTGTTTTCGGGAAACATATCGCAGAACTTAGTCGACGATTTCAATTGACTTAAACCGATAAAGGTTGCCAATAACAGCGCGATGCTCGCTAGTGTTGCGATCGAGGCAACGCGATGCTGCCAATGAATGTACCGATTTTGCAAACTGATTGGAAACTGAATCGTCGTACTGGTTTGGTGAGTTGTAACATCCGCTTGGCTGGACGAAACACGATTGCGGGAACCGCAGATCCAATCGGCTACAGCGGGAAACGCGATGAGAAGCAGCAGTGTTGCGATTCCCAGTCCGATAGCAGAATAGATTCCGAATTGTCGAACGGGAATTAGTTGGCTTGTTATGAGAGATCCCATGCCGAGCATCGTCGTAAGACTGGACAGAAGGCATGGTTTCCATCCATAAGACACTGCGTGAATCCCGGCGGAGGCGAGATTTGTAGCGTTGGGGGCGTGATGGATTGTGGTGGCGGCGTCAGCGAAGTAGTTAATCAAGTGAACTGCGCCGGACAATGTCAACATAAATACGAGCGTTGGTAGGACGATTAACACGGCACTGAACTGAAGACCAGTGTAATAGACTAAGCTGACAGCCACCAGTTGCCCAAGTCCGGCGATTGCAAGAACAACCATAGCAGATCGCAATCGCCCCAAACACAGCCACGATATTAGTAACCCGAGAAGGCTCGAGGGTAAGACTAGTTTTTTTAAGGTTCCTTCGGCTGCTTCGTCCACTGCATAAGCTTCGTAGAGCGTTCCCACTAGTTTGATGTTTTCGCGTCCCAGATTCGGAACGGTATCCGCCTGCGAACGAATAAGCTCGATCGTCTCCTTGGCATGGCTAACGCCAAATTTTTGTATACCCAAAAGAAAAGCAGCGGTTCCCTCTGGGCCAATGAAGACACCGTTTAAACGCGATGCAACATCCGTTTGCGAGAGTCTCAGAGGAGGCAACTCGAGTGATTCCGCGATTCGTTGCGGTGATTCGATTTTGCTGAAAAACCTGTCAAATTCAGGGTGGGATTCGAGGTTTACAACAAATTGTTCGAGTCGTGAATCCGTTAGCGAAGCGCCATCCCATGAGATGAGTACAAGCTGATCACTACCAAATCGAGAACAAAACTGTTCGTAACGCAATCGCTCCGGTTTTCCCTCGGGCAGCCATTCGTGAACTCCAGACGATCCGATCGGTATATTGATCACTGCCCAAACACCCATTGGGGTCAACAGCATCACCGCAATCGCAAACCATCGCGAGATACGACTTAGGGTTAAGTTTGGTTTCATTATTCGACTGGATCTCAGTCACTCACTCGTGTTATACCAATCAGCGTCGCTCGATTATACAAATGATTTCTGGGGCTGGTGTCAAGACTAAAGGACTGACGGTGATATCTTGCGACGCGCTTTATTATTTATTTTGTGTCTTTATGTTGCGCATGTGTGCCAGTTGGTCTCGGCTCAAGAGTCGCCGAAACCAGGTAGTGTCAATTTAGACTATAGCCGAGTTTATATTTTTGTAGATAAGTCTGGAGTTGTTGGGCACCAACATGCGGTGGTTGGAAAATTAAAGGCTGGGCAACTTTATTCTCCCCGAGACGAACGAGGCTCGTTGGTTTTTGACATGAAGAGCTTCGACGCCGATGGCTTGCCAGCTCGAAAGTACATAGGTCTCGAAGGGGAGACCGACGAGGGGACCCGTAAGAAGGTGAACGAAAACATGTTGGGGCCTGAGATACTATCGGTGGAGAAGTATCCAGAAGCCAAGCTTGAAAATGCGACGCTGAAGGGGACCGGGCAAATGAGCAAGCGGCAGTTGCCTGAGTATATTCTGGAGGGCGACTTTACGCTTCACAAGACGACAAAACATATTCGAATAAAATGCGAAGTGGAACAGAAAGACGGCTGGCATCATGTCAGAGGAGCATTCAAGATTTTGCAATCCGACTACGGCATTAAGCCATTTAGCAAAATGATGGGTGCTGTCGGGGTTAAGGATGAGTTACTCATAATTGGAGACCTGTGGGTCGTACCCGCCTCATGATAGAACTTAAGTCAGTCAAGAAGCACGTCATACGTAATCACTATGACATAAGCACACTTTTCTATCGGCTGCTATGGGGGCCGCACATTCATCACGGTTACTGGGAAGCGGAAGAGACTCCCAGGGTCGCACAAGAGCAATTGACTCGACGGTTAGCGAATCTAGCTTCCATTGAGCCTGAGTCCGTCGTTTACGATATCGGTTGCGGGATGGGTGGATCGAGTATTTGGTTGGCGCAGAATCTTGCCTGTGCTGTGACTGGTGTGACCCTTAGTCCGGTGCAACAAAAGTGGGCTAGCTCCACAGCGGCATTGAAACGGATCAAGCCGCGTCCTACGTTTCGTTGTGCTGATGCAGAGTTAATAGAGTTCCCCGATGAGTCCGCCGACATTGTTTGGAGTATTGAATGCACGGAACATTTGTTCGATAAGCCGAAGTTCTTTAGTCGAGCCGCGCGTTGGCTCAAGCCAGGAGGTCGGTTTGCATTGCTCGCATGGTTAGCGGGGGAGGCTCCGTTGACAATCCAACAGAACGAACAAGTTCTCCGCGTATGCGAAGGAATGTTCTGCCCTTCGCTCGGCACTCAATCGGATTATGTATCGTGGTTTGAGCAGTCTGGTTTGAGAGTTGTCGATACCGGAATTTGGACCCGACAGGTTGAGCAGACATGGGAGATATGTCGCAAGAGAGTGGAGCGGACGGGGGTCCGTTATTTGGCCAAGGTGCTTGGTCAGAATCACGTCCTATTTCTGGATCATTTTGACGCGATTTTGAACGCATATAAATCAGGCGCCATGGAATACGGATATTTTGTAGCGGAGAAAGTTAAATGAGTGTTGTTATGGAGTCGTCGAATCAAATCAGTTCGACGAAGGGGATGGAGTCTTTGGGGCGGTTTGTTGGAATCGTATTTGGGATTGGGACGCAACTGTTATTCCTTTTTACAGTCGTCTATTTGTTTTTGTTCTTGAGATATGGGAGTCAGCATTCTAGTGCAGGATGGTGGTGGATAGATTTCGCTTTGGCCATCGGGTTTGCGATTCCCCATAGCGTATTGCTTGTCCCGGCGGTTCAGAAAAAGATGAAGTCGTATGTGCCGGCTGGATTGCTGGGCTGTATCCATTGTGTAACGACATGCCTGACGCTCTTGGTCATGTTTCGACTTTGGGGAAAAAGCGATGTTGAGATCTGGCACACGACCGGTTGGACGGAATGGCTAGTGTTGACCGGTTTCTATGGCTCATGGGTTGCTTTGTTTTACAGTCTGTATCTAACGGGCTTAGGGTATCAGACTGGATTGACTCAGTGGTGGTATTGGGCCATAAAGAGAAAGCCACCGGTGCGGCAATTTGTTACGAAAGGTGCGTTTCGGATCATGAGGCACCCAGTGTATATGAGCTTTTTGGGTTTGATTTGGTTTACGCCTGTCATGACCTTGGATCACGCCGTGTTGACGTTGGTATGGACGCTCTACATTTATGCGGGGAGTTATTTTAAAGATCGTCGGTTGATACGATTCATAGGCCGCGACTACATTGAATACGGCAAGAAGGTGTCGGGATTACCCGGTATTTCGTTCGGATCGTTGCGACGTTTTCCCGCAAGCATGTAACGATTGGAGGACAACCGTTACCCGATCGCAACTTGATGCAAATTCTCGCGCATAAATGCGAATCGAAAAAGGAGAATTGTTTTCTGCTGGTATTATCCCTCAGGATCGTCGAGCAGCGATTGCAGTCGCTCGCCCAGCGAGGGTGGGAATCGGGCCGGCCAAGATGCATCAATCAAACCGAATTGAATCATATCTCGCAAATGGGTGCGGTCCTTGTCGCGGTAGCTGTTGAGTTTCATCTCAATGAGCGCCTGCAGTTCGACGACGCGTTTATTATTGATTTCCACCGCTCGATCCACCGTGGGCGTCGGGCTAGCGTACTCGGGACGCACTTTGCGATTGGCGATGAGGATATGAAGTCCTTGGCTAGGTTTTCCATTGGGGCCATCGAGAAACACGACCGTTTCCATGACCATATCCAGGACGAAGCCTACCTTTTCTAAGGCCTCGGTGGCCTGCGGGAGATCTTCTTCAGCGAGTAGCAAGTTAACATCTCTTGTATTGCGAACAGCACCATCGTCAATGGTCGCAACCCAAGCGGCAACGGCATTGCCTCCGACGACGGCATAGGGCACTTGGGCTGAGTTCAGTGCATTACAAGCTCGATTCAAACGTTCTTGAACGAGTTCCACGGCGCGAAACATCCTCTGAAATACGTCGATCGACTGTTCACGAACAGCGTCGACTAAAAGTTTGGGGTCCATGGCATCATTGTAACATGGTTTGGCGATGGGAATAATCCAGAAGTGTCGGGAAATCGATGCGATCCCGTGCGGGATCGCATTCCGAGTATCAATCTACAAACAAGCTGAGCCACTCGTTGGCACAAAAGGGAAAGGGCGCTTGAAAGGGCAGAAAAATCGAACGCAGAAAAATGAGTCGTGTATCTTTCTGCGTTCGATCTTTCTGCCCTATCAGGATTTCACTTCTGCTTTGACGGTGCTACAACGAAATATTGTTGCCTTCTTCAGTCCCATTTCGTTCGCTACCGAATGCGACAAGCTTCTTCGAAGTTCGTCATCAATTTTGGAATTTTTTTCAGATTTGTGTCGCACGATTTTTTTAAAAATCTTGACCCTAAAAGCAATGTTCCGTAGTTGATTTCCATTTTTGTATTCCTCAGAATCATAAACATCAGTCCTTTCGACTGACTTAACTCCCGTCTCTTCGTTGCGAGCTCCCGAAAATGCCTCTCTCAAGCACAAAGCACAAAGCACAAAGCACAAAGCACAAAGCTGCGGCGTCTGTTTCTTGAAACTCTGGAACTAAGGCAACTCTTTGCCGTTGCAATCTTAGACCCGCTGATACCCGAAGGCGACGCATTAACATCCTCGCAACCGAATTCTTCCCAGTCATTCTTAACTCCCATGCTTGGTCGTAACCACATAGATGCCGACACGGCATTTCTGTCGGCCCCGCAATCTTTCTCATCGTTTGGTTCCGAAACGTTGCTCGCGATGGATCGAGATAGTCTCACCACGGAACGAGCACAACGAATTGATCACATCGCTGCTAGGTCCAAACAAACGTTTGCGCCGACGAACGACATAGAGCAATTCCAAGCTCTGAGCCCTTCAAGGAATGCGCTCCAATCGCGACTGTTAGGGTCGTCCATGATCCCGCAGCCCACATGGTCGACCGAGGGGAACGTCGATACATCAACATCAGTGCCTGTTGATACGACGGATGCAGAACGTATCGCGACCGGCAGTATGATTCGCTCCCTCTTCGCCTCGTTAACCAGTTCATCCCCAAGCAATTCAACACAATCATTCAGCGAA
>JBKCTT010000007.1:0-6071 GCA_046318795.1 Pirellula sp.
GCTACGGGCCCCTTGTTTCATGGCTTCGCGACCGAAGGGGTTTGCGACGAATACCCCATAATCGCGATTATGCCACCAGCTTTTGCGAAAGTTATTGTCGCTGGCCATCAACATAATACCACCTGATTGCAGGCCGCTACCTGAATAATCACACCACTTGGCTGGCTGCCCCCACGTCTCCTTTGCGGTCTTTCTGCCTGTTGAACTAAAAAGGGCTCCACCGCTTTTTTCCGTAAAGGGAGTGGCCATACGGGCTCCAAAACCCATCTCTTCTTGATCCCCGAACACAATCGGACCATGATACGCCCGGAAGATTGCTGTCCACTTTAGCGTCCAACCATTCGGACGGGCTATCAGCACGATCTGGTTGGTTAACAAGCAAATCGGTTCCCCACTCTCGGTTTTCATTTGGCATTCGGTAGCAAATTGCAATCGCCCCTCCTCGAGTTTTGGCAAATCGACGAAGCGGATGTGCTCTATCAATGCTTTGTTACGCCAGAAGTCTTGTCCATTAATATCACCGAAACCCAACCAGATACCTGGATGCATCGTGTCGTGATCCATGGCGTCTACTCCTTGGATCGGAGGATGATTGCGAGTCACCTGCAGGCCATTTACCAACCTTGCATTGGCGAAGTAAGGACGCAAAATTTGCTTATCTTGAAATACGAAATCAACGATCGGTTTACCATCGAGTGAGATATGGAGACGATCCTTCTTCTCATCAACACTGAACTTCGTGGGATACGCTACGGCTTGCGATTTGATCGACAACAAATACGCTGTTAAATCCGCCACGTCTTGTGGAGTGAGAAATTCCGACATATCGGGCATGGCTGAAATGGAACTCTTTTTCCGCTCGTCGATCGATGCCTTGGGAATATCAATTCGCTCGCCATTGGATTGGCCGAGAGATAAGCTTAGTCCGCTCTCTTCGAGTAACACTCCCGAGTACACTTGCCCTTCGTCCGTAATGATGGTCAGTTGATTGAAGCCTTCTGTGATAACAGCATTCGGCTCAACAATCGACTGCACAATATGCCGAGCATTCGAACGGGATCCAATACCGTTAAGGTTAGGCCCGAATCCGTTTATCGATTGATCAATACTGTGACACTTCGCGCAGCTTGCACCTTGAGCATGTTTAAAGAGCAACTCACCTCGCTCACGATCTCCCTGGTCGATTAGCGCGAGAGCCGAATCGATGGTTAATTTGGTCTGTTGTTTTGCGAGGGGTAGTGGAGCAAGCGCAATGATATAGTTGCCCTTTCCACCACCTCGCCCATCATTGGTATTGCCACCCAATTCGATCCGGCCTGCCTCGAATGCTCGCGAATAGAATACAAACTTAGCCCCTTCATCAATATCCGCTGTAATCGACTCCTTTTGAAATGTGTTCAGCAACCAATCAGGAGCCTTCTCTTGGCGTGCGTCTATGCCAACCCATACACGTATGGGCAATAGCGCCTCAACGCTTAGCCATTGTGCCCCCTGAGAATTGTCATCTTCGTTTGCTGTCTGAAGCAGGTCGGCACCTTCCAGCTCTTTTGGTACGCCGGAAAGTCGATAATCACGGTCTGTGTATACCTGTGCGTTTTGTTGCCATCCTCCTGGTATAGCTTTGTACATAGCACCATTATTCACCTTGATATTTCTTATTACCGAGCTAGTGCTTTGCGTTCTGGATTTGTTGTCATTGTTCGTAGTAGCTTCTGCTGATACAGCTTGTAGAGAACGCCCTTCAATCCTAGGCTTGTTTTGCCCACTCTTCGATAACCACAACTCCGCGACTTGACGTACTTCCGGATCGACTTCCTTCTCAGCCAAATTGCGAACATCCTCAGGCACTATCGAATGCGCTTCAAGCAATCCTAGCAATGCGGCGCGACGGACGTTCGCTCGCGAATCGCTTAACCGTTCTCGTAATTCCTTCGTGGAGGACAATGCACTAAGGGCCTTCCATGCTGCATAGAAAATGGTCGAGTCGGATTCAACATGAATCGCATCAAGCAGATCAGAAATTTGTTCTATCTGTCGAGTCTCATGAATCGCCTGAATCGCAGCGAAACGCATACGCGGTTGCGAATGCTTTAATGCGACTCGTAAACTTTCTGATAGTCGATCTGATTGAGAAAATTGCGTTGATCGATAAGCAAGGATTCGGACCGACTGGACTTGTAAGTTCAGCGAGGTCGCAGATTCCGGTTGCAGATGGCTTTCTAATAAGTTAGCAAGCGTATCGACGTCGCGCATACGGCCCAAAGCCCAAATCAACCACGTCTCCTGATTCTCGGATAACTTACCGCGCTTCAGCAATTCTATGAGTTTTGCTTGAACGTCTCTATTGTCTGCACCTCGTCGCACCAAAGCATCTTGAGCGTTAATTCGTCGTACAGGTAAGGGAGAGTCGAAATCACTGATCAATTCATCGACCGAAAAATCGGAAAGTCGTTTCGTTGCAGGAGGCAGTCGCGCCGGCGGAGCATCTTTCCAAGCAATCCGATAGATTCGACCTTCATTGGTTAGCTGCCCATCCTTCCACTCGGCTCCGTATCCACTGCTCCAACCGAGAACCCAGAGCGCTCCATCGGCTCCGAATTCCAGATCCGTGGGTCGGAACAAAGACGCCCCTCCCTCGATAAACGGGGAAAAACTCCCTCCATCAGGGCGTAGCAAAGCACCGTCCCATTGCGGCCGCCAAACATATGTTGTCTTCAGCAACCAATCGTTAACGAAAAAGATTCCTCGATACTCGGGTGGAAACTGCGGCGATTGACAGAAGACGACGCCAGTCCCCGAACCCTCAAACAAAGGCCCACTCACCGGTGCGGTTGGTGAATGAGGCTCAACTCCCCATGAGCTGCTCCAAGGATGATTCCAGCCAAAGTGTGCGCCATAGAACGGCATAAAGACTCGATCACCCGTTGTTTGATCGTTGTCGGTTCCGATCCAATTAAAGCCGCTATCGAAATTGATATCCCAGGGATTGCGGAAACCGCGAGCGACAATCTCTAGATTCTTACCGCCATCATCGCATCGCAGAACGCCACCATCCAGCCCCCAATCATCTGCAGGATCATGATAGGACCGTTGATAACTATCTTTACTGAAAGTCTCAGGACTGGGAATGTCAGGTACCGCCGCTGGTGCTGTCACTCCCCAAAGATCCCGAAACGCTTTAGGTGCATACCGTCCAGGTTGATTGAGTCCTTTCGAGTTACCCTTGCTCATATATAGTTTGCCATCGGGAGCCCAATTAAGCCCATGCAACCCATGCTCCAGGTTTCCGAGATCGGTGTAGACCTTTATGTATTCGTCCGCTTGGTCATCGCCATCGAGATCTCGAACCATAGTCAGATCAGGCGCATTGGCAATCCAGAGATCACGTCCGTGCCACGCGAGCCCCTGTATTGCATTGAACCCTGTCGCAAACTCCTTCACCGCATCTGCGCGACCGTCATTGTCGGTGTCTTGTATGATCACAACGCTATCGCCAGGCGTCTGGGGAGTTGGATTGCGATACTGTGGTCCCATTCCCACGAACAATCTACCTCGTTCGTCAAATGCTATAGAGCATGGTTGCCTAATCAGCGGCTCACTAGCATAGAGGGTGATTTTAAACTCCGATGGCACTTTAGGTAGCGCTCGCACATCCGCCGACTTATCCTGGAATTGCCCCCACGCCAACGATGACACAAAGAGATAGCCTAAGAACAGAAGACATCTGAAACTTGAAAGAGTTTTGTTCATGGATGATTCTTTAGTATTGGATCTTTATACAGTGGACTTAGTCAGAAGTCCCGAAGTGATAATCAAATTCATTTGGAGATTTTTGTATACGACTTATGATACTTCTAACGAGTTCCATTATAGTTCTACGGAACGAGTGTCAGGGGCAAACCAGATTACGATTAAACCCAAGGCATAGACGATCGCACACAGAGCACCAACGTGCGAATAGTCCCCCCCCAACGCGGAGAAAAGAAATCCTGCCAATAACACTCCGCCAGCGGTCGCGAATCGTCCGGAGTTATATGCCAACCCACTTCCAGTAGCTCTCACTGGTGTCGGAAATAGCTCAGGCAAGTATAACGCGAGCCAACCGAAGAATAATGTTGAAACGATCCCTTGGGCAAAGACAATCGCATGAAATTCCGGTCGCATTGGTGCAGTCAGTAAAAACATCGACAACGTGAGTATTACTGCACCCAAGCTGATCAACATGTAACTTATGCGACGTCCCAACCATGCAGCAAGTTGAGCTCCCGCGAAGCTGCCGACAACGGCACCTAACGCCCAGTAGCCCTGCGTGATAGCCTTGTAGCCAAAATTCTCCTTTCCCGCGACCTGATCCGCCCAAGGAATCATCCACTTGCTCGCGGACCATGCGCCGATCATTGGTATCGCAGCCACCGCAATTCCTGTCAAAGTGAATCGAATTAGACTAGCCGAGAAAAGCGCTCGCAAGGGAGTCGTTCTCGCTTTCGTAACGCCGACTGTCGCGCGCCAACGAGGCGATTCCGGAAGAGCCACCAAGACTAACACCCCCAGAAATGCGGGTGCACCTGCTAGATAAAAAATCCACCGCCAGGAATCTGCAGTCACTGGCCAGATACGAGCTAATTGCGACAGCATTAGAATACCAGCGTTTAAGCCCGCCATCATGGCGCCCGAAACCAGTGGTCGCTTAGCGCCCGACCAACACTCGGCGACTAACGCTATTCCGTTGGGCCACAACCCACCTACCCCTAGCCCAACTAAGAAACGCAGGACCAACATCTGTTCCTGTGATCGCGCCCACGCGCCCATCGCGGCAAAAACAGAATAAAATAGAATACTAATCCCCATCGCTCGGGTGCGGCCGATTCGGTCGCCCAGGCTGCCCAATGCAATTCCACCAATCGCTGCACCTAACATTAGAGCAGCCGTAAAACGTGCGAACCAATCTCCTCCGACGGTCGGTGTATAGGCATCTCCTAAGAGACTCTGCGATACCGATAACGAAGCGACTGGCATCAAGCCCAGTTCTACACCGTCGAATACCAACGCTGCAAAGGACACTACCAGCACGAACAAACGATTTCGGGGTGAGAGCGATTGAAGGACTGGATCACTGCTCATATTAACTACCGTTGACATTGTTCGATCGCCTTGATGATGGCGCAGTTATCTGCTTCACCCAGCCCCATCGCTTCCGCTTGCTCCAGCAGTATACGGTGCGTTTGGGACATTGGTAACGTCATGCCAGAAGATAATATCAAGCGGACATCTTTCAAATGCTGTGATAACTTTGCCTGAACGTGGAAATCTTCGTTCAACATCTTCTGCCCCTTAACATCCATCACGCGGGAATAAGCCATGCTGCCCCGAAGTACTTCGAGAGCCGCCGTTGGCTCAACACCAATGCCACGCGCGAACACCAACGCCTCGGCCAAAGCGGCGCGATTCAAACCCAACACTAGATTGCTGACCAACTTCATCTTAGCGGCACTGCCGCTTGAACCAGTGTGATAAACGTTTGCTCCCAACATGGACCATAGATCCCTACATGCCTCGAATGCTTTACGATCTCCACCGACCATTACGGTTGATTCACCTCTCCGCGTCTGCTCACTAGAACCGGAAATGGGTGCGTCTAAGTAATGAATACCAAGTGACGCTAGCTTAGCCGCGAGCGTGATGCTTTGGTCAGGTGCACCGGTGGTTGTGTCGATCAGAATCTTTCCTGGCTCCAGACTTACCTGTTGATTGTTGTGCAAATGTGCCAGTAGTTGCCCGATTACCGCATCTACAATATCGCTTGTGTAGAGACTGATGATGATTCGGTCACAATCAGCGAGTGGATTATCGGACCATTGCGCCCCAAGGTCACACAGCGCATCCGCTTTCTCTTTGGTACGGTTCCATACGAAGGTCTGGTAACCATATTCGAGTAACCGCTCGGTTATCGCCGTCCCCATAAGCCCAAGTCCGATGACGCCGACACGTTTTTGTTCGTTAGTGTTCATGATGAGCTTGATTATAACCCTGCGCACTTATCGAGCAGCCTACGATTGAGGCTAAATGACCTA
>JBKCTT010000008.1:0-1583 GCA_046318795.1 Pirellula sp.
CTGTTCGGGGCAGTCCTCGGGATTGATCGAGATCTGCATCGTAAGCCTGCTGGTCTACGTGTATTGGCAATGGTCGGTCTGGGGGCTTGCGGGGTTGTTATGGCGAGCACCATGTTAGATCATTCCACGAGTGACGGACTCCTACGTGCGGTTCAAGGCGTCTTGACCGGCATTGGTTTCCTCGGAGCAGGCGTGATCATGCATGCTCAAGGCAAAGATGAGGTACATGGTTTGACGACTGCAGCAACGATTTGGATTAGCGCGATTGTCGGGGTAATATGCGGTGCTGGTCAGTTTCTATTAGCGATCAGCATCTTTTCAATCGCTTGGATTTTGTTGATCGGCGGCCGATGGTTTGAACGGCGAATTGTTAGTTGGACTGTTACTCGCCACCAAATTCCGAATGATGATAAAGTGAAGCCTGAAGAGAAAGGCTCCCAATCCTAAGGAAGCGAAACAGTTTAGCATCGCCTGATGCAAAGTCTGCATCACAGCGTTCGTAAAGTCTGCTTGCGAAATCGATCATATTATCAATCGTCATCCAACAATAAATAAAATGCAACTATAGCATACAACTATCTCAATGTCGTATTTCAGGCCAACTCAACCGCGTCTCTTAGTCGAACAAATAGGTGATGTCGAATAACTGTCGGTAAAAAGCATGCATCTTGAAGTCAAACGATCTAAGTTCGGCATGCGTCTATAAGGATGCCCGAAACAGGAAAGATCACCGTAGCCAATATCATCGCAAAGGATAACCATATCTTAGTTTCGATGTCCTGTTTGAGATATGCTTCATTCCATGGAGGCTTGGATTGTTCCTTATCTGCGAAGCATATTACCATCTTCCTCTTCTTGGATACTCGATGCATCGATCGGAGAAATTCATTTCAGTAGTCCATTCTTGATCGCATACAAAGTATTTCCTTTTGGAGGCGGTTCATTTTCTATCACGGAGACAGTTGGACGCCCAAATTCCGTCGTAACTTGATAGATCTTATCCGGATCACTAATCGGACCTCGCCGACTGTATCCCAGCACTCCCTTGGAGATTACCATATTGTCGAAGAGAATGTTCCGTGCCCGGTTGTTCCGACACTGATCAGCGTATCTCCTGAACATCAAGCATAGTTATTGATTCCACGACCTGCATCCATTTGTTCCGGTGTTGCTGGATCGCTCAGGCACTTGATGAATGGAAAGCTCTTTACCTACATCATCGTTTCTTTCGGGCCTGTTTCGACAGCAGCCCCTGGGAGTATACCCCCAAGAGGAATCGGAGGAGACTTGGTCGGATCACCCGATTCAATGTTTTGAAAAAAAGCAACCTGTTCCAAAAAATGGAAGCATCGCGATAATACCAGCTCTACTACCTCCGTTATTAATTGGCCCGGAATGTGTTCCACTACTATGGGAGGGAAACGATCTGAATGTGCTCTCATAATTATGAAGTGCAAGCCCAATCTGCTTTAGGTTGTTGGAGCACTGCATCCTGCGGGCCGCCTCTCTCGCCGCCTGGACGGCTGGTAAAAGCAAACCGACCAAAATCCCAATAATCGCAATAACTACCAGCAGTTCAACTA
>JBKCTT010000009.1:0-23467 GCA_046318795.1 Pirellula sp.
TTGCGCCCTGACCCCAATAAGCGAGACTTCAAAATTAGCGCCCTACCGCTATTAATTGCCTTTGGCAATTCCAATAATAGCGGAGAGGGCGCTAGCCCCCAGGTTCGTTCCCGAGTAAGTCATCATCCGACCGCCCGGGGAGCGCCCTCACCGGTCGGCTAGCGGCGTACCGCTATTCACTGCCTCAGGCAATTCCAGGAAGAGCGGAGCGGGCGCCAGCCCCCCGGTGCGTTCCCGATTAAGTCATCACCCGACCGCCCAGCCAACGCCCACACCGGACGGCTAGCGCCCTACCGCTATTAATTGCCTCTGGCACTGCCAAGAATTGCGGGGCGGGCGCGAGCCCCCCAATTACGTCAGCACCCGACCGCCCGGTGCACACCCCAACCGCCCGGCTAGCGCCCCCCCGCTCCCAACTGCCTTCGGCCCGACAAAACAACCCTTTTCCAAAAAATTTCGCCAACGAGAAACTTTTGCCTTTTTCTTTGGCACTTATCCAAATCACTCTAAGAATGACAATCAGACGGGCAGTTCGCAACGAGAGCTGGCGTCGCGCGATGTTAATTAATTAGGCGGAGAGCTTCAAAATGCCAATGTATCAATTCGAGGCGATGGACAGAACGGGTCAGGAAATCCGGGACGTCATCGAGGCACTCAACGAGGAAGAAGCACAAAATACCATACGCCAGATGGGGTACTTCGTCACGAAGTTATCCCTCAAAAAGGGAGCCCAGGCCGCGGTTGGTGGCAAGAAGAAGCAGAAGCGTGGCTTTGTAATTGGTGGGGCCAAGACGAAGCACATATGCCAGTTCACACGTCAGTTATCGATTCTTCAGGATGCAGGTTTGCCGATTTTGCGATCGCTGAAGATTTTGGAGCAGAACCAGAAGCCTGGGCGGCTCAAGTTTACGTTGCAGGACGTGTGCGAGGACATTGAGACCGGTATGACGTTATCGGAAGCGATGGCGAGGGCACCGAAAGTTTTCAGTCGTTTGTACGTCAACATGATCAAGGCTGGTGAGGCCGGTGGTGCGTTGGAAACGATTCTCCAGCGGTTGGCTCAGTTTTTGGAAAGTGCGGAGTCGCTCAAGCGTAAGGTCAAGGGGGCGATGATATACCCGGTCGCGGTGGTGTTAGTCGCCATCTTGATTCTGGCCGGTATTATGTACTTTATCGTTCCGACGTTTAAGAAGATGTTCGAGGAGTTTGAGCTCAATTTGCCGGCTCCGACGGTTCTTTTGCTCGCGATGAGCGATTACGTCGTGAAGTATTTCTGGTTGATGATTTTGTTGCCGATTTGTTGTTGGTTGATTGGCAAGATCATACGCAAGTTCAAGCATGGTCGAGTTGGTTATGACATGTTCATTATCAAGGTGCCGATTTTCGGATCGTTGATAGAGCGGAACATTTTGGCCAGAACGACTCGGACGTTGGGAACGTTGATTTCTTCAGGTGTTCCCATTTTGGAAGCGCTCAACATTACTCGGGAGACCGCGGGTAATGCGATGTTTGAGCGGATCTTTAATAAAGTGATCGAGGCGATTCGCGAGGGGGATGTTATCGCCAAGCCGATGAAGGAGAACTCTGTACCGGGATTTCATCCGATGGCGTTGTTTTATTGGGCTTGGACGGGTGCATTCCCGGGGATCATGATGATGTCGGTTGCGGTTACATCGGCGCAGGGTGTTGCCAAGGGCAAGCAGGCCAAGGGGTCTGCGAGTGGTTCGGACATCATGTTGATCAGTGGTTTAGCGATCGGCTTGGGTGTTATTGGGATGTCACTATGGTATTTGCTCAAGATGCGGACGCGGGTCATAGATGACTTGGTCGTCAACATGATAGACGTGGGCGAAGAGACGGGTGAGTTAGACACCATGTTGTACAAGGTTGCGGACAATTACGACGAAGAAGTTCGCGTGATGACAGAGGGTTTGACCAAATTGATTGAGCCCATGTTGATCGTGTTTCTAGGGGTTGCGGTTGGATTTATTGTTGTGTCGTTGTTCATGCCATTGATCGAATTGATCACCAGCTTGAGCGGCGGCGGCAAGAAGTAAGAGATCGCGGATTAGGTTTGAATATCCGATTCTGATGTTTATGATTCGCAGCGCAGGTTGCGAATCTGTTAAGAGAGATTTTGTAATTGTTTGTTGACGACTTAGCTCAGTTGAGGTTCATAGCGACTGGGCGTTCCGTGGCGAGTGTTGTCATGGAGCGAGATGAATGAAAACGTGTTATTCAGTGTAGGCCAAGATTTAGTTGTTGAAGGGTAGAGGAGAGCGGCAAGCCATGTTGCAACAAAGAACAGCGAAATGGAATCGATCTAAGGTTGGTCGTTCTGGTTTTACACTTACAGAGTTACTGGTCGTGATCGCCATTATTGCGGTGATAGCTGGTCTTGCGTTACCGGCAATTTTTGCGGCAAGGGTCTCCTTTGATCGTTCGCGAATGAAGATGGAGGTGCAATCGATTGAAGACGCCGTCGAGAAATACAAGTCGCAATACGGTGATTATCCGCCAGATGGTAGTTCGTGGAGTCTGATTGAATCGCACCTTAGGAAAATTTTCCCCGAGATCTTAACAACTGAGCTTGCATTGTTAAACCCAGCAAATGCCGGTCTTACGGCGGCTCCATTGGCGGGACAAACTAGGCTGTTCAAGAGTGACTACGAAAGTCGCGTAATGGATCCAGCGGAAGCAATAGTGTTCTTTTTAGGTGGATTTAGTTCGAACAAGCAAAAGCCGTTTACGGGCAAAGGAGGGCCTTTCGTCAATGTCGGAACGGCGGCTGCGCCAGTATGGGATTACAATCCGTCTCGCGAAAATGGGTTTTATGAGTTTAAGGGTTCGCAGTTAAATTTCTTTGACGAATCTAACCGCGGGTTTCCTAACTCCCCACCCGCAGCATGGCTAACGAACGACTTGTTCCCGGTATATTTGACCAGCACTTCGGGGAATCCGTTTGTTTACTTTGATAGCAGGACTTACCACCAAATACTCCGTCCTACTCCTGTTCCCGTATATCAGTATTATTCAGCAAACTTAGCACCTATGTCGAATGACGGTGCCATTAGGCCGCTGCTAAACATAACGCCTGAAGGTCCTGGAGCAGTTAAAACAAAGTACGAGAATCCAAATACATTTCAAATTTTGGCGAGCGGTTTGGATGGTAAGTACGGAGGTCGTCTTCCACAACCATTCATCCAATCGCCTTCGACAACAGCTCCAGCGGTATGGCATTCAGTAAGAGGAGACGCTTATGTATTTAACACTGCAACTACGCAGTTTGTGAGAGAGACAGCTTTGGGGGCACGATTTGGGCTCCCCGAGCACGGCACCAAAAATACGTTCCTTGATAATGTGGCCAATTGTGTTGAACCCCCTATGGTGAGTCAGAATCAATAGTCAATTTGACAGAAGGGATTAGCAATAAATTGGTAACTGTGCGAAAAGTGCAATCCAGTGGAACGAGGTAGTTATGAAAAACAATAGCAACAAAGCCACACGAGGGTTCACCCTAGTCGAATTGCTGGTGGTAATCGGTATCTTGGGAACAATCTCAAGTATGTTTATCTACGCCTATAGAGCTGCGAGAGTAGAGTCTCAAAACCAAAAAAGCCGATCTACCGTTGAGAAAATCAGTGATGTGCTAAGTGCGCGATTGCTTGAATACGAAAATTATCCAGTTCCGCTTGCAATACCATCGACAGCTGTGCCACGAATTGTTCCTGGTGCTCGTCCAAAGCAAGAGTTGGTTGAACGCGCTCGATTGATCATGCTTCGTGAAATTATACGCACGGAGATGCCTGATCATCCCGACGATCTAAAGGCGACTTACTTTTGGTTTGATGAATTGTCTACGATGGATCCTTTCGTTATCAAGTCTGTTCCTACTGGACTCGTTAATGGAACCTTAGATGTTTTTGTGCCGCCGCTGCCCGGTGTTAGGGCGACTTCGACAACATCCCGAGCGGTTCGACTTTTTGAAACCTTGAAGGAGCGAACAATCAATCGACCGCCTCCATTTACGGAGACTTATCGTCCTTGGGATGCAGAAAATGCTAACGCAGAACTTTTGTTTTTGATTATTGCTGACTCAGAATTTGATGGTTCGACTGCTTTGGAAATGTTCGATCAATCAGAAATCGCGGATACAGACCAGGACGGATTGAATGAGTTTGTCGATGCATTTGGGGGGCCTATCAAATGGATTCGTTGGCCAACTGGATTTCAAATTGGAGGGAAGAACTATCCCGATATGCTAAACAGCGCAATTGTAGATCAAGCTACCCAAAGCGTGTCGGTAGACTCAGAACCATACGACCGTCTGAAAGCAGATCCGGGGTGGAGAACAACCAATACCAATTTGAGACCTGGGGTTTTTCCACCTCCATTAGTTGTGAGTGCTGGTCCAGACGGATTCTTTGGTCTGAATTTTCGCGAAATTGACCGTTACACATCGGTCGTTCAGACGCCTCGATGGCCCTTGCCCAATACTACGAGTTACTCCGTTTGTGACCTTCCGTTCCTTGAATTACCTGCGGGAGTGCCTGCAATACCCTATCTGATTTGTGATCCGTGGGCTCCTCGAACAGATGCATCAATGCGAATGGGTAGCTTTTTGCAAGCACCGGCCGGCCCAAACGCCGCATACGATCCGATGATTCATGACCCTCGTGAAGGTGGAGTAAACGCCCAGTGGACGAATCCACGTTTAGTGTCAACTGATAATATTACGAACTTTGACGGAAGTGCGAACTCGCTATGATCCGTAAACGCGTTGGTATGACATTGATTGAGTTGCTGGTAACGTTATCAATTGTGGTAGCGATTGCGGCAATTGTGTTACCCACGGTCAAATCATTACTTTTGGATCGCAGGTCAACCCAGGCGGCGACGTTGGTTCGCAACTTTATTGATTCTGCGCAGGCACGGGCTATTGGATCAAATAATTACGTATCGGTTGTTTTGGAGCGAGTCAGTTCTATTCCTTTAGATAGAAATGAAGATGGTTTCTTTAATATAGCTGATATGACTCCAACTGCACCATTTCGGTTTCTGTCTGGGACTGCTATCGATCCGGTACCCGCGGGTGCTCCATTGGATACAAACTTTGTACCCTATAACACTTGTGTGCGCCTAAGTATGGCGGAGAGACCTCGTCCTCGAAGTCATACCCTTATGGGGCCGATTTGGGTTGGCGATCAAATCGTAAGGACTGATGGCTCCGCTTACACAGGGGGGGGCGGTCCACATCCGCAAGCTGGTCGAATTTACTTTCAGATTTCGTCAACAGATAATTTGCGAGATCTGTTGACGTTTCAAATGGAGTTAGTTCCCGGAAGTGAGATTTCCTTCGGAACGAGTTCGTCTCGTTTTTTGATCACGGAAGTGATTCCAGGTGGCAACACTGGGACGAACTTTTGGTTTACCTGCGTTGGCTCGAATTCCACAAGCGACTCGGATGAATTAGCCATTCCATCGAGTTCGCCGATCGGTGTTTTTCCAGAGTTCACGATTTATCCAAAACCAAAACCGATTAGTTCTAAGGTGTTGTTATTGCCTCGCACAATGTGCATCGACTTGTCATTGAGCGGGTTTGCGGATCAAGGCAGTATTGGTGGAGGTAGAGATCGTCGGGCGAGGTTTTCTTCGGATTGGTTGTATGTAACGTCGGTACCCGGTCCACAAGAATTGCGACCTGTTTACATCGAATTTGGACCAGAGGGAACTTTGAGTACGGTTTTTGCTAATGGGAGAGATGGGTTGGCATCGACATCTGTTCCGGTTCAGTCAGTTGAAGATTTGTTTTTGCACATCGGTAAAATCGATCAAGTTCGCAAGTTTACGACTTTGGCGGATGGCGTAGGGACAAATCTGTTTGATGAAAGAACTTACATCGTTCGAGTGTCCGGCAAGTCATCCACCATCACCACTGCCCCTGCGGCTGATGTTTTAACGCAGGCGGAGTTGCTCGGAATACCTCTGTCGGAAGTCACCATCTCGGAAGCTTTACGACTCACGCGTCAGAGCGTCCTCGGTCAACAATTGACAGGGCAATAGGAGAGAGAACCATGAGAGAACAGATTGTGTTGATTTCCCGAAACTGGAATCAATCTTCGAAACGGAGTGGAGTTACGGTACTCGAGGTGCTGTTCGCGGTTGGGATCATATTGGTCGGGCTCGTTGGGATCGCGGCGATGGTTCCTTTCGCGGCTCGTCAAGCGTCGCAAAGTTATCAAATTTCCCACGGTCTAGCCACAGGTGCAAATACCTTGGCGTCGTTCAAAGGGGACTTGATGGTCAAGCCCTCGATTGATCGCCCTTGGGTGCTGGCTGATGACTATTATGCGAAAACGAGTCCGAATCTATCGCATAGTGGATGGGTGTTTTCAAGCGAGCCGAATTGGGTATTGCAGGCACCGTTAGGGGCGACCAATCAGAGCTACTATGGCTCGCTCGAAAGGCTTTATGATGGCAATGCTGCCAGGAATGTTTCGTTGTATCGCTATCATATGGACTCCATTTTGTCGGCGGGAGAGCTCAATGGCAACCCGAGAGAGCAAGTGGCATTGGCTCAAAATCGCGCTTTGGGGCAGGGGTTTTGTATTGATCCTTATTTTTTTGCGGAACAGTTGAAGATACCGCGTTTGGATGCACCGGATCAAAAGGTCTATCGTGGGGCGTGGGGTAATTTTAGAAGATCTCGATTCCCCTTTTACGATGAACTCTACCCAGTCTCCATGAACCCGCTGGAGTTTCCTAGGGCGGCAGAGTTTCGTACTCCGCGATTGTTGAGAGTGAGCTTTAGAGATAGTTCGTTACCGATGGCTGCACCGTCGGATCCGTTGACACAAAGGGTTTGGTTAGATAAGGCTTGGATTAGGAATGATCCTGCCAAGCTCATTGCTAGTGGCGACTCCAGAGACATCAACGCAAATAAGAGCGAAGATCGAACAGCTACTCATCGGCAGTTCCAGTTGCCGGACGATGTGGGCAACATTCCGGCTTACACTCAGATCGTAAAAGGGACAGAGAATCCCAGCTTTCAATCCTGGATTGTCACGATGACACCGGCTGAAGAAACCCCGATTGTGAATCCATTGAGCTTAGATACTCCCTCGGCAACCTTTCTACCTGCCATGGAGTTTTTCCCTGAAGACTACGATGTCAACATCATTGTATTTGGTCGACGAAACGTGCGTGATTTATCTGGCACAGAACTGGAGCAATCGGACTATCCTGCGTTTGCGGCGAATGGAGTTGTTCCTCAGTCGGAGCGATTAGCCAGGGTAACGCACATGAGTTTAGAGTCGGGTGTGTCTGGTTCCTTTGAAGTGGAATTGGGGGCCTACCGTAATACAGCCGCCGATGTGGATGATCCAGGAAACGTTAGCGCACGGGTCAATGTCGGTGATTGGATCATGCTATCGAGATACGTGTATTCTAATCCCGCGGCTCCAGACCGTCCCATTCGAGAAAAGCATCGTTGGTACCGAATTGTCGGAGTGACGGGTGGAGACGCGTTCCCAAGGCGTGTTCGAGTTGCTGGTTCTCCGTGGGACTGGACCATTCACGAGTTAGATCATTTCAAACGAACCAACACCGCCCCGCCCACCCTTATGAATCCAACAACTTTGGAGCCAACGGTTCCCACTGTTGCCACCCTGCTTAGCCACGTCGTCACGGTTTACGAACGCAGACTCAATGTTAAGAAATAGCTTCCAACTCTCCACACACACAACGAGAGAGGAAAAGAATAATGATGTACAGGTATAGCAAGAAGAAACAAAACAGAACAGGATTGGTTCTGCTGATCGTTCTTGGGATGTTGGCGATGTTTTCGCTTTTAGCGGTGACCTACGTAGTAACTTCTAGTTCTTCGATTGCGGGTAGCCAAGCGATCAAGAGGCGAGCGCAGAATTCTCGTTTAGATCTCGAGCAAATGGGGGCCGCGGATAAAGTTCTGCGTCAACTGCTGCGCGGAACCAATGATCAAAACTCGGTGTTCTACGCTTCGGGTAATCTACTTGGTGACATTTATGGTCCCGATGCCATTCGCACAACGGCTGCTGCTTATTTTGGGGCAGATGCGGTAATTCACTATGCAGTTAGTGCGGCGGGTGATTCATCGACGACACCCCCAACTCCTCCTGATCCAGAGCGAAACGTTAACTTGATCAAGTTATCGCTCAAACGTGATGCGGAAACCAACGGTCCGTTGAGTGACATGGAGAACGACTACAATTCTCGACTCATGACCTTTACCGAAGGCCCGCTTACAGGGCAAACATTTCGAATCCTCAAGTATGTGGGGCGGGCAGATCGAGCGACTCCAAACCCTAACATTGCAACGATCCCCGAGCTATCTTGGCGTCCAAATGTCGGAGCAACATCCGACTTTATCTCTATTCAGTACTCCGTACTGATCGATCTAAACGAAGTTGGCGACATGCGGGTGACCGGTGAGGTATTAGCCGCTGACGGTACGATTCGTTCCGTCTCTCGAAGCGTCAATGATTGGATCGCCGAATTTGGTGCGGCAACCTTGTTCTACGCGAAGACAACATTAGCTGCACCAACTGCAGCAAATATGGTCGGATACAAGCTGATTATTAACGATGCCCCCTTTAATTATCCTGGAATAGGTTTAGAGGATATTGCAGTAGTTCCGAACAGTATGGGGCAACCAACTGCGGTGCCCGGGTTCGGGAACATTGATGCAAGACGCTTACTGCGCACCAGTCGGCCAATCAGTCCTGCAATCTTGCCACACTATGACTACTTGAAAGATAGTCTTATCATGGCAACCAATAGTTTCAATTCTCAGGTCGGGGTTGAGGGGATTGGATCTCGCCGTACCGACCATCGAGAATTGCGATTGTATGGAGCGAGCAATGAAGGAATAGATGTTCCTGATTATCGGGATATGTTCTTGGCCCATCAAACATCGTTTAATGGAGCTCCCTCTATTACGCCATCGTTTCACCGACCTGCTGTCATCAATCACATTAGTCACGTGTTTGGCAATCCAAGTGCGTTGTCTTCTGCTGATGTGGCGGAGTTATTAAGATTGATCGACGCTTCGACTGGACGGATTATGAGCGTTCGATTCGGCTCTTTAGTTACGAATAATCCGCGGTTTGTTCCCTATGCGGGCTACCCCAGCTTGAACCTAACGACCTGGTCTACACCGCCTACTCCAACGGAAATCACGGCACTCCAAAGCTATGTGCGGCTACACATCAATGGTCCGTGGGATGTTGACAACGATGGTGACGGAATTCCGGATAGTGTTTGGGTCGATCCTGGACTTGGTATTGTTTATTCGCCGGATGGTCGTCGATTGAGGCCGTTGGTCAGTTTATTAGTTGAGGATATGGATTCCCGGATTAACCTCAACGTGGCGGGTGATCGATCCCATACATTGGCGAATTTCGATGCATCGGCATTTAACGGTGCGAAGCGACTTGGAAGTCTCGTTTCACAAGGAATGGGAGCGGGTCCTGCCGAAATTTCTTTGAGAACGGTGTTCACTAAGGACGAGGATGTTAACGGTACTAATTATGGTATTCCGGCGCAAATCACGAATCTGACCCGGTCTGGGACGAATACTTTTTCGTTCTTTGATGAGCTTTACGGAGCGAGGCGATTTAAAGGGGCCAAGTATCCGACGATCAATTATCTCGACGTTTCTTTAGATCGTGTTCCTGGAAAACATGGTCCGTTGTTCGCTAACGATCCTATAAGTCAAGTGAACGAGCGAGAGCAGCGTCTGGCGTTCTCAAATGCTCGTATGCCCGGGTTACCGCTGGGGAGACGTGGTTCGGTCGGTTTGACATTTGATGTTTTCGGTAACCCGGTGATGGCTAATCCCTCTCCGATTGACGGAAACCCATACTCACCGGGCAATCCTGCTCAGCTCTCTGAGACACTGGATGATCCCTACGACCGCAATGCCATGGCGGTCTCGGCAAGCGATGATCCCCTCGGCCTGAAAGATCTCGAAGCCATTTTACGTAGATACGATGCAGACGTTCAAGCGTATCCGTCTCGGCTTCGGGATATGTTTAACAAGTTCAATCTACAAGCTCCAAATTCTTACGGTAATGTATCGTCCATCAATCGTGAGGTTACCACACGAAGTGCTGAGCTAAGACATCCTCCGATGGGTGCTGCATTCAAGACGATCAAGAACTACGGCAGTGGCGATGTGGTTGCGGTTGAGAGCGGAGTACCAAGCTACATTCGCTTTATTCAGATGCTTCATTCGCAGCGATATCGCAATGTAGCTTATCCACCATCGGCTGCTGATGATCCCGCGTTGACTTATGCCGCGATTGCCGAGCTTTTCCCCATGGAGTTTTCTAAGGGGTTGAAAATGGATTTGAATCGTCCTTTTGGCAATGGATTTGACAACAACGGTAATGGAGACATCGACGAGCCCATTGAACTAACGAGTTTTGAAAATGAGCTTCATCCGGTTGCGACGACTGCCGCACCATTTATCGGTTCGGTGAATTCTAGAGCGTCGTTTCCCGCCAACACTGCGGACGGGAGTGTGGGCCGAGGCAACGCTGAAAATGAGCAGAGCTCGTATGGAAAAGATGTATCTCAAGTTGTGAGGACCTCGGGAGCCACCGGATTTCGAGCAACTGCGCTTCGCGGTGCGTTAGCCGGTCGACAAATGCTCGCTAGAAATCTTTACTGTCTCGCACAACTCGTGATCCCCAAGGATTTCATCTTTGATGGCATGAATATCGGGGGCATGACAAATTATGAGCTTGCTTCCATTCGAGCTCGATCGATTGCTCAGTGGGCTGTAAACGTAGTGGATTATCGCGATGCAGATAGCGTGATGACACGATTCGAATACGACATTCTTCCGTTTGGAGCTGGTTCTGGTATAGGAGCACCGGCTGCGGGAAGGCCTGCTTATTGGGCTCCTGATCATGCATTAGAAACAGTCAATGGCGTAGCGAATAGAACCTATATTGGAGTCGTGTGGGGTATGGAGATGCCAGAGGTACTGATGACAGAATCCATGGCTTATCACAACAAGAACCTAAAAGACACGAACATGGATAACTCTTCTAGACCTCAAGGTCAGAAGATCAATGATCCCGCTGCGGAAGATCCCAATTATGATGACAATTTGGATCAGTATCGATTCCCAGATGCAGGTCTGCTGATCGAATTATTTGTGAACCGCTCCACTGGAGCTCTCAATGACCCGACCTTTGCAGGTACCTCGTCGCTTTACTCAACGGTGGGAGGAGAGAGACGGCTAAATCTGTCTCGTATGGCTCCTGTATCGGCAGCATGGGGGCAACAACCAGTTTGGCGGATCGCCATATCGGAGGTTTATGACACAGCTAACGCATCCCAGCATCCGCAAACCCGCTTAGCGGCAGGCACTGCGGCGACGCTCACACACCAACACTCAACGGATCCTGCTGTCGTGGGACAAACAGATCCAGCGCGAACAGGTGAAAGCAACATAAACCAAACCTCTTTCTTGGAGCAACATTTAGGCAATGGGCTCCATTATGAGGTTGCTGGGAGTGCCGTAATGGCTCGCGGTTTCGACAGGTTTATATGGTTTACGAATCAACGACCTACACCATCTCAATTGATTCCCGACATGATTCCTGCCAATGCGGGGTCCGCTGATCGGTGCGTCTTTGTCGCGCAGGTGCCATCCGTTGAGATTCCTGGTGGTTCGTATCTCGTTGTTGGACCAAAGCCACGTATTCATTTCGGTTCGCTGACTCACAACCAGTTCGAGGGGACCCTCTATCCTGCACGGGTATTGCAAGCTGATATGTCCGACGTGACCCGACGTCCTATATACTCACCATCGCTGCAGTTCATCAGTTTGGAAGGTAACACGGTATCAACCCGTTTGATGAATGATACGGATGCAAACGCGCCATGGCTTGCTAACATCAGGCAGCCCTTTAGCGTAATTTGTACCGCTGAGGCACCATCGAATGCATGGAGGGATGATGGCAGCGGTAACCCAAGAATATTCCGAGATGGAGTAGGATTGAATATTTCCTATCCTAATCCCATTGCAGCGAGCCCGTATTTTACGGCAGCCAATTTACCGACTCGGCGGCTCAATAGCGCGGACACCCAGGGCTCTCGTTCCGACAATACATTTGGTTTTGCTGACGAAGATGAAGTATTGCCTGACAGTTGGGTTGATCTCGCTAGTCTCGGAACAGATCGGTTTCCTGATGTACCAATCGATCGTTCGAATGCGGTTTTGACAGCAAACAATATGTATCCCAGCGGAACCTATCAAAATGTCCGCGCAGCATATTTACAACGTTTGGCAGATCCAGATGTTCCGTATGATCCAACCTTTAATCCATATCTAACGGTTGATTGGATGTCGATTGATTTGACAGTCTTTAACGGAGAGTCATCGCGTGAGATGGATGATCGGGATGCCTTTAATCAAATGCATGTCGCGGTCCCCACAATGACTTCTCGTCCGATTTTCTTAGCGTCTCGCTACAAGACCGGCGAGTTGGTAACACCGCCTGGAGGCGAAACAGGCATAAGTTATCTGTCGCCTATTTCTACGCTGATTCCGTCTGGTGTGACGAATTATGCTCTCCAAACGGCATTACCAATGCTTCCTCCACGGACGGGTAGCATGAATCCAACCAATCCCGAAACGTTCTTCAATTACTCATTGGGACACGAGAGATTGGTCACGGATTGGACTCAAGTTGGCAATACGACTTCGACCTTTGGTTACTTGAATGCAGGAAATCTGGTCAGCACAGTTGACCCTCTTCAAGAGCCGTTGGCTCCACAAGTTGCTGCGGCTTCGAATCAACTATTTGATGGCTTTGGTCGTCCTATCCCTAATGCCAATCCTTACTTTGCAGGGGCTGGGGAATACATGGCAAACCCACTCTGGATGAACCGTCAGTTTGCAACTCCTTACGAAATCATGATGGTCCCGTACAGCGCGCCTGGTCAGTTCGGCATGCACTATGCCGTTAGACGTTCTGGACCCGAGATCAGGGATCAGTACACGCACCTGCCCAAGTTTCAGCAAATGAACTTGTGGTTTGTAGACGTGCCTTTACCCAATGCTGCAGATCTAGGTTCCATTTCAGATGAATGGCAAAATACGGCTAAATACTGGGGTAATCCATTCAATGGCCCTCAATCAGAACGCAAAGCAGATTGGGCTTTGTTGTTCGATTTTGTCGAGACGGCTCCTTTATTCGCTGATGCTCAGACACACTGGCGACCTGATGTAATGAGCTACCTAGCTAATCGCAACACGGTAGCGGCAAGATTCTTAAATTCGTTTATCCCGCAAGGGTATTACTTAGGGGATGGATCGGATCCACAAAGCTATCGTGGCCCTAGTTACTTAGCTCCGTTCAATAGCAAGCCATCTTACGTGGCTGCAGGTAAGATCAACTTGAACACGATTGCGGTATCGCAGAGGTCGTCGGGTGCACCGATTCGAAGCCATGCTTTGAAGGCTCTCGAGACTCTTTATTACACAGGAAACGATCGAAACCAAGAATTTGGGACTGTGTCCGATGCATTCGGAACGGCATTTGTCGAGAACCGTCGCGGATATGCCACACCTGTGATGGCCAACAGTTTCTTTGGCACAGTGGTTAATCCAGAATTGCACCCGGATTATCCAACCCAGTTTGTTGGTGCTTACAAATCTGCACTGTCCTCCAATTTGGCTCCGAGGCTGCCCGACCCTGTTGCAAACGCAAGAATGAGACAACGACATGGGGTAGAGTCCACATTATTGCGAACTACTGATCTTGGCGGGTCAACAGCCGCTCTCACCAACACGCCGATGCTGCTGAATCGACCTGGCACGGCGGATCACGTAAACGTTACTCAGCCGTATGATTTTTATCAGCGAGCAATTCGAATGCCTAACCTAGTTTCCAACCAGTCGAACGTTTTCGCAGTCTGGGTGACTGTGGGGCTATTCGAATATGACCCGTTGACGGGCTATGGCGAAGAATACGTTAGCGAATCTGGAGGAGTACAACGCGAGAGAAGTTTCTATATTATTGACCGCTCCATCCCTGTTGGATACAAGCAAGGGGAAGACCTCAACGTGAAAAAGGCCGTTCTTCTGGAAAGGAAGATACCGTAATGAATTTCATAATTCGAAAACGATTACGAGCTGGTCTAACATTGGTGGAGGTTTTGATCGCTACCACTTTGACCCTGCTTTTGATGCTTTCCTTAGCACAAGGGTTCAAGGTCTTGAGCGAGTCCGTGTCCGAGGGACGTACCCGACTTAACTTGAGCGATCAGTTGCGAGGATTATCGAATCTCGTTCGTCAGGATCTCGACCGTTGCACGGTGGATGGCAAGTCACCGCAGGCATATCCGGGTGGTGGATACTTGAAGTACTACGACGGACCAGTTTGGGATGCGACGGCGCTTCAATCGAATTTTACTCCGGCGGATCCATTAGCCGGGAGTCGATGGGGGGATATCGACGATATCCTGCAGCTTACAGCGAAAGCTCGCCCAGGCGATGTGTTTCGCGGCACGGTACCTAAAGCGTTAATGGTCATTAACCAGTTGAATCAATTCGAAAAAGAGGGATTGTTTCCTGGGGTTCCAATCGTTGATAACTTTATTGCCCCCATTACCAGTGGAGGGGCAACTTTTTGGCGTAACGCTTGGACAACCGACGTCACGATCGAATCTGACTACGCTGAGATTGCTTGGTTCATGATGCCACTGGCTGAGGGCAACCGACTGCCTATTCCTACGCCCTATGCCGGGGCCTATATCCCAACAACTATCAATCAAACGGTAATCGATCTGGCTCCCGTAGACGGCATGCCCGATCGAATCGCACTTTGTCGTCGTGTGCAGTTGATTCGAAGCGACATTGATCTCAATCCGTTCCCATTAAATTCCACCTATCGCGGTTTAATTCAAGCTGGAATACAGCATCCGGTTGCACCACAACTTTTGTCGGGCCAGAATCCCGTCACGGCGAAATTCGTGATGAGTCAGTTTTATCAACGCTGTGATCTCAGTTTGAGCCCTCATGTTTGGGAACGAGCCGAACAGTCCGGCGGCAATAGGCCTGTTTATGTAAAGTGCAATAGTCTGGTGGATCTGCAGTTACCGGAAAATCGATTCGCGCATTTCACCTATCCGGTTACTGTCTCTGGTGGAGGTACCCCCGACGCGACGTTACTCCCCATGTTGGCCTTGACCGATGAACTCGGGGTATCTGCAGCCGGTTCTGATACGGCTGCGGCCTTTAGGTTAGCGACCCAAACGACCCTAAATTGGGCCGTAGCTGGGGCAGCGATCATTAATCCCGCTCCGACGATACAAGCCCGAGGTTTTATCCCCCCGTGCTTTATGCGGAGCCGTGTGACAACCGACTTGACTGGGGCTTTCCTATATCAGCCGACTCTCGGCGAAATCGTAGCGACAAACATTGTTGCATTTGATGTTAAGGCATTTGATCCAGCAGCGAAGCTAATCGCTCATCCAGGGAACGATACCGTCTACGGTGATTTGACCGCAACTCTACCCGGTATTGCTGGAACCGACGATGCTGCTGTTGTGCCGAGCGATCCGGGCTATGGGACTCTTCTAGCATCGGGAACTACTCCTGTGGTTGCGTCGCTGGGGACGCACGTGGATATGGGCTGGGGGTACAAGCTCTTATCGCACCCGTCAATTGTTGCTCTTACGCCAGCCGGTCGAGCGAGTGTTTCGGATTTCTTTCGAGGAAACGGTAGTGGGATAGTTACGTTGAACAACTCAGCCTCTCCCGCTTATGTGCGGGATCCCGCATTATTGTCGGGCGGATCGCTCGCACAAACTCCTTTGCCTTCCTTTGTGTTTCAGCCCAGTTTCGATACATATACAGATTATTACGAAATCGATGGTGAACGCTTTGACTTGCTGACGACTAGTGTAGGTGTGGTGCCCGCGTACCGAAATGGTCTGCGACGATTCGGATTGGTTTCTCCCCCTGGCATTCCGGATGTAACCGGAAATGGGGTTCATAATATGCCGGTCTCGCGAGAGTCAATCCCGCCTGCACCCTATGAACTGCCTTCAATCAAAGTGACTTTGAGGGTACAAGACATCTCCGCGGGGGCTTTGCAGCAGATTTCTGTTGTGCACGGTATGACAAATCTCTAAATTAAAGGGATGAATACCCAACCAAACACCCCCTCTGTCTATCTATTCCATGACCAACTAGCTCGCATCATTTGCATCGCGATGCTGGTTGGTCTTTTTTTTGGCGCCTCGCAAAAAGCCGCCGCCGACGCTTTTAACGATTCGGCAAGTTATCGCAAACCAGTCGCGATTCTACACTTGCCCCATACTGATCAACTCGTTCTTGCTACCAAAAACGATGGTGGTTTGCTCTTCTACAACCGCACTACCCATAAACTAGATCAAAAACTCTCCCTCGGTGGCTCTCTCGAATCGATCACTCCCATCTTGAATGGCAAATTTCTTGTGGTGGTCGATTCGGCGCAACATATTGTTCATGTTGTCGAAACTCCGTCTCCGGAACACCGGGCCGATGCAAAACAGAAAATGAGTTTCGCAACCTCGCAATTCCCGCAAAGAGCCTTGTGGGACTCTGCGAACGCTAAACTGTATGTGAGCTGCGTTTGGTCGAAACGGCTGGATGTCTTTTCAATGACCATAGAATCGGATTCGATTACGGGGCACGCAAAAGACGCTACGATCGATCTTCCTATCTGGCCTGGGGCTATGATGCTGATCGACGACGAGCTTTTGGTTACCGATCACTTCGGTGCAGATGCGTGTCGAATCCACGCGGCTTCGCATCAAGTTACAAAACGAAAAGACTGGTTCGGTAGCTCGGTTCGCTCCCTCGTCGAAATCCCAGCAAAAGAAAACGAACCAAAAAAGATCGGTGTCATGCATACCGTTCTCAATGAGTATGCTCGAACGAACCCACAAGAAATCCAATGGGGTGTCTTGTTAACCAACGATCTCCGAATCGTGAACGTCGATCGTTTGCTCGATGATGACGAAGCCAATATCTATAAAAACGGTCGATTCCATCCGGTCGGGATTCCAGGAAATGGGGCCGCTGAACCGACCGATATAAGTGTCCATCAAGAAACGGGTCGCGTCGCGGTCGCGGTCGGCGGAACCGATCAAGTCGCGATCGGTGACGTGAACTCGGTCGCGTTCCGTTTCGTTGATGTGGGGCGGTTTCCGTCCGCGGTCGCTTGGGCTCCTGACGGGAGTGAGTTGTACGTGGCCAATCAGTTTGACGATACTTACTCAGTGGTGGACGTTTCGAACCGGAAACTGGTTCGTCAGGTTTCGCTCGGGGCGATGCGGCCATTGGAGCCGAAAGAATTAGGAGAGCAACTGTTTCATAGTGCGACACTTTCGCATGATCGTTGGTTAACCTGTGCCTCGTGCCACATTGATGGCCACACGAATCATCAGTTGTCGGATAACCTAGGCGATCTCGACTTCGGTGCACCCAAGCGCACTCCCAGTTTGCGTGGTGTCAAGGATACAGCTCCGTACACTTGGTTGGGGCACAAGCAAACGTTAGCAGCACAAACAGTTGCATCGATTCGAAAGACCATGAACAGTTATCGGAGGTTGGATCAAGACGAGGTCGAGCATTTGGTTGCTTTTATGGAGTCGCTAGAACCGTTGCCCTCGGTTGCCGAGGCGCGAGGCATCGTGGATCACGACCGAGTTCGTGAGGGTAAATTGGTATTTGAGCGGTTCGGATGTGCCGAGTGTCATTCGGACGATCGGTACACATCGTTTGGAGTTTACGATATTGGGATCAAAGACGAAAACGAGAAGCATCTTTTCAATCCCCCTAGTTTAAAGGGTTTATCGCAAAGGGGGCCAATGTTGTTCCATGACAATCGAGCCAAGGGAATACGAGGAGTGTTAGTTGATGAAAAGCATCAGTTAACGGAGGCGTTGACGGACAAGGATTTGGAAAACCTCATCGTGTTTTTGGAATCGTTGTAAAGCCGGAGAGGCGTGGAGCGTGGAGCGTGGAGCAGGGAGGATTGGGGATTGGCATCGCGGCGCGATGCGTTGGTTTTATGGGCCAACGGCCTTAGATTTGCCTAGCCCAGGCAGAAGGCCTGGGTAATGGGCCCTCCGCGTGGTTTTCGGGCCAACGGCCCAACGGTTTGCGCTTGATTGGTCGGGCGGTTAACTTCTGGGGTGATACGAACAATCCCGGACATACTTCTCGTCGATCTCGAATTGAATCGTCACGTATATTGCAAACGGTCGGGCCTTTGGCCCTTGGAAGAAATATTGGGCCGAAAACCTAGGCCTTCAGCCTAGGCTAGGCAAATGCAAGCCCGTTAGGCCAAAAACCGTTAGGCATCAAACGGGATCCTACCATCTCTGAAATCGGATGTTTCCTCCCCTTTGGAAATTTATGTTTGCCAACTTTGTTGGCTTTGCGTCGATACCTAGCCCTTCAGCCTGGGTAGGCAAACGAACTGGGCTTTGCCCCTAAAACCATCGCGGAGCGATGCGTTGTTTTATGGGCCAACGGCCTTAGATTTGCTTAGCCCAGGTTGAAGGCCTGGGTAATGGGTCCCCTGCGTGGTTTTCGGGCCAACGGCCCAACCGTTTGCGATTGATTGGTAGGACGTCGGCAACGCGATCAATCCCAAACATATCTCTCATCGATTTCGATTTCATGCTTGGCGCATAAGAGTCGAAACTCATCTTGATACGAAATCTTCTGATGATGAATCTTTTGGTTTCGTATGTATTGATCCACTGCGTGTCGATTGGAATGGCTAACCGAAAAAGCGCCGTAACCTGATTGCCATGAGAAAAGCGATGAAGCTTTTCCCGTTTCTTTAATCCACTTTGATGTTTCTGTCTTAATGTTCTCGATCAACTTGGCGATGGTAATCGTCCGGGAAAATCCCACGAGTAGATGAACGTGATCGATGTGTCCACCGACGGAAGCACTTATGCAACCAGATTCCTTAACGTGATACGCTAACATGCGATACATTTCGATTTGAATCGCTTCGTCCGCTAAAAACGGGCGGCGTTCTTTCGTTGAAAAAACGAGATGCAACCAAACTTGAGCGAGTGATTGTGGCATGATGTGTCTTTATGTTCTCAAAAACGGACAGGCCTTTGTCCCAAAAAAGCGGGAGCATCAAGCGAGATTGTACCATCCCTGAAATCGGATGTTTCCGTCCCTTTGGAAAGCTATGTTTGCCAAACTTGTTGGCATAGTTTGCATAGCTCCGCGATGCGTTGGTTTATGGGCCAAAGGTCCGGCCGTTTATGGGTCATGTGAATATCAGCAAGGAACAAACGGTCGGGTCTTTGGCCCTTGGAAGAAATATTGGGCCGAAAACCTAGGCCTTCAGCCTAGGCTAGGCAAATGCAAGCCCGTTGGGCCAAAAACCGTTAGGCATCAAACGGGATCCTACCATCTCTGAAATCGGATGTTTCCGTCCCTTGGAAAACTATGTTTGCCAACGTTGTTGGCTTTGCGTCATTACCTAGCCCTTCAGCCTGGCTAGGCAAACGAACTGGGCTTTGCCCCTAAAACCATCGCGGCGCGATGCGTTGGTTTTATGGGCCAACGGCCTTAGATTTGCCTAGCCCAGGCAGAAGGCCTGGGTAATGGGCCCCCCGCGTGGTTTTCGGGCCAACGGCCCAACGGTTTGCGAATATCCTAAACCAACTATGGGTCCCGGTATTAGCAATATTGATTCGACCGTTTTCGTATTTGGGGTTATACTTGTGGTCCCGATTGGGGATTTGGAGATGGGGTGCCTGAAATATTGGATTTTTGGGTGAACCCAGGAGCCGCGAGTAGGTTCCACGCCTTAGTTGAATTCCGATTTTTTACTTGGAGAAGATGACAATGACTTCTGTTTCAGATAGCCGCCAGACCACCGTGATGACAGGATCCGACATTGTGGTCAAGTCCCTCGTGGACCATGGCGTGGAAGTCATATTCGCGTATCCTGGTGGCTGCAGCATGCCCCTGCACCAATCCTTGACCAAGTATCAAGAAAAAATCCGAACCATTCTTCCTCGGCATGAGCAGGGAGGGGCGTTTGCTGCTCAGGGGTACGCTCGTTCGACGGGCAAAATTGGCGTGGCTATGGCGACTAGCGGGCCGGGGGCTACGAATCTGGTGACAAGTATCGCTGACGCCAAGCTTGATTCGATCCCTTTGTTGGCAATCACCGGTCAGGTTCCTACGGCGGTGATTGGATCGGATGCGTTCCAAGAGACCCCGATGGTGGAGATTTGCCGTGGTATTACCAAGCATCATTATCTCGTGACCAAAACGGAAGACTTGCCACGCGTGATGAAGGAGGCGTTTCACGTTGCAACGACAGGTCGGCCGGGCCCCGTTTTGATCGATATTCCGAAAGATGTTCAGCTTCAGAGCTGTGAGGTGGATTGGGATGTTCCCATGAATTTACCTGGTTACAAGCTTAAGAATGTACCGAGTCCGGCACCCGAGCAGATCCGTCAGATCGCTGCGGCCATCAAGCACAGCAAGCGTCCGATTCTTTACTGCGGTGGTGGCATTGTTACTGGCGAGGCATCCAATGAGTTGCGAGAGCTCGTTAAGAAAACCGGTATGCCAATCACGATGACGGTAATGGGGCTAGGTGTCTATCCTAACGACGAACCGTTATCGATGGACATGTTAGGCATGCATGGTAGTGCTTATGCAAACTATGCGGTAAAGGATTGCGATTTGTTGTTGGCCTTTGGTGTGCGATTTGATGATCGTGTGACGGGGCACTTGGCCTCGTTTGCAAAGAATGCCAAGATTGTGCACGTCGATGTCGATCCCTCTGAACTTAACAAGAACAAGGTGGCTCACATCTCGGTTCGCGGCAACATTAAAGAAGTTTTAACGGAGCTAAACAAAGTCGTGGAAGCGCCCGAGGATATCTCCGCGTGGCTTAAGCATTGTGCAGAATTAAAGGCCAAGCACCCGTTTACCTACGATCAAACCTTTGACGGGATCGTTCAGCAACACGCGATCCGTACGCTTTCGAATATGACCAAAGATCGGGAGACTTATGTCACCGTCGGTGTTGGTCAGCACCAAATGTGGGCCGCTCAGTTCTTCCAGTTTCGCAAGCCGCGGACCTGGATGAGCAGTAGCGGGCTAGGGACGATGGGTTTTGGGCTTCCCTGTGCCATGGGTGTCCAAGCGGCCCATCCGGATGCACTGGTCATTGACATTGATGGGGACGGTTCGTTCCAAATGAACATCCAAGAGTTGGCGACTCTTCATTGTGAGAAGTTGCCGGTAAAGGTTTTGCTTCTTAACAATCAGCACTTGGGCATGGTGGTTCAATGGGAAGATCGATTCCATGGTTCCAACCGAGCACATACCTATTTGGGACCGATTGACCACGAGGAGGCGAGTGGACCGGGATCAACAGTGTGCCATTCGTATGCTCAGGAGCGGTATCCTGACTTTGTGAAGATCGCAAAGGGGTATGGATTAGGGGCTGCCACCGTTCGCAAGAAGTCCGATCTTGAAGCAGCGTTACAGGAGATGATTGAGTATCCCGGGGCGTTTGTTCTGGATGTTGAGGTACCTTACCAGGAGCACGTACTGCCGATGATTCCATCAGGTAAAACGGTTGACGATATGATTCTCAGCTAGCACCAGAACTCAGAGATAACCTGGATTGGAGAGTCCCAAAAATCCCAACCCGCAGCGTAAGTTTGGAAGTTGCGGAGTAACCGATATTTTGGGCCAAAGGTCTTATGTTTACCTAGTAGCAGGCCTGGGAATTGAGAAAACGATGATGCTAGGGGCAAAGGTCTGGCCGTTTAGGATGGTTCGGATATCAGCAAGGAGCAAACGGTCGGGCCGTTGGCACTTGAAAACTCAAGGTGAAGCGAGGTCTAGGCTCTGCAGGCTTGGCTAAGTAAACGAGTTGGGCGTTGCCCCTTGACCCAAAATAGCGCGACTTCAAAATTAGCGCCCACACCGGACGGCTAGCGCCCTACCGCTATTAATTGCCTCTGGCAATTCCAGTAATAGCGGAGCGGGCGCAAGCCCCCCGGTGCGTTCCCGATTAAGTCATCACCCGACCGCCCGGTTAGCGCCCTAACCGGACGGCTAGCGCCCTAACCGGACGGCTAGCGCCCTAACCGGACGGCTAGCGCCCTACCGCTATTAATTCCTTTGGCCCTCGAAAACCCTCGAAAACCCGCGGTCCAAGCCTTACAGGCTTGGCTAGGCAAACGAACTGGGCGTTGCCCCTAAGACTAAAATAGCGCAACTTCAAGAAGCGTAAGCCAGGGACGATATCCCAGCGAATTCCCTTGCGCACGCGTCGGTTTATGACAGATATCATCTCCAAGTTGTTGCACTAAGCCTAAATGATAGAGAGACGCTAGCGAAAATCCTATGGATCAAATTACCACCCGACGCGGAGAGCATCTCATTCGGTTGATTGGCAATACGCCATTGATTCCGTTGTGCTTTCCGGAACTCAACAGGCGAATCTGGTGCAAGTGCGAATTCTTGAATCCGAGTGGCAGCATAAAGGATCGGTTAGCTCGTACCATTATCTTGGATGCAGAGCAAAACGGATTACTCAATGAGCAATCTATTATCTTGGAATGCACCAGTGGTAATACTGGTATTTCTTTTGCGATGCTAGGTGCAGCGCGTGGTTATAAAGTTGCGATTGTCATGTCGGAGCGAGCTAGTCAGGAGCGCCGCATGATTATCAAGGGGTTTGGGGCCGAATTGATTTTGTTTGATCAAGCGGGCTATCAGCATGGAATTGAACGGACGCGACAGATGGCGGACGCTGATTCTCGATACTTTCTTCCACGTCAATTTGAAAATCCACTCAACGCATTGGATCACGAGCATGAAACGGGGCTTGAGTTTTTGAGGGATTGTCCCAACAAGATTGACGCATTCGTATCTGGTTACGGGACCGGTGGAACGCTAGCGGGTTGCAGTCGAGCGTTGAGGCAGGCCAATGCCAAGACGCAGATATTCGCTATGGAGCCAGCAGAGGCGGCCATGTTATCGGGAGAAGAAGCGTGTTGCCATTGGATTGAAGGTATTGCTGGAGGTTTTGTTCCTCCTTTGATTCGTGGAATTGAGCTTGATGGCAAGATCAAGGTACCGAGTCAAAAGGCTATGGCGATGACCAAGCGGCTCAATAGCGAATTTGGGTTGTTGGTAGGCACGTCATCTGGGGCGAATGTGACCGCTGCTCTAGAGGTCGCATGCAATTTAGGCCCCGATTCGAATGTCGTGACGATACTGTGTGACCGAGCCGAGCGATACTTTAGCACTCGATTGTTTCAGTAAAACAAAGCCTGAAAGCAGTTGACCACGAATAACACGAATAACACGAATGGGAAGATCGCATGAAATGCGGGTCAGGAAGGG
>JBKCTT010000010.1:0-5471 GCA_046318795.1 Pirellula sp.
AGTCTCCTTAGAACAGATAATAAAGGTGCGATCGCAAGATGTCTCCTTTGCTGAAATCTATAACAAGCAATCCGCAATGATTCCCATGCGCGATGGTGTGCGTCTCTATACCGAGATCTATACCCCTGTCGATCAAGTGGATCCGCTCCCAATCATCTTCCTTCGTACTCCCTATGGAACCAAGAATGTTTCAGGAGGATTTACAGGCTACTTCCAGTCTACATTTCGCGAATTAGCTAAGGACCGCTACATATTCGCCGTTCAGGATGCTAGAGGACGTCACTTGTCCGAGGGGCAGTTCGAATGGAACCGCCCCGTGAGGCACCGAAAAGATCCAACAGCAATCGATGCCAGTACGGACGCTTTCGATTCTATTGATTGGCTTGTCAAAAACGCAGCCCCGAACAATGGGCGAGTCGGTATGTTAGGTGTGTCTTATCCAGGCTGGTATGTTGCCATGGCTCTTATCGATCCTCACCCCGCATTAAAGGCTGCCAGTCCACAAGCCTCTCCATCAGACTATTTTCTTGGCGATGACTTTTATCACTTCGGTGCATTTCGGTTGTCACCCAGCGCCGAGCTCCCATACCTTTTCGATTTTGATCCTAAAGCCAATTCGAGGTTCCCTTACGATCAAGTAGATACGTACGAGTTCTTTTTGGAACTCGGACCGTTATCGAACATGAACGCCAAGTACTTAAAAGACGCGTCTCCTACGTGGAATAATTTTCTCAAGCATGCGACGTACGATGAATTCTGGGAAGAAGGAAGTACGCTTCAGCACTTTCAATCGATCACAGTACCGACCCTACATGTGGTCGGTTGGTGGGATGCGGAGAACTTGGGTGGAGCGTTAGATCTCTACAAACAAATCGAACAATACGATCGAGATGATATGAGCACGATTGTCGTTGGACCCTGGGCGCACGGGCAATGGGCGAGAGGCCCCAGCGATCGGCTCGGTAACTACCGATTCGGTTCGGATACCGTTGCGTTTTATCAAAAGGAAATCGAAGCGCCCTTCTTCTCGTTTCACTTAAAAGACAAGGGTGAGTACGTTCCTCCCGAGGCCTTTATGTTTCAAACAGGTTCCAATGAGTGGAGAAAGTACACGCAATGGCCTCCTCTGGATCAGGTCGATAAGGTTCGTTTCTATTGCCATGCCAGCGGAGTGCTTTCAAACCAGCTTGACGAGGAGGCGCAGCAATCGTTCACTGAGTTTGTTTCTGATCCCGCAAAGCCAGTTCCCTATTCGAAACGACCTATCATGGGGTTCTGGCAAGGGATGCCTAATTCCAAAGATTCTCGCTTTGAACGATCCGGGATTCTTTGGAAAGTGGAGGATCAGCGCTTCGTAAGTGATCGGCCCGACGTCCTGGTATTTCAAACCGAGCCACTTGAAGAATCGGTCGAGGTGACAGGAGAAATCATAGCGAAACTCTTTGCCTCAACGACGGGAACCGATGCGGATTGGGTGGTCAAATTGATCGATGTGTATCCGGAAAATTATCCTGTACAACCCGAGATGGGTGGCTATCAACTTATGATTGCCGACGATGTACTACGAGGCAAATTCAGAAACAGCTACAGCAACCCATCGCCACTGAAACCCAAAGAGCCTGAGCTCATTGAAATTGATTTGCGAACGAGAAATCATTTGTTTAGGCAAGGGCACAGAATCATGGTTCAAATTCAGAGTAGCTGGTTTCCTCTCATCGATCGCAACCCTCAGACCTTTGTCGATATCCCGAATGCGACGGCCGCAGATTATAAAAAGGCAACGCACAGAATATATTGCACCCCCGACTTGCCATCGCATATCGAGATGTCGGTCGTGCGTTAGTGATAAAAGGGACCGGGGGTGGTTTGGGTTCTATATTCAACGATTGACCAATAGGGCCGTTCCATATCCTTGCCACTTGAAATTAATTGAACTGACCCAACGATTCCAAGTGTATGGGCAGAAAAATCGAACGCAGAAAGATACGATCTTCATTTTTCTGCGTTCGATGTTTCTGCCAAATCCTGGTCCTGTTCTTTCAGGACAGAATAAGCAGGAACAAGCAACTCTATTTAATTGTAGAGCAGGGCGATGAATTGAATGAGAGTCTTGTGGGGCTAAATGATTGAGACAAGGAGCTAGAGAGACGACAGCATTTTCTTGCCCCCATTTTCTTGCCCAATCTTGATCTGATTTCACCAGTAATTAGCGAAATGTCTTTGGCTTGAATCATGGCACGAATAATGATCGAACGACAACCGTCACGCCGACGGTTTGATTATCGCCGTTGGCGAAAACGGCCCGTTGGGCATCGATCCAGGGGCGTTGCCCCTGGAATCTGAGCGACAACACGCATGTTTGGCAAAGGCCATATTCAATCCATTCGCAAAACGTCGGGGGGGCCTGCCGTCCGTGGGTAGCACCGCTGGCTTTTGCAACTCGCAATATCAAGAAACCTCGCTAGATCTTTCAATCTAACGCTGGGAATCCTCCTCCGCCATAAAAGACGCACCATTGGGAACCTCGCCTTTTGCTGACTTGGGCGCATCGATGCGTTCGGACTTTGGAATTCCCCGACGATCGATCAATTGGTCAGCCAGAAACTGTACGTCGTCTGATGTGGTGAGGATCGGAATTCCAGAAGATTACGATCACAATTCGTTGACGCGTTCCTTCAATCCTCGCAATGTCGAAAGTATCTGACCAAAGTCTGGCGCAGCACCAAAGATCATTTCCTGCATTGCCTGGTAGTCGTCCTCGATCGCTGACTCAATATTCGGATGTGGTAACAGCTCAAGTGTTCGTGGGGTCCGAGCAAGATCGTAACGTGCCCATTGTTGTCGGTAAAATATGTTCTTGTGGTCAGCAACTTCAGATAACAATGAGACGTCCTTTAGTGCTGAGTCCGAATAGCCTCGCTCGACAAGCTGACTAATGTCGTAGTAATGGCGGGAAAAGCCGGGTGCAACGCGATCTGGATCACTCTGAAAATGGAATTGGTGAAGTATCGTCGCCTTCTCCCAGAAGCTTCTTTCGATTCTCAAAACTTCAACCTTAATCGATGAATCACTGATTGCTTCGGGGAAATAATCGGCCACGTAGGGAACGACTGTAGCAGGCTGTGACGGATGGTTATCTGTTCGTGCTGTCAGCTCGATTCGAACTCGTGGTGGGTTGTAACTGTTGCCGGCTGTCAACAAGGATCTAGGATAGCTAAACAAGATCTGCTGATTGCCGTTCTCGTCGGCAACCAAGTCGACTGACCAGCCATTCGTACTAAGTGAATTGGTTAAAGCCTGTCGAACTGTTGGGAAGAGTGATTCAGTGGTCCACGTGAGGCAGGAATCACTCAGTCGTGTGAGGCGACGCTTGCGTTCCTCCATTGAGATACCTTCTGCGTCGGGAGCCGCGGCCGCAGTAAAACCAAGAGACTCTCGGCTTACAGCGAAGTCGATATCTTCCGAAAAGCGATCTATCGCTTTGTAGACTTTTGAAAGTGATGTCCCACCTTTGAACGTCAAGTATCGAGCAATTTCTGCGTTGCTAAACAGCAATCGAAGTACGTAGCAAACCCAGAAGTCTTTTTCAACTAAGTGAGCTGGCAAACGGCTCCGTTCGGCTGTTTCTTGAAAATACGTCTCTCGCTCCGTGGCTGGCAGATTCGCAAACTCAATCATGGCTGCTCGATTCCTCTGTGAGCTTGCGGAATATGTCGGCAATCCAAGCCGGTGCCAATGGAATGTCTTTGATCAGTTGCTTTATTTGATCGTTGGAGAGGTTTCGTCTCAGTTGCTGGAGATGCTCGGAAGTAAATTGCTTTTGGCCGATATGTTTCAGAGCTTGAATAGCTAAGCCAGAAATCTTTCCAGCACCCGCCATAGAGGAAGGAGCTCGATTTTTGAGCTCAATCGTTCGATTGCCAACGATAACGCGTTTGTCTGGACCGTCAGTTAAGAACACGATCTTGGCTGGAACTTGCGTGCTCAACCCAAGCATGTTCGCTGCATACGCACCAGTCGGTTGGATGCGGGTGTGCTCTTTGGTGCTGATCGCTTCCACAATCTGCTCAGCAGATGGCGTAAGAAATCCGAGCTTGGGATGCGTCTTGGGATTGTCGTAAAGTCCGCGGGCTAGTCGGCGAATTCGACCGCGATCGCAGATTTGCTTAAGCGCCAGCACGACAGCCCCATAGCTACCTTGATCCAGAAAGTGACCGGGAGTGAAAACCCAGCCAACCGGTTTTCCGCGTATACGCCTCAAAATCTTGTCTTCGACCGACATAGCTATTCCTTTTTCTCTAACGAATACTACCCCTTTTTCATTAGAAATAATAGACGAAAAAAACGCAAAAAAGATCGCGTTTTTGTGGTCAAAACGCGATGTTTAAGTGCGAGAGTGCCTGTCGGCTTACGAGGCTCAATTTCTTGTGATGTCCCTAGTGGCGTGATCATCGGCCAACTCGCCTCGTACGCGGCGCTCGGTTACACGGTCGTTCTAATCTTCATCCGCATTGAAAGCTCTGACGAGTCGATCAAGCGGGTGAACATGCGTGCGTGCCAGGGCGGACATGACGTTCCAGATGAAAAGCTACGCGCGAGATTCGCTCGAACTCAAGCGAATCTACAACGAGCCGTCCAAAAGCTGCCTTATGTCATCGTCTATAGCAACGAGGATTTGAACAAGCCTTATCAGTTCGTTGCTCACTACGAGAATGGTCAGAAAGTGGATCGAAAAGAAGATAGGTAGTTCGACTAGTCGTGTAGGCTTAGCCGGAATCTCAACGAAGGGAAACCTCAATGGGTAGAGAGAGATACATCCCGCCTACGGATACGTAGTTTCATCGATTCTCGCATTCTCTTAAAAGGCGTCGGGCGATACCCCTCTAATCTTTCAAGTCTTAGACGGTTGCTCATGAATCTTGGTTGGCCGCGAGCTTTTTGCAAGCACCATCCGGAGACCTGCTCCGCTCGTACAATCAACATGTTTCCGTCGTCATGGTCGCAGAGTATTGATTTCGTCACCAGTGAACCTGGGGCAAGATTTATAGGAGTTCGCCTATGGCTTGGAGCCATACGCCCCATACTCAACTCGCTTTGTCGAAAAGATTAGTTTCAAAGCTTTCGCTAGGAACTCTCGTTCAAACGGACGATACGTTTCAATCGATTCCAGTAACGCTTTCTCTAGTTTGAGCCTATCGTCGAGGGACTCGGATTGAACCCATTTATTGCATTCCAGTGTCAACTGAACGATACGCGCGATATTCGTATCTTGTTTGAGGTCCTTTGCCAAATCTCGCAAATCATCTAGCGTTGCGCAGTACAAACCTAAATCCAAATCGAAGTCACTGATCCAAACCGGGGTCATTCTATGAACTTTCTTAGAGCGCGTCCGAAAATACGATCCGCCGTGTTCTAAATAGTTGAGACGTGCTTTCTCTAATCGGACTCGGCCTTCTGACGTATCATCAATC
>JBKCTT010000011.1:0-4470 GCA_046318795.1 Pirellula sp.
CCCCTAAGCAAGCGCTCGCAATCGTTGCGGCTAGCGCGTATTTGCTTATTTTCATAGTTCTGGAACTCCTATCCTGAACAAATGGAACGATATGGCGGTGGAAACGGCCAAACTCCGGCCTATCTCCGATACCGTCCACGGCTGAACAGGGTTGGGTCCTACCCGCGACTCTATACAATGTTCTTCCGTGAACGCTTCTCGCATCGTTTTATCGGACGTTGAATTTAGAAGAATTCACAGTAAGGTGAGGGTTGCATACAACTAGCACAACCAAAACACGACAAGCCAGGTAAGATTTAACGGTTAGCGAGATTCTCAGGGGGGCTAAAAGTCAACATCCAAAAACGGTGTGTGCTGGATTTAGCTATTTTGAAGCAACCCTGACTGCGTCGGAAATAGATACGGCACTACTAGTTAAGGCACTTGTCATTTGGAGAGCAGACTAAAGCATGCAAAGGTACGAGCTACTCGACGGAGGCTTTTTGTTGTACCAAGAGGAATTTCTGGAAAAAGAAACTGCAGACCGATATCTCCAGGATTTGCTTGATCAATGCGCATGGGAACAAAAGCCTGGTATCTTTGGCTACATGCAACCACGATTAATCGCCTCGTACGGTGACCCAGGAATAACCTACCGTTATTCAAACATCACTAATACGGCATTGCCTTGGCTGGATGTGTTGATTGAGATCAAAGAGAGAATCGAGGGGATAATGGGACTCTATAACTATTGCTTGCTTAACCGTTACCGCCATGGTGCCGATAGCATGGGCTGGCACGCAGATGATGAACCAGAGATGGGGAACATTATTGGATCCCTTTCGTTGGGAGCGACTCGCAGTTTTCGAATCAGGCACAATACCACGCGAGAAACCATGAGTTTCCCGGTTGGACATGGTACGTTAATCATTATGGCGGGTACCATGCAGGATCACTATCAACATGAGATTCCCAAAACTAAAAAACTTGTCGGCGAGAGAGTGAACCTAACTTTTCGCGAGATCAACAACGCCTAGAGTGTTGACTATTTCGTTGTGCCCTGAGTCGTATTCGATACAACCAAGCATGAATCTGCCTAAATTTTCACCTTCAGTTGATGTGCCATTGGCTCGTTTGGCTTAGACGGATGCGATCGCAAGGTGATCCGCTCATTGAGGTGACAGAAGCTCGAATTGCAACGCGGATCTTGGTTGTCGTTTTGTTGTTGCTCATCCCATGCTATTTGATCGACATTGCATTTTGGGGAGTGGCTGCATTGATCATGGCACTGTTTATTTTCGGCCTACTCGTAGGTGGCGAGCCTGGGGTATTATCGCCGGACCTGTTTTGATTGCCGCTTTATTCGTGAAAGAGTCTGTTCTTGGATTCCCAGATTTCATGCTGAAACCGGAACCTGCTCGACAAATTGCAAATCACGAGACGATCAACGATCCGCTCGTCGGACAACGTGCGGTCACGAACTCCGCTTTGCGTCTAGCAGGGATGACTCTCCGTAAAGGATGTGTTCTCCAGGCTGCATCAGATGACGGTACTTTTATAGATGCCAACGTTGCCGTTACGATTTTGAGTTTTCGAAACGGCATTTATTTGGTTGCAAAGATTGCTGATGAGCCCAGCGATCATTAGCAGTTTGGCCAATGATCTATCGTTAAGGCAGGACAGCCGCTGCGCCCGTCATAGCCCCTGCTTGCATCAGTGCACCGCGAAGACTGATCGGTACCGGACCAACTGTCCATGGAGCGCATTCGCCCGGTCTGTAGTAGCCGAGAGGATACTGGCACTCGTTCATCGGATGGATACCCATCTTGTACGGCAGAATGGCGACGTTCTTCACAAAGTTAGCTGTTGATATAACCGGTTGGACAACTGGTCCCCATTCGTGACCATATCGTTCTAATTGCGGTTCTTCAAAATAAAGTGGTTTGTGGCAGGAACCCGACGCTTTAAAGGTCATGGTGGTCTCAGTAAAGCGACGAGGCTCTAATGTTCCATCACCTAACGCACATACTACAGGCAATCCCCAAGCCTCTGCAACGTATGCTAGATCCACACTGCTTAAGCGATTAAACAGATAGGTTACCTGTTCTCCTTCAGGTGTTTCGATAACGATTTGACCACGGACGTAGTCTACTAGCTTACCAAAAGCGATTTTCTCACCATCGTTACCGAACCAATCCCTCATTGGTGCCGTTCGAACAAACTCATCCTTCGAACTTGTGACACGGCTTCCCTTGTAGCCTTCGACGAATTTTGGAGAAGAGTCAACGGCTATAGATCGAATGTCTGACGCTTCGATCGATTTTTGAAGCGATTCGCAATCAACGCTAACGCGCTGCGCACGTGATGATTGTGGTGCCATGCGTGGAACGGCGTCAAACCCACTATTGCTTGGTACAGACATATCAGAGGGGGACTTTTCGACGTCGCTTCGTATATCTGCCGGAGGCAATACCAAGGATGGGGGCGATTGATCGCTCGCAGATGGAGATTGAGGCAGACGGGGTGAATCAACGCGGGGCAAATCCGAATTAGGTGACTCAATACCAGGCAAGCCTGCGGGAGGTTTTGGCGGTTCTAGCGTGGTCGAGTCATCTTGATAGGATGCTGGTCTAACCTGCTTCCATTCCCGCCGCGTTGATCCCGTAGCGGGTTCTAACTTAAACCCTTGTGAAGCACTTTGCTGGCTAGGCCATGACTTCATGCGTTCAGGCGTTACCGATGCTGCTTCGTGACTAGCAAGCTCTACAAGATCTCGCTGGCGAGAATTCTGCACAGGTTGTTGCGCCGAAGCTGTGACGACGTCATGTGACGCTGTCGACCATCCGGAGGATGGAGATGCCGGGAGTGAAGCTCGATTAGCGAGGTCATTATGCTTGATCAGCTTACTTCGCGAAACACGAGGCGTCAGCTCGTTTTCGTTTTCCGCTCTTTGGTAGCTCGGCTTCTCATCTCGTATGGCCTCTGCGTAACTCGACGATTGGGTTGCGGAGGATCCTTCGACTTTAGACCAACGCAGTGTCGTCGCCGGCTGGGTCGCAGATCCCGCTCTAAGAGAATTATGCGGGACGAAGTTATTGTTGATGTTGGCGTTAGCCGAGGGGGCGGCAGTGATCGGCTTGGTGTAAGGCTGTGAAGACCAAGCGGGTGATTGCTGGCCGAAGGTTGTAGAAGAGAGTGACAGCCCAATAGCCAGGGCGGCAGCGAAAGAATACCGCGCTCCGTCAATCCAGTGCGTTGCCCAGGCTCTAGTGATCTCCTGAGCTCGAGACATCGGAGCTGTAATTTGGTGCTTCCTGCGTAATGGCGATGTCATGAGGGTGATTCTCTCGTACCGTTGCGGCCGAAACCTGTATGAAACGTGCATCCTTGCGGAGCTCAGCAATGGTCTGTGTACCACAGTACCCCATCCCTGCTCGAAGCCCGCCAACCAATTGGTAAACATAGTCAGCCAAAGGGCCTTTGAAAGGTACACGTCCCTCGACTCCCTCAGGAACCAGTTTGGACAACTGATCCTGCGCGCCTTGTCGGTATCTTTCGCTCGAACCTTTGACCATCGCCCCGAGTGAACCCATACCACGGTAGGCTTTAAACGTCCTGCCTTGATATAAAATAGTTCGCCCTGGGCTTTCTGCTAAGCCAGCAAACAAGCTTCCAATCATTACGCACGATGCCCCCGCGGCAATCGCTTTAGTAATGTCACCACTGTAACGGATACCTCCATCGGCAATGGTGGGAATCCCTGCTGATTCGCATGCCTTTGTTGCTTGGTAAATGGCGGTGATTTGCGGTACACCAACACCAGATATCACGCGTGTCGTACATATGGATCCTGGGCCGATCCCTACTTTGACTGCATCTGCGCCAGCGTCGACCAAGTCTTTGGCTCCCTGATACGTTGCCACGTTACCAGCGATGACGTCGATCGACCATTGACGCTTTAGTCTTTTAACGGTCTCAATCACATTGGAGGAGTGGCCGTGAGCACTGTCGACGATTAACAAGTCAACGCCTCGCTTGATTAGTTGCTCAGCTCGCTCAAAATCGAACACTCCAATCGCGGCACCAACCCGAATTCGCCCTTGCTCGTCTTTGCAAGCATTAGGGTAACTCTTGATCATGTCGATGTCCTTGATCGTGATCATTCCCGTTAGTTTGTATTCATCGTCAACCAGTAAAAGTTTCTCCACCTTTTTATCAGTTAAAATTCGCTCAGCTTCCGTAAGCGTTACATTCACCTGCGCCGTAACCAAATTCTCTTTGGTCATGACGTCAGATATGAGAAGATCGGAAGACTCGAGAAACTTTAAGTCGCGCCGGGTTAATATCCCGACCAATCTTCCCGATTTCTCTACAATCGGAACGCCGGAAACATTCTGCTTTCGCATTAACTCTTGCGCTTGAGAAACGCTATCAGTCGGAAGCAGCGTAACGGGATCAGGAATGATGCCATTGGCTGAGCGTTTCACTTTC
>JBKCTT010000012.1:0-28147 GCA_046318795.1 Pirellula sp.
GATTGTCGTCCGAAAATGCTGAATTTTCCAAAATCACTTAGCAATGGAGTGCTCAAAAGTGCTTTTTCGATTTTCTCTCGCGACAGTCGCGCTGATGGGCCTTGGCACCGCTTCTGTCTTCGCCCAGGCTCCCTCGCAAAACGTCCCTCCTTCCCAGCCCCCTAAAAATGGACCAACATCAGTCGCCTTGGTTGACGTTGGGGCAATTATCAAAGCCCACCCCACCATGAACGCAGAGATGGAAAAGATCAAAGCTGAAATGGAAGCGGCTCATGATGCAATCGAGAACCGTCGTAAGTCGCTTCTTACGGAAAGCGAAACCATCGTCAAGAACTACGACCCCAACACTCCTGACTTCAAGCAAAAGCAGGAAGAGCTTCTCAACAAAGAGAGCAAGCTGCGGGTTGACTTCCTAGGTCAAGAAAAAGAGTTCGCAGAAAAGCAGGCAAAGGTTGTCTACGATTCCTACACCGATATCAACGAAGCGATCAAAACTGTCGCTACGGCTTACAAGTACGATGTCGTACTTCGCTACAGCAAAGAGCAAGACGAAATGGATCCTAAGAAGCCACAAAGCGTGAACTTTGGGCTCCAACGAGATGTTCTCTTTCAAGCACCTGGACTGGACATCACTGACTATGTGTTGTTCGTCTTGAGAGATCAATACATCAAGAAGGGTATTCCGATTAACACAACTCCGACCAAGGGGCTTGCGCCTCAGGTGGCACAACCACCAGTCAACGGAAACAGCAACGGATTGCGACGTTAATCAACGGTCTCTTACAGAGTTTTGACACGAAACGGATTTCGTTCCAGAATGCAGCTCGCACCATATCAGAACACAATCGAACATGTATCGCACGTAAGCGGCCGCGGCTACTGGTCCGGCCGTGCGATAAGTTTGACATTTCTGCCTGCAGAGCCAAACACTGGAATCCGATTCCGTCGAGTTGACCTTCCTGGCAAGCCAACCATCGCTGCTCATGTCGAGCATCGACGAGATACGCAGCTTCGGACGACTCTCGTCCAAGCTGGTGCTCATGTAGAGATGGTGGAGCACGTCCTGGCAGCCCTATATGCTCTACAAATCGACAATTGTATTGTCGAATGCGATGCTCCTGAAATGCCAGGCATGGACGGCAGCGCTCTATCGTTTGCGATCGCGCTGGAGCGATGCGGATTAAGAAAGCAGCTTGTTTCTGCAAAAACCGTTTCCATTACTGAACCTATCCGAATTGGGGACGAGACAAGCTATCTGCTAGCGATTCCATCTCGAGATCCGGGATTGACGATTCGCTATGTGCTTGATTACGGACCAGCTAGCTCCGTTCCGAAGTGCGAGTCAACGCTCGTAGTTGATCGCGAAACATTTACCACGGAAATCGCGCCTGCTAGAACCTTTTTGGAAGAAAAGGACGCCAAGGGGCTTCAGTCACGCGGGGTAGCCACCCACGTGACTTACCGAGATCTGATCATCTTTGGTGATAAAGGTCCCATCGAAAATTCTCTCCGCTACCAGGACGAGTGTTCAAGACACAAACTGCTCGACGTGATCGGCGACCTTTCCCTTTGCCAACATCGGATCCAGGGAAAAATCATCGCTCATCGTAGCGGTCACAATCTGAATGGAAGACTCGCTCAAGAACTATTAGAGTTAACAGACAAACAACAAATGAGGAAAGCGGGATGAGGTTTACAAAAGAACTTTCCGCTTTTCTCCAGCCAATGAATAGATTGGAAAACTGACCATGCCAACCATTATAGCCCACACAGCTGTTGTGGATCCACGAGCCGAACTTGACGATGATGTACGCATTGGTCATCACTGCGTTGTTGGACCTCACGTACGAATCGGTAGAGGCACCCGACTGGAAAACAATGTAACGCTAACGGGTCATACATCGATCGGTCGCGACAATCGATTTTTTCCAGGTTGCGTGATCGGTGCAGAACCACAAGATCTTTCCTACCAAGGATCGCCGACTCAAGTCATCATCGGAGACTCGAATGTTTTCCGTGAATGCGTGACGGTGAATCGCGGAACGGAAAAGGACGAGGGCATAACCAGAGTTGGCCATCAGTGCTACTTTATGGCCAACTCTCACGTTGCTCATGACTGTATCATCGAAGATCGCGTGATCATGGCCAACACCGTTATGTTAGGTGGTCACGTTCACGTAGCTCATGATGCAACATTGAGTGGCGGAGTAGCCGTTCATCATTATGCATCGATTGGATGCTATGCGTTTGTAAGCGGACTCTCTCGTGTTCTACAAGACGTGCCTCCCTTCATGCTCGCGGAAGGATTTCCCGCGCGAGCACGCTGCGTCAACGTAGTGGCTCTCAAACGTAAAAACTTTACCACACCAGCCATTCGTGCTATCAGCGAAGCTCATAAATTGCTCTATCGTTCCAAGGTTGGCGTTAAGCACGCTCGTGAGATCCTTCAAGTAGAAGGTAATCATCTACCAGAGCTCGAAACCCTGTTCAACTTTATCGAGAACTCTGCCCTCGGAAAACACGGTCGTGGACGGGATCGCCGAAGCTCCGCTGCCAACAACTCGAATTCCGCGGCAGCGTAACTTATTAACAATCGAATGCGATGACTTATCAATCAATTTCTAAGCCGCGGGTCGCTGTCGTCGGGGGCGGACACCTGGGACGGATTCACGCGAAACTACTCGCAGCTAATCCAGCCTGCGAATTAACTTGTGTCGTGGATCCCGATCCCAACTCCCGTCAGATGGTGTCCACGCAACTAAATCTGGCCACCGTTTCCGATTATAGAAGATTGGCCGGTTTGGTAGATGGTGTGGTCATTGCAACTCCGACTTTTCTTCATCATGAAGTCGGGATGTGGTGCCTGAACAACAATATTCATTGCTTGATCGAAAAGCCCATTGCTACGAACTCTCTCGAAGCTAAACAACTAGTCGACTTGGCAAATATCAAGGGACTCACGCTGCAGATCGGTCATGTCGAGCGTTTTAACCCTGTTTGGACCGCTGCGAAAGAATCTATCGATACTCACTCGATTCGTTACATCGAAGCGACTCGCGAGGGATGCTATACCGGGCGGAGCACCGATATCGGGATCGTTCTCGATTTGATGATCCACGATATCGACCTTATTCTTAGCATCGTGCCCTCTTCCGTGGAACACGTTAATGCCTTCGGATGGACCGTTCTTGGCCAACATGAAGACATGGCCATTGCTCAACTCATCTTCCGAAACGGAACTATGGCGCAGCTCCGCGCGTCGAGAGTTTCGGAATCCATGAACCGATGCATGCAGATATGTTCCGATACTGAAATTACAAAAATAGATTTTTCCCAAGGAACAGTCACGAGAACTCGCCCTCATGATGATGTGCTGGAGGGTAAGCGTTTAGCCGATAAGCTGCCCCCCTTGGAAAGAGCGAAAGTTAAAGATGCTCTGTTCTCGGATTGGCTTCATAAAACAGAGAGCAAGCCTGCATCTGCGAACGCTATTGTCCTAGAGCATGAAGAATGGCTCATGGCGATGTGCAATGGCCAGGATGTAACCGTTCCTGGCATCATGGGAGCCCAGGCTCTGCATACGGCGGAGCAGATCATCGACGCTCTGTCCTTTGGCAGAAACAAGTCGTTTGTTATACCAGCTGCCAATCGCTTCGCGGCATAAAGTGGGCTGAGTCTATTTCCTACAATAAATGCTTGGCTTTTACGGTGAGGTATTCGTTGACCAAGGGGGAGGTTAGCTCGTCTGGAAATGCGTCGACCTGCAACACTCCAGCTTGATGCATTCTTTGAATGACCTGATGCCTCCAGGTCAACATCTGAGCAGCGGCCGCACTGCGATAGAGTACGTCGGGATCGAAAGCCGGATTATCGGCGTAGTCAAACACAGCGCGATCTCTCAATAAACATAAGAGTGGGAGATGTCGCCCCGAGAGGTTGGATAGATAACCCGTTATTTGTGCGGCCGTTACATCATCGATGATAGACGTTACCAAAACCACCAACGAACGCTTGCGACAATGCTTTGACAAGTGCATGAACGCCTGATCGAAATTGGTCTGCCGAAGGGACGGGAAACGATCAAAGCCGGCGTGGAGAATCCTGTTCATCTGAGAGGGGCCCCCATGAATAGGGACGTAGGATTCGATTCGATCCGAGAAACAAAGCAGCCCTACCGAGTCTTTTTGCTGAAGTGCCACATAGCTCAGCATCAAGATTGAATTTAACGCATAATCAAGTAGGCTCAGACCGCGATACTCGCTCGTCATCAAGCGTCCACAATCCAATAAAAAAACAACTCTTTGGCTCTGATCTGTTTGAAACTGTTTGACAGTTAGCTTGTTCCTGCGAGCCGTTGAACGCCAATCAATGTGTTTGTAGTTATCGTCTTGTGTGTAGTCTCGCAGCCTTTCAAAATTGTTGTCTTGTCCCAGCTTTCTCGTCTTGCGAACACCGATTAGGCTGAGCCGATTGGTTCGTGCTAGGACGGCATACTCAGCGAGCTGTTTCATGTCGGGGTAAACGGACAGAGCTGCCGGCAATGGTCGTTTGATCTCTTGAAACCAAAAACCGAATAAGCTTACCAATCGAAGAAAGATACTCTCGAATGGGAAAGATCCCCGCTTGTTTGGCGTTAGAACATAACTTATTTCCAGTCGTTGTTGTGACGCCACGTAGCATTTTTGACCATCAGGCTCTGCCGTAATGTTGGGGGGAATCCCGTCGCGAACCTCAAGTCTCTGTCCTCGAGAATTTCGATTCTCGACGATGATCTCAACGGTTTGAGTCCCCCCCAAAGATGCGGTCCGAATCATATGTCGTTCGATTCGAATCTTGGCTGCTGTTGTAATGGTAAAAAAGTCAAACGTGACAACAACCAATGCAACGATGTCCAACACATAGACCATCGGAATCAACACAGGAAATTTGACCGATAGCACTAGTAGAAAAACAGAGGGGACCATCAAAAGCCACCACTGCTTGGTTGGATAGATCCGGCGCACCACCACTAAGGAAAACAATGCTGCGGCCAGAACAAAGATTGCAAGCCAGGGGGCCCAAAACGGGAGAAACTCGCCAATAGCCTCTATAAACATGTCGGGTCAATCCGCGTTAGAGCGGAACCAAAAGGGCGTTATGTTAAAGACGGGGAACCTCGATACTGCGAAGCAAAGTTCTAAGTTCGTTATCCACCGAAAGGCCTTCGACTTCGCTTTCTGCTGTCAACGTAACACGATGTCGTAATGCGGGTAGAACTAGCTCCACAACATCATCGGGGACCGCAAAGTTTCTCCCGCGAAATGCCGCCAATGCTCTCGCCCCTTGCATCAAGGAAATTCCAGCGCGAGGCGACGCCCCCAGGTGGAACGCTGGCCATGACCGAGTCGCTCGTACAATCTTGTTGATGTAATTCAAGAGCTTTGGCTCCACAATCGTAGACGCGTTCTCGCGAATGGTCTTTTGGATCAGATCCGCATTGGCGACTTGCCGGACCTCGTTCTTAAGAACGGTTGCTAAGTCGATTTGACGCGAATGTAGTTCTAACACCCGCGCTTCATCCGATTCCGCGGGATAATTCACAATGGCCTTGAACATAAACCGGTCCAGTTGAGCTTCCGGCAAAGAATAGGTGCCCTCACTCTCAACTGGGTTTTGTGTCGCCATGACTAAAAAGGGTCGAGGCACCTCGTGACTGACCCCGTCGATCGTGACACGATACTCCTGCATAATTTCCAGCAAGGCTGCGTGCGTTTTTGCAGGAGAACGATTGATTTCATCAGCCAAAAGAAATTGAGTAAAGACAGGTCCAGGTCGAAACCGGAAGTCCTGCGTTTTCAAATCGAGAATGGGCGCCCCCGTGATGTCGGATGGCATGAGGTCGGCCGTGAATTGAATTCGACCGAATTGACAACCCAACACATGCCCCAAAGTTCGAACAAATAGCGTTTTGCCTAGCCCCGGAACCCCCTCGATCAATACATGCCCACCTGAGAACAATGCCACCATAGAGGTCAAAATCAGCTCGTCCTGGCCGACGAAGATTTTGCTGATTTCCGACACTGCGTTTTGAAACAAGTTCCTCGTTTCCGAACTCAAATTTGAACCCATGACAGGAGGCGTAGAAACGGATTCCGCAGGGGACGGAAATGGGGCTGCCTGCTCCGGAACGTTTGGTGGGCTAGCAAGCGGACCGTTGGGTTCAGATCGAAACTCTGTCATGGGCAAATTAAGTTCGTGAATAACTTGGGAATTTGGAGCTACTATTCGGAAGCCAAACTGAAAAAGCGTCGGCACATATCGAGCCGGAGTATCATACTCAATCCCGTTCAATTTTGGGTCATAATCTATCTTTTCTGTTTTGACCAAACGACGGATACCTATCGAAATCTTCCAACCATCCAGTAAGCCCTGAGCACACTTAGTGTCTGGGCAGCTTCGCCAAGTTGACTAGAATGGAGAAATTAAACCTCGTGGCCAATTTGTGGCGCTGCCATGCATCCCCGAAATCCTTGCACAATTGCGCCTCCGCTGGTTCCGTCCGTTGGTTCCACCCTAAAAGTGAAGAATTGCCGTGCCTCTCCGCATCGTATTTGATCTGAACCAATCCAATGGCGAGAAATTGTCTTTTATTGTCCCTCCCACCGCTGATTCAGCAAACGAAGGTTTCGAAATCTGCGTTTGCGGATGCGAGAAACAGGACTACATCGCTAGCGGCCTGAGAGCTCCTGGAACGTTACAATTGGACGGCAGCGTCGGAGATTTTTGTTTGATGTCCTACGGCCTCGGTGATGCCGTAATCGAAGGGCACGCGGGTGATTTTCTCGGTCATTCTTTGAACTCAGGTTCCATCGTAGTCAAGCAAAACGTAGGAAACTGCCTAGGGGCTTTGGGGGCTGGCGGTCTTATCGCGGTCCAAGGAAACGCGGGAGATCGAGCCGGTATTGGGCTGCGGGGGGCTGACATTCTAATTCGCGGCAATGCTGGTAGTATGCTCGGAATGGGAATGGTTGACGGCAATATCGTAGTAGGGGGATCCGTTGGACCTGAAATGGGAAAGGGAATGATTGGCGGATCGATTTTTGTTCGAGGAGAACCGACTTCTCAAAGTCCTCACATCGAGGAATTTCGTATGCGAGAGCCCGACAAACTCAAAATCGGATTGCTGATGTTAAAGGCGGGAATCAAGTCTACTGGTAAAGAATTCCGACTCTTTCGTCCTGTTTCATAGGGACAACATCCGCGAGCTGGCTTCCACTGAATGGGGCTAACTAGGTATCTGCGGCCACCCAGATATCTACGGCCACCCATATGTATGCCTTGCCCTCCCAAGTGTACTTAAAGCAGAACATGCTACGATGTAGGACTGCTATTTGGAAAAAGTGCTCAACCGTCTCACAAAGAGACCTGCCGTAAGATCGTAAAATGTGACCATCGGCAAAGAACAACAAAAACAAGCTGGAGAACCGCTACATGTCAAACGCCAAAAATGTCTTGGGGCAACCGCTTCAAAGTTGCTCCGTCGATCCCATGACGGGATTCTTTCGAGATGGCTGCTGCCGTTCTGGGGCTGAGGATATCGGCTTGCATTTGGTTTGCAGTGTCATGACAGACGAGTTTTTGGCATTTTCGAAATCTCGGGGAAACGACCTCACGACACCAGTTCCCCAGTTTCGTTTTCCAGGACTCAAAGCAGGAGATCGCTGGTGTTTATGTGTTCTCAGGTGGAAAGAGGCCTTTGAAGCTGGCCTCGCTCCAAAAATTGTGCTCGAATCCACCCACATATCCACCCTCGAATTCGTCGATCTCGAGGATCTGCAACGCCACTCCATCGAGGCTTAGGGCTTGATTGCTAGCCAGCTAACTACACTGTAAGCGACCTACGACGAGCTATTCTGCATTCAAAACACACGGGAACCGTTATGGGACATTGGGAAAGCGCAAGAATACCGGACGACTTCGACGGGATTGTACGCCTATTCCCGCTTCCGAATCTCGTTTTGTTTCCTCACGTTATCCAGGCGCTTCACATTTTTGAACCTCGATACTGCGAAATGCTCAGCGACTCTCTCGAGTCTGACCATCTGATCACCATGGCTCTCTTGATCCCAGGTTGGGAAAATGAAATTGATCGGAAACCCAAGATGGGAGAGTTTGTCTGTATCGGTCGAATCATCTCTCATACTCCGACCGACGATGGACGCCACAATATTCTTCTAGCGGGATTATCGAGAGCCAAGCTTGTAAAAGAACTGGACGTTGGAACGCCATTCCGACAAGCGCATGTGGAAATGATCGACGATGTTGTGCCGGCGGAATCGGTCTCGATGCTGGATGAATATCGCGATAACTTGCTGGCCGTTTTCCGAGCGATGATTCCACTCGACGCAGCGAACTCGAAAACTTTCGGTGATTTGCTCACGCAACAGCTCCCGCTTGGGATCCTTACTGACATCATCGCTTATGCCGTCAGCATACCGATAGACGTCAAGCACGCACTGCTGGGTGAGCCCAATGTCGTTCACCGATATGAAATCCTAATGAGAAATCTGACGGATGTCTTGGAAGAGGATTCTGAAGAATTACCAACGCCCGCTGATCGTTCCGATCAAAAACGACCTAGCCAATTTCCACCTCCCTTTAGCGACAACTGACCAGACTTAAATTTATGGACTCCGCACCTAAATGGCCGGCAATCGTTTTAAAACTTGCTGCGATCTATAACTTAGCGTGGGGAGCATGGACCATCCTATTCCCCAACCACATCTTCGATCTCACAGGCATCGATCGGCCCAACTACCCTGGTATTTGGCAATGTGTGGGAATGATTGTCGGGGTTTACGGCATCGGATATTGGTTTGCCGCTCGGGATTTTCGAATTCACTGGCCAATCGTGTTGGTCGGTTTCTTAGGTAAAATCTTCGGGCCGATCGGTTTCGTGGGGGCGGTGAGATCGGGCGAACTGCCGCTGCAATGGGGTGTGACCATCCTGTCCAACGACCTGATTTGGTGGGTACCCTTTGCGGCAATGCTGTATCTCGCGTTCAAGCATCACTCGTCACCGGATGCTCGTTACGGAGCGCTTCCCCTCGACCAACGCCCCAAGACCCTCGTTTCCACTGGCGAAGAGGTCGATCAATTCCTTGCAAACGGCAATAAGCTCCTGGTATTCGTTCGTCATGCGGGTTGTACGTTTTGCGGCGAAACCATGACGGAGCTCTCGACGAGAAAAGATGGTTTGCGGGCCCAAGGCATCGAGCCAATCGTTGTTCACATGAGCCCACTCGCCGATGGAAAGCTTTTACTAGATCGCGCTAACTTAAGCGATGTCGTTCACATATCAGATCCGACTTGCTCGCTTTATCGCCGATTCGGTTTACCCCGAGGAAAGCTCTCTCAGCTTTTCGGTGCCGAGGTTTGGGTAAAGGGATTTCAAGCTGCCATCCTCAAGGGTAACAAAGTGGGCAAGCTTCAGGGGGATGGCTTCCAGTTGGGTGGAGCGGCATTGATAGATTCAGGAAAGGTTGTTCGCGTGTTTCCTGCTCGAAATGCGACCACTGATATTCCTTCTTTAAATGAGTGCAGGTTGTCGTTAAAAACGACAGAAGCCTCGCGATGATGGCGAAGCTTCTATCCCTTTTGCTAACTCTTGACCAGATCTGTCGTCAACTACCAGGTGTATTCAGCACCAAGTGTGAATCCTTGGTAGACGGCAGTCGACTTGTTGTTCAGCGTCGTAACGCGTGCCGAGTTTGGTAGGAACAACGCTGGTGGTGTTCCATTGAAGTTCTCGGTAGCGAACGCTAGACCGTCAATGTACATGATCTGATACGAAGATCGGAGTGCCCATGAATAGCTAACTCGGTAGTACAACTGAGCCGAGCTTTGCAGTATGTAGGCGGTACGACCTTGACCTGTCAGTGCTTCCTGATAGGTGTCGCTCAACGAATTGGCAAAGATCGAGGTCTTCATGCCAGAATCGTTGTGGAATATACCACCCTTGAGCTCTGTACCCAGCTTAACACCAGGGAACAAGTTGTACCAAAGATCTCCACCAAGCTGGAAGCCGAACAAGTTGTTCGAGGTTCGGACATAATAGTCAAGGAATCGCTCCCCGGCTGCGGCAGGTCCATTATTGTTGGTACCACGTGCAATAAAGTTCGCGACTTCATCTAAATCGAAGTACCGGAAACCACCCAAGAAACTACCTTGCCAGAATCCATGTGGCTCCGACCAGCGACGTCTAAAGTTGATTTCTGCATTATTGAGTACGGATTGATAGTTGAGCGTGTGGCGAAGCGAGCGATCTGAGTCATCGAATCCGTTTGGCGGTAAAACACCAAAGTTACTCAAGAAGGAGAAGTATCGAGGATTAACAGGATCGGAGACCGTCGCTGTCTCCTCCCAATCATTGAGCCCAAAGAAACCAAACTCTAAATTCGAACCGGGACCAGTTTGAACATTGATCTGGGCTGCAAGACCTGCTCGCAGCTTGTCCAGGTCAACTGCATCCGTCGAAAGTGCTACTGGACCCGAGATGCCATCCCGAGAGACGACGAAGTTCGACGGTCCTTTTGTTCTGGATAGTGCAATGACTTCAGCAGATGCGTCATACCATCTCTGGGTAGCGATTCCACCTTCGCCATAAGGACGAAGTATACCTCGGCACGAGCTCAAGTTACCGAACAGATTGCGGCGGAATCCTGATAAAGAGCGGCCAAAAGGATCGCATCGCTCTTCCGCGAGTCGAGCCCGAATGCCCCCCCCTCCGAGTAGACCGCAACGTGGATCGCAGTCACCATAACACATGCCGCCGTCGTTTTGGCAACCACATGCGGAACCGTCGTGCGATGCACCCGTGTTAATCATCGGAAGATTGGGATCAACCAATTGCCCCATCTCATCACCCGGCATCGAAGCATAGGCCGCAGGATGGGCATAAGGAGCCGCTGCGCTGGGGTGTGGGCTGCCCGGCATCATCTGTGCACTCAATTGCTCGCCCGAAATGGCGGCAGCCAATCCGGCGAGTAAGCGTATCTTCCAGCCTTTAAGCAACTTCATCGAATATTCTCCAACGCAAAAATGCGATTGCATCAAACCAGCCACCAACGCTACTCGACCTAATGGTAGACCTCGGCGGGTGGGCTACTCGCGCACACCAATGGAATGACCAGCATATTCGGGCCGATCCCTTCAGAGATGCGATTCCCAAAATCTGATACCACCCGCTTTATCGGCACGATCGGAATTGAAAGTTCGGTCAAAGGTGCATTTTCTCGATACAGCCGACAAAATTTACCCCAAAACGACCTTGAACAAATGCTAGCACTGAGGTGCACTATCTTCGGCGACTCAACCCTAGTGCCTCGACTCGGAGTTCATGTTGATCATGACCCGACGCTTAAGAACGTGTTGCTTTAATCAGCCGTAACGCGATAGCTCCCGGTTGTTGTCTGTTAATCGCGGTTAGCGCCCTGCGGCTAAAACCTCGTTTTTCAAAAAGCCAATAAATCAACAAGCCCTTAGCCCGCTAGAAAATAAAAAAGGCGACGTTTTTTAGACGCCGCCTTGGGATGCTTAACGGTTGACATTGTGAGTCACTGCCGATCCGCGTTACGCCACGCGGCGTTCTTCTCGCTCTTTCTTCTTCTGCTCGACCGCTGCCAAGTCAACGACATGCTTAGCAAGTCCGAAGGCTCTCAGTAGGCGGATAATTTGATAGGTCGCGTCGAACTCCCACCACTTGTGTCCGTGCTGGGCCAAGCGAGGATGCGCGTGATGATTGTTGTGCCAGCCTTCGCCATAAGCAATGATCGCGACCCACCATAGATTGCGGCTATCGTCTTTGGTTTCGTAGTTCTTATATCCAAACATGTGCGATGCAGAATTGACGAACCAAGTTGTGTGGAGAACAGCAACCATGCGTACGCAAACAACCCATACCAACCACGAAACGGCCAACTCCCCACCGCCGATCGCATAACCCGTTGCAACGACCGCTGCACCGAACGCAATGTGAATCGCCAAAAACCACTTTTCCAAAAAGACCAAGAATGGTCTTCTGAGCAAGTCTGGTACCCACTTCTTTGCGTACCCCTGAGGATCGCCACCATGAGTGGAAAATGCTAGCCAAAACATATGAGCCCACCATGGACCGTCATGTGGCGAGTGCGGATCTCCTGGTTGGTCGCTGTATGCATGGTGCTTGCGGTGATTGGCAGTCCAGCTAATCGGCCCACCCTCGCCGGCCAGAGTGCCAATGAACGCAAATGAGTTGTAGAGCCACTTGGGTACTTGGAGCCCGGTGTGGGTTAGCAATCTGTGAAAACCTAGGCATATTCCCAAACTACCTGTTACCCAGTGCATGAAGACAGCTAGTATCAAACCAGACCACGTAAAGGTCCATGGTGCTGCCAAGGCACCGATGTGCAAAGCGACCAACCAAGCGGCCGGTCCCCATTCGACGTAATAAGTCGATGGCACTGGAGATTGCTTCCCGCCACCCTTCGGTGTTCGAGAACTACTGGCTACCTCTTCAACCTGCGGCTGAACCGGATTGTTCAGGGTGGCGGGGTGGTGATGTCGAGTGGATTCGGTGGGATTTGCGCCCATTTGCATTCGCCCTGTTTTTTACATGAATACGTTGAAAGGATCTGGGCATCGTTTGCACAATACCCTCGTGACGAAGCGTGATAAAGTTAGCTTCTACCAGACTCAAATTCGTTAGGAATCATACCCTAAGCGATCTCATGCGATGTGAGAGAGAGATTTGCGAATTGTCAAAGCTGTGTAAAACTCAAAAACATCAGCGGTAAGCCTAGCACTTTAGACGCCTAATAAAATGCCCAATCCCTAGAGATTTCGCATGCGGAATATACCCCCAGCGGCGCAGCAGCCGTTCGGAGATTCGTTTCGAGATCACCTGGCAAACAATGCCTTGGCAATTTCGGGCGATCGCGATTTGATCGACAATTTTCTTTGCTCTTGCCAGGATTCGGTACTCTGTATTTGGACCGGTACGAAGATAATTGACGGTCATAAAGCCTGGGGCACTTTTGGGAAACGAAAAAAAGACGCCGCATGAGTTGCACTCACCGGCAGAGATTTTTTCGTCCCAGAACACGTCGAACGAACTGGCAATGCGTGGCCAAAGCCGTTTTCGAATGGTCAGGCAGGATCCGTCGACCACTAATTCGGCCGCCCAAAGTTTCGATAGAAATTGGTTTTCAGAGTCGGTAAATGAGCAAACCCCGCTCGATTCCGAACGGGGCCATGATATTTTCATTTGCTTTTGACCGAAACAAGCCAATCCCAACTAAGATTCGCCTCTCGCAATACCTATCGGTGCACAAAACGACGCAACCATGAGGGACGCTTACGTCAGACGTCGAACTACGCCGGTGCTGTTGCCTTTTTCAGCATGGCATTGATGCGGCTCTTGGTACGAGCAGCCTTATTAACGTGAATGATCTTTTTGGATGCAGTTTGATCAAGAAGCTTGCAAAGGTCAGAATACTGAGCCTTGGCATCATCGAAATTCTTGGCTGCGACAGCCTCTCTCAGCTTCTTTATAGCGGTCTTCAAGCGAGATTTCGCCGCACGATTGCGAGACCGACGCTCCAGGGATTGACGAAGTCTTTTTTTGGCGCTCTTCAGATTTGGCACAGGACTCTCCGGCGGCTCACTTCCGCAAAATCGAAATATCTAATTCAAAAACCTATCGGGTCGGGTATCATCGCAGGGAAACTCCATTTTGTCAACTTGTAGTTTGGCGAAAAGGGGATTAGGGTAATGGGGTTGGTTCGAGGACAGGTTTTGCTTGGCTAATTTGGTGGTGCCATGAACATACACATTTTGACTCCGTACTTCTGGTTGGCCCTGTTGGCTGGTTCGTATTTGGCTGCTTTGGTAGTGGCCATGATGGGGCGGCCCAAGAGGCCGAAGGCCGCCAAGGGAGCAGCGCCAGCGGAGCTCTCGGCTTTAGCTCCGGAGGGGCTTGATTTCGGAGACGAGCTGGCCCAAATGGAGAAAAAGTAACTCGCTCTTTTCTCCGATCGTCTCATGCTCTAGGTTTACGGCATGAGACAGACACTTTTTTATTGGCCGCACGAAACGGCCGGCTTTCCCTGGTTTGGCGCAGTTAGCTGGGCCTCGCTGGTACTTTTGCTCATCGCTGTCATTCAGCTTGCCTTTGCGAAAAATGCGCAGGTCAGGTCAGCGGTAATTCAGGGTAATGCTCTCACATGGGGAGTTGCTTTCGTTGCGATCGCATTTCTTTTGCCGCGGATCGAATTTCGAATTGAAGATACACCGATAGGGCTTCCGATTCGGGGCTACGGTGTTTTTTTAATGGTGGGCGTCATTGCCGGTTCCTATGTAGCCCTGAAGCGATGTGAGGCGCGCGGGATTGCCAAGGAAGCTTTTTTGTCGCTTGCAACTTGGACCGTCGCGGCGGGAATTATCGGAGCTCGTCTTTTTTATATTGTTCAGTACTGGAGTGAGCTCCCAGGTCAGACTCTTTCTCAAAAACTTTGGACGGTTTTGCAGATCACCGAGGGGGGCTTGGTTGTTTACGGCAGCGTCATCGGTGGATTGATCGTCATCGTGGTTTGGACGATTCGATACAAACTGCCAGTCCTGGTTGTTGCAGATGCCGTGACACCAGCTTTTTTCCTAGGGTTAATGTTCGGTCGGCTAGGATGCTTGATGAACGGCTGTTGTTATGGAGGGGTTTGCGAAATGCCTCTACCTACGGTGCGATTTCCAAGCGGATCTGCTGTTTACATGGAGCAGCTCGAGTCGGGAAGGATGCTTGGGTTGAAAACTGACAAAGGGGTAGTAACCAGCGTGTCACCCTCTTCGTGGGCCCAAAATAATGGAGTTCAACCTCAGGCAGCCTTTGGCGGTGTTCAAGCACGACTGGTTGACGGTCCTACCCCAAATAACCCTCTTGCCTATCCTAAATTCGAAGCCGTGGTAAACCTGGATGGAAAAATAAGGGTTATTCCTTCCAGCGAACTGCCAGAGCGAGCGATACCGGTTCATCCCTCTCAGATCTATGCGTCTATCGGCGGTTTGATCCTTTTCCTGTGGACAATGAGTCTGAGCAGTTTGCTCCCAAAAACGGGACTTCTCTTTTCGTTGGGGTTAATCGCTTATGGTTTTGTGCGAATTCTCGAAGAGCTGATTCGGGTGGATGAGGCTGGTCAATTCGGTACTTCGCTTAGCATTGCTACCTGGATAAGCCTGGCCGGTATTCTCGGAGGAATCGTACTACTTATTTATCTACGGTTTCAGCCCGCTTCAAATAAGCAGGGCTTAACGAGCGGCGGCTTGAATTAAATTGACTATCAAGTTCGCTTGCTCAAGCAGCGAGATGGATGTAATGTATTGCCACGGTCGAGCAAAGCTAGCAAGCATAAAGAGCATCGCTTAGGCGGCGAACCTAACTCATCTGGATGGAGGAGTAAGGGTTGTGAGGAGAAACAGGTGCTGAAGGGGTAGAGCAGTACCTGGGTTTCTTTGAGAGCGTGACACTGACGGTACAGGTAATGATCGAGGTACCGGGTTGTCGTCAGCACTCTTAATGGTTAGCTAGGTTCCGCGGTTCAAATGTGTGTTTGAGTGCCGCTGGCTCTTGGGAGGGATTTCGTAGTCACTCGACTTGTTTTGTTGATAGGTCTTTTAATAAGAGAGAAGTAGCTAAATGTCTTCCGAAAAGAAATTTAAGCTCGAGTATGTATGGTTGGACGGTTATTTGCCTGAGCCAAACCTTCGCAGCAAAACGAAGGTTGTGGATACTGCGCCAACGAGCGTTGCCGATCTCCCGCTTTGGGGATTCGATGGTAGCTCTACCCAACAAGCAGAAGGCAAGAGTTCTGATTGCGTTCTCAAGCCTGTAGCGCTCTACCCAGACAGCACTCGCAAAAATGGATTCTTGGTCATGTGCGAGGTTCTGTTGCCGAACGGCGAGCCTCACCCATCCAACTTCCGATGCACCGTTGAAGATTCTGATGATCTTTGGATTGGTTTCGAGCAAGAGTATTTCTTCTACGCAGATGGTCGGCCGCTTGGATTCCCAGAAGATGGATTCCCAGCACCGCAGGGACCGTACTACACAGCTATCGGCTACAAAAATGTCGGTGATGTTGCGAGAATCATCGTGGAAGAGCACATCGATATCTGCCTCGATGCAGGTATCAACCTGGAAGGCATTAATGCTGAAGTTGCCAAGGGGCAATGGGAGTTCCAAATTTTCGGTAAGGGATCCAAGAAGGTCTGCGACGACATGTGGATCGCACGCTACTTGATGATCCGATTGGCTGAGAAGTATGGCGTTGACATTGAGTTCTATTGCAAGCCTATCAAGGGTGATTGGAACGGTTCAGGTATGCACACGAATTTCTCCACCAAGAAGCTTCGTGAAGAAGGTGGAAAGGAATACTTCGAAAAACTCATGGCAGCATTCGACAAGTATCGTGATGAGCACATTGCCGCTTACGGTCCGGACAATCACTTGCGTCTAACTGGATTGCACGAAACACAGTCGATCGACAAGTTCAACTATGGTGTTGCAGACCGCGGTGCTTCGATCCGAATTCCTCACAGCTTTATCAACAATAGCTACAAGGGATACCTCGAAGATCGTCGACCAAACTCGCAAGCCGATCCATACAAGATCGTGTCGCGAATTCTCAAGACGATCAAGTCTGTGGGCTAGTTAGCTCTGGTCTTGGTGGTAGTAGCGATTGCTTGTAAGCGAATCACGAGTGAACAAGCATAACAAGAAGAGGGATCATTTCGGTCCCTCTTTTTTATTGGTCAAAGCGTCGACCAATGAGGATGTTTGAGCCCAAAACAGTTCCGAGTGAGGGTCGTTATGTCCGAGACCAGGTACCTCGCAAAACTCTTTGTGGGGTGACAGACACGCTTCATGCAATTTCTTGCCGAACTGTATGGGAATGATATTGTCGACATCTCCGTGGAATTGAAGCAAACGCCCCCCATAGAGCTTGATCTTGTCTTCGGAGGGGAATTGGTTCTTCATCAGGAGGCGGATGGGAAAGACGGTGTAGATCGAGGCTGCGACATCTACGGCCGAGGAGAAGGTGCGATCTAGAATGAGCCCTGGTGTTTGCAGTTCGATCGCCATCTCAATTGCGGCGGCTCCCCCCAGGGATCTCCCCAGAGGTATGATTGGGACATTGTTCCAGGCGGGGTGATCGTTCACCCACAGTCCGACGGTCACTGCGTCATCGAGAATGTTCGCCTGGTTGGCTTTGCCTCCGGTTTTTCCGTAGCCTCGAAAGTCGTATGCCACCACATTGACCGACAGTTTGCGACTAAGCTCTTGCAACTCCCGACCGAGCGAGCCTAAGTGTTCGCCGTTGCCGTGGGAGAAGATAATCGTCGCGCGAGGATGCTCGTGTTGGAAGGTCCAAATGTGGATGCTTGTGTCATCATCGGAATCTATCCATTCTTCTGTCGCGTCGAACGCGGCCGTATCCCACTCGCCCTGGCTAATCGCTGGCGCAGGGAAAAGCATACGAGGCTCCAGCACGACCAGGGCGGCGAGCGTCGCAAGATAGGTCCACAGGAGGAATACAAGGATCCTTTTCAGGCTGTTATTCGGGTTGCGATTGTCAGGCGATATGTTGTCAGGCGATATGTTGTTCACGAATCTTTAGTCCTAGCCCATGCACCTGCATCATGGCAGGGGCATCACCATAAGTAGGAGTTGACATAAACACAGTCTTGGTATAGCTTAGCGGTTTGCTGCACGGCGTGCAGTATTACAACAGGGTCGGTAGTGAAAACGGGGGTTCTTGAGTTCACCGCCACCCCCGCAAAACCACTTTCATACTGACTATACCGCATGAATCCACAAGAATTGCTTCGAATTGTCGATTCGTTGCATCGCGAAAAGCAGATCAGCCCTGATCTCGTTATTCAAGCGATCGAATCTGCTTTGGTAACCGCCATTAAGCGTCAATTTGGCGAAGAGGCCGAGGTTACGGCATCCATTGCTAAAGATGGTGGGCAAATCACGGTTACCGTCGACGGTAAATCTTTGAGTCAGGACGAAATTGGGCGGATTGGTGCTCAAACTGCCAAGCAAGTCATTATCCAAAAGCTAAAGGAAGCCGAGCGAGATGCTCGTCTTGACGAATTTTATCCCCAGGTTGGGCAGTTAGTCACCGGCGTGGTGCAGCGGACTGAAAAAGGTTTGACGATCGTACAGTTGGGAAATGTCGAAGCGATTCTGCCTCGGAGCGAACAGATCCCTGGAGAATCCTATCACAATGGGTCTCGTATTCGGGCTGTCATTTACGAAGTCAAGCAATCGGGGAATCGGGTCAAGATCATTCTCTCCCGAACCCACCCAAGTTTTGTTCAGCGATTGTTCGAGCAAGAGATTCCGGAAATTTCCGAAGAGGTGATTCGCGTCAATGCGATTAGCCGTGAGCCAGGGTATCGCAGCAAGGTAGCGGTTAGCAGCTCAGACCAAAGAATCGACTGCGTCGGGGCTTGCGTGGGAATGCGAGGAAATCGCATCAAGAACGTCACGGGCGAGCTAGCTGGTGAGCGAATTGATATTGTTCGCTGGAGCGACGATCCCATGGTTTTGATTCCCAACGCGCTGCAGCCCGCAGAAGTAGAACAAGTCTTGTTGTGCGACATGATTGGCCGCGCGATTGCCTTGGTTAATGAAGAGCATTTATCTCAGGCAATTGGTCGTTTTGGCCAAAACGTAAGGTTAGCCAGCAAGCTTTGCGGTTGGGACATCGAGATCATGACTGCCTCCGAACTGGAGCGTCAGATCGAAAAAGCGATGGAAATGTTTCTATCAATCGACGGCATGACCGAGGAAGTTGCTCAGCAACTAGTCGAGCAAGGCTACTTGTCCTACGACGATTTGTCAGTGATAGAGCCAGATGCGCTAATGGAGATGGGCGGCTGGACCGAAGACCAAGTTGACGCCATTGTCATGCAAGCCGAGGAACGGGCCGAAGACCTAGAGGTACAAGAAGCCGAGCGCAAGCAGACAGAAAAAGCAGAACGAGAGCGACTCGCAACCGAAGAGCTTGATCGAAAAGAGCGTGCACAAAAATCGCCGCCAGCACCGCCGGCCGAGCCGGAACCGCCAAAGGAGAACGAAAATGGCACAGAATCGTCAACGTAATTAATGAATGACTCCTGCCGTAACGCAAGGAATTGCGTTACTATCATAAGAGGCAGAGGTGCGTTAACGACCAAGCGGTCGAAGATGCTGGTGTTGTGGCATTGTCGAGTTACAGACAGAGCCGTGGGAGGACCCACAACCTACCTCGTGGGGGCATCCGAATGAGATAACTTATAAGACGAGAGACTTGACACGGTCCATTTCCGGACTTGGTTCGTGTCTGTCTCAACGGGCAGAAAGCCCAAGGAAAACAGCTCAGTGGCAGTACGAATTTATTCGCTTGCAAAAGATATTGGTCTAGACAGCAAAGAACTAGTCGACCTCTGCACGCGCCTGGGGATTCTTAATAAAGGTAGCGCTCTAGCCAGCTTGGATGATGACGAGATCGTCAAAATCAAAAGGCACCTAGCAGAAAAATCAGCTCCTGCGGCAGCAGCCCCCGCCGCCCCTGCGCCAACTCGGGAACCCGTCAAAGAAGCCCCCATTCGCGATCCAGGAGCACGCTTCGGCGCGGCCAAAAGGGATTTGGCGGCATCAGCGAAAAAGGCTCCCATCCAGACAAAACGAGACGAAGATCGGTCGGACGAATCTTCCGAGAGCGTCGAGGTCGAGTTGGTCGCGGATCCAGTCGCAGAACCAGCGGTTGCAGTCGATCAGACGGAAACGATTTCACCCTCTCCGACGCCGTCCGTTGCCGTGGCAGAACCACCTGCAACTCTATCTCCTCCTCAGTCGGTCGCTGAAGCCCCTGCGAGTTCCGTTGCCGAGCCTGCCAATGCTCCGGCCTTAAAACGAAATGACTATTACGCCCCGGCTCAAACGAGCGGTCGCGTTCGCGTCTTAGGACGATCCAGAACAGGTGGCGCTCCAGGAAGCAACCCAGGCGACTCACAAAAACCGGCGTCAGATAAACCAGCTCCAGACAAGAAGAAGGCTCGACAGCCCGTTCTCAACTTGTCCCCCATTCCGAAATCAGCCTCTCCATCCCCATCAGCTAAGTCGCAAGAACCAGCGATTCAAAAGCCGATCGTTAAGTTGACCCCTGATGTGATCAAGGGGATCGGTCAAGGTATGGAGAAGCCCGCCGAAAAGCCGAAAGCACCAGGGGCTGCAGGCAGCAAATCAGGTAGTTCAGGGCGAGCCGCCACGCCAAGCCAAACCATGCATGCTGGTTTGGCTGATTTCAAGGCTAACGCAGAGAACAAGCTCAATCAAAAGAACAAAAAGGTTGTCGACGAAGAAGAAACACCAGCTAGCAAGAAGAAAGCTTTGGCGGGTGCCGGAAGATCCGATCGTCTTCGCAATCCAAAAATTCAAACCACCAAAGATCTTCATCTCATTGAGGACGATGAGGGTGGCCGCCGAGGTGGCGGTGGCAAGGGCCGCAAAAAGCAGATCACGATCGCGCGAAAAGAAAAAGCCATCCTGGTGATGCCTTGCTCACTCCGAAGCTTCTCGGAAGCAGCCGGGGTGCCGGCCGCAAGAGTGTTGCGATCGCTGATGATGATGGGGACGATGGCAAACATCAACTCCACCTTGACGCAAGAGCAAGCAGAATTGATCGCTGCGGACATCGGTATCGATATCGAATTCAAGCAAGCGGAATCGCTTGAAACCAGTCTTATCAACAAACTGGAAGCGGTTGAGGACAATCCTGAAGACATGGAAACACGCCCGCCAATCGTGACTTTCCTTGGCCACGTCGACCACGGCAAGACCAGCTTGCTGGACTACTTGATCGGTACCAAGATTGTCCGAGGCGAAGCGGGAGGAATCACGCAGCAGATTCGTGCCTACACCGTTAAGAAAGATGGTCGGCTCGTTTCGTTTGTCGATACACCTGGTCACGAAGCGTTTACAGAAATGCGAGCCCGCGGTGCCAACGTAACCGATATCGCGATCTTGGTCGTCGCGCTCGATGACGGCATCATGCCACAAACAGAAGAAGCCATCTCGCACGCGAAAGCTGCGGGAGTTCCTATCGTTGTCGCGGCCAACAAATGCGACTTGCCTGGCGCAGACGTGAATCGCCTGATGACACAAATGACCGAGCATGGGCTTACTCCGAGTGCTTGGGGTGGAGACATCGAAGTCGTCGAGACCAGTACGATCACAGGACAGGGGATGGATACTCTGCTCGAAACCGTTCTAACGGTGGCCGAGCTACACGAATACCGAGCCAATCCAAAGCGAGCCGCCACGGGGGTTTGCTTGGAAAGCGGTCAGGATCCCAACCGAGGCGTTATCGGCAAAGTTATGGTCCAGAATGGAACCTTGCGAGTCGGCGATATCGTCGTCTGCGGTTCCTCGTTCGGCCGCGTAAAGGCCCTCTACGATACGCTCAAACCTAACAAGCAGCTTACCGAAGCGGGACCATCGATCCCTGTAAACATTACAGGTTTAGACACCGCTCCCGAAGCGGGCGAAAAGTTCTTTGTGCTAGACGATATCGCTCAGGCACGACAACTAGCCGCAGACCGCGAAAATGCTTTGAGAGCACAATCACTCTCTGGTACTTCTCCGAAGGTTTCGTTCGAAACATTCCAAGAGTTGCTGCAATCCGGCAAGCTTGGTGTCAAAGAAGATAAGGTTGTACTCAACCTCATTATTCGTGCCGATGCAAGGGGTTCGTTGGAAGCAATCGAAAAGGAACTCACCAAACTGGATCACCCAGAGGTCGAGATCAAGATCCTTCAAAAGTCAGTCGGTGGCGTAACAGTCGCAGACGTGACCTTGGCAAGTGCATCGCAAGCTGTGATTGTCGGATTCAACGTCATTCCTGACGAAGCAGCCAGATCGCTTGCAGATGTTCGAAATGTCGAAGTTCGCCGATACGACATCATTTACAACTTGGCTCAAGACATCAAGGCGTTGATCGAGGGTCGGCTCAAGCCAGAGGAACGTGTTGTGGAACTGGGCCGTGCCCTGGTGAAACAAGTGTTCACGGTTTCCCGAGTCGGAGCGATTGCCGGCTGCTATGTCCTCCAAGGTCAAGTGGAGCGCGGATGCAGAATTCGCGTTAACCGAGAAGGCCGTAAGATCGGCGATTATGCACTCGATACGCTTAAGCGACATAAAGATGACGTCAAAGAAGTACCGCGTGGTATGGAGTGCGGTATCAAGCTAGCTGGCTTTAATGACATCAAGCCAGATGATTTGCTGGAAGCTTATCGAATTGAGGAAGTTGCACGGACTTTGGATTCCACGAGACAGTAACGCTCGTACCACACGAATAGTACTTGAGCGAGAAAGATCGTAGTTACAATGACGGCAAGAAGAATACTGAAAGCAGGCGAAGCAATCCGAGAGGTTGTTTCGATGGCGATTTTGACCGAACTCCGGGACCCTCGCGTGAAAAACGTAACGGTTTTGGGTGTTGAGGTTGCCCCAGATATGCGGGAAGCCAAAGTGGTCGTAAGCATCATGGGCAACAAAACGCAACAAGCCACAAGCTTGCGAGGTCTTCAGAATTCCGCAGGCTTCTTGCAAGCCAAGATCGCGGATCGTATCGATACACGCTATACGCCAAAGCTTAAGTTTGTTCTCGATGATGGCGTCAAAAAGTCGATGGCAGTCTCGCAGATCCTGGAACAAATCGCTGCGGAACGGGCTGAAACAGCCACGCACAAACAATCGGCTATGGCCAACGATTCTGAACAGCAGTCCTCCCACACGGATACAGAAGAATCGATTGTTCCCGATCATGTAGATCAATCTTTTGAGAATGACGACGACCATCTCTCAAAGAACTAATCCAATCCCTTCCAGCCAAAAGATTTCGAATCGTTCGATTCACCTAGAGCATAATGAGCACACGTGTCGAAAAGTTTGAGCAGCTTCATAAATCGCTGAAGAAACACTTAAAGTTTCACGAAGTATCCGTTGAGCGAACCGTGTTAGAACACTTGCTTTACGCATGTTGCCTGGAAGATGCGAGAAGCGAACAAGCGGACGAGGCCTTTGCCAAGCTACAACAGTCTTATTTTGACTGGAATGAAGTTCGGGTCACGACCACGATCGAACTGAGCGACGTTCTGTCCTCGCTTCCAAACCCAGCCGCTGCAGGACACCGCATTAAACGCTGCTTGCAGTCACTCTTTGAGACGCGATACCAGTTTGACCTGGAGGATATGAAAAAGGCCAATCTCGGCAAAGCAACCGAGGAAATGCAGGCTTGGCAAGGCATGACGCCGTTCGTTTTGAATTACACCTCACAACACGCTTTAGGTGGCCATGCGATACCGATTGACTCATGCACTGTTGATGCACTGTGGGCAGCAGGTATCCTGACCGATGCCGAAGCAGAAAAGAAATCGGTTTCAGGTGCGGAAAGAGCTATCCCGAAAAACAAAGGAGAAGAGTTCGCCTCATTGCTTCATCAATTCGGTGTGGAATTTAGCCTGAACAAAAAACACCCCGGTTCGCTCGCCGTGTTCAAAGATCTCGGGGTTACCCCCAAGGTCAAACCCACTCCGACGGAGCCCGCTGCAAATTCAGCAGCGTCTGCTAAAAACAAACCCGCAGATCCGAAGAAAGAAACCAAACCAGAACCTGGCGACAAGGCCAAAGCTGGTAGCAAAGATGCTGAAGTTTTGACCAAGGAAACAACTGCTGCCTCAGCGACCGTGAAAAAAGATCAAAAGGCAGACTCATCCGTAGCTAACGCAGTCGCAAAATCTGCAGGAACTGCCAAGAAGCCTGCAGAATCAAAACCGACTTCGAAACCAAAGGATGCGCCGAAGGTAAGTGCCCCGGAAAAGCCATCGAAAGCTCCCGGTAAGGCAACTGAGAAACCGACGGAAAAGACCACGGAAAAATCACCCGCTAAAGAGACAGACAAGAAGCCACCTATCAAAGTGACGAAAGACTCCGGTAAAACAGACTCTGCGAAATTAGATTCGAGCAAATCTGCACCGGCTAAGGGAACGCCAGCGAAACCAAAGCCTTCAGCAGCCAAACCTGCCACCCCCAAACCAGTGGCCGGAAAACCCGCAAAGGGCAAGGAATCTACGGAAAAGCCAAAAGCAACGAAGGCGAAAGAGACTAAGAAACCGGAGAAAAAGTCGGACACCAAGAAAACAGACACGGCTTCTAAAAAGCCTGCAAAACTGGCGAACAACGTCAAAATTACCAAGAAAAAACCTAAGTAAGATCCTTAGCAGTACCAATCAACGTTTCGGAGTTGGAACATGGCAGGCCATTCGCAGTGGGCAAACATCAAACATCGAAAAGCTGCGGTCGATGCAAAACGCAGCAAGCTTTGGAGCAAACTCTCTAAGGCGATTATCGTGGCCGCAAAAATCGGGGGTGGAGACCCCTCCGGTAATGTTCGATTGCGCGCGGCAATACTAGAGGCGAAAGCCGTTTCGCTGCCACGTGATAACATCGAACGAGCCATCAAAAAGGGAACCGGCGAGCTCGATGGCGGTGATGTAGAAGAAATTCTCTACGAGGGCTATGGCCCAGGTGGAGTTGCTGTTCTGTGCGACATCATGACCGACAATCGAAATAGAACGGCTCCCGAAATCCGAAAGCTCTTCGATAATCACGGTGGAAAACTAGGGTCGACCAATTGCGTTGCTTACATGTTCGAACGCAAAGGCGTCATCTCGATTAAGCAAGATGCAATCGATCTCGAAAAGCTTATGGAATTGGCTTTGGAAAATGGTGCTGATGACGTCACCGAGAGTGGCGAGTACTTTGAGTTGACGTGTGCCCCTGAGGCCTACACCGGATTGGTGGAGTCGCTCGAATCACAAAATGTACCGATAGAAACAAAAGAAGTTGCAAGAGTGCCTAGCAATACGGTTGAGGTCGATAGCGATACGGCGATCTCGGTTATGAAGCTTCTCGAGAAGCTCGAGGATCACGATGACGTCCAGTCAGTCGCTACCAACGTGAACTTCAGCCAAGAACAATTGGAATCCTTTCAATAAACTGTTCCAAAAATGCCAACTGAGAATGAGCCAACTGTTCGAATGGAACGGTTGGATGCTTCGCGAGAGGACTTTACTGACGCGATTAAACGATTGCGTACCAAACTAAGTCCAGACGGTTCGGTCGTATCCCCTCGAGGGAGGGAATTAACTCAAAAGGTTTTTGGAGCGGCTCTATCACCCTCAGAAGTCGTTCATCGAATTTGCGGTGATGTCAAAGCCAACGGTTCCGAGGCGGTCGTCAAATATGCTCGCGCACTAGACAATCCCTCTGTAACGGCAGAGTCTCTTCGTGTGCCTCTGGAAATGTTGGAGGCAGCACACAAAAACGCGTCTACCGATTTTCTTGCATCGATTCGGCGCATACGAGAAAACATCGTTGTCTTTCAAACAAGTATCTTACACAAGTCCGTTCGTATTGAGCCATCTCCAGGCGTTGTTCTAGAACAATGTTTTAAACCCCTCCGACGTGTGGGCATTTGCGTTCCAGGTGGGGCGGCGGCGTATCCATCGACCGTATTGATGACGGCCATCCCGGCCCAATGTGCTGGCGTTGACGAAATTGCGATCGTTGCACCACCCACTCCTCTCGGGGCCTATAACCCGGACATGTTGGCTGTCTGCTACGAATTGGGCCTTCGCGAAGTCTATGCGGTTGGGGGTGCACAAGCCGTTGCGGCTCTCGCTTACGGTATTAACGAGATTCCCGGAGTGGACAAGATCGTGGGTCCCGGCAATTTGTTTGTCGCGCTGGCAAAAAGATACGTGTATGGCGAAGTGGACATTGATTCTATTGCTGGCCCCAGTGAAGTCGTGGTGCTGGCGGACCATACGACCAACCCTTCTTTTGCCGCATCCGATGTACTGGCACAGGCGGAACACTCTCCAGGGGCGAGCATCGTTGTGAGTTGGGATGCTGGCGTCTTGGATAAGATCGAAGCCAGTGTTATCAAGCAATTAGCGTCGCTGGACAGGGCCGATCTAACCTTAGCCTCGTTGAACGAATTCGGTGCGCTCATCTTGTGCCGAGATGAAGATGAGGCGTGCAAGATTACAGACATGATCGCTCCTGAACACTTGCAGATCGCTATCGATAATCCACGTCGCTTGCTCAGCAAAATTCGAAACAGTGGCGCAACGTTCCTGGGTCCCTACTCCCCGGTCGCCCTCGGCGATTATGCAGCAGGTCCCTCGCACGTGCTACCGACGGGCGGTACAGCACGCTGGGCATCGGGATTATCTTCCAATCATTTTCTCAGATCGAGCAGTGTCATCGAGTTCGATCAGTCTGCCTTGAAATCCATATCCAGTGACATAGCTGCCTTGGCTGACAAAGAAGGTTTGACGGCTCACCGAGAATCAGTGCACCTGCGTGTTTGATGCGCCGCGTTGATTGACTCGTAGAAGCGGCTTGGCCAGGACGGTTCGTACCACGGAATTAATGAAAAATGTCGCGGTCCAGCATGCGGTAATTGATAGCTTCTTCGATGTGGTGCGGCTCGATCGATTCACTAGATTCTAAATCCGCGATCGTTCTGGCGACTCGCAAAATCTTATCGTGCGCACGGGCTGATAGTCCCATGTCGGTGACAGCGGCCCGCATCCGTTCGCGTTGAATGCTTCCCAATTTGCAATGTTCACGAATCTCGCGACTGCTCATTTTGGCATTGGATCGAGTGGTTGATTTTGCAAACCGTTCGTCTTGCATGGCACGCGCCACGTCGACCTCGGCACGCATTTCCGCGCTACTGCGTCCCGGGGGGCCAGCGGACAGTTCGTTAAACGACACCGCAGGTACCTCGATATGAATATCAATTCTGTCTAAAAGTGGACCAGAAATCCTCCCCATGTAACGTTCGATTTGAGGTGCGGTGCAGTTACATGTTCGGCGAGGGTCTGTCCGATAACCGCATGGGCAGGGGTTAAGGGCAGCCACCATCATACATTGGGCGGGAAACGTCGTGCTTCGCATGGCTCTCGATATGGTAACCACGCCATCTTCGAGCGGTTGCCGCATGACTTCTAGTGTCTTGCGATTAAATTCCGGTAGTTCGTCTAAAAATAAAACCCCATGGTTCGCTAAAGATACCTCGCCCGGTGCGGGAGGGCTGCCACCACCAACAAGTCCCGCGTCGCTTATGGTGTGGTGTGGTGATCTGAACGGCCGCTGAGCCATTAGTGCTTGACCGGTTTGCAATCGACCTAATGCAGAATAAACACGCGTGGTCTCAATCGACTCCTCTGCGGAAAGGACAGGCAAGATAGATGGCAGACGTTTGGCCAACATAGTCTTGCCCGACCCAGGAGGTCCTAACATGAGGAGATTATGAGAGCCTGCGGCTGCGATGGTTAGCGCACGCTTGGCCATATCTTGTCCACGCACATCGCTAAAGTCGATGTCGTATTGGGAGAACGAGGCAAACAGTTCATCCAGTCGCGAGGGAACGGGATCGATGTCGAGCTGACCATTTAAGAAGCCAACGGCTTCTTGCAAGGTATGAACAGGTATGATCTCAAGCGACTCGACAACGGCTGCTTCTTGTGCGTTCACCGCAGGTACGATCATCCCTTTGATACCAGGCTGCTTAGCGGCAGCCATAGCCATTGAGAGGATTCCCTTGACGCTTCGCATGTGCCCCTCGAGGGATAGTTCACCCACGGCAGCGTATTGGCCAAAGCGGTTGGAATCAAGCTGATTTGAGACTGACAGTATACCGAGCGATATAGGCAGATCAAAGCTAGAGGCTTGTTTCGGGAGCTCAGCCGGTGCCAGGTTTATGACGATTCTATCATGAGGAATCATAAAGCCAGCGTTGTGCATGGCACGTTCGACACGATGGGTACTTTCTCGGACTGCTTGTTCGGGGAGACCTACCAAAACGGTTTTGGGTAAAGCAGCGGGGGAGAGGTCAACTTCTACTTCGACCGGTAGAGCTTCGATTCCAAGCAAGGAATAAGTATGGAGCTTGGCCAACATGGGAGCGTCTCAACGAAAAGGAGCTAAGGACCGACAAACAAGTTGCAAAATCAA
>JBKCTT010000013.1:0-8603 GCA_046318795.1 Pirellula sp.
AACGGCTCACACCGACTCATCATATAATCCGCGCCCGAGAGTGTGGAATCACCCGCACCAATCCATTGCCAAGCGGTCGCAGGTTGATTCGAAACTCGCTGCACTATCCAGTCAGGTTGATAGGCTGCAAGAAAAGTAAAAGGAGTCAAAAAATGTGTCTGTGCCGTCGATTTGGATAAGATAAACAGAAGTAACTGTAGTACATAAATCCCAATCACGGTACCTATCGTTTTCCACCTATACTGATCGCGTGCACTCAGGAATACACTGAGACCCAATACCGCAAAACCCAGCGCGAACAAATTGATCGTTGGCAAAATGTAAAGGCTCGGATCGACAAATTGCCGTAACGGCACGAGTTCTGTTCTTTTCGATAGGAGCGGATTCTCTAATTGGAAACCAAACCATGGCAAGCTTAATAGCCCTCCTTTCGAAACGGGTGTCGAGTTGGTGTTGATTCCCATGTATAAGCCGAAATATACGAGCACACAAAGGATCGCTAGCCCAGTCACTGTAACAACCGAGTGAGCAAGAAAAACCTTGCTTCGGCTGACGGGCTGTGCCAACAAGAGTTCCATCGTCCCGCGATTCAATTCGCCACTAACTACGTCGGAACCTCGGGCAATGCTCCAAACCAACACGCATAACAAAAGTACCGGCTCGTCAAAAGTGAATCCCACCATACCTTGATAGGTAAGAAACTGCTCCAAAGGCACTGGCGAAAACTTTTCAAACGCTTTGAACTGCTCGAGCAAAGAAGAGAAGCTGCTCAATTCAAATTGACTAACGGTCCATATACGAACCCAAGGAAACGCGAATAGAATCACCGCGCACGCGCCCCAAAGGAGGAGGGACTCGTGCACATACTTTTTCAATAGGATTCGAAACATGCGGTCGCTTCAGTCTATGCCGGCAAAGATTTTAATGCTTCTAAGACTTGCTCATCATGACCGTCCACGCTGACTCGCTTCCATACCTTAGCCACTTTGCCTTGGGCATCGATGAGATATGTACTTCGCTGGACACCCATGCTTTTCTTGCCATACATGTTCTTTTCTCGCCAAGCTCCATACAGCTCGGCTATCTTGTGCTCTTCATCGACCAACAAAGGAAAGTTGAGCTGATACTTATCTCTGAATTTAGCATGTGACTGGACATCATCACAACTGACTCCCAAAACCACGGTGCCGAGAGCTTGCCAGTCAGCGCTCTTATCGCGAAACGCGCACGCTTCTTTGGTGCAGCCGGGAGTGTCATCTTTCGGATAGAAATAGAGGACTACCGGTTTACCCTTAAAATCAGAGAGCTTCACCTTTTTCCCATTATCGGAAACAGCTGTAAACGCGGGTGCTTTTGTTCCTTCTTCTAACCAATCACTCATAGCCACTCGTATCCTTAGATGTTGCGGAAATAAACAGGCATCACAAAATCCTCCGATCGTCTCGCCTTGGCGGTTCGCATGCTTGACAGAATCATGTCATGGATTGGTGCTATCGGAGAAACGACTCTGGCTAGTTTAGCGGATTGACAACGGCCTAAAGGATATCCACCTGAAATAGCAAAGCCGTCAAATAGAAAAACCGCAGCGGCAAGGCTGCGGTTTTGGTCATCCGACAACTTCTCGTGTGTGTGTTCGAGAAATTGGTGGTGTTCTCGGGACTAGTTAATAATGCCAGGAGCGGTGTTCGAAGCCTCTACGGCGGTCGAAGCGGCCGCAGGTGCTGCGGGAGCAGTCGCCATCAAAGCGGCCTTGTACTTGGCTCGCGCTACGTTGAGGCGAGCGGTCATCTCGCACTCAGTCTCTTGGTTTTCGACAACGTAGATGGTCTTTGCCTTGGTTGATTCGGCGATGCTCTTGGCTTCTACAGGGCAGGAGCAAGTCTTGTCACCAACTTTGTAGGAAATAGCTACAGAATCCATCGCCTTCTTTACCTTGGCGGCGACGTCACCTGCCGCAACTGGGCACGTCATTTCTGTGCCAGCAACGGTCGTCTTGCCAGAAACGCTACAGGTTTTCGGAGTTGCGTATGCGGAAACGTACTTCTCGGTTTGCTCCACGAGGCTCGTAAATGCCTTGGTCGGGCATTCAAAAGACTCTTTTCCAACGACATAATTAACAGGCTTTCCTACACTTTGTGCCATGGACTTGGCGGAATTCTCGCAGCAAGCCAGCTCATCCCCCACCTTGTAGACCAACTGAGGGAGCTTAGCCATCCCCTCGGTTACTGGGCAGGACTTGCACTCAGTCGCGCACTTGGCATCACACTGGCCTTCATCGCCAGCAACAATGAAACCACCCGTTACCAACAGGGCCGACAACAAACTTAACGATAGAACCTTCATCAAAAACTCTCCAGGAGATGGGAAGAAAGTAGGCATCCAGTCGGGAAAACCCGCGACGATGGATGTTAGGTTATTGCAATCGCTTCCAAGCTGCAAAATTCGTAGAATCAACCTCGATACGCGATCGGAGGAGCTCCGGTTCGATCCCAGCTGACCCTTTTTGCTGTTGAGCAGATTTTAGGGATGCAGCGTCGAGAATCAAATCAATTTCGTGTTTTCCACCAATTGGGTGGGGTTTTGGAGAGTGACTGTGTCGAGTGTAAAACGAATCCTTGTGACGGGAGGAGCAGGCTTTCTCGGGTCGTACATGTGCGAAAAGCTAGTGGAACAAGGACATGACGTGATCTGTTTGGACAATTTTTTTACTTCCCAGAAGTCAAACGTTACTCATCTACTAGGTCGCCCTAACTTTGAGCTGATTCGGCACGATGTTACCCTCCCCATTTTTCTTGAGGTGGACCAGGTCTATCACATGGCCTGCCCAGCCGCCCCTGGTCACTACCAATTCAACCCGATCAAAACTATCAAAACGTCCGTGATGGGCTCGATCAATATGCTGGGTATGGCGAAACGCTGCGGCGCTCGGATCTTGTTAGCTAGCACTAGCGAAATTTATGGAGATCCTCTGATTCACCCACAGCCGGAATCTTATTGGGGAAATGTGAATACAATCGGCGTTCGTTCCTGTTATGACGAGGGCAAGCGGGTCGCCGAAACCTTGTTTATGGACTACCACCGAATGAACAAAGTCGACATTCGCATTGTCCGCATCTTTAATACCTACGGACCGAGAATGCATCCGTACGATGGGCGGGTGGTTTCCAACTTTATTCGCCAAGCCATTCAGGGGCAGCCGATCACGATTTTTGGCGAGGGGGAACAGACTCGCTCCTTTTGCTATCGGGATGATTTGGTCGAGGGGATCTTCCGACTGATGAACAACGAGCAAGGGGTGATTGGGCCTGTTAATATTGGCAATCCTGGCGAGTTTACGATTCGCGAGCTTGCGGAGTTAGTGGTCGAGTTAACAGGGGCCAAGGTAAAACTGGAGAAACGCCCACTGCCGCCAGACGATCCGAGCCGTAGGCAGCCTGATATCACTTTGGCCAAAAAACATCTGAACTGGGAGCCTGGAGTATCGCTTCGAGACGGACTGGAAAAGACGATTCGCTGGTTCAAATCCATTGATTTGGATCAATATCGGCCGCCAACACCGAACTACGTCTGATCTCCGTTGACGAAGACTGTGTTGCGAGATAGTCTAGGAGAAATGAAGATTCAACTCCTGAGCAACCTAATGGCACTATTGCTTCGACTCGTTTAATACGAGCCGGGGTGACAGGATCTTCCTATTCCATTGACAGAACCAAACCCTGAAGCTCGTTCGGCGAGATTCGGGGTTTTTTTATTGACCTAGGCAGTTATTGCAGACTCGATCATGGCAAAGTACGTACCTTTTCCTCCGATTCATCTTCCTGATCGGATGTGGCCAAACCGCGTTATTAACCAAGCTCCGATTTGGTGTTCGGTCGATTTACGCGACGGGAATCAAGCTTTGATCAACCCGATGAGCCCTGCTAAGAAGCACGAACTGTTCCAAACGCTGGTCAAGATCGGCTTCAAGGAAATTGAGGTTGGGTTTCCGGCTGCATCCGAGACAGATTTTACGTTCGTTCGCGAACTCATCGAGCGAGACCTTATCCCTGAGGACGTTACGATTCAAGTTCTCGTTCAGTCGCGAAAGGCCTTGATCGAGAAGACATTTCAAGCGATTGCGGGTGCAAAGTCGTCGATTGTTCACCTTTACAACTCGACCTCAACCCTGCAACGTCGTGTTGTCTTCAAGGCGACCCGCGAAGAGATTATCCATCTGGCGATCGAAGGTGCCGAGTGTATCCGTTCCTTAGCGGCTGCTTGCCCACCTGGCTCTGTGCGATATCAGTATTCCCCCGAGAGTTTTACCGGGACGGAACTCGATTACGCCGTTGAAATATGCGAGGCGGTTTGCAACGTTTGGCAACCGACACCAACAAACAAAACGATCATCAATCTTCCATCGACTGTTGAACTCGCAACACCAAACGTGTATGCCGATCAGATTGAATTGTTCTGCCGCAAATTCAAGCCGAGACAGTCTACCATCATCTCTCTTCACACCCACAATGATCGCGGCACAGGGATCGCTGCTTCGGAATTAGGTCTCATGGCAGGGGCCGATCGGATCGAAGGAACATTGTTTGGTAACGGAGAACGAACCGGCAATCTCGATATCGTGACCATGGCTCTCAATATGTATACCCAAGGGCTTGATCCAAACTTGAACTTCTCGAATTTAAAAGAGATTCGACGGGTAGCAGAATTTTGCACAGAACTAAAAGTTCATGAAAGGATGCCCTATGCGGGTGATCTTGTCTTCACAGCATTCTCTGGTTCCCACCAGGACGCCATCAAAAAGGGCTATGCAGCCATGCAAGAGACCAAACAAGAGCAGTTTGAAGTCCCTTACTTGACCATAGATCCAGCAGATATTGGCCGGCAATACGATCCCGTGATTCGAGTGAATTCGCAGAGTGGCAAAGGTGGTGTTGCCTTTTTGGTGGAAAGCGAACTGGGCTTTCAATTGCCTCGACGCTTGCAGATCGCGTTCAGTCAAGTAATTCAAAAGATCACCGACGAAACAGGTCGAGAGATTGCAGCTCGCGAGGTTGCAGATAAGTTCCTGAGTACCTACGTGAATCCGCCCGCCGTTCTTCATTTGACCAGCTTTAGTCCTATCGAATGCAGTGACGACGATCAAGAGAGATACCGATTCTCAGTCGCGTATGATGGCAGCAAGCGTGAGATCGAGGGACAAGGGTTCGGGCCTCTGGACTCGTTTGTGCATGCGATACGAGATTCGTTCGGTTTGTCATGCGACATCCTCGATTATCATGAACACGCGATGGAGTCTGGTAGCGATTCCATGGCAGTTGCCTATATACTGGTGCGCACCCCGCGAGGCCAGGAGCTTTTCGGGGTTGGACAACACAAATCGATTACTAAGGCTTCGCTACAAGCATTAGTGGCAGCAATTAATCGAAGTCTTGCAATACCAGCGTAACAGTTTTTCGCGACCAACTTGACTTGTTCACGGGGGAGTTTCGAAGCGATTGAATCGCGACGCTAGTATTGCCCTATGGCATGAAAGTGCAACATGAAATCAAATGAGCAGGATCTTCGGTCGCAAAAAGATTGGAAAGCTGGCTCCCCATCGGTGATTCGTTATCGAATTATCTTGGTCAGCATCTTAATGGCTTTCTCGCTTTATCTAACGCGAAACGCTATGCCAGAGATCGTAAAATCCGAATCCTTTCTTCAGGATCCGTCTCTTCTGACTTCGCCATCTACCCGATTCTCGATTGAGCTTACCAAAGTCGGTGATGCGGCGCAGTTAAACGCGATTATTGGAAAAGATATTGAACAATTAAATGCACCCCAAACGATTGCTGATGGCCTAACTAAAGATGATGCCGCCAGGATGTTGAGCGAATTAGAGGCTAGTGGAAGCTCTGGTTATCTGCGGATCTCGAAACAGCAAATCGGTAGCATCATGGGGGTGTTTTTCTTTACGTATGCTTTACTGCAAGTCCCTGCGGGATGGATTGGTGATCGGCTCGGAGCGAGAAAAGCGTTAAGCAGCTACATTTTTATTTGGTCTCTCCTAGCGGGTGTGTCAGGAATGGTGACTAGTCTGACTGGAATTCTTATCGCCAGGCTGGGGTTCGGTTTAGCGCAGGCGGGTGCATATCCGACCAGTAGCGCGATCGTACGACGATGGTTTCCATTGAGTCAGCGAGGCCAATCCAGTTCTTTAATTTCGATTGGGGGAAGGCTGGGCGGTGCGGTTGCACCCTTTCTGACGATGTTCCTAATTCTAAATATTGGTGGGTGGAGATATACACTTTGGCTTTATGGACTCATTGGGGTAGCGGTTGCGATTGTCTACTACTGGGTTGTTCGCGATCGTCCAACAGAGCACCCGGATTGCAACGAATCAGAGCGGCAGTTAATTGGCAAACCTGGTGATGACACGAGACCGGAGCTTCGTGAGATCGCGTCTAGCCTTATTCGATGTTGTAAAAGTTCGAGTTTGTGGCTGAATGCAGTGGTTCAATTCTGTATCAATATGGGATGGGCATTCTTGGTGACATGGCTTCCTACCTATTTGAAAGAAGTTCATCAAGTTCCTGAACAAAGAGGCGCTCTCATGGTAACCACCATTTTGGCTATGGGCATCATTGGGCAGTTTATGGGAGGTAGACTAACTGATTGGAGCGTAAGAAGATTTGGACTTCGCGTGGGGCGGGTCCTACCGGTAACCATTACTAGTCTTCTTGCCAGTGCTTCTTACCTCGTGTGTCTTGGCTCAGGTTCGTTGTGGGTGGTCGTCGGTTGCTGTGCGATTGTTTCGTTGATGACCGATATTGGCAATCCTTCGCTGTGGGCGATCATGCAAGATACAGGCGGTCGAAATACGGGATCCATTTTTGGTTGGGGAAACATGTGGGGTAACTTTGGCGCTGCGCTTCATGCTAAGCTGATCCCGATGCTGCTAGCATCAACTCTGGGTAGTACATACGGATATGGAACTATATTTGTCGTTTGTGCATTTAGTTTCTTTATTGCCGGCACCTGTGCGTTGGGGATGAATGCATCGAAGCCCATTTTCGAATGAAATGCGTTGGGCCATTCGCTAGGGCCACAACACTACCTAATTTTTATTGCGTCCATGCTCAGGGATACCAACAGCATTGCAGATCCCAAAGACGCCAAATGAAGCGGCATCCGATTCACTGAGATTTTCAAAAACCTTCTTTTAGATTTTCCGCTGATTCGTGTCAGAAGTGGATAGTAGGCTTGGTTTAACCTAGTGGAGACCTGACTTATGACCGAATTTCCTGACACCCAATCCATACTGCTGGCGAATATCCAGTCACTCGAAAATCGAGAGGCTTGGGCTGATTTTGTGCAGATCTATCGCCCTGTGATCTATCGTATGGCCAGACGACGGGGGATGCAGGATGCGGACGCTCAGGATCTTTCGCAGGACGTTTTGGTCCGAATTTCCAAGGCAATCTCGCGATGGGAACCCCGAGCAGGCGTCAGATTTCGACACTGGTTGCGAACGGTAGCCAGCAATGCGATCGTTTCAGCGGTAACAAAACCAAAGCCGCAAGGAATGCTCGACGGTTCAGCAGCCGACCAATTCCTCGCCGATACGCCGGAAGTCTCGTCCACTATGAGTGAGCTCGAAGACGAGTGCTTCCGCGAACGATACCTTCGAGCTGCAACAATTGTAAAAGTCGATGTCAGCCCCGACACTTGGGCCGCATTCGAACAAACCGTTATCCATGGACGGACTTGTGAAGAGACTGCCGAATCACTCGGCAAATCTTTAGGCACGATCTACGCCGCACGCAGTCGAATCCTCAAACGATTGCAAATCGAAGCTCAACGTTTACAAGGAGATGCACAATGATGCCCCCAGAACACGATTCACCTGCTGCTAGTTGTGACCTAAAGCGAATTCATGAGTTTCTGAATTCGGATCAATATCACATCGACGACGCAGATCTAACGGCGCATCTCGACGTTTGCCCATCATGTCGAGCCTATCTCGAAGCACAAGCAGGCGAGCCTGAACGTTGGCGGCAGGCCTCACTGTTGCTTCAGACGCACGAGTATGATCAAGCGAGCAATGCTGACTACTCTGCTTCTACCTTTTGTTCGGAACAATCTAATCAGCCGATTGTAATAAAAGACGTACTCGACATTTTAGTTCCCTCCGAGTATCCGAACCATCTCGGCAGACTCGGCACTTATGAAGTAACAGGGGTCGTTGGTGTCGGTGGCATGGGTGTTGTGTTAAAAGCAATCGACCCATCGCTTGATCGCGTTGTTGCCCTAAAAGTTATGAATCCGAAGCTCGCTCACAATGAAAATGCTCGCAAGCGTTTTGCCCGCGAAGCCAAAGCCGCTGCCGCCATATTGCACCCCAACGTGATTCCGATTCACAGTGTATCGAGTGGCTCGACACTCCCTTATCTAGTGATGTCCTACATTCGTGGAGGTTCGTTGCAGAAGAGGCTTGATCAGGGCGGGCCACTACCGTTGGTGGAAGTACTGCGAATTGGTTCTCAGATTGCGGCGGGACTGGCAGCCGCTCATGAACAAGGACTAATTCATCGGGATATCAAACCCGAGAACATATTGTTGGAAGA
>JBKCTT010000014.1:0-3510 GCA_046318795.1 Pirellula sp.
CTGTTTAGAACCGATCGTCAGCGGTGCTAACCACGCATCACGAAGAACCTTAGGTCCTTTGCGTTTAAGAGCTTTCTTTCGCCGGTCAGCTAATTCCTCTGGCGTACTGTTCTTGCGGATCTCCGCTGCTTCTTTAATGCTTATTGCCTGCATCGCAGCAGCCGATGATTCGATGGTTTTCCCTTGAGACGCTTTCAATCGATCGTAAGCAGACGTAAACAGAGAATCTTCAATCGATTCCGCCATGGCGGCTCGAATCGGATTCAAATCCACGTACATACAACACGCCAACAAACCAGCTTCATCGAGAAGCCTCTGAGCTTTGAAGCGTCCTTCCCAAAAAGCTCCTGTGCATTTTTCTTCTGAATTCGCACGCCGAGCAATCGGCTCCGAGAGAGCCCGCATAAACCAAGAGATATCCGAGAGCCGTGATCGAATCGCCTCTAGTTTTTCCGAATCATTGGCCAGAGAATCGACATCCGCTTGAGTGGGATTCCCAAGCTGTTCTTCAATCCGTTTCCCAGGAAAAATCTGCAGCCACCGCAAAGCAACTTCTTTATCCGACCAAGTTTTCACGACATCGGGGCGATTACGAATCACGACGTGCAAGTGATTAGAAAGGATCGCATAAGTCAGCACATCGATGGCAAAGACAGAGGCGAGTTTCTCAAGTCGTTGACGAATCCACTCCCGGCGATAGTTGTAATCTTTGCCCGTTTCGTCATCCAAACCCGCCAGGAACATCCGCCGCACGCAGCGTTGCACGACATGGCAAATAGAAACCTCATGAGGCAAAAACAGTTCCGATCTCAGCGGTCTAGGCATATAAAAATCTCCTTACCCGCATTCTACCCGCTTCGCCCCTCTCGTAAAGTGGGTGGCACTGTTTGTCCATGGCGGCTCGAATCGGATTCAAATCCACATACATACAACACGCCAACAAACCAGCTTCATCGAGAAGCCGCTGAGCTTTGAAGCGTCCTTCCCAAAACGCCCCTGTACATTTTTCTTCTGAGTTGGCACGCCGAGCAATCGGCTCCGAGACAGCCCTCATAAACCAAGAGATAGCAGAGAGCCGTGATCGAATCGCCTCTAGTTTTTCTGAATCATTAGCCAGGGAGTCAATATCCGCCTGAGTTGGATTCCCGAGTTGTTCTTCGATTCGTTTGCCTGGGAAAATCTGCAACCATCGCAATACTACTTCTTTATCCGACCAAGTTTTCACGACATCGGGACGATTGCGAATCACGACGTGCAGATGGTTCGAAAGTATCGCATAGGTCAGCACATCGATCGCAAAGACAGACGCGAGTTTCTCAAGTCGCTGACGAATCCATTCGCGGCGATAGGTGAAATCTTTGCCCGTTTCGTCATCCAAACCCGCCAGGAACATCCGCCGCACGCAGCGTTGCACGACATGGCAAATAGAAACCTCATGAGGCAAAAACAGTTCCGATCTCAGCGGTCTAGGCATATAAAATCTCCTCGCTCGAATTGTACCAGCTCCGCTCGTAAAGTGGGTGGCACTGTTTTCTGACAAAACTCGCTAGCCGATTGAACTTGATTTGGATCGATCAAAAGCCGGACCATGGCACTCACCTCCTATCAACGGAATGAACTAGAGTCCATTAAACAGTCTTCTGAAAAGCTAGCTTTTCAGAAAAGCGATATTTGCACCCGACTTTTGTCGGCTGTGTCTTCGAGCATCACACGCCAGAACATCTATCGAGGTTCCGCCGGACTTGAAGCGTTTCTACTTCGGTCACGTTCACTATCCGGCGGTTTCGGATGTTACTCGAACTCACCGCGTTTCGTAGTAACGTGTAACGGCGCCCGTTTTCTCGTCAACAACGAACGCAAAATCCCTGCCATTCTCTACAAAGATCGCCGTAAGTTCACCGTTGATGTAATATGCATCCGAGAAGCCAATACCGAATTGAAACCTACTTGGAAGCTCTACATCCGCTCTAACTTTACCATTTCGATCGATGATTTTTGCGTTACGCGCGCCATGCTTCTCAAGTGAAAAAATGACTATCGCACCAGAGCCATCCGTAAGCTCAGTAACAACTATGTCCTGCTCCCCTACAATCTTTTTCATCACCACATCGATTGGATCCGGTTGAATGCGGCGTACCAAGCTTGTTTTCATTTGATCACTCGAATTCGTTTCCACAACTGATCTCCTATTATTGCAACGGAATCGGGGGACCGACTGGGATAAGTTTTGCTCGATCTGCGTAATTCAGAATCTGGATCTGACTTCCGCCGCCGGGATAGGTAACACCACCATGCGTCTGAGGACCGACTGTACCGTATTGAACTTGGGTTCCTGCTGGCACTTCGAATCTCTGAACATGGCCAATCGAAGGCTTAAATCCAGGCGTAATCGCGAGTTGGTTACGCGCATAACTCATGTCCGCGATAACATCAACCGTGCCCCACGCGCCTGGCCTTGTTTGGCCGGGGGCCATAACCATCTCAATCGTTAATCCTTTTGGCGCGGGAACAGAATAGACTGGAGCTCCAGGCATCCAAGGATTCGAATGTGTTGGTGCGCTGAGATAACCACCAACCTTCGGTGCACTACTTGGGGCATTCATCCTGAGCCACGCGCTCAATATCGCATTATGGTTCTTTGCATTGTATGCGGAACCAGCATATCCGTTTGCACGCGACCAATTTCCGAGAACCTGAGAAAAGTTCTTGGCATAGTAAGCAGAACCAGATAATGCGTTGGTTGTCGAAGTTACAGGCGACTTTCCTAAGCCCTTTGTTGGGAGAAACATTGTCGCTAGTTGAACACCGAAAACACCCCATTCCGAGTAGTATTGAACTCCTGCCAGCTCGCCAGGACCACCTGGGAAGCGAAAAGAATTTGGAGGGCCGACCCTTCCGAGTCCACACCTGCCATGACAGACAATTGTGGGTATGGGCATATTCCGGCTTGTAAAGTAAGCATCGTTCAGGTGAATCGATGTGCCGTGCATTGATGTCGATTCCGTTACTTCCGGTTCCGCATAACGTCGCGCATTATTCCTCGCTTGCATTTCTCGCAGCAGGGCAAGCCACTCTTCTTCAGTTATCAAGCCACTTGGGTCCGTCGATATCGTCGGACGGTTTCCTACATACCGATAGAGATTCTCATCGCCAGCGGCGAAGCCGATGGGGTCTTGGCTGATGAAACGGCCTTGCTTGGGGTCGTACCAGCGGTTCCAGTTGTTCTGCAAACCAGTCACTTCGTCAAAGTACTTGCCCGTGTATCCAAACACTATGTCCGTCGGCAAGGCCGCGCCTCGGCGATCACCAAACGGATCGTATTTGCGATGACGATCCACCGAGGCTACGCCCGTGGCCGGATTGTAGTCGACTATGTCCTTGATCGTGCCTTGATGATCCGACAGCGCCCACTTGGTATTCGGTGTCGTCATCCCTGCCAAAAACTGCTCATCAGCCAACAACTCGTCGACCGAGTCCGACCATAAGTAACGATGCGATAGCGAAAGACGA
>JBKCTT010000015.1:0-16220 GCA_046318795.1 Pirellula sp.
CGCAAGGATCTGCGAGTTTATCGACGAGATACTGCCGCATTGTGTTTAGGCTTTCTCGTGCCGATGGCATTGGTCACCGTATTTGGCTGGATCATGACTTTTGCCTTTGGCGGTTCGTCCGCTATGCCAGCGGTCGAACTATGGGTCGTCGATGAAGATCAATCCGAGGCGAGCAAGCGATTGGTTGATGCATTAAAGAAATCGGAATCGCTTAAAGTGCGTCCGCGACCGAACGCTCCGGATGCGACCAGAGAGAAAGTCAAACAGTTGATCGCGGACGGTGCGGCTCACCATGCGATTATCATCCCGAAGGATTATTCTAAAACGGATCACAAAACCGAGCCCATATCCGAACCATCAGAAACCATCGACGACAATTCCTTGGGGCAGTTGCTATTACTCCGCGATCCCGGCCGCTCCATGGAGGAGCAACTCATTCAAATTGCCCTTATGCAATCTGCGTTTGCTAGTGGCGACAATGACTTGTGGATGACCTCTTTACGCAAATTATTTCGCGAACAAGGCATGGGACCGCAGAGTCTTTCTGCTCTCGACTCTGCTATGGAACAAATGCAAGCGACCATAAGTCAATTCATAGAAAAAAATGAGGAACCAAACGATCCTAGCAAGCGAACCCAGTCTTCAGAACCAGAGACTCAAAGTGAATCTCCCGTCGACATGATGGCGTTTATGGGTGGATTCTTGTCTGTCGAAAAAGAGGATATACAACCGCCCGCTCGACCGAAGCAAGTCACTTATCAGAGAGCCCAAAGTGTTAGTGGTATGACGGTCATGATGCTTTTATTTGGCCTGTCAGGAGCTGGGGCCATTTTGTTAGCGGAGCGAGAAATGGGAACGCTCAAACGACTCTTCGGACTGCCCATCGCGAGAGAAAGCGTATTACTTGGCAAGCTAATGTTCGTCAGCATTGTCGGGCTTTCGCAGATGGTCGTATTGTTCGTTTTTGGTGAACTCATGTTTCGCGTAGGAATGTTTCGCGATCCGCTAACGCTGGCCGTTTTAGTGATAACTTGGGTGCTGGCAGCAAGCGGTTTTGGATTGCTTATCACAACGTTCTCACGATCTGCGAAGCAGGCTGATGGGGTTTCGACAATCTCCATCCTAACCATGGCTGCTTTGGGTGGCTGTTGGTTCCCATTGCAAACGCTGAACCTGCCTCTTCCCATGGAAATGATCTGCAAGTCTATGATGACCTATTGGGCCATGGATGGCTTGCAATCGATGTTGTGGAACGGTTTGTCGATCTTTCATTCCAAAGTGGCCTTGGCAGTCGGCATACAATGGATTTGGATCGTGAGCATGGGAACACTTTCCGTCATGTTCTTTAGAAAGAACTATTGTCGCGATGCTTGATCAGTACACGTAAACTTATAATGGTGCCATGAACATCGTTTGGTTCAAGAAAGACCTCAGAACGACGGATCATGCGCCTCTAGCCGAAGCAGTGAAGCTCGGCAATGTTGTTTGTTTATACGTTTTTGAGCCGGAGCAACTTGAGGCCGACGATTTCGCCCCTATACACCTAAAGTTCTTGCGCGAGTGCTTGGAATCTTTGGATGTAAACCTCCGGCGTTTGGGAAGCAAATTGCATGTGCTCTTAGGCGATCTACCTTTTTTGTTTCAAGATTTACATAAACGATTCGGGATTCAATCCCTCCATGCCCACGAAGAAACCGGAAATTGGCTGTCGTACCAAAGGGACAGGAAAGTCCGGCGTTGGTGTAAAGAAAATGGCATCCCATTTCGGGAGCAATCGAACAACGGTGTCGTTCGCCGACTTGCCAACCGCGATGTGTGGGCCTCGCAGTGGAACAGACATGTAAACCAACCCATTTTGGCCGCACCTGAGAAAATCCCAAGTGCGAATATAGACTTGGATCTAAACTCCAGCTGGCATGAATTAGATCAATGGCTCAGCTCCAATCCACGATGGGCCGTTAAGTCAACTTGGCCTGGACGAGCAACACAATCAGGTGGCTCTGCAAACGGTTGGGCTAGCCTAGATAGTTTTCTTCATCGCAGAGGAAGGAACTATCGAAGTGATATGTCGAGTCCTATTTTAGCAGAATCGGGTTGCAGTCGTATAAGCCCCTATTTGGCCTTTGGATGTTTATCCATTCGTGAGGTCTATCAACAATCCGAATCGAGAGCAAAGAATCTACGTAGTGATCAGACTCTCGATGCTAAGGATCGGGCCGATTGGGGGCGCTCGCTGAGCAGCTTCAAGTCGCGTCTCGCCTGGCATTGCCACTTTATTCAGAAACTGGAAGACGAACCTCAGATCGAGTTCCAAAATATCAATCGCGCCTATGACGGATTGAGAGAAAGCGAATTCAATGAATCGTACTTCGAGGCTTGGTGCAAAGGAGAGACGGGTTATCCGATGATCGACGCATGCATGCGGTCGCTTCATCAGACCGGCTGGATCAATTTTAGGATGAGAGCCATGTTAGCATCCTTTGCAGCGTATCATCTTTGGTTGCATTGGGAACGCCCGGCCAAGTTTCTGGCTACTCAGTTTCTGGACTATGAACCTGGTATTCATTACTCACAATTCCAGATGCAGTCCGGAGTGACGGGCATCAATACGATACGGATTTATTCACCGCAGAAACAATTGCTTGACCAAGATCCCGACGGAGTGTTTGTGAAGCGGTTCATTCCCGAGTTGACTGAGGTTCCCCTGAAGCATCTAGCGCAACCACACCTCATGACATCTATGGAGCAAATGCTGTTCTCATGTCGCATTGGAGCGGATTATCCTGCCCCCATTGTCGATCACAAGGCCGCTTACAACTCTGCCAAAGAGAGGATCCACAACCACAAAAACGCCCCGCATGTTCGTCAAGCTTCCGCCCAGGTTTATCGAAAACACGGCAGTCGTTCATCCACTAGAGAGCGAAGATGAGCCCCAAAAACGTTCCCGAACGACATAGAGCCCCGGACGCCCTCGTACGTTGAATTTATCAAGCGATGCAATCAACTTACGGTTTCTTTTAACGCTCTCGATACGGATTTGGTAGCCTACCGAGTATTCCTGGATAGATGGTATCCCCAATCTTTCCAACTAATCATTTTCCTCTTCTTGGGTGTTGCTATGAAGCGAGTCTTTTTGTTCTCCACCATGATTGTCACATCATTGGTATCTCTTTCCGTAAGCGCTGTCTCGCAGGATCGGCCGCAACCGCCACCCCGAATCAAATCGCTGGAGGTAAAGGAGGATCGCACGGTCGTTGCCAGGATCTATGCTCCCAATGCCAAAGAGGTTCGTTTCTCCTCAAGCGATCTGCCTAGTCCTCCGCAGATGGGAAGAGGAATTGAAATGAAGAAAGGGGATAACGGAGTCTGGGAGGGGTCCCCTGGCCCCGTGGAGCCAGGATCCTACCGATACAATTTTCAAGTCGACTCGCTGACCGTTTTAGATCCCAACAGCCCAGAGACGAGCGCGTCGAACTCGAACACCTGGAGCCTGTTTCATGTCCCAGGTTCCGCCTATTCCGATCTAAAGGATGTTCCTCATGGCGCTGTGGCAAAAGTGCAGTACCACTCCAAGAGCTTGAATCGTTTTCGAACCTCGCATGTTTACACACCTCCCGGTTACAACACCAGCAATGAGATCTATCCGGTATTGTATTTATTGCACGGAGCATCAGATAGCGATAATTCCTGGAGCACGATAGGTCGTGCCGGCTTGATTCTGGACAATTTGATTGCGGAGAATAAAGCGAAGCCGATGGTTGTGGTTATGCCAATGGGACACACCGGACCATTCTCGTGGGGTGGAGGAGGAGGCAGCAGCTTTCAAGATCAGATGAAGGAGTTTCAAACCGACTTTGAAAGCGATCTGAGACCATACATCGAGGCAAACTATCGACTGAAGAATGATACAGGAAATCGTGCGATTGCTGGATTGTCTATGGGCGGTGCACAAACGTTGAACATCGCCATGAAGAGCTTGGGTGACTACGGCTATGTTGGAGTCTTTAGCTCTGGAGTGTTTGGTATCTCAGGCCCGCAGGGGGACGGTGGCAAAGCGTGGATCGCTCAAAACGAGTCTGCTCTCAAAAACAAAGAGCTCAAGAGTGGACTCAAGCTGGTTTGGTTTGCAACGGGCAAAGAAGACTTTTTGCTTTCAACGACTCAAGGCACCGTTCAAATGCTAAAAGATCATGAGTTCGATGTGACTTATGAGGAAACCGATGGTGGTCACACCTGGATCAAGTGGCGAGAGCATTATTTGCCAACCTTTGCACAGAAGCTCTTCCAGTAACCGTGCGTGCAAGATAGCAACCCAAAAAGCGGCAGGGCAAGCCCCGACCAGATCGGATTCGTCGCTGCATCGCTGCATCGTAGGCCGTAACAAGGGCTCGGCGCAGTTACGGCATTTACTCTCCCTTCCAGGGCGAGGATCTGGTGAAAGGCACAGCAATGCATGAAGTCCTCGACAAGTCGACGTACGCCAAAGCCCCCTCCCCTCGTGATCGTCCCTCCACTCGCCCCTCCCAATTTCTTTGGGCAGGTGAATAGGAATGCAACTCAACATTATGGACTGGTGGTATACGAAACAAGAATTCGCATCGATCAGTGAGCTCGAAATTGGGTCATACAACAACCTGGTCACAGTCGGAGTTTTCGTGCGCTCGTGTGAGTAGCTTTGAGCTATCGATGGTCCAACTATCGCTGCCATCAGCCGAGGTGCGCTAGCACACGGTTGACGCGTCGTGCGTCAGCACGCGGTTTCAATGAAGTGAATTGCAACAAAAGAACCAATGCTCGCATTCGGTGCATCAATGCGCTCGACATCGATCTCTAACAGCTCGCCTGAGCACCGATCAGGACATTAGGAAATTCAAAACACCGTTGGAAATCCGGCATTAAAAAGATTGGCATTCTTTCGAACTTCACAATTCACAATTCAAACTTCTCCCGCCCGACCGCCTTGGGCGGGGACATTACTGACTGAGTCTATCTCTTATTCTGTGAACGGTTTTCCGCCACCATTCCGGCCTTGTGCCGGTGGAGCGATGACTGTGTGGCTACTAAATGCGCTGCCCCCCCTTATTCCCTTCACTCCACCTCCTCCGTCTGGCCTAGGGCCAGACGGAGGAGGTGGAGTGTGCGCGACTTGCGGTGTCGGTAACTACTCAATCATGCTCCCACTGGGATAAACCACAGTGGTGAGCCTCGGACCGAATTCGGTGCAACGACGTGCTTGAAAAAGGGTATCTAACTGCTCGCTTTAGCCTCGATCGGAATCATAGGAAATGGAAAACACCGATGGAAAATCGGCATTAGAAAAGATTGGCCTTCTTTCAAAATTCTAACTTCACTCTTCAAACTTCTCTGTCCGCTTCGGGCTGGGACCTTACTGACTGAGTCTATCTCTTATTCTGTGAACTAATGCCCGTGCTGGTGTAGTCATAATCCACGCGAGTTCGGCTCGTCACCACATTTCTGCCATTCTTGATTTCGGTAACGACTTGGGAAAGCATGCCTGGCAGAGTGTAACTAAAGGTTTGGGTCACAGTCGATGTCGATGGAATCACGACCGTCTTGCTCGATTGTCGCGTACCGCTCCAACCGTACGTGGTAGTCTGATCGGTCGTGCCATTGCTCTGTTTATCGAGCAATTCACTTGTGATACGGTCATCCGCATTGTACAGATAGGTAATGACTTCCTCCACATAGGCCGTGCTCGGCTTATCGGTCGTCCGCTTGCGACGATTACCAAACAAATCCATCACAAACGTATCGGTCCGATCGGCGGCATCATCAAAACTATCGAGGACTTCGGAGAGCAATTTACCATTAGCGTCGTAAGTCCAGGTATAAGCATTCTGTTTGGGAACGTCGGGTGTATTGACATTATTGTCAACATCCAACCAGAACTTTTCGATCATGCTTGTTCTACGGCCGGCAGCATCGAGCGAATACAGAAACTCACTGCGTTTTGGATTGACGGCCAAGTCGTGTGGCGTATTGTCTGGCCCTGCAAGTCGTAGTCGTACCTAGTCGACTCGGGTGTGGTCAATGCAACATCGTTTCGTTCGATGACTTTGACCTCAATGAGCCAATCGCGATAGTGTTCGAATTCCTTTAGATTTTCGAGAATTCTAAGAAACTTTGGGTTTCTCAAGGGTTGAATGACGGATTGCTCAATAAGCTGTAAATTGTAGACCTCGATATCCTAGAATTTCCGGCAGGACTGAGAATTTTCTAGCGTGGATTAGATCGCGCGATTGGGGCTGCGGATTCGAGAAATCGCTTTTCAGAATGATTTGAGACTACAATGCGGACTTGGAGTGTTGGAATTGTGGGAGGTGGTCCTGGTGGGCTCATGACCGCCTATGCCTTGCAAAAACTTGCAGACAAGCCTACTCAGTTAACGCTGTTCGAAGCCAGTCATCGGTTGGGTGGGAAAATTTTGACCCCTCAATTTCAAAAAGCAGCTGTGAAATTTGAGGCAGGTGCCGCTGAGTTCTACGACTACTCTCAACACGACGATGACCCTCTAAAGTTACTTATCGCCGAATTGGGATTGTCCATCAGTCGGATGGCTGGTTCGGCTGTGATCTCCAATGGTCAAGTGCTCTCGAATCTCAATGATATCCGTAACCATCTTGGGGAGAATGCTTACCAGTCGCTAGTCGAATTTGACCGCAAGGCCTTCGATTGCATGACTCCAGAAGAATTCCTTGAATCCGATTACCCCGATGGTTCCAACCAGCAGCCAGATTCGGTTCGTTTCGATTCCTTGTTGGCTGAAATTGGAGAGCCCACAGCACGTAAATACATCGAAGACTTGATTCACAGCGATCTTGCGACGGAGCCAAACCGAACCAGTATTGCGTATGGTTTGCAAAATTATCTGATGAATAATGGCAAGTACATGGATTTGTACAGCATCGAAGGAGGCAACGAACAACTGCCGCAAGCTCTGGAAGCTCGAATCAATGCCAACGTATTTCTCAATCATCTCGTATCAAGAATTGATAAATCGAAGGAGGGACCATGGATCGTGCAGACCATCCACGAGGGTGAGATCCAAAATCACGAATTCGATTATGTCGTGGTCGCATTACCTCACAATCATTTGACATCCGTTGCGTTCGGCGGCGAAAGACTAACTGCAGCCGTTCAAAAGCACTTGGACTACTACCATTATCCGGCGCATTATCTCCGTGTTACGATTCTATTCGATCAACCTTTCTGGCGCAACAGTCTAACCGATTCTTTTTGGATGCTAGATCATTTCGGTGGTTGCTGTCTTTATGATGAGTCATCTCGTGAGCCAGAATCGAAACATGGCGTTCTGGGATGGTTGATGGCTGGATCCGCAGCAGAAGAGCTAAGCGTAATGAACGATGAGCAACTGATTGCCCTCGCACTCGATTCTCTGCCTGATTTCCTGCCAGACGGGCGTCAGCATTTTCTCGAAGGCCACGTTTATCGTTGGCTGAACGCTGTTAATGCAATGCCCAGCGGCATTGTTCCTCGACGCCACGACCAACGCCACCAACCCGAACCGATCGAGCATCCCGAGCTGTTTCTGGTCGGCGACTATCTGTTTGATTCAACCCTGAATGGAGTTCTGGATTCGGCCAATTATGTGGCTGCCTGGATCGCCACGAACATTTCCGAAAACCGTCAATAACAAAATTAACTTTACCGCTATGCCAGAACCGAGTTCTCAAGTGTCCCGCAATATACCCAATGATTTACCAGCCGGCTCGGAGTTGCTTCCTGTAGTCTTCACAGAGGATCGAAACCAAGGGCAACAATTGCTACATGCGTTACCGACAGAGTTTCATACGTTTGCGGTAATAGCGCAGTCGGAGATGGTTGTCGAGGGCGATCGATCGAAAAATCCAACACGGCAAATCGAGTTCCTGACAATACCGACGGCCAATAATCAAGCGACGGAGATACAAGACTTGGCGGTCTCATGGGTCGACACGACGACAACCGCAAAGGCACCGAGGCAAATGCTCACTTTGCAGGGAGCACAGATTTACTGGAATGACAAGCGTGTTGCGATTTTGGCATCCCCGGAGAGGCTTGAGACTCTGCGAGCTGCGTTGATCGAAACCTGTTGGTTCGATGCAGAATTGGCGGGCCTCGAGCATGAGTTAGCAAACGCTTGGTCCGAAATGAATGAGGACATGCCTTTGGCATTTAACTTTGACGAAAAGTCGCTTCCGCGCCGTAAGGAACTTCAACGTCGATACGAACGAGTGATGTCGATCCGATCACGGATGCTTAGATTGTCACCCTATGTATATTGTCCTCATGTTTATCCGCCTACGTTGGCCAGCCAATTAGCCGAGCGATTCCGCGAACGAACTCGTATGCTACATCGACACGAGATTCTTGACGGTCAATTAGAAATCTTCGAAAGAGTCTACGAGACTTGCGGTCAACGCATCAGTGATTTTGTCCAGAGTCGAACGGGACATATCTTGGAGTGGATCATTATCATCCTCTTAATTTTGCAGATGGTGATTTGGGGTGTCGAGATCCTATCGTCACTCGAACCAGCGACGGTCGTTCAATAGTCCATGCGATACTCTTCCATCGATTGCTTAAAGACGATCGCCATCGTGGTTATGGTGCTGGTTCATTTCGCAGAGAATCTTTCGGGAGTTCAGCTGCCGATCACAGGGCTTGGGGCGCCGCTGTTTACATTTTTATCAGGGCTTAGTTATCGATTGTGGGTTTATGGCCTCGAGTCCAAGGGTACCAGCGAAGAAGAAATCTCCAAATGCTCGATAAGACGTGGGCTCTTTGTTTTCGCAGCGGGATTCGCTTTCAATATCTTCGTTTGGTTGCCTGAGGACACGTTTAACTGGGATGTGCTGACCATGATCGGCTTTGCCGTGTTGGTGCTAAATGGCCTACGTCGATTACCCGTGGTGATTTCGATTTTTTTAGCATTCGGAATAATCTTCATTAGTCCATTGCTTCGAGGGATGGCAGATTATGAAGCTTACTGGGTAAACAACTATTTTGAAGTCGACCTTACGTTACCCGACGTATTGATCGGTTTCTTAGTCACCGGTTTTATTCCCATATTTCCTTGGATTTCTTATTCCATTGCTGGATTGGTCACGGGGACAATACTGTTCCGCGAACAGTCAGATGGTTCATCGAGCAAGTCTGTGGATGCCGATAGTGGCTGGGATGCATTTGTATCAAAATTGAATTCCAAAGGTTGGCTGCCGGTGTTAACAGGGGGGGCATTGATTGGTCTTTCCGGTGTATTGTTAGCAGTGCGGCCTTATCTTCCAAGAGTACTGTCGATTCGCTTCTTGGAGGGCTGGCACATGTTCCCACCGACAATTGAATACGTGATGGCCACGATTGGAATGGCATCTTTGCTGTTTGGCCTAACGCACATTTGGATTGATCGAAATCGCACTCGGTTTTTTACAGACGGGATGTTAGATATAACTAAAACGTTCAGTCAATATTCGTTCACCATTTATGTAGTGCATCATATGGTCCATCTTTGGCCTTTATGGATCTATGGGTACATCATGGAACATGAGAAGTACTATTGGCAAGAAGCTATGGGTCTGGGATGGTCGATGCCTTTGGCTGTTTTATTCTTGGTGGTTTGTTACTTTGTGTTACGAAGAATTGGTCCGGATCGGCGACTGGGAATCGAAGGCTGGATGAGGTGGCTGTGTGACTAGTTGTGATACCGTTATCTAACTGCAGTAAGGCAATCTATCTCGACGGCACACTGAACGATCCATCGGACCAAGACAAAGGATGGACGATTGAAATCGCGATTCTTTGGACAGCATTCAGAAAATCACCCATAAACACTTACCCTCCCCAACAAGGGGATCGATGGCGAGTACGTGAAGAAACCTAACACCAAAGAGGATAACTGGGTTTGGTCACCACAAGGGATCATCGATATGCACCGTCCTGAACGTTGGGGATTCGTGCAATTCGAAAAAGCAGAAACCGCTCCAGCGAACGGCCGTGCGACGACAAATGCCTCGATTACGCCACTCAACACATTTCAGCGAGAGGGACGGATTGAAGATTGGCAAGTGATGATTGATTAAGTAGAAGATGAAGGCATTGACCGTATTCGCGGCGGCTTTCAATTCCATATCCTTCCGCGATGTTCGCAGTGAATACGCAGGTTAAAGTACTAGTTTCATGCCACGCAACCAGCTAAACTACAGTTTCCTCCTGCATCCTTCCCTGAATTCCCGCCTTTGGAGGCGACGATGGTCGCTGATTCCGTTGTCACCTTACAAAGTGTGACTTTACAAAGCATTACGTTACGCAGTGGCAACCTAAATGGTGGTAGGCGAGCTATTTTCGTTTGGGCGATTGCCGTTACGATGTTGCTGCTGCCATCGGCTGCCGATTGTGCTCAGTTGGCGGTCTTCCCTGGAAAGCTGGAGTTGACTGGGCAAGATCCGATTCATGGCGTGGTCGTCTCGCTGACCGATGACCAAGGAGAAGTTACCGATGTTACCCATCGCGTCACTTTCGAAGTTGATAAACCGGAACTGGTTGCAGTCGATCATCGTGGTGTGATTGAAGCTCAGGCCGCGGGCGAAGCGGCACTGATTGTCAAACTGGATGAGATGTCGATCTCTGTGCCGATCACGGTGACAAACTTCGACACCAAACATCCGCCGTCGTTCAAGCAAGACGTCCTGCCGATACTAACGCGCAGCGGCTGCAACACGGGGGCTTGCCATGGCAAGCTATCGGGCCAGAATGGCTTTCGACTATCGCTTCGCGGTTACGCGCCCGAATGGGATCACGATTGGATTTCGCAGGAAGTCAGCGGCCGCCGAGTCGATTTCGGTTTTCCGGAGGAAAGTCTACTGCTGACTAAACCGTCCGGCGGCGTTGCGCATGAAGGGGGCGTACGGTTTCGCCCTGAGTCTCGAATGTGGCGGACGTTGCGTGATTGGGTTGCGGCTCGCGCTCCCGCACCGCTCGCTGATGAACCCGATGTTGCACGTTTGGAAGTTCTGCCGGGCAACCGTTCCATGACGCTTGAGCAGACGCAACAATTGCTCGTTCGCGCTCACTATACCGACGGGCGTGTTCGCGATGTGACGTGGCTGGCTCAGTTCTTTTCTAACGATCCAAATAAGGTGTCAGTCAATGCAACTGGCCAGGTGAAAGCGTTGGGTCATGGCGAAGCGGGAGTGCGAGTTCATTTTCAGGGGCAGGTAGAAGTGGTCCGTTTCACGATTCCCTTTCCTTACAAGGTCGCTCCCGAGCTCTATGCTGCACAGCAGAATGTTATCGACGGGCCTTTGTTTGCAAAGCTAAAACAACTTCAAGTGCCACCGGTTGGCCCGTGCAGCGATGATACGTTTTTGCGTCGGGTTTACTTGGATGCTGCCGGCATCTTGCCAACTCCCGCAGAGGTTATTGCATTTCAATCCGACACGAGTCCTGATAAACGCAGTCGTGTGATCGACGCATTGCTCGATCGACCCGAGTTTACCGACTATTGGACCCTGCAATTGGCCGACTTGCTGCAGAACCGCAAGGAGCGTGATCATGATGTGCGCGGGCAAAAAGGTGTTAAAGCGTTTCATCAATGGCTGCGCGAACAAGTCGCTTCGAATCGACGGTGGAGCGATATTGCTCGAGACGTTTTGCTGGCCAGAGGCGATGTCGTCTCGCAACCGCAGGCGGGCTATTTCGTCACGGTTGTCGGCGAGTTTCAAAAAGTGGAAGAGAGCGAATTGCCCGACAGCGTCGCACAGTCTTTTCTCGGAACTCGCATTGGATGTGCCCGTTGCCACAACCATCCTTTGGAGCGTTACACTCAGGACGACTTCTATCACTTTGCCGCTTGCTTTGCGAAAGTGAATCTCGACCGCCAGAATCCGCAGAGCGGTGCCAGCTCAGTGACAACCACCAGCCGCGATGAAACCGAACAACATAAACGAATTGCCGAAGCGGCCAAAAAACTGACTGAAGTCTGCTTGGCGACTTTGCCCGAAGACGAGAAGAAGATGCAAATCGCGGATCGGCAACGCGAACTTGACATGCAGACACGCCGGCTCGAGGAAATTCGTCTGCGCAGTCCAGGAGTAACTCAGCCGCGCACCGGAAAGTTTGTGGCCCCGCAAACGCTCGACCGTGTCGCTGTGCCGTTCGAACCGGGCGGCGACCCTCGCATTGCGTTCGTGAACTGGACTATCGATAACGAATATTTTTCCGGAGCGATGGTCAATCGTTTATGGAAGCATTTCTTCTCGGTCGGACTTGTCGAGCCGGTCGATGACCTGCGAGCCAGTAATCCGCCCTCCAACCCCGAACTATGGAAGGTGCTTAATACCGAGTTTCGAGCCAGTAATTTTGACTTGCGACACATCATTCGCTTGATTTTGAATTCGCGAGCCTACCAACTCGACTCAGCGAACACGTCGGAAAACGAAAACGATAGGACCTATTATTCTCATTACTATGCCAGACGTTTGCCGTCTGAAGTCATGCTCGATGCGATTGCGGCGGCGACTGAGATTCCCAATCGCTTTCCCGGTTACCCAATTGGTGTTCGTGCCACGCAGGTCGCCGATCCCGCCGCCGATTCCTATTTCTTGACACTCTTCGGACGCAGTGATCGCGTTACGGCGTGTGCTTGTGAACGTAAGGGAGAGGTCACGTTGCCACAGTTGCTGCACCTGAGCAACGATGAGAGTCTGATTAAGAACATTCGCGCGCCCGAAGGTCGGCTATCCAGCCTCTTGAAGAATACTGACTCGGATACCGTGACAGAACAAGTTTTCCTGGCGACGCTCAGTCGTTTGCCAGACGACGCGGAACGAGCGGCAATACGTGCTGCGATGACCGCCACAGAAACCGCGATCGCATCTGAGAAGACTAGTAACTGTGAAGACGTTTTCGCAGATTTGTTTTGGGCGTTACTGAACTCGAAAGAGTTCGCTTTTAACCATTAACCACACCGAATGTTATGATCGACGTATCCATTGCCAATCATCGTTCAAGGCTATGCAGCGGTGTATCGCGCCGCAACTTCATTCGTGTTGGCGCGTTAGCCCCGCTGGGGCTTTCTTTACCGCAACTGCTCTTTGCAGAGGCTTCCTCGCAACGAGCACGAGCAAAGTCGGTGATTCTGATTTTTCTGGGCGGTGGTTTGTCTCATCATGACTCTTTCGACATGAAGCCTGAGGCTGTAGAGCAGATTCGTGGCAAGTACAGCAGTATCCCCACAAACGTACCTGGGCTTCACGTTTGCGAACTGCTTCCCAAAACGGCTCAGGTGATGGACAAGTTGACGCTGGTGCGAAGCGGATCGCATGAGAACGATCATCATGAAACGGCAACGAACTGGGTCTTGTCCGGCAGATTCGGGACACCGTTTGGCGACCATCCGGCGATCGGTGCTATCGTGGCACACGAAACCGGTTTTGATGGCGTAGTTCCACCCTATGTCGCGGTGCCACGCAACCCGTCATTCACCTGGGAACTGGGGAAAAGCGTATGGTTGGGCGGTCGTTGTGAATCGTTCAAAGCGGGAAATCCCAGCGAGGAGAATTACCGCGTTCGAGATCTTGCCGCTCCGGCCAACGCCACGCCGCAAGTGCTCGAGCGCCGCAAGTCTTTGCTGGCTGCCGTCGACCAGCTTGCGGATCGAGTCAAGCGAAATGACCAGATTGAGACGTACAAAGAGTTCAGTCGTAAAGCCGCTGAAATGGTCCTTTCTCCTCAGGCGCAAGCGGCTTTCGCCATCGACCGAGAAGAGTCAACAACACGCGACGCTTACGGACGCAATGAATTTGGCCAAAGTGCTCTGCTGGCCAGACGGCTCGTAGAAAATGGCGTGCGGTTTGTGACGGTCAACTACGGCGGATGGGATCACCATGGCGAAATTTTTAAAGGGCTGGACAAGAAATTGCCCGAGTTCGATCAGGGGTTCAGCGCGTTGATGAACGACTTGGACCAGCGCGGACTGCTGGCCGATACGATGGTGTTGGCGATGGGTGAGTTTGGTCGGACGCCTAAAGTGAACGATAAGGCTGGTCGCGATCACTGGGGGCGTGCCGGTTCGATGCTGTGGGCCGGTGCCGGCGTTGCTCGTGGAGGTGTGATTGGGTCAACTGATAAGAACGGGGCATACGTAACCGATCGTCCTGTTCGGCCAGCGGACGTTGCCTGGACCGTTTACGATGCCCTGGGGATCGATCCTGCGAAAGAGTTGCACACACCTGAGGGACGACCTGTGTCGATCCTTGCGGAAGGGGCCACGATTACGGAACTGTATTCATGAGACATGCTGTAGCACAGGGTTACGGTTGGGCGCGATTCCTTCGGTGTGTCGACGGCCCCTTTTCTCGAATGGGGCTTAGTTTCTTAACCGTCACCGCATTGACGTTGCTGGCAATCTTTGGCCCTCACCTTCAAGCCCAGAGTCCCGTAGCGTCTGCGCCGAGCATCACGGCAAACGAACCTGCGGCACTAGTCAGAGGGCGCAAGGAGACGTTCAAGCTACGAGGCTTTGAACTCAAGGGAACGACTCAACTTCGTTTTCCATCCGCTGAGCAGATCGTTGTCGAACTGAAAGAAACCAGCGACGCTGGTCAGGCAAAAGGATTGGAGAACAAAGTGGTCGGTGACAAGCAACTGGTCGCCGAAATCACGTTGCCTGCCGACGTGCCGACTGGCTTCATTGAATATGTTGTCGTAACACCCGCTGGAGAAGCGAAAGGCAAAATCATCGTGCTCGCTCCAGAATTATCGCTCGACGAACGCGAACCGAATGACGGATTTCGCGACGCCCAGAAACTTACTGTTGGCCAATCGGTTCGCGGCAGTATTCAAGGCGATAAGGACGTCGACGTTTTTGCATATCCCTCGGTGGCTGGTCAACAATATCGAATCACTGTCACCAGCGGTGGCCCATTGCTGATGGATGTGGCGGTCCATTGTTACGACGGACGTGGCCAGCTTCTTGCGGCTGCCGATGATGGCCCATCCAGAGATCCGGTCGTGACTCTGACGACAAAAGCCGAAGGTCCCATCTATCTTTGTGTCAGCAGTTCGCACGATCTCGGTGGCCCATGGCACAGTTATTTGCTGACGATTGAGGAAGTGAAATGAAGCGATTCTTGTCCAGAATCATGGTCCTCATGTTTGCAGTCTCCTGTAATCCAGTGCCCATCAACGCCGTGCTGATTGCCGATGACGCTCCAGTTTCCTTTCATCGCCAAGTGATGCCGCTGCTACGCATTCACTGTATCGGTTGTCATAAACCGGGAAAGCAAGGTGGCGGACTTGATTTGACGACGCATCGCGGGTTGTTGAACGGTGGTGAGACCGGTTCATCGATTCGCCCAGGCGAAGCTGACGCCAGCCCACTGGTTAAAGTGGTATGCGGCAAGCCGCCCGAAATGCCTAAGGAAGGTGAGCCGCTTTTGCCGCAAGAGATCGATTTGCTTCGTCGTTGGGTGGTCGAAGGTGCCGCAGAGGATGAGCCGATGCGTTTTCTCACACGACGGCCATCAGAACCACTGACCTACACTTCATTACCTTTGGTGCGTGCCATTGCGATTTCCCCCGATGGCAACTTGCTGGCCGTGCCTGCTCGGCATGAGATTCTACTGCACCGAGCAGATGGATCGGGCATTGTCGCACGGTTGCTCGGTGATTCACCTCGGCTTGAGACGCTCACGTTTTCTCGCGATGGCAGCTTGCTAGTCGCTAGCGGTGGCGCTGCATCCGAATTCGGCGAGATCCAAATCTGGGATACCGCGAAGCGAGAATTAGTTCGTTCGATCAAAGGTTCGACGGATACGTTTTATGGAGTCGCGATTTCTCATGACAATCGACTTGTTGCCGTCGGTTGTACGGACAAGCTGGTGCGAGTCTTCAACGTCGCGGACGGTGTTGAAATGATGCGGTGTGACAACCATCTGGACTGGGTCTTCGGATCAGCCTTCACCAACGATGGAACGCGGCTGGCGACCATTAGTCGTGACAAGGCGGCGAAGCTGATCGACGTTTCAACAGGTCACCTGATCGACGACATCAACCAGACACGTGATCCGTTGATTTGCATGGCTCGGCATCCCATAGACGATCTGATCGCCACGGGTGGAACCGAAGGGAAGATACGCTTGTTTCGTATGGCGCCACGAGGCGGACGATTGGCTGAAGGCGACAACAAAGAAGAGAGTTTC
>JBKCTT010000016.1:0-3585 GCA_046318795.1 Pirellula sp.
AGCGACTTGCTGGTCGTTCGTCCTGCTGTGTCGTACGCATAATTCATGGTCGAGGTCACCGATGACGCTCCGAGTGCCGAAGTGACTTGAGGAATTGTCGTAACCTCTGACGTCACCAATCCCGCCGTGTTGTAAGTCCAATTGACTTTGTCTGTTGCCGAACGCGTGATGCCGGTCAGTCTGGAGCGAGCATCATAAGAATAATCAAAAGCCGTACTGGTACCAGTCCAGCATCGGCAAGTGGGGGGCTTCGTTTGCCCTGCTGTATAGGTCCGCTCCAAAATTCGCAGCAATTCGGCCATCACACCGAAAAGAGGGCTAAATCTCTACCGTCTCAATTCGGCCAAAAATACGACCACAATTCGGCCCGTAACAGTTCACCGACATTCCGCCGGACTTGTGGCCGTTCTGCTTCGGTTATGTTTACTGTCCGGCGGTTTCAGGAAGCAACAGACTGAACCAGAACTCTCCCAATGTCTGGAGTCTCGTTGTCGTTGAATGATGTCAGACTCGATTCGAAGATATCCATCTCGTTTTCAAGTACCTTCATACCAGATGCAATGACGTAGCTACCCTTGCCATCAAGAACGAATTTCGTGTAGCCATTCTCGATGTACTTCGCAAGTGCATCGTCAGACACATTCGAATTGTCTGGTGCGATGTCGACGCCCTTGACGATGGTCTCTAGTTTGATCGCCTTAACGCCCCAGAACACCAAGTCGATGTTTGTTGCGACCTCGGGAGCGCGAGGACTACGAACGAGTAGTTGTTGATGACTTACTCGATACTCCCATATCTTAAATGTACGATTTGATTGAAACATAGTTACCTCTACTGAAATGGGTTTGGTACGACTTGACCGTTCTTAATCCACGTAATTCGATCCCAGCATTCCTTGGTTAGCTTGATTTGAAGCAATTCCCAATCCGTTGCTCCGCCCGCACCACGCGAAGCACGAGACACGCCACCCCAGATATCTACGCCATCAAGATTGAACGTAAACTTTGTTTTGCCGTCATAAAGCATGCCGTTGAACATAGACCGCCACTTCTCGGGCGTATGCTTCGCGAGATCTTTCCAAGTTCGCCCGCCAATTCCACGGGCAAAGTCATCGAGATGGTCATCGATTCCCAACGTAACTGAACCCTTCAGTCCACTAACTGGGGCTTGGCCAATTCGATGGAAAGTGACGAGCTCAGAACTTGTATTCGGCGGCGTTTCCGTCCATGAATGATGCTGACAGGGAATTTTGGGCGATGCTGAAATCGTCAACAGCATCAGGGAAATCAAAAGTTGCATGTATTGAGCCATCTGGATTCACTACGATCGCTTGGAGTTCGCAAATCGCGACGGCCTTTCCCCCTCTCAGTTCTACTGTCAAAAGTTGGCTTGATAACTCTAGGTTGACTACGATCCGACCATCGCTTGCAACTGCTGCGAGTCGATCATCGATACCGACCCATGTAGTTCTGGAGCATTCGTCAGCAACGACGCTGGGTTCGACGATATCGCTTCGCCAGTTAAAGGCCACTGACAACTTGGAGCCGGGAAGCATCAAGGCTGCGAAACGTCGCGCATTGTCATGAACGAAGAGTCTTCGACGTAGGTCGTACTCGTTGAACTCGTGTTCCGAAATGTTCTTCGTAGTCATAGTTGTCCTGGGAATATCTTGGGAATGATAGTCGAGACCTCTGGAATACAAGACATGTCTCCGCCTGCGTAGAAGTACTTGACTTCAATTATCCCCTTGTCTCCAGCAGGAACTCGCCGAGTTATGGTGACACCAAACTCAGTCGTATGTCGGGAGATTTCTGTGCCATGTCTGCCAATTTCAAAGAGCTTGGTCAATCCAAGCCTGCCTGCTGGGGTGTCTTCGAATCCAAGCGTCTTCAAGTCCTTCAAGTTCTGCAAAGAACGAGCTTGGTTGTGAGGATTCGAAGTTACACGTCCAAAGAAGTAGTCCCACTTGGCTTCCTTTACAGTCACATTGCCAGACAGTATTCCCTTTGGGGCAAAGCTTTACGCCAAGCGTCCTCGAGCGACACATCTCCTTCCTTCGTAAAGTTCAAATTCAGCGCCACACGTCAACCATTGATGAGGTGCCTGCGGCATACGAAATCTAACTTCCGCCTCCCATGTATCCGATATAGCTTCTCCATTTACTCGGTGGACAAGTAGATCCCAAGCTTCGGTAAGCCACGTATCTGCATGCGCGAGAAACTTCGCAGGTGCCGCATAGTCCGGTCCAAACGGGGGGCCGTTACTCCTACCACCGTTGTCCGCAGATATCCACTCAATAGTTGCCTTAGTCGTTATCGTCGTAGTCATGTTTAACTCCCAGCTGGACGCGGTTGGACGCCGTTTAAATCATCTAGATCGATACACCTTGCAGGTCCGAGACCATCCATATTGGGATGGCGATAGAGACTCGGTGGATTATTCGGGACGTCCGCCTCGATGATGCGATACTTACCTTTGCCTAGTCCCGGCAGCGAGTTTCCGTGTGCAGCAGCCCCCTCCGCTGAGTCTGCAAACCACTTTGCGTTCATCGGACTAAAACCTGGACGTCCTGGCGGAACCTCAAATTTGCCCGTTCTCAAAATCTGTTCGTACTCAGCCTCGCTTACAGCACGGTAGACCCGGGTGTATCCCTCTGGCACTGGTTTAACTGGGGCTCTGTCTGCTGCCCTAGAAATGATTAGTTCAAGTTCAAGCATTTCCGGACTATTTTTGATTGTGTACTGCACGGGTGCCAATTTGTCGAGAGCGTCTTTCAGTCTTGCATCCTGCAAAACTATTAATGGAGTCTCTTTGGCAGCGTTAACTGCGGCGTCGGCTAATCGTTTCTCGATCGCTTTCGCTGCGGCATCGGCTAGTTTGTTGGATGCTTTACGCCCGAGTACTCGTTCGACAAATTTGCTTAATGGCTTAGTAACCGGCTTGCTTGCCATTCCAAGCGGATTGATCAAGTCACTTGGATCTGGCTCAAACATTTCCGCCCACCATGGCCTGCCGGAAGGTGTTTTCCTATGATCAATTAACCCACTCGGATCCGTCGCATTCGTCGGACTATTCGCTACATACCGATAGAGATTCTCATCGCCGGCGTTGAAGCCTATTGGGTCTTGGCTGATGAAGCGGCCGGTTTGGGGGCTGTAGTATCGATTTCGGTTGTACGTTAATCCTCCTACGGGCTCAATGTCGCGGCCTGCGAATCCGTGATACGGCTGCTTCGATGCATTGCTCTGCGAGATGAGCTTGCCAAAGGAATCGTACTGCAATGTGTTGACCACGGCAGCGTTGACGCCAGTTGTCCTTTGCGCCACCCCGCGAACGGTTCCCAAATGATCCGTTAACTGATATTCAGGATTGCTGGCCGTTCCTCCGCTAAACCGCTGCTCGGATAAAACACTGTCGACCCCAATACCATAACGGAATCGACGTGTCGTTTGACCCGTTGCTCCCAGAATCTGACCCACTTGATCGCCATCGCTCATCAAGTAGTCGACCGTTTGAGCATAACTACCTGAACCGATACCCGTTTGATTGCGAACGCTCGTTCGCCTGCCGGTCGGGTCATACGAA
>JBKCTT010000017.1:0-30656 GCA_046318795.1 Pirellula sp.
TCTCCCCACCATCTAAGAACGCCAGCGGCGTTGCGCTATAGAGGATTCGATCCTCGAGTAAAACGCCGTCAACCTCATTGGGATCTAACGGCGTTGTGAGTCGGAAAAATCGATCGAACCACGACTCGATCCTCTTCCAAATAGAAATGGAAGGAGCGTGGTCTTTTGTAGACACATTTCCTGGATCCATTTTGGGTTCGATCTACATAAAGACTTCCGAATAATCAACAGACTCAACCTTACTTCACGTAACGGCATGCGAGGGGGGGAGAAGTTAATCATCAGAAACGAGAATAGCTTACGGATGCGAAAAAGAGTCCGATTGGGATAACCGTAAAGATCCGAGCCACTGTGCGTTTGGTGAGGGATTTAAGCTCTACGATGATTAAAGGAGGCGTATCGATTCTGGTGACTACAATTCAACGGTAGAATCTGGCTGCTGAACTGACTGTAAGCAAACAGCAAACACTATGGATTAACCACAAGCCACAACGCCTGCGTACCTCTATCCCCATAACCAAGATCCTGAAGCTGAACGTAAAGGCGTTTCGCCAATTCAACCCCGGGGAGGCCAATATTCATCTTAGAGGCTTCCTCGAGGACGATTCCTAAGTCTTTGACAAAGTGATCGACAAAGAACCCAGGCGAATAGTCTTCTTTTAAGATCCTGGGAGCCAAGTTGCTGAGAGACCAGCTGCCTGCGGCGCCTGACGAGACGGAACTCAGCACCGTTTCAGGATTTAGACCGCTTCGCGCAGCATAAAGCAGAGATTCGCACAACCCAACCATGCTCGACGCAATGAGTATTTGATTCACCATCTTGGTATGCTGGCCACATCCAGCGGGTCCTTGGTAGACAAAGGTCTTGCCCATGAGAGCCCATAATGGATGGAGCGCATCGAATACGAATCGATCCCCTCCGACCATGATCGACAATCTCGCTTCGCGAGCACCAATGTCACCGCCGGACACCGGCGCATCTAAAGCCGCCACCCCTTTGCTTGAGGCTACAGAGTAAATCTGCTGGGCTAGCGATGGACGACTGGTCGTCATATCGACGAGCACGGAACCTGGGACTAGCCCATTCAAAACACCTGAATCCCCTAAGATCACCTCTTCCACATCAGCTGGAAAGCCAACCATGGTAAAGACAATATCACTGTTAGCCGCTACGTCGCGGGGGCAAGTACAAGCAGTTGCACCCAAGTCAATCAGGTCGTTTGTCTTCGAGGGAGAGCGATTGTAGACGGAGACCGAATAGCCGGCTCGCAGCAAATGGCCGCACATGCTGCGCCCCATCACTCCGGTCCCGATCCATCCTAAGCGTATTTTTCCAGGCTCAACCTTGATCATTCGGCTTACTTGCTCAACTTTTCTTTTTCGTATTCGAGAACGCCAGTCACGAGCTTAGTTAAACGAGGCTCGGCATCATTCGCGATCGCAATAATCTTTTGTACGTCGGCAGCCTCTAAAGCATCAGGGAGACACATATCTGTAATAACGGAGAACCCGACGCAACGCATACCAGAATGCACAGCGACGATCACTTCGGGAACGGTTGACATTCCTACAACATCGGCGCCGATCATTCGCAGGAAGCGATATTCAGCGCGGGTTTCCAAATTTGGCCCCGCTACGGCAACAAATACACCTTGGTGAGCAACAATATCGTTCTTCCGCGCAACCTGCAAAGCCGCCTTGATCAGCTCTTGATCGTACGGAGCGGACATATCCGGGAACCGCGGACCGAGACGATCATCGTTTATTCCGATCAAAGGGTTATCACCAAGCAGATTGATTTGGTCATCGATCAGCATAATATCGCCCGCTTTGTAAAACGGATTCATACCCCCACATGCGTTTGAGACGACCAACAGCTCTGCCCCGAGGGCTTTCATAATCCGTACGGGTAGCGTGATCTCTTTTAGGGAATATCCTTCGTACATGTGGAAGCGTCCCTCCATGGCCATGACAGGAAGTCCGCATAACATTCCACAAACCAATCGCCCTCGGTGGGAAGTCGCGGTCGACTTTAGAAAGTGTGGAATGTCTGCATAATCCAGAGTGGCCTCCACGTCGATACGCTGAACCAGAGGTCCTAAACCAGTCCCAAGAATAATTCCAGCATGGGGTGTCTTATTCCAGACCTTTTTGATGGCAGCACATGCTTCTTGGATTTTATCGTAGAGCTCTAACATTGTGGTTTTGGTTTGATTTGGAATTGTATGGGTATTCGATCGGTCCGTATTGTAGAGTAGTTAGGAGATCGCTCAACTAAACATTTGAAATTGGCCAACCGCTTCAAAGGCATACTCAAAGTGACGCAACGAAGGGGTTCCCCCTGGCCCGTTTTCGATAACTTCGATCACGTCCGCTCGCCCGGGCGTTCCCCAAAGCCGATGCTGTTTGTAGTAGCGAAGTGCCGTATCGGTGATCTTCTTTTGCTTCTTTTCGTCTACGCGATCGGAGGGCCCCGTCCCATCTGACGTATTGTTTTCCCAGGCTTTTACTTCGACAAAAACAACGATGGAATTTCGGAAAGAAGCGATGATGTCGATCTCGCCCGTTTTTGTGCGGAACGATCTCTCCAAAATTAGGTAACCCTTTCGCTCCAAAAAAAGAGCGGCGAGCCGTTCGCCGTAAGCCCCTAACGTTTCCTGCGGTTCTCGGTTGGGGTAGGGGCGACCGAGTCGATACTTAACAATTGCGTTTTCAACGGCAGCCAATGGCCATCGAAAACTAGCAATAAAAACTTGCCATGAGCGAGGTTTAGCCATGACTACATTTCAAAGACCGCCGAATCCTCGTCCTCGTCTTCTTCCAAGTCTTGATAATTGACGGGCGAGATGGCCTTTTTAATGGTTTTCACCATGACCGGAATAGGAGGTTCGTTTCCAGTAAAAAGTCGGTACTGATATGCCGCTTGTCTTACAAACATTTGAATACCAGTAATCACCGGGCACCGTGCAGCTCGCGCCCCTTTGATAAACAAAGTCTGCTCGGGGTTATATATAGTGTCGAAAACGAGCGTTTCGCCAGTCAACTTGTTCGTGGGAAATGGAGTTTCATCCATTTCTGGAAACATACCAACCGGAGTTCCGTTGACTAAGATATCGGGCACGACGATGTGCCGATCGTTCCACGGAACGGTCTTGCCATTGAGTGCACGGGCTAACTCCTCGGCTGCACTGGCATTCCTCGCCGTAATGGTCACCTGGGCGCCACGCTGCGCCAGACCATAACCGACCGCTTTGGAAACACCGCCGGCCCCGAGGATAAGTACGGATACTTTGTTAAAGCCATCTTTTGGATTTCGAAACTTGTCGTACGCTTCTGTCAAACAGTCCATCGCGGCTCTATAGTCCGTATTGTATCCGACGAGTTCTTCATCGGAAAAAATAACCGTGTTGCAAGCGCCAATTCCATGGGCAGCCGATTCCGCTCGTGTGAGCTTAGAAAGAATGGCTGTTTTGTGAGGAATAGTGACACTCAGCCCACCGATATTGTGTTCGCGACACCACTGGAGGAAGAAATCCAAATCAGCAGGCGCTACGCGAAACGGCAAGTATCTGCTGTTGATCTCGTCCGCTTGAAATGACGCGTTGTGAATAAGTGGACTGTAAGAGTGCGCTACAGGATCGGCGACCACTCCAAACAACTTCGTCTCGGGCTTAATGGAGTCAGCACGATAAATATTCACCATTTGATCGTAACTCAGCTGGCCAGGTGCCACCTTTTTGTCTGCATTGAAAACACAATAGGTAAACGGTGCTCCGAACCGGCTGGCAAGAATTCGGGTTGGAGTCCCATAGTCTCCCATGCTGATTCCGATGGTCGGCACTCGCGCAGACGACATAAGTGCGAACATCTGAGCGGTATCGCGGAACGAGTTAGATTGCGCCGCAATCTTCACGATGTCGGCATCGGCTTTACACAATTCCTTGTGGATATCGGGGAGCTCCTGCGGCGTTCCCTCGAAGTTGTGCACACTGACAATTCGCTTCGTCTTTCCGTAGCGAGGAATCTTAGGGGCGGTGTCATCCTCCAAATCCACATACTCGACCCCCATGGCGATCGCCGATCTGAGAAGCATCAAGCGCTCCTCTTCGGTTCTCTCCCATCGCCCACCGTCTTCCCGACGCCGACAAGTTACCACCACTGGTGTTGGTCGATTCTTGAGCAATCTCGGCAGGTCAATACTGCGACCAATATAGTCGAGCCTCAACTCGACCAATTTGGCCCCTTGCTCCGCAACCTGCTGGTGCTCGGCAATCATGTGTTTGTGACGTGTTCTAGCAATCGTGACGCAAAGCATGCTGGTAGGGCGAAGGCAAGAGGAATTTTAGAATAAGGAAGTTATAACCGTCGTCGTTTTGCACAAAAAGGCTCAATGAGTTGAAGCAGAAGCAACAGGCCCATGCCATTTCAAAAACCTACTTAAAAGCATAATACCTGGCTCGGTCAAAAAACTCTCCGGGTGAAATTGCCAACCCTCAACCGCGTACCGCTTATGCCTAACTCCCATAATAATCCGATTCCCATGCTCGTCGTGTACCCATGCAGAAACCTCCAAACAATCGGGAAGACTTTCGGGAAGAATAACGAGCGAATGATAGCGAGTGGCAACGAATGGATTTGGTACACCTTCGAAAAGGCCCCGATTGTCGTGCGAGATTCGATCCGTTTTACCATGCATCAACTTTGGCGCACGCACGATTTTGCCTCCAAAGGCCTGGCCAATCGACTGATGCCCAAGACAAACCCCCAAAATGGGAAACTCCGCATGCAAGCGCTCGACAACCTGCAAACAAACTCCAGCTTCGTTTGGCGTGCATGGTCCCGGGGAGAGAATAATCCGATCCGGATTCAACTCCCGGATGTCCTCCACCGACAATTCATCGTTCCTGTAGGTCCTAACGTCCAACTCGGGATTGATCTCTCCCAGCCGCTGCACGATGTTGTAAGTGAACGAATCATAGTTATCAATTAAAAGTATCATGGGACAATTATAGGCTGCCAAAACGAGAATTCCAGGCAAGAAAGAACAAAGCCAAACCCATCGTCAACTATGCGGCATTGGCATTTTCAACCGGGGGTACGGCCTTTATGACCTTGCGACGTCTCGGCTTAACCACCTCCAATGCGAGACAATAATCAAGGTTGGGCCTGAAGATTGTCAGCAGCGCCAGCGGGAGGAACCACGCCAAATACAAACCTCCTCCGAACCCGTGCCAACATTGTGTAGCTGCCATTAGAGCCGCAGAACAAGACATAAGCGTTGACAGACTCTTTTGTGGCGGCCAAGCAACAAACGAAACACTCAAAAGCACAAACAACAAAATTAAAGGAATTCGCATCATGGGATTCCATCCCAAGCCCCAAATACCATCCATTCCCGTCATAGCGATCTGCTTCACCCCAAACATGTACCCGAGGTGCTGCAGAATATCATTCGGATGCATCGCGATCATCACGACAACCAAGGTTCCTATGGATACCGCGAATCCACCGATAAACCGTCGAATTCCCCTTTGCCAATAAAAACTGCACCATAACGGCAACAGTGAAAATGGGTAATAAACAACCCCAGCCGCGCAACCAATGCAGATGCCGGCCGCAAAAGGCTGTCGATAAAGCAACACCGCTAACAGCAATAGCGCGCTCGGCAAAACGTGGTCTACACGCCCTGTCATGTGAAGCGTGTAAGGGAGCAGCAAGTAAAAGGTCGCAACCCCAACGCCTGTCTTAAAATTACCAAAATGCCAATACCCTATAGCGACAATCGCAAGGACCATCACAAGATTCGCGCCAATTGCTAATGCTCTCGCGACGAGCAGCTTAAAGCCACCAGGCCGCGAACGTCCTTCTGCATCGGGTTGCATCTCCGAATCGTGAACCGTGGTGATACTCGGCAAGGCGGTCATTAGTATGTATCCCGGTCCCGCTGATGGCCCCTGCTTCAACGGTTCGCTCGGCTTGCTCAAGGCGACATTGACTAACAAGTAAACCAACATCGAAGCACCGAGAAACAACATTCCGCCACTGCTCAAGTTGGGATCTAACATAGGTCGACGCACAATAGATGTGTCGAGCAACATCCTGGTCACAAGCAAAACAGCAACGACGATCAACCAGAAATATCCTATGTAAGACAGCGTATCGTTACTTGCAGATTCTTCTCTTAACCTGGCGACATCCGACCGCAATGGCTGCTGGGATTCTAATTCCGCGGTCGACTCGCTAGATCCCGCGTTCGGAGGCTGAGGCGTGTCTTGTCCCGACGGCGCACCACCCTCTGTCGTGCCACTCCCTGTGATTTTTGGAGAATCTACATCGTTCGACGCAACAGATGATTGCAAATTGTCTTTAGATGCCGTAACTGTAGCATCTAATTGCTTGGCTATTGTGACTTGCCTGCGATTTGCTCCCTCGTAGACGAGCAAAATCCCTGGCGTGAAAAGTAGAATCAACAATATGTCAAGGTTCCGGAGCGACCAGAAGCGGTGGAACATCAGAAACAACCCAATCACCAAAAACGAAGACAGGAACACCCACACGGGTGGCTCAAGTCTCAGATAGTGAAAAAGGAAGTCGTCCATGACGATAGCATGCGCGATGACGGCTAAAAGTACAACATCGGGGCGGCAACGAAAAAAAATTTGGACATTATTCGGGATCTCAAAAGGCCTACAAACCGCCGTTTTTTACATTTTACGGTAAACAACTAGCACCGTTGTCGTCCGGGGACCGCCCAAAAGTGGGGGTTTTTATGGACTCCAATGATTCTTTACTTCTGGAAAAAACGCTAGAATACGGCGGTTCCGAAATGATTGGTGATACTACTTGGTAGAGAAATGCCCGATCGAAACAGTAAATTCAAACCTGCCGTGATCAAAGAACCCTTTCCAACTCTGCCTACCAGCACGGATGCAATGTTTGCTTCGCGTATCCTAACGCAACCGTCCTTTTTCGTCGTAGACATTTCGAAGTCTGAAAACGCTGACTTTGCGATTTTCACTCGCGATCTATCCGGACGCTTTTTATTCCTCGGCGCATCAGCAAAGAAGATACTTGAACGGTCTCACGGCGAGTTGCTGGAGACCCCCATTTTTGAATTTCTTAGCGAGTCCCTATGCAATCAAAGGATTAGAACACTATGGTCACCCCTGTCTAACGAAGAAAACAATTCTTTTGGTGTCGAGGTCCTCAGTAGTCACGGCAACCTAATTCGACTCGACATCATGGAAACCGCCGTCCTCTCTAACAATCAAATTTTAGGCTTCGTGGGATTTATCAAACGATCTGCCCCCGCCGAGACAATTCTGCTAACAGATTTTGAAGTCGATGATCGAGAACTCATGCAGAGAGTCGCTTCGCTTTCAGCCGTCGAACGGCAAGTTGCAGAACTGGTGGTCGACGGGCAAATGAACAAGCGAATCGCGAACCTACTCAAGGTCGCTATCCGTACGATCGAAACTCGCCGAGCCCGGGTCATGTCCAAAATGCGAGCTAAATCCCTACCGCACCTGGTGCAATTATGGCTCCGTGTCCGTCAGGTTGAATCGGATTCGAGCACCTTGGACGAATCCGTTTGATGCAACTCGACTAGTGCAACGCTAACAGTTTGCGTATTCTTTTGACGGTAAAATTCACGAAGCGACGTCGATGAGGATCGTAATGAAGGCACTCGTAAAATCAAAAAGAGATCAGGGACTCGAACTTCTAGATGTCCCAGTGCCTAAGATTGGCATAAACGATTGTCTCATCCGCATCCACAAGACCGGTATCTGCGGAACGGATCTACACATCTACAATTGGGATTCCTGGGCACAAAAAACCATCCCCGTTCCCATGGTTGTTGGCCACGAGTTCGTAGGGGAGATCGTAGAAGTCGGGTCCAATGTGACCGATTTTTTTCCAGGAGAAATCGTATCGGGCGAAGGGCACGTTGTTTGCGGTCGATGTAGAAACTGTCTCGCCGGCAGACGCCATCTGTGCAAAGACACGCAGGGTGTGGGGGTCAATAGACCTGGAGCATTTGCGGAATACCTCTCGTTGCCCATGAGCAATATCTGGCACCACAAACCCGGGATCGACCATGATATTGCCTCCATCTTTGATCCACTTGGAAATGCAGTTCACACAGCCTTGGCTTTCGATTGCCTTGGCGAAGATGTGTTAATCACCGGAGCGGGGCCAATCGGTCTTATGGCTTGCGCTGTCACAAGATTCTCAGGGGCTAGAAATATCGTTATCTCAGACCTCAATCCCTTTCGACTCGACTTGGCAAGAAAAATGGGAGCAACGGTCGCATTTGACCCTCGCCAAACGTCGGCACAAGAGGTCATGAAGTCTCTTGGGATGAAAGAGGGCTTTGACGTCGGATTAGAAATGTCCGGCTCACCGGCCGCTTTAAGAACCATGCTAGAGACGATGTGCCACGGCGGTAAAATCGCGATGCTCGGGATACCATCAGAGCAAATTGCGATCGATTGGAATCTGGTGGTTTTCAATATGCTCACCATTCGAGGTATTTACGGCCGCGAAATGTATGAAACCTGGTACAAGATGAGCGTCTTGCTCGAAAGCGGACTCGACATCAGCCAAGTCATCACGCATCGATACGACTTCCAGGATTTCGAAAAAGGCTTTGAAGTCATGAGACAAGGCAATTGTGGAAAAGTCGTCCTGGATTGGAGCGGGCAAAACACTTAAAAAAATCCAACCGAAACGGCCATCGCTTATGGGCATGTTGCTTTGGCCCATGTTAGTCTGGAATGAGCACACCTGTGCGTATAGCGTTTAATGGTGCTCGAGTCGGTCAAGAGTGACCAAACTAATTTTCAACCACCAAACCCTCGCGCTGCGGGATGCGATTTAACACGCTCCGATTTTGGGCGGCTGTAACCTGAGACAAGTCGCATTCGGTTTGTAACGAATAGGCAAGAAACGACAGTTAACGCGTGCCTAAAGCTGTCCTTTTTATACGAAAAACTGGATTTCTTTCTCCAGTTTTACTAGAGGGTGTTACGGTTCTCTGGCTGCTATACCACGGCAGAGAAAACTAATCTCACTATTTTTTGTGCAGTGTTTCATGTCCCTTGAACTCCCAACCAAGTCTGGCCCGATGCTTCAACCCTCGACTCCGTGGCTTGAACGAAACAAGCTAGAGACTCTCCTCGATGCATTGGAACGATGCACGATGATTGTGCTTTTCGGCACCTTCGTCGTTGCACTCCTCGCAAGCATTATCACGTCGATACGCCACGAAACGAGCGTCGCGATTGGCAGCTTGATGCTATTAATCACTGAGTCAATGGTCTTGATCTTTATCCTCTTTCGTAAGAGGGCTGAGACTTTGTCACTTCGGCTCACTGACTGGTTTTTGGCCTATGCGGCGACCTGCCTACCTTTACTTGCACGACCAGCGGAGAATATTCCTCACTTGCTGGAAGAGGTTGCGACTCCCCTAACCGTATTCGGGTTAGGTTGGGTTTTGTTTGCCAAATTCACGCTAGGCCGACGGTTTGGAATTGTTGCCGCGAATCGTGGAGTCTGCGACCGAGGTCCATACCGACTGGTGCGTCATCCGATCTACACCGGATACATAATGGTCCATGTGGGGTTCTTAATGCTTAGCCCTACAATCTGGAATGCAGTAATCTTCGCAGCATTTTACGCCGTACTAATCCCTCGGATTTTCGCGGAAGAGCGAATACTCGGTCAAGACGAGCAATATCGATCCTACATGAGCAAAGTGAAGTCGAGGCTAATACCAGGATTGTTCTAGCAGGCCGCGCTGAGCAACCATCATCCGAATCTCCAATCCAACCCTAAATCGAGATTAACGGCCGAATGGGTCAATGCCCCAACGCTTATGCGTTCCACACCGGTTGCTGCAATCGCGGAAATCGTGTTGATATTCACACCGCCCGAGGCTTCGAGTTCAACGCTTGGATTCATGCGGTCTCTCAACCGAACACACTCGGTCAACTGATCGCAATTCATGTTATCCAACAATACGATATCGGGGCTTGCTTCCAAAGCCGATGCTAATTGATCGATCGAATCGATCTCAACTTCCACGAAGGGGCGTTCCCCATCCGAGGACATCTCACCTAAGAACTGATACGCTTGCCGCACTGCTTCCCCGGCATCCAAAACAACGCCAGCTTTGACGGCCCGAGATGCCAGATGATTATCCTTAATGAGAACCCCGTCGAATAATCCCATGCGGTGATTACATCCCCCGCCGCACAATACAGCATACTTCTCCAAACGCCGCCACCCTGGCGTCGTCTTGCGAGTGTCAAAAACGTTTGCTTTTGTCCCTCTGACCTTTTCAACGAATTGACGGGTTAAGGTCGCGATCCCGCATAATCTACCCAAGAAATTCAATATCGTACGCTCACTGGTCAGCAAATCTCTTGCATCACCACGCAACGTTAGCAGCGGCTGTCGGCTCGTGAAGTTCTCTCCATCCTGTAACATAGCCTGCCATTCCACCGAACAATCGAACTCCGATACGATTGCACCCAGCAAATTCAGCCCCGCCGCTACACCGCTAACCCGAGCAACAACCTCAGCCCGCCCCGCGACGTTACCAGGGACAATTGCCATGGTCGTTAAATCCATTCCTCGATCCAGATCTTCACGGATAGCCAATCGCGTCAAATGACGCAAATCATCCAGCAACATTGGATCTCTTGAGCGGGTTAAAATCGACTGACAAACGTCGCTACTTTGCATAAAAAAGTCCCGGCAGAGCGGATTGTTAGATTACTACGATGCCTTATAGTGTAAGCCATGGTCCTGGAGTTCCATACTGGCCTACCCATTCCATAACCCTACCCGATAGCGAGAACTCGTAAAATGCGTCTTCGAATTGCTTTGGTTCTGTCTTTTGTTTGCACAATCCCTGTTTTTGCTTGCTCAATACCGAGTCCCTGCTACTCACAAGAATCCTCTGCGGAAAAACCAGCGGAGGTAAAGCCTTTCCTTTTCGAGGGTACCAAAGTTGCCGTAACTCCCCCTGCCTCCTGGAAAAGCGTGCCTCCTAAGAATCAGATGGTTGAGGGGGAATTCCGATTTCCAGCAGAAGGCAAAGAATCTATTCGCATCACGTTTTCTCGATCCGGTGGTTCCATCGACGCCAACGTAAAACGCTGGATCGGCCAATTCGAAGGAGCTAAACCAGATCAAACCAAGGTCGACAAAAAAACAGTCGACAAACTCACTGTTCATACTGTCGATGTCGCTGGAACCTATCTAGATTCCATGGGCGGCGGACCATTCGCTCCCGGCCCAACCAAAAAACAAGAGAACTACCGAATGATCGGGGCCATCGTGGAAATGCCAAAAGGTCAAAACCTTTTTATCAAAGCCTATGGCCCTAAAGACCTTGTAGAAAAAACCAAAGCGGATTTCGATAAAATGATCGAAGGAATTACGAACAAGTAAAAGAGACCTTCGGATTTCCCCGACGAATTTTTCATTCGCCGCACATTCCAACCGGCGGGTTTAGGGCGTATTGATTCATCAACCGTAACGCACTCGCGTACGGTTTTAGTCCGTTAACCGTGGGCTAGCGTCCTACAGCGAATGCTTGTTTTTAAAACATCGATTAATGCAACGAGCCAGCGACACGATTACCCGTTAGTTCTCTTGCTTACACGTGGCGGCACGATCTACCTCCTCTCCAAACTGCTCGGAATCAAAATTGAGAGTTGTTATCCTCAAATCTTCTGATGATGTTGCGGAATTTGCTGCAAACATCGTCACCGGCTTGGTCAACGCCAGAGCCGAAGCGAAAAAGCCCTGTGTTCTCGGTCTTGCAACCGGCGGGACCCCGTTGGGACTCTACCGTCAATTGGTCGATCGATGCGCCCAAGGTAAGATTTCATTTCGAGGGGTCACAACCTTCAATCTGGATGAGTACGTCGGAGTACCTCCGGAACATGTTCAAAGCTATCACTACTACATGCATGATTCATTGTTCAAGCACGTTGATTTTGATGAGAACGCCAACCACATTCCCAAAACATGGAATTGCAATCTCACAGAAAGCGCTGAGGCCTACGAAAAAGCGATTAAGGAGCATGGTGGTATTGATTTGCAAATCTTAGGTATAGGAACGGATGGACACATCGGATTCAACGAGGTCGGTTCATCGCTTGGCTCCCGAACTCGCCTAAAAACCCTTACCCGGCAGACAAGACTCGATAATGCGCGGTTCTTTTCCATTGAAGAAGAAGTTCCTCGCATGGCTCTCACCATGGGTATTGCGACAATTCTTGAGAGCCGAGCAATCGTCCTCATGGCAACAGGTAAATCGAAAGCGAGTGCGATTGCAGGTTGTGTGGAGGGCCCCGTATCAGCGAACAATCCTTCCAGCTCGCTCCAATTACACCCGAACGTTACGATTGTTCTAGATGAAGAAGCAGCTAGTCTTCTCAAACACCAGGAGTACTATCGCGACTCGGAAGCGGTGCGGCATTCGCTTTAGTACAAAGACTCGCAGATAACATCGGTCATAGCCCGACGCTTGAGGGCTTGTTGTTTTAATCAACCGTAACGCGATAGCGTCCGGTTATTGTCCGTAAACCGTGGGCTAGTGCCCTGCGGCTAATGCTCATTTTCCAAAAAGCCCTTAAAGCGACACACCCGTGAGCGAGAGACAATTCTCCCGCAAAATTCCTTGCTTACGCGTGGGTTATGATCAACATCAACTCCAAGTTGCGAACTTAACTTAACTCCATGAAAAACGGATGTAGTTAAAGTGTCTGTAGAGTTCACTCGATTCTAGTAATTGCTGATGTGTCCCGTTTGCAACCACTCGTCCCTCCTGAAAAACAATGATCTGATCAGCCGCTCGCAGCGTACTCAAACGTTCCGGTACGACCAATAAAGTTGCACCGAGATTCTTCAGAGTAGCCAAAGCCGATAAAGAGTCCAACTCATCCTGAGCTGAGACTCGTTGCTTGGGCTCAAATGCGACAACCATGGAGGGCTTCTTAATCAGCGCCCTAGCGATTCCTAGACGAAACAACTGATCGGGTGCTAAACGTTCGTCATTGCTCGAAAGTATTGTTCCGAAACCATCCACGAGATTAAGAATCCCCTCGGCGACCCGGGCCTCTCTCGCAATCGCAACTAAATCTAAAGTGGCGTCTTTTTTCACGCCTGCCAACATATTTTCCTCGACGGTACCATCCAAAAGAGGACCGCGATCATTTACCAAAAGAGCATTTCTCCGCAAACTTAACGAATCAAGATCGATCAAATTAACTCCATCAATCTGTATGCGTCCGCTAGTAGGCTTACCGAACCCCATTATCATCTCACTCAGAGAATGCGTTGTCCCCTGATCCATCGATACGATAGCCGTTAGCTTGCTCGGATAGAGAGTCATCGATACATCATCGAGAAGACGCTGTTTACTGCTATCGCGAAATGACACATGCTCCCAAACGACTGCGCTGGTTACCGGAACCAAATTCTTTGAAGAAGATGCCTCGAAAGTCTTCGTTGGCAGCGACAAATACTGAACCAATTTCTCAGCCGACGCGGTCGCGTTCAATCGTTTGCGAATCCCCCTATTCAAACGGAACAGACTACTTACCGAAACGATTACGCTTCCAATCAAAACCACAACCTCACCGATGTGGAGACGCGAATTCGGCTCTAGTACTCGAATGCTAAGCACAAACAACAGCAATGCTGTCAAAACGGTAATGGCGAGCAACAACCATGGTGATCGCCAGCTTCCTTCATCAGCCAATCGAAGGTGTGATCTATGAAAGCTCTTCACTTGATTATCAAAGAGGGAATCTATACTGACTCGATTATCAATCGATTCCAAAAGCGGCGAAGATTCACACAAGTACATGAGTTGCTCGTGGGCGTTTCGACGCTGCTCCGCTAACACGGGCCGACTCTTTCTTTGATTGGCCTCTAACCTCAGATACAACCCCCAACCCACTACCAAGGCGAGAATCGCGAGGGCCGTAAACCAGATATTGATACAACAAGCAAGACTCAGGGCTAAGACAGCTTGGATTAAGCAGCTTGGAAAAACGCGAAACCAATCGGTCCATGCATCACGGACTCGAGGGACTTCGGATTGAATCAAGCTCCGGAGCGTCTGGCGCTGCCCTGAAAGTCCATGCTCCGCCGCTAATCCGCGAGCCTGTTCAAAAAGCCTCTTTAGTAATAAAGACGACAACTCGAGAGCCGCATTCATCGATCTTCGGCGAGATAACAGATAGAAGCACCGCTCAGAAATAAAGACCACGACTATGATCGCAATGATTGCGATCGCGACCCTCAAAAGATTGGGCTCCGCAGATAGCGACTCTGTGTTGATTCTGAAATAAGGACTAATACCCAACGCCTCAGGCAATCTTCTGAACCCTAAATCATCTTTTTGCTCGACAAACAGAAGCTGCGTTAACCACCCCGCAGGAATCAGAAGCGCGGGAAGGAGCAAGGCGGAAATCACTCCGAAAATCATCGCTTGCCACCGTATGACCGGTGTCCCCTGCCCCTCTTGTAGCTTGGTCCACGAAGATTGCATGAATGTCCTTTAGTGGAAAAATAAAATGATCAATACGCAAAAGATTCGTGCCGAGACTTCGAGACGCCTCCCGTCTCCCACTATAACCCAAATCCACCTCGGCTTCCCGGCCAGAAACGTCCGTTTATGACGGTTTTTCCTATGGAATGACTTCGAAAATGCTCGGGTTGCTCAATTGCCACATAACAATTTCCACCTGTTGAAAAAAGTCAACCTAGCCTTCACTTGTAGAGAGAGGTCTTCCCCTTACTTGATAAAAACCTGCGACCATGAGCACACCAGTAAAAATTTTTATCGCCGACGACGATCGATGGCTCCTCGAGTCGATGTCCGACTGGCTTAGCAGTGAGGGGTTTGCCGTTAGCACCGCTCCCTGCATTGAAAAAGCCAAATCGGAAATCACTCGCCTTGATCCCGATCTACTGCTTTGCGACGTTCGATTTGAGGATGGAGACGGATTAAAATTTCTTCGACAGGTGCGTCGCAATCACCCAGAACTGCCAGTTGTCATGATGTCGGGATATGCTGGCCCCGATGTGGTCAGGGAAGCCCTCGCCGGCGGAGCTTTTGAATTACTTTCAAAACCCATCATCGATGAAGAGCTAAGAACAACGATCCAGCGCGCTCTGAATCAGAAAAGTATCGAGAACGAAAATACCAGGCTCAAAGAAGAGCTCGATCGTCGATTCGGCATGGAGAGCATCGTAAGTCACGATCTTCGTATGCTAAAAATCTTTGAGATGATCGATAAAGTGGCTGATACCAAAGCCTCCATACTGATCACGGGCGAAAACGGGACAGGCAAAAGCATGATCGCTCGCGCCATTCACAAAAAATCGGCAAGGCGCAAAAAGCCATTTGTAGAAGTGGCTTGTGGTGCATTGCCTGATACACTTCTCGAAAGCGAATTGTTCGGCCACGTCGCGGGCGCGTTCACGGGAGCCATTGGGAACAAGATCGGTAAATTTCTTCAGGCCGACCACGGTACACTCTTTCTTGACGAAATCGGTACAGCCTCGACAGCTCTTCAAATTAAACTGTTACGTGCTTTACAAGAATTCGAATTCGAGCCTCTCGGTGGTACGGAAACGATTTCCGTTGATACGCGAGCCATTCTTGCTACGAATGAGGACCTTGAAAAGGCGGTCGCGGACGGACGATTTCGCCAAGACCTTTTCTATCGCATACAAGTGATACATATCGAGCTTCCCGCTCTTCGGGATCGACTTGATGATATTCCGATCTTGGCAAACCACTTCCTGCGCAAGGTCAGCGCCGAGTACAACCGAAAGATCTCCGGATTCTCTAACAATGCTATGAATGCTCTGCTATCGCACTCATGGCCAGGGAACATTCGCGAGCTAGAAAATGCAATCCAACGAGCGGTCTTGCTCGCCAAGTCCGATGCCATCGAAGCCGATGCCTTGCCATCATCAATTATCAAGAAACCATCAGCCCAGGATAGAAATACATTTCATCCCACCAACTATGCCACCAACAGCCATTCTGCCGCTCCCACCACAGGAACAACGTCAACAATAATCTTACCACTAAGCGAAGCTCTCGAAGGTCCCGAACGACAGATTATCTTATCCGCCTTGAAAGCAAACTCGTGGAATAGAAATGTGACCGCCGATCTTCTTGGGATCAATCGCACGACGCTCTACAAAAAAATGAAAAAGCTGGGTATCGAAGACCCCACCCCCCAAGAAAGCTAACGCGGAGACTTCTTAGTTCTAAATGCCAGAACTCGCTCGACCGTCAAACCATTCTCGACTCCAGGTTCACTTACCAACTCTGTAAGTGTCGCCATACCCGCCATCTGGCCTGAATCATTGATGCCATGAATAGCCCCGTAAGGGGATGCCCCCAATGGAACGGAAACGACATTCCCATCGACTCCCCATCGGCACGGCTCAGGCCCACCCTCGGGTCCCGGTGGATCGTCGGAGAATCCTACGATGACCGACTTTTGATTGATACCCCGCGCTTCTCCGGTCTCGTCCCCTTCCAACAAGCTCAGTCGGGTCTCTTCTCCTTTTTCATTGAACAAACATGGATAAGTCTTGCCAGTTAGCTCTCGAATTACCCCGACTATTTGCCGCTCATTGTTGATGCCCTTAATTTGCATTTGTTTCTCGGAAATAGAACGTTGAAACCATTCCCCCTGATCATTTTTTGTCCACAAATAAAGGGAACTATCGATAACATTATTCGGCATAAACGCTTCGGTGCAGCAACCTGCAATGCAGGTCCCATCAGGTGTAATTCGAACACTGCTAGACATGAGATAAGGATTATTCTCATGGACCGTTGGTAACACCGTTACCACCCACAAACCAGTTTCTTTGCTTTTCATCCAAACCACTGGACGCAATCGCGCAGGCCCAGTGCTATAACCTGTGATAATTGTCCCATCAGACGATACCGATTGGGCATGACATGCGGAATCTCCCTCTGCTCGAGGTAATACCGTAATCTCATCTGTCTCCGGCTCCCAAACGACTCCGTCCAAGTTACCCTTGGGATGCCCTATGGGCCGAGCCGCATACCCAATCACCAGATCGGTGTCACTTATCCCCGTCACCTCAACATTCGTATAAGTTTCCGGAATTGGCATATCTTTATGCCCATGGGCACCAAAGTAAAAACTCCTCTGTGAGATGATCCCTGCATTCTGACCGATCACCTCGCGAGTCCCGACAATAGAACCTTGCGAGTTGATTGCAGAGGCTTGAGAAAACGTGTCGGAGTTTACAACGATCTCTAGCTCCAAATCTCCCACCTTGATCGTCTTGGTTGGAAAATCTTTTGCCCTAGCGCTATTCAACGCGTTACCATCGGAAGACGGGGAGTTATCTGCGAACAATCTTGTCTCGCAAAAAACTAAGGAGACGATCGAGGCGAAACACAAAAAGAGCGGTTTCATTATTGTTGAGCCAAAACGCGTTCAGAACATGCAGATAAGAACAATCACTACCCTATGATAACAGATCCGCACAACAAAAAAGGGATCGCGATTTCAAACATTAACACAAAAAAAGCGGGCCAAATCTTGGAACCCGCTTAATACATTTCAAACTAAAATTCGCCCCTTTACGGTGACAACTACACGAAACATGACGCACCAGACCTATCGAGAATGCGTCAGACAACGCGGAATTTCAGTCCCAAAGAACTAACGCTGAACTCGAGCCGAACCACCTTTGGCCAGCGTCTCAACTTCAGGCAATTTAGCCATGGTCGTGTCGCCCGGGAAGGTCGTCAGCAAAGCACCGTGAGCCCATCCCAGACGCAGCGATTGCTCTGGCTCCTTGCCAGCGAGCATGCCGTAGATTAAGCCAGCAGCGAAACCATCGCCACCACCGATACGATCCACAACGTCTAACTGACATGTTGGGCTTACGTATCGCTTTCCGTCGTACCAAAGAACTGCCGCCCAATCGTGCCGATTTGTGGAGTGCACCTCGCGAAGTGTCGTTGCTACCATCTTGACATTCGGGAACTTGTCTACCGCTCTCTCGATCATTTTGAAGAAGGAATCTGGATCTAGAGACGAAGCAGACTCGACATCCTGCCCCTCAATACCCAATCCTTTCTGCAAGTCCTCTTCGTTCCCAACGAGCATGTCGACATTCTTGACGATCTTACCGATTTGCTCTTGGGCCTTAGCGGTGCCACCGATCGGACTCCAAAGTTTGGCTCGGTAATTCAAATCAAACGAGGTTACAGCTCCCGCAGCCTTTGCGGCCTGCATGCCCTCGATAATCAACTCGGAAGTGGTCGAGGAAAGAGCTGCAAAAATCCCTCCGGAATGGAACCAGCGAACGCCTGCACCAAAGATGGTTGTCCAATCGAAATCGCCCGGCTTTAACAACCCACCAGCCTCGTTAGCACGGTTGTAAAAAACGACTGGAGGACGCACACCTAACCCGCGATCGCTGTAGACCGTAGCAATGTTGGGGCCTCGCACTCCGTCGTGTTCAAAGTGCTTGTAGAAGGTCTTAACCCCCATCTCGCGTACTCGCGCCTGGACCAACTCGCCGATACCGTTGTTTACCATCGCAGTGGCAACACCAGTCTTCATTCCAAAACAGTCCGAAAGGTTAGCAGCAACGTTGTACTCGCCCCCCGAAACGTGAATGTCAAACGATTTGGCCTTTCGGAACGGAATGATGCCCGGATCTAAGCGGTGCACCAATGCTCCTAACGAAAGAAAATCGAGTTCGCACGCATCTTTGCGAATGGAAAGCTGAGCCATAAGGTCTCCTGTTTACCTTGGAAAAGGACTAAATAAGTTGGACTAAGTAAAACGGACATTGCCGCGACTTGGAGATAATCTCGATCATCCCCCGGCGTAAGCGAAAATAACATCACACGTGAGAGATCATAACCCGACGCTTGAGGGCGTGTTGCTTTAATCAGCCGTAACGCGCTAACGTCCGGTTATTGTCCGATAACCATGGGCGAGCGCCCTGCGACTCATGCTTATTTTTCAAAAAGCCATTAAAGCAACAAGCCCTTGAGCGAAGGACTCCCTCAGGGCCCTAGATTGTTGTAGAAGAAAATCCCCCGTCAACGACCAAGTTATGCCCCGTGACAAAACCGGATGCCCCCGAGGAGGCCAAGAAGATAACAGCTCCAGCTAGTTCATGTGCGTAGCCGAATCTCCCAGCCGGGGTGTGATTGATGATTTGTTGACCACGAGGGGAGAGATTGCCACTTTCGTCGTACAAAAGTGTCTGGTTTTGTTCAGAAGGAAAAAAGCCGGGGCTGATACAATTCACACGAATTCCACGATTTGCCCACTCCCTTGCCAAAAACTGAGTGAAATTGATCACGGCAGCCTTGGCAGCGGAATAAGCCACCACGCGTGACAACGGAACAATACCAGACATCGACGCAATGTTGACAATGTTGCCCGCATTCCGGGTCAACATGGTTTCGCCGAAAACCTGACAGGGCAATACCGTACCACCGATGAGATTCAAATCAAAAACGTTCTTCCAAGCATCCATTGGAAGATCGCAAAAGTCGTCCCCAGGCTGCAGCGTCGCCTCCCTTTGATTCCCCCCCGCTGCGTTCACCAAAATGTCGACCGGTCCCAGCGTTCTTTCGATGATATCCCGGACCTGCTCCAATGACTCTCGGTCCATCGCATCTGCATGATGAAAGACAGCCTCCCCCCCTTCGCGTCGAATTTCTTCGGCACGATGCAATCCCCTCTCCGCGCTGCGTCCCAAAATCGCAACCCGCGCACCAGCACCACCTAACGCTTCAGCCATCGCACCTCCGAGGCTGCCAGTGCCTCCTACGACGACGGCAACTCGGTTATTTAGTTGGAACAGACTCGTTGTATTCATCAGTAGTTTCCGTGGGACATGGTTCTAGAAGCATTTTGTACCGAAAATCGATTGAACGACGATTTCGCGGAGATTCCTGCAATCAAAGACATATCCGCCATTGAAAGAGATTTGGCTGCTGAAATCAAGTCGTGTTCCTAACAGGTTTTGCACGACCAGCCGTCTCGCCAAGCTCCCGATGCGAGACGTAAAACTTTACCTAAGTAGCTCGTTAGGAGCAGTTTAAGAAATTTTCAAGTTAGCCTGGACCCATTCTTGTTGTTCCTAACTTTGTTTTGGCTAACCTCTCTGTGGTCCGTCCCGCTGTGAGGACGGTTGACTCAAATCTCCCTTATATACGATTGGATTGCATGATTACGTCGCCGATTCATGATGAAAATGCCCACCCAGCATCCGAATCTGAAACTGCAGAAACCCAACGACCCCCAGTCGATTCTGCAACAGAAACTGCTACCCTCGAAGCGAACGAGTTGGATGCTCACGCGCTCGAAGTAACCGCACCCTATGTTGGCAAATGGAATACTCTCATTAGCCAAACTAACTGGGAAAAAGGGAGAATCATCGCGGAATGGCGGTCCGCGCTGATCGAAGCGAATGCTACGGTGACGGACTACAGCGATGAAACTTGGAGCAAACAGGTCGGCGCAGTAACCAGCCAACATGTCGGACGTTTAAGACGAGTTTATGAACGCTTTGGCGCTTCGCAACAAAGCTACCAAGGTCTCTATTGGAGCCACTTTCTCGCTGCATTGGATTGGGATGACGCGGAACTGTGGCTTGAAGGGGCTGTTCGTAGCGGTTGGAGTATATCCGAAATGCGGCGAACGCGTTGGGAAGCTGCCGGAGGTGACCCAAAACACAACCCGAAAGACGTAGAACTCATCACTTCAGAAGTGGATGACGGGTTTACCTCTCTCAAATCGCAAGACGAAGAGGACATCGAATCAGATCGATCCGCTGACGACAGCATAAGCACGGGCAAATCCTACGAAGATGCGGACTTTGGCGATGCCGACGAGGACAATCTAAACAGCAGTGGCTCCTCCCCCGAGGCCATGCAATCCGAGAGCGACTCGGCTTGGGACGATGACTCAAAGCAAATGGCTAACCCATTTGCATCACTTCCCAGCCTGCCCCCTGATGTGGCGGATGCTCTCGAGCAGTTCAAGCTTTGCATTGTTCGTCATCGGTCCACCCAATGGGCCGACGTGTCTCAGAAATCCATGCTCGATGCGCTCGATGCACTTCGTACGTTCGCGACCTACTAGAATCGCGACTCGGAGACAGCGTCGACGGTAACCAGACTCATGCCCAAGAAGATTTCTCGACATACAGTCCCTTGCTCACTCGGCGGCTTGTGATTCTTGCGATTTTCGTTATCACCCGGAGGGATCTTCCTTCGGGTGATTTCGTTTCTTGGTCGCCCCCCAATTTACCCAGACACTACAAACCGAATCTCAACATATTTTTTAATCCACTCTACCGCTCAAGCCGATGACGAACGTGGGAAGGTGTTGTTTCTCTGCATGGATGCAGAACTGAACCGATTAGCATCCACAATCATCATGAGCAGAAAAAAGACCGCACCGGTCGCGGAACCGACCAATCGACCTATAATACTTGGCTTTTTAATCCTCGCCGCCGGCGGATATAGCACGTGGTATTGGTATAAACCATTACCGGACTTAACGCAGAGCGTCAGCTCGTCCCCATGGGACCAGGACCGCTCCGCAGAATGGAACTGGACCGATTCCGCCGTACTTCGCCCAAATTTGGAAGAACTGATTTCGTCGGATTTGGACCGACCAGCGGTAGCTTCGTCTTTGCCAGCCACTTCTTCAGTGGGGAATGCTCTACCACCTGATCTTCCTAGAACCTCGAACGGACTCGTCGCAGCCCCCAACATCAAATGGCAGATCAACGCAGCAACACAACTAGAGCCACCACCTAAATCCCCAGAAATTCACATACCAGAGGAAACAATCGTTGGGACGGTAAAACCTTGGGTTGATTACGAGAGCTTGTCGGAAACTACTGTCGCAGATGTTGACTATAAATGGCCAACTATACAGCCTGTTCCTGATGAGTCGCCTAGCGTTTCTTCAAAAAACAATACGCCTACACGAGCAACACTCTCCACCGCGCCTCTACCTCAGTCCTCGTTCGGCACCCCACCCCTACTGGACACAACAGGTAGAAAAATCGCAGTTTCCGACGATGACAGAGTCCCCCCACTTCCTCGCTCCAGTGCTCCAACCGAGTTCACTGTTCCCACTCAGCGCACCCCGCAGTACATCCGCCAACCCCGATAAATCCGACTGATCCGACCGATCCGAACACCTGTCCGACGGAAATCTTTCGCGTTTTGACTGAAATCGCTCAATACAATCGCTACAGATGCTTGCATTCCGCCAATCTTGCGTGAATACTTGACCGTACTTTGATTGCATCATGTGGCACCGCGAAAGAAATCCGTCTTCGGATGACTAATTCCTCTCACCAAAATCCAACACTTTCCCGTCGGGAGAAGATCCTTGAGATGCTTCGCCAGCATGGATTCGTTTCCATTCTGGACCTACGTGACGTATTGGATGTCAGCGAATCCACCATTCGACGCGATTTGGAGTATCTAGAGGAGTCGGGCGAAGCGAAGCGGACACACGGAGGAGTTTTCTCCACCGGTCCTAGTAACTCGGTCAAGCAATTTGGTTCTCGAAAAGGTAACTGGGATCTAAAACGTGCTGTTGCGATCCTAGCCGCCGAGCAGATCGAAGATCATGAAACCATTTTACTGGACGGCGGCAGTACTACCTACGAATTGGCGAGACAACTCGTCGGTCGCCCTCTTCAAATCGTTACCAACTCTCTGCCGGTAGCAAACCTTTTTGCTTCCAACGACATGGTCGATTTGGTCTTTCTCGGGGGATTCCTGCACCACAAAACCGGTGTAACACTCGGAAACTACGCGAATGAAATGCTACGTTCCCTCAACGTTCAAAAGGCATTCCTGAGCGTCGCAGGTGTTAACGAACGTGGCTTTTATAATAGCAATGGCCTACTCGTGGAAACCGAACGGACCATGATGCAGTGCGCTGATCGAACCATTATCGTGGCCGACAGCAGTAAATTCGGTCGATCGAGCTTGGCGATGCTATGCGATTGGTCTCGGGTGCACACACTTGTTTCCGATGAACAACTCGATCCGCACTGGAGCAAACTCGCCGAACAGTCTCAAGTGATTCTCAAGATCGCAGCCCCTAGCGTGATTCCGCCCGAGTACCAATCACCTACGTCACTACCCAATAACGTCCTATCAATTAATAATACCTTAACCACGAGTTCTTTATCATGAGCTCTCACTCACTAGATACAGCTCAAATCGAAGCGATTGTTAGAGCGACTGTCTCCAAGATCGTTGGAGGACAAGCTTTGAACAATCCCTCGGCTCCCACCCCACCTGCAAAACCGAATTTGGTTGTGAGCATCTCTGCCCGCCACGTGCATTTAACTGACGAACATGTCGAAAAACTCTTCGGCAAGGGCAAAAAGCTGACACCCGAGAAAGATCTCTACCAAGACGGATTCTACGCGGCTGCCGAACAAGTCATGATCGTGGGGCCTCGACGGCGTATGCTCCCCAACGTCCGCGTTTTGGGGCCGACTCGCAAAGCCAGCCAAGTCGAGCTTGCACACACCGACGCAATCTCTCTGGGTATCGACGCACCAGTGCGTCACAGTGGGGATATCAAAGGCACGCCAGGATGCGTCTTGATCGGACCAGCCGGCGCCGTGGAACTGAACGAAGGTGTCATCCGTGCCGCTCGTCACGTTCACATGGGGCCAGCTGATTGCGCTCACTATGGTGTTAAAAACGGTGACATGATGTCACTGGCAGTGAAATCGCCAGCCTGTTCCGTTGTCTTCGAAGACTTGTTAGTCCGCGAGGATAAAGCTGCCAAACTGGAGGTTCACATCGACACCGACGAAGGAAACGCCTGCGACCTAGACCATGCCATTTCGGTTGAGCTCAAAAAGCAACAACCCTGCAAATGCCATGACCACTAGTAGGTTGGGCACTCCTGCCCGACTTCAACCAAAACCGCAGGTTGGGCACTCCTGCCCGACTGCAGATAACACCGTAGGTTGGGCACTCCTGCCCGACTTAAACCAAAACCGTAGGTTGGGCACTCCTGCCCGACTTAAACCAAAACCGTATGTTGGGCACTCCTGCCCGACTGCAGATAACACCGTAGGTTGGGCACTCCTGCCCGACTGCAAATAACACCGTAGGTTGGGCACTCCTGCCCGACCCATCAGCCACAGGGCGTTAGCCCCTGGTTGACGACCATTACAAGTACCCAAACCGTGGGCAAGCGCCCTGCGGCAAATAACGAAACCAACGCCCGTCACGCCTAACAACCAAAACATACGATTCGTTAGAGCAATGTGCGATCCCCATAGATCGCTACTCGCACTAGCGCAAAGTAGTAATCCTTTTTTCCCTGTACCACTTTTTGGAGAATTCGAATGGCCAAAGTTAATGAAGCCCTCGGAATGATTGAGACCAAGGGCTTTACCGCCTTGGTAGAAGCGACAGACGCAATGATGAAAGCCGCCAACGTTAAGTTCCTCGGTTGGGACAAAGTTGGTAGCGGTCTGGTTTCGGCGTTTGTTTCGGGTGATGTTGCTGCTGTCAAAGCTGCAACCGATGCCGGTGCCGCCGCTGCTGCACGTGTTGGACAAGTTCTCAGCGTGCAAGTGATCGCACGCCCTCACGATGACTTGCCGAAAGTCCTCAAGGTCAATGCACCATCCTCGGGCGCTGAGTAACGCACCGAATTGGACCGATTATTAGACATTAACGTCGATAATCATTTCCTCACCATTCATCAAACTAGAACTAAAGATTAAGCAACTATGCAAAACGCAATTGGATTGATTGAAACTAAAGGTCTTCTCGCTTTGATCGAAGCGACAGATGCTATGGCAAAAGCCGCTAACGTAGAAATCGTAAAGCGAGTCGACATCGGCGGTGCTTACGTTACGACTGTTGTCAGCGGTGACGTCGGCAGCGTTCGAGCAGCCGTCGAAGCTGGTGCCGCAGCCGCAGCACAAGTGGGCGAATTGGTTAGCAGCCATATTATCCCACGACCAGCCGAAGGTCTCGCGACTGCATTCTTTAAGTAGTTCTCAAGTAAAGGATTGTAAGAATAGCCATGAAGGTTCTCGTTTCCAACTTGGGTTCGACCAGCTTCAAATACCGTCTTTACGACATGACCAACGAGCAACAGCTTGCTCGGGGCGGTGTCGAACGGATCGGTGCACCGGAGAGTCGTTGTTTCGTGGAAATTGGTTCGCACAAGTCGGAAATGACACTGAGCGTTCCTAATCACGGGGTGGCCGTTGAAGCTTGCATTTCACAGCTCACCGACCCCAATCACGGTTGTATTCGTGATGCGTCTGAGATTAGTGCCATCGGCTTTAAAGCTGTTCATGGCGGTCGAATCTCAGGCGTTCATCGAATTGACGAGTCGGTACTACAGGCGATGGACGAGATGAACTCCGTGGCTCCTGCTCACAATCCTCCTTACATGGCGGCGATGAAGCAATTGGCTTCGATGTCTCGCATCCCCTTGGTTGCAGCCTTCGAAACCGACTTTCATCAAACCATTCCGGAAGCTTGGAAACGATACGCATTGCCATCATCACTGGCCAGTGCGTTGCCAATACGCAAATGGGGATTCCACGGTGCGTCACATCGATACATCGCGGGACGTAGTAGCGAACTAATGGGTCGATCCGATGCGCGAGTTATCTCATGTCATTTGGGTGGCAGCTCGTCTCTGTGTGCAATCAAAGCAGGGAAAAGTGTTGCAACCACGATGGGCATGAGCCCGCAGTCCGGCTTACCGCAAAACAATCGAGTTGGAGATCTCGATCCGTTCGCTTTGCCACTCATGATGGAGCACTCCGGACTCACGTTGACAGAACTGCTACAGGAACTGTCTACCAAAGCAGGATTGCTCGGACTATCGGGAGGTCTTTCGGGGGACATTCGAGATATCGAAAGTGCTGCCGATGCCGGAAACGCGGATGCAAAACTGGCTCTCGATGTATACGTCGCAGAGATTCGTCGGCAAATGGGTGGCATGATGATGGCCATGGGGGGCCTCGATGCTGTCGTGTTCACCGGCGGAATCGGTGAAAACGGCAAGCGCATTCGAACTTTGATTTGCGATGGTCTGCAAGACTTAGGGATCTCGCTTTGCCAGGATAAAAACCAAGCAGGCTCGAGCGAACGCCGGATCGACAATGGAACCGGCCGAGTGGAGCTGTGGATCATTCCAACTAACGAAGAGATCGTTGTGGCTCGTCAAACGGTCGCAGCCATCCTTAAACCATAAAGAGAGTTCGGAACATGTTCGTTGCGAAAGTGACAGGGGCGGTGGTCGCCACCCAAAAAGTGGACACGATGGTCGGGCAAAAACTGCTCGTCGTCGAACCGTTCCGCTTAGAACCTAACAATCGTTCGGAATTGATCACCACCGGACGAACATTTATCGCGGTGGATACGCTCGGCGCAGGAGTGGGAGACATGGTTCTTATCACCCAAGGCAGCAGTGCTCGATTCACCCCCGAAACCAATAAACTACCCATCGACTGTGTCATCATTGGCATCGTCGACACCGTACACATCGAAAAGAATAGCGTTTACAAACGACAATAACCATGCAAATTACCGAGTCACTGATCCGCTCCGTGGTCGAGCAAGTCATCAGTCAAGTAAGATCGCAATCCACCGGCGCTGGGCCCGTTTCGAGCAACACATCTACGGGTGAGTTCGGACGCTTCGGCCTCTTTACCGATGTTGATCAAGCGGTCCGATCTGCACGCGCGGCATTCGAAGAGCTTCGCAATCGGCCTATCGAACATCGTCGTCGTATCATTGAACACATTCGACGCATCTCGATCGAGAACTGCGTCGAGCTGGGCACGATGGAGATGAATGAAACCAAGATCGGTCGCTTGGAACACAAAATCGCCAAACTCAAAACACTTGGAGAAAAAACTCCTGGTGTCGAATTCCTCAAAACAGAGTGCTATAGCGGCGATCATGGCTTGGCAGTCATCGAGCACGCTCCATTCGGCGTCATCGGTGCCATTACTCCCGTCACACACTCTTTACCAACCATCACGGGTAATGCCGTGAGCATGATCGCCTCGGGTAACGCAGTCGTGGTGAATCCTCACCCAAGCGGCCGTCGTGTTGCTGCCGAGGGTGTCAAACGATTCAATCAAGCGATCTATGCCGATCTGGGAATTGATAATCTCATTTCCCTTATCTGTGAACCAACTCTTGAAACGGCTCAACAACTTTTCAAACATCGACAAGTTGCATTGATCTGCGTAACGGGCGGACCCGCCGTGGCGAGAGCTGCCCTCAATAGCGGTAAACGAGCTGTCGTCGCAGGACCGGGCAATCCACCTGTTGTAGTCGATGAAACTGCTGACCTCGACCATGCAGCTCGCTGCATCATCGACGGTGCATCCTTTGACAACAACCTGCTCTGCATCGCAGAAAAACAAGTCTTCGTGGTTAACTCGGTTTTCGACGCGATGATGGCGGCCATGGAACGAGCTGGTGCCGTGCGATTAAACGCAGCCGAAGTAGATCGCTTGACGCACGCTGCCTTACAAGTGGTCGGTGAAGGTGCCGATGCGCATCACGCGCCTCGTAAAGAACTTCTCGGCCAAGATGCACCCAAGTTAGCAGCCGCTGCTGGCAAACAAGTCAGCAACGACGTGCTGGTTGTCTTCGGCGAAACTACCTTTGAACATCCATTTGTTCAGACAGAACAAATGATGCCGTTCTTGCCATTTGTTCGATGCCGTGATTTTGATGAAGCGGTTGCGATGGCCCAAGCGTCTGAGCATGGCTATCGGCACACCAGCATTATTCACTCCCGCAATGTGCGCAACATGACCAAGATGGCCCGAGCCATGGATACGACCTTGTTCGTGAAGAATGGTCCGTGTATGGCGGCACTTGGACTCGGCGGCGAAGGCTACCTATCGTTCTCCATCGCAGGTCCAACCGGCGAAGGGGTAACGACTCCGCTTACCTTTACCCGGGAACGACGATGCTCGCTGATCGATGACTTGTTCATCCTCGGTAATCCACCCAAGTAGCCATAGGACCCATCACAAAAGTATGTTGGGCACTCCTGCCCGACTTAAACCAAAACCGTATGTTGGGCACTCCTGCCCGACTTAGACCAAAACCGTAGGTTGGGCACTCCTGCCCGACCACGACGCCAAAGTCGGTCAAGAGTGACCAACCTACAATCAAAAAACAATCATCAGCCGTAGGGCGCTAGCCCCCGGTTAACGCCTTAAAACCGTTGGCTAACGCCCCACGGCTAATTAAAAACTCCTACGCAAAACCAACAACATGCAAGCAGCCAAGGTTCTCGGAAACGCAACTTCAACAGTCAAGCACAAGACGCTTGAAGGTTTGAAGCTGCTCGTTTGCCAACCTTACGCTGCCGACGGCATCAAACCCGATGGTCCGCCGCTCCTGGCAGTCGATCGCTTCGGTGCAGGTCCTGGTGAAAACGTGATGCTGACCAGCGATGGCAGCGCAGTAAAAGAAATGTTTGGAGTCGAGAACAGTCCCATTCGCTGGGCCGTCCTCGGCCTTATAGATGAAAACCAATAGTCCTTAGTCCTTAGCCCTTAGCCCTTAGCCCTTACACCTTACACCTTACACCTTACACCTTACACCTTACACCTTGACTCCATCCGCAACAGAAATCGAAGCCATCGTTCGCAAAGTGCTCGGCACTTTGATGGCTAGCGATATGTCGGTTGCCGGGGGCGGGACTAGTACAAGCATTGCGATTGAAAAGCCAGAAACAACGACAGAGCTCGTCTTGACGAATTCGTTGATTAGCACTCGCGATTTGCTCGGTCGACTCAAGGGGATGCAAAACGTACGAGTTCCGGAATCCGCCGTTATCACCCCGGCCGTGCGAGATCTCTGCCGGGAAGCCAAGGTGACAATCGTTCGCGGAACTCAGCAATCATCCAAGACACCATCGGCCTCAACCAAACCGCAACGTCTCATCGTCGCAGGTTCGACCAGTTCCATCACCGCGATTGCGAAACAACTCTGCCCGAGACAAGCGAACGTGTTAGAAGCCTCCGCTGACGACACCTCGGCCTTAAGCAATATCGCTAACGGCTTACGGAATGGCCATCAAGCGGGCGTCTTGATTGCCAAATCCCCATTTTCGGCCTGTTGGCAAGCAGCACGGGACGAAAAGCTTCGGCCGGTTGTGGTCGGGCAGTGGTCCGACTTGGCAATCGCCGTAAAAGAGGTTCCGACGAATTTGCTGATCCTCGGGGCGGATCGATGGAATGTTCCATCGGCTTGTAACGCCGCTCGTTTCCTGTTTGAACACCTCAAGCGAAACTCCTAGAGGACAAACAAACATGCAATTATACAAAGTCATTGGTAATGTCACGCTGAGCCGAGCTCACCCGAGCTTCCGTGGCAGCAGCCTCAAAGCGACTCTTCCCTATGGAGATGAGTTGCTCGGACGCAAGGCCACTGACCCAGACTTGACAATCGTTTGGGATGACCTCGGTGCAGCAGAGGGCTCCATCATTGCAGTCAGCGATGGAGCCGAAGCAGCCCAAGCCTTTAAACCAGAACAAAAACCGGTCGATGCCTACAACGCAGCGATCCTCGACGAAATCAACTTACTCTAATTTTTTGCGAGCAATACTTCTATGGTCAATGCACATAAGATCAAACAAGACATCTGCGAAATCGGACGTCGTCTTTATAACAAAGGCTTTGCCGCTGCCAACGATGGCAACATCACTGTTCGTATCAGCGACAACGAAGTCCTTTGCACCCCAACCATGCACAGCAAAGGATTCCTCAAGCCCGAGGACATCTCCACGATCGACATGACCGGCAAGCAAATTTCCGGCATCAAGAAGCGATCCAGCGAAGCCTTGCTCCACCTAGAGATTTACAAGCAACGACCTGATATCAAGAGCGTCGTACACTGCCACCCGCCTCATGCTACTGCGTTTGCAGTCGCTCGCGAGCCAATCCCACAATGCGTGTTGCCCGAAGTCGAAGTCTTCATCGGTGACGTGCCAATTACCAAATACGAAACACCGGGCGGACAAGCGTTTGCCGATACCATTCTGCCTTTTGTATCCAAGACGAACATTATCGTTTTGGCTAACCACGGTACGGTCAGCTACGGCGTCGATGTAGAACAAGCGTATTGGTGGACCGAGATCCTCGACGCTTATTGCCGCATTCTGATGTTAGCAAAACAGTTGGGTAACGTTTCTTACTTTGACCAACGTGAAGAAAAGGAATTGCTCGACCTCAAGCAAAAGTGGGGTTGGGCCGATCCGCGAAACACCAAAGAGTACGAGAATTGCGACATCTGCGCGAACGACATCTTCCGTGATTCATGGAAGGACTCCGGCGTGCAGCGCAGAGCCTTTGCTCCGCCACCACCAATGCCAGTTGCAGCCAAGCCAACCAGTACCAATCTAGCCGCTGCTCCGGTGCTCAAAGCAGACACGAGCGCGGCAGCAGCCACAACACCCGCGGCAGCAATATCCGGAATGGACCATGAAGCATTGGTCAAGCTGATCACAGCCCAAGTCGTAAAGCAGCTGACCGA
>JBKCTT010000018.1:0-3453 GCA_046318795.1 Pirellula sp.
GAACGAAGTCGTGCGCGCGATAGCACGCTTGGGAGGTTTCCTAGACAGAGCTAAGAACAAACCAGGAACCCAAACTCTGTGGGTTGGGCTGCAACGATGTTACGACATGTCCAACGCATGGAATACTGTCGGGCCTGGGGCAAAAAAAATTTCGACCGCCTAACTTGTGTGGTACAACGAGGCCATTACGGGAGGGGGCCTCGTAGCCTCGGCCATTACGGGACTACCTTGTAGTAGGGGGCGGGGTTAAGTGGTGGGGCGAGCGCCGGGGCGACCTGTTTGCGGATATAAGCAACAGTTCGCAGGGCACAAATCGTGACTCGGCCCATAATCGCCGATGTACGGGCGTTCAGTTCCCTCTGCCAATCGTTCTTGTATCAAATCGACAATCATCCCCACAAATTCTGGATGCACTCCCACCGTCTTGGCTCTGGCAAACGCAATCCCTTTCTCTTTGCAGAGTGTTGCTGCTTCCTCGTCCAAGTCGTAAAGCACCTCCATATGATCCGAGATAAATCCAAGCGGTACGACGACGCAGCTGGCTAATCCCTCTTTAGTATGTAGCTCTTCGATGCGATCGCATACATCAGGCTCGAGCCATGGTTGTTGAGGTGGGCCTGACCGACTTTGAAAAACGAGCTCCCAGTTCTCATGACCGAGGTTCGTACAGATCAGCTTGGCTGCTTCTCTAAGCTGCACCTCGTAACGAGAGTACTGTGCCATAGAAAGAGGGATGCTGTGAGCTGCAAACAAAATCTTAACATTGGTTTGTTGCTCAACAGGTAATGTGCCAATCGCTTTTCGAACACAATCGCATTGAGCCGCTATGAAACGAGGGTGATTGAACCCCATCCGAACCTTTTCTACTAGCGGAGCGTTATCACCAACGGCAGCTTGGGCATCAGCCAAATTCTCACGATATTGCCTGCAGCCACTGTAGCAACTAAACATCGATGTGAAGAAACAAATAGCTCGCTTGCGACCGTCGGCCGACATTCTCGTCAATTCGTCAGGCAACAACGGGTGCCAATTTCTATTTCCCCAATAGATCGGTAAATCAACCCCGCGCACCTTGCACTCTCGGCTGACTTCATCGATCAAATCACGGCATTGTTGATTGATCGGACTAATGCCGCCGAAATGCTTGTAGTGTTCAGCGACCTCTAACATCCGTTCTTGAGGGACATTTTTTCCGCGAAGGACATTTTCGAGGAACGGGATAACATCATCCATTCCTTCTGGTCCGCCAAAGGAAACAAAGAGAATGGAATCAATGGGAACCTCCGTCAATCCTGGTAAGGGTGCAGTCGGTGCTGCTGGACGAGTCGCGACGGGTGCTGGAGGTGCTGATTCGGACATTTCGATGTTGCCGTAGTGAAAGAAATTGGTTCGGTGTAGTATTATAGGTGTTCAAGTCGTTCCAGACAGGCGTATTCGAAGTCGGGCGATTCGGAGATTGGTATTTGTTGAGAAAGCATGATTTTCGCAGAGAAAGGGAGTCCTTTCGATTCTTAACCCATCGCGATTGTTGGCATCCCCCAGATCGATTAGCACGTGGCTGGCTTTCTTCCTCATCTTTTGGGTAGTAGGTTTTCTGCTGCAATGGCCCATTCGAGAGTCTCGGATCCAAAGATGGCAATCTCAGCTAGCAAGTACTGCGAAGAAAGATTTTGAAGTTATTGAGCGGCTCAAGTCGGAATGGGAGTCGAAAACCGAGTTAGATTCGATTCTCAATAGCATTGGCAAAGGCATGTTGGTCTGGAATACCGACGCTGACCAAGGGAAGCAAGATTCTTCCCAAAGGGAAATCTACGTTAACTGGCAGTCAGAGCCTGGGGGCTATCGGAGACTAAAGCTCGAGCATGATTGGCAGGCGCCTGGTGGCAAGCAATACTCCGTAACCATGATCCGGAGGTATTCCGACGCGGACCTATCCGGTGTGGTAGGCGCTCCATGGGTCTTGGCCCATTTTTTCGGATTGTTTGGGGCTGTCATCGGCTTTATGTGGGTAAAGGGGAAATCGGAACGTGCGCAAGAGGAAGATTGGATCAATCGGTTTTCCACGCAGATCGGAGTGAGCCAAGAATCACTCAAAGCCAAAGAATGGATGGGAGTTCGAGAGTCTCTCGCGCACGGGATCTACGCAATGGCTGATTCCATGAAAAGTCAAATCGCGAGTGTAAGTCAAACTTATGAGCGATCGTCGCAAGCCATGACGAGCATGCCGATTGGGATTTTGACATTTAACGAAAAACTGAAACTCGATTTTGCGAATCCTGCGGGCAAGGCATTACTTGGAATTGAGTTGGCCGAAATTGGACAGCGACTCATAGAGGTTGTGCGGATTCCAGAAGTCTTTGATTGCATTTTGGCAACACATGAAACGGGTAAACCGAATGAGATTGAATGCCAAATGAACCAAGGAAGAATATCCTTGAGGCTAAAAGCGATTCCAATCGGTCAAGTCGATCCTGCGACGAGCGCGTATCGTGTGCTCGTTTCCATTGCGGATGAAACACGGCTCAAGCAACTGGAGAACCTTCGGCGTGATTTTACAGCAAACGTTTCTCACGAGTTAAAAACACCGTTAGCTTCGATCAAAGCTTACGCCGAAACGCTTCTCATGGGAGCGCTAGACGACCCCGATGCGAGACAGCATTTCATCATGCGTATCGAGGAGCAAGCATGCCGACTGGAAGCACTCATTGCCGATCTCCTGCAATTAAGCCGTTTACAATCGCAGCCAGATAAGCCTGCGTTAATACCCATATCTATTCAAGATGTGATTAATTCATGCGTGGACGATCACTCCGCGATAGCACAGCGACTCAAGGTATCGGTGAATATTGGCACCGTCTACTCAGGCCGGATCCTGTCCGATCTTTCTTCCCTAAAAACAATACTTGCAAATATTGTTAGCAATGCAATCCGTTACAATAAGCCAAACGGGTCGGTTTCCATTTCCACGCGAGAACTCAACGGTCAATGTATCGTTCGAATTGAGGATTCAGGAATAGGAATACCACCCGAGGACTTGGAACGAATCTTCGAACGCTTTTACCGAGTCGAAAAAGCGCGAAGCCAAGAGACTGGTGGTACCGGCCTCGGATTGGCTATCGTGAAACACCTTTGTCAGTTGGTAACTGCAGAACTGAATGTAAAGAGCAGGCTCGGTGAAGGCAGTTGTTTTGAGATTAGTTTTCCAATTCCCCACTAATTTTTGTTCGCCACAATTAGTTGAGGGTTACCATGCCGCAGGATCTAGTATGTGTTGGCAGTTTTACGACTCCAGAACTCGCGCACGTCGCGAGACTCGCTCTGGAATCCGAAGGGATCCCGTCTTATCTCGATAACGAATGGGTTTCCAGCATGGACTGGGCCATGACAAACGCAGTCGGAGGTGTCAAGCTGCTCGTCGGTTCACACGATGCAGAGTCCGCTTCTGAGATATTG
>JBKCTT010000019.1:0-22227 GCA_046318795.1 Pirellula sp.
AACACATGCCACGCCGAAAGCGGCGCCGATGATTTTGGTTTGTTTGGGACCGAATAACGATTGCACTTGGTCAAGGGTCGCGTTTGTAGCCACGTCGTAATCCGATGGCATGTTCCCCATGAGAGCATCTCGGACGCAGCCGCCTGCGAAGTATGCAGTGTATCCATGCGATTGCAATGTTCGCACGACGTCAGTCGAAAAGCGATAGAGACCCGATTCATCTTCCCAATGTAGTTTTCTCATTCTTGATATATATTCGTACTCTATTGACTCGTGCGGGCTCATCTCGCAGTGGCTCGTCTATTCCGTCTTAGCACGCACACTCAAGACAGGGCACTTTGGCAATGATTCGATAAATAGTTTGCCATACGATTTGGACAGTAGTCTCGGGTCAGTTACCAAGACGACTCCTTTATCAGTAGCGGTTCGCACGAGTCGACCAAAGCCTTGTTTAAATTTAATGACCGCCTCGGGTAGCTGATAATCGCGAAAGGGATTGCCACCTTTCTTACGAATGTCTTCTAATTTAGCTTCGAGCAAGGGATGATCGGGAACGCTAAAAGGTAGTTTGCTGATGATAACCAGTTTGAGCGCATCGCCGGGTACATCGACTCCTTGCCAAAAGCTTTCTGCCCCGAATAGGACCCCCTTTGGGTTAGCTTTGAACTCGTCCAGCAATTGATTGCGAGGAACGCCGGAGGCCTGTGAGTAGACTTTTAGTCCTTTTGATTCCATCCAAGGGGTCAGGCTATCACATACTTTGCGAAGCATGTCATAGCTTGTGAACAAGATAAAAGCGTGCCCATCGTTGAGAGAAATATAATGGCGTAGCGTCGGCAGTATCTTATTCTCGTACGCTTGTTTTTCAACGGATGGATCAGGAAGATCGGCAACGATTTCTAGCTTGGCGAGTCGTTCGTAATCGAAGGGACTGCCGACTTGAAGAGATTTCGCGGAGTCGGCACCTACTCGCTTTTGGAAGAACCCAAAGCCGGTTTGTTTGCCTGTCGACAGAGTCGCGCTGGTCATGATGACAGTTTTGACTTTGCCAAAGAGTTCTCGTTTTAAGTGCGATGAGATATCGATGGGACTACTGCGCATCGTCAATCGAACTTGCCCTTTCGACAACATCGATTTCGTTTGAACCTTTTCAATCCAATAGACCGAGTCGGTTTCGGATTGGTTCAGCCATTGGTTTAAGCTGCCAGCGAGCGAGGCCAACCTCTGGCTAGCGGACATGAGTTCCATTCGATCGTTCGCATTTTGGAGATCTTTGCCGAAACGTTCTAATTGTTCCGAGAGTTCTGCAAGTCGCTTAGGTAGGGCCGTTTCGATTCCTAATGGTTCGTAAACGCGGCCATTGCCATTCGGTTTGCTAGCCAGCCATGATAACAAGTCTTCGGTCAAATGATCGAGTGACTCCATACAGTTGTAGGAATCTCTCAGTAACTGCTTAAGGCCCAGAGCAGTGAGGATCCCTTTATCCGTGCGAGGGTTAAAGAGTTTGCGGAGCGTATAATCGATTTGCGAGTTACTGACCTGTAGTCCCATGTGGTCAGCAGCGACCGATTCGATCGTGTGCGATTCGTCAAATACGACCGCATCGTATTCGGGGAGCACTCCTGAGCCCTGAGCTCGTAAAGCGAGGTCGCTAAAGAACAATGCGTGGTTAACGATGAGGATTTGGGAGTTTTTGACCCGTCGGCGGGCTGCAAAATAGTAGCATTGGTTGTGGTGTTTGCATTTACGTCCCATACAATTTCCCGAATCGCTTGCGACCTCGTCCCAGATCGTCATTGAGGGTTTAAAGGGGAGCATGCTAAGCGAGCCATCGCTATCGCCTTGATTCCAATCGACGATGCGTTCAAGTTGTTCGTGTTCTTCTTCGCGACTGAATAAACTAATGGAGCGTTGCACGGCGAGTTCGAGTCGACGTTTCGAAAGATAATTGCTCCGGCCCTTCACCAGTACGCTGGAGAACTCTCGCGGGATAACAGCGTTGAGTAGGGGGATGTCTTTGGCAATGAGTTGTTCTTGGAGGCTAATCGTGTGGGTGCTGATCACAATTCGACGCAACGATGGGCCGTCAGTGTCGTCATTATCCTCGTGGCGTTCCAGTTTGCCTTCGGCCTCGGTGGCAAAAAGGATAGCTGGCACCAAGTATCCGAAACTTTTTCCGACGCCCGTTCCCGCCTCGACGACGAGATGATGTTTTTCGCGAAATGCGGCTTCGACCGCAGCAGCCATTTCGAGCTGTTCGCGGCGATGTTCATAGTTTTTGATACGTTTGGAGATTCGACCTTCGGGGCCAAGAATCGAATGGATATCGAGTTGTGACACGCATTTCCTACCAAATAGAGGCTGATAACTGTCAAGCATTCTAGCCGTTAAGCCTCCAAACGCCAAAGGGTAGGTTTTTTGAGAGCCCCCTTCGAAATCCTGCCCTACGAAACAACTCAATCTATCCCGGACCTTGTAGCGGTCGACGCTATGAGGCTAGGGCGTTGTAGTGAACGCCAGGAGGTCATTTACACAGGACGCCCACTGATTCGTGCACCATCCACCCCACAATAAAGTTCTTCGACGAAATCTACTACAAACGAGAAACGATGGACTTCTTTGTTAGAGCCTTTGGACTAGATACGCGATTTCTACAGGAGAGCCTGCAGTACGGAGAAATGGAAACCGGCAACACTGCGATGGCATTCGCTGACGAAACGTTTGTAAGCACTCGCGAATATTTCCGCCCGAATCGATCGAGCGACAAGGCTGCAGGGATTGAGATCGCGTTGATTACGACCGATGTCCCCGCAGCCTCCCAAAGAGCATGTGCTTCCGGCGCAATACCGATATCAAGCCCAGAGACCAAGCCATGGGGACAAGTGGTCTCTTACGTTCGAGACCTCAACGGCGTGCTGGTTGCGATTTGCACTGAAATAGGGACCTAAATCTTCGGTGATAAATGGCGATGCCATCATTCTTAAAGCGACTCGATTGACCCTAGATCACGGCTTTGCTTCTTCTGTGATCTTTGAAGATCGATTATCAACACTGAAAAGCCCCCCGCCGTTTGCCATCAGAAAAACCATCGTTCCCATGAGGGAAAGGTTCTTCATGAACTGGATCATTTGCTGCTGACGAGCCTCCCCTTCAAAATTCCAAAAGTCATGGAAAAAGTAGGTCGCGAGAATCAGAAAGACCAGTAGCAATCCGGCGCCGAACTTCGCTTTGTATCCTGTGATTACAGAGATACTTCCTGTAATTAAAAAGGCAATGCCGCCGATCAGCATCAAGCTAGGCATTGGCACACCTTCGGATGCCATGTACGATGCTACCCCAGTGAAATTGGGAATCTTGTTACCGACCGCGCTCATCAAGTAAATTGTCGCGATCATAATTCGGCCAATAAGAGAAAAGTAGCGATTCATGTTGTTTCCTTTGTGGAATGAAATAGGAGTGGTTTTACGAAGTCGATAAAGGTTAGTGCAAATGCTTCGACGTCGCGATGATTTGGTGAAATGGTCACTGACCGTCAGGCCAAGTCAAAGAGCATTAACTCGCAATCTGCTGTTGCTTTTACAGTGACTACTTCTTCGTCGCTTACCGCTACAGCGTCCCCCGTGCTAAGTCTGCTCGCATTGACTTCCACAGAGCCTCGCAACACCTGCAACCATACGTGTCGACCATTGGGAATTGCGAATGTCATCTCTCGTCCATTATCGAGATCGGCGAGATAGATGTTCGCATCCTGATGGATCAATAATGAGTGGTCCTTCGCATTCCGTGACGCAACAAGCTGCCAGCGATTCTCTCGGCCCTGAGGATCAAAGCCCTTTTGTTCGTAACTTGGTTCCAGACCCCTGCGTTCCGGGATCAACCAAATCTGGTAAAAGTGAGTCGCCTGGTTTGCCGATGGATTAAACTCGCTGTGTGTGATTCCCGTGCCCGCAGTGATTCGTTGAAATTCTCCAGGCCTAAGCACCTCACCGTTACCCATGGAATCCTTATGCTCCAACTCCCCCTCGAGCACATAAGATACGATCTCCATGTCATTATGAGCATGAGTCCCGAACCCTTGCCCTGCTGCCACGCGATCTTCATTCATGACTCTAAGCGAACGAAATCCCATATGATTAGGATCACGATAGCTTGCAAATGAGAACGTGTGATAGGAATTGAGCCATCCGTGCTCTCCGTGGCCTCGCTCTTCCGCCCTTCTGATTTTGAACATCTTGAACGCTCCATTTAGTTTACATGCAAACTATTTGCGAATTATTTGTTGGGTACTTGTCTGTTAGCCGCAGGCCGAACCTCGGCCCGAAGGGAAGCAGGTCTCGCTTGATCTCGTTGGTTTTGCTGGCCACGAAATGGCAATGTCGATTCGCACAGTCGACTCCGTCCCCATTTTAACTTGGCGCAGGCTGATTCCAATGCCTACACTTTACATGTAAAGTATTTCGAGATCAAGTGCAGGATTAGGAAAGCGGGGTTCCCTGGAAACGATTTGTGTCCGTCGGGATGGCCGCAGCGCTAGGGACGAAGAAAAGTGTCGAATTCTTTGGGCAATCGCTCTTCGATGGGGAGAATTGGAACCGGGTGATTGCTCGGATAAAGCTTGATAACTGTCCCCGGTCGGTAGGCCTCATAAAGCCGAGGCACTTGCACCAGCATCGATACACCGCCATTTCCGTAGCCGATTGGTACCTCCTTGATTTCTTGTATAACAATGCCAAACATCCGGTCTGGTACCGATTGTCCTCCATTTGGCTCCCAGGTTCGAAGCTGCGTGGTCGAGGCACAAAAATCATGCACTGTTCCTGGTTTCCATTCTCGGAAGATTTCGTTCCAACCTGTCTCCAAAAGCGTCACCTCCACTAATTTTTTTGCGTCGTCAACTCTATCCACTCGCATTGGAAATCCGCGATCGCGTTGGTAACTCTGAAACGCCTTGAATTGCTTGTGAGTGGCCAAATCTTGGCTAGCACGATCGAGCCAAACTTCGGTGCAGCGAGTTATTAAGGGCGGTCCGTCGTAAAACTTTCGAATGAAGTTCGTGAGAATAGTCTGCCCTACGGACAGGTCTTCATGAGTCGCTAGCCGGGACGAAACTGATCATCAGAGACTTTCTCCAAAAACGGAGAACGGCCGCTCTTTAGATTTGTAAAGATGTCGACGTTACCACCACGCTGATGCGGCTCGTAAGGTGAGGAACCTGGCAATTCATTCCTTAGAACCAAATCGTGCGATCCTTTGGGAAGCCAGACTAAAAACTCCATCGTAAGCGGTGACTCCTCGGCAGCATCCACATCGCGTTCCGCAAGCGTTCGGTCGATGGTGGCATCATAGAGTACCAAGTGAGGGACACTGCCACCCTGGGGACGTAATCCGCTGGCAACGATGGTGATTCGATATTGCCCCGCATAGGGAACTTGGATTTGATTCAATCCTCCCACGTAGTGTTTCCAATTGTTGGCTGGTCCAATCAACAATCGGTGCTTGCGGGTGTTCGAATCTTCTTTGAGTTTCTGAAGGTAGCCGTTCCAGTTAATGATGCCCGGTGCAGTCCACTCCCATTGCCATGGTTGAGGTGGAGGAGAAAGTGGAATCACGCATTGCAATGCTTGCTCGGCAGCCGCGATGTATCGCTCGACATGACTTGGCGTGAGAGACAGCACTCTCCCCATCCTTTCGATTCCGTGCCAATGAGGATCTTCGGGCAATCCTCCAGGATCGGTGGGATGATAGGTGTAGCCTAATAGATCTTGGATCGTGTTGACATACTCTTCACGGGTTAGTCGTTTGAAAGAGACTCGCTCCAGTTTCGCATTCTGAGCGGAGTCCCATGCCTGGATTCCAAGCGAGATCCATTCGGTGGCGTCGTATCGTTCCTTTGGGCTTGGTTGAGGTTCCTCCTTTGGGGGCATTTCGCCGGAGATAATTCTCTCATAGGCACGACTCCAACGTGGACCAAACGAGAGGTCGTCGATCGACTGGGGCATATCATCAATGCGAAAATCTCCTTCGTGTGTCGAATCGCTGTGGCAGCGAAGGCAATGCGTTGCAAAGAAGCTGGGAACCGCATCGCTTCCATGACATCGAATGAAGGGAGAGCAACAAGCTAACGAGAGACAAACGGCATAACCAGAAAGCGAGCAAGCCAAACGATTCATGTGGGAATGCCTCGTGACGGGGAGGGATAACCTCCTCATTGTAATCGCGTCGAATCTCTTTCGGAACAATAGAAAGTTGGTAAAGGTTACAGCCCTTGCTTTGGTCGAAGAACATGTCAAAGCAGAACAAAAAATACAGATTTGTCAGAAAGATCGAACGTAGAAAAATGGGTTGCCTTATCTTTCTGCGTTTGATTTTTCTGCCCTCATAAGGACTGTAATGAACAAGAGGGGGTTCTCTTTAGCTTTCGAACAAGTAAGAGTTAGGGAACACTAATCTTCACTAATCAACACTAATCTCGCAGCATGGTGGTAGGTGGCTATGTAGGCCGTAACAAAGCTCTGTGAAGTTACGGCAGAGGTATCACTGCGATTAATCCCTAAACTGACTAATCATTTACTCCTGGCGTGCAGTGCCGTAACTGCGTCGGGTTGCGACTTGTTACGGCCTACGGGGACTATGTAGGCCGTAACAAAGCTTTGTGAAGTTACGGCAGAGGTATCACTGCGATTCATCCCTAAACTGACTAATCATTCAGTCCTGGCGTGCAGTGCCGTAACTGCGTCGCGTTGCGACTTGTTACGGCCTACAGGGACTTACGGAAGACGAAAACTTCGGCGGTTTTCTCTTCTTAGCCCGGATGGGCGACACAAAGAGCGCTGGACGCGAAAGCTTCGATAGCCGAGGGGTACCAATCTGAGTTAGACAAATGATGCACCAGACTTATGTGCCGCCCTCCGGGCTTTAAAGAGTGGGGCGCCCAAGGTCCGGTGGCTCACGCACACCGGCAGACATAGGCCGCCCTACCGGGCTAAAATCCAAGAACCACGAACGGACGCTATTAAGGCACTGAGTAAACAGAGGTGCGCTAGCACACGGTTGACGCGACGTGCGCCAGCACGCAACTAAGTCCATTAGCCGATCGTGCGCTAGCACACGGTTGACGCGACGTGCGTCAACAGGCTGTTTAACTTGAATGCATTGCATTGATCACAACAATGCCCGAACCACAACGAAAGTTGCATTCCGTATGCAACCAGTCATTCCGCCACCTTCGGCCCCTTGCCGATGGAGCGATGATTGAGTGGCTACAATATCACGCCCCTTTTCCCTTCCTCCCCACCTCCTCCGTCTGGCCTACGGCCAGACGGAGGAGGTAGGGGTGTGCGACTTGCGTTGACGGTAGCTGCTCAGTCATGCTCCCACCGGGATAAACCCAAGTGGTGAGACAGTTACCGAATTCGGTGCAACAAAGTGCTCGAAAACGGTCTCTAACAGCTCGCATGAGCATCGATCGGGACAATAGGAAATCCAAAACACCTAAGGAAAACCAGCTTTAAAAAAGATTAGTTTCCAGTTAAACTCCTAACTGCACCATTAAGACCTCTTCAATCTACTCACTTTAGGACGCAGCATTACTGGCTGGCCTTGTCTCTTATTCTGTGGTGGTTATACCTGTAAAAATTTTATGAATCTCAAACCCGGTCTTTCTCGTCCTCAATTCTGTTTGAATATGAACCCACAGCAACAAATAAAACGGCATAAACAATAACCAAAAGGATGAATACAGGAATTCCTTGGAAAACAAGGGTATTGATAGTAAAGGTTACGCCAATCAAAAGTGAACAAACTAGATGTCAGCTAAATCGATAATGCAGTTTGGCTAGAAAGAATGAAACGAATAGACCTACTGCAAGCATAATAAAACCGTGGCGATTGCCAGCACGATGAAAAGGAATGGACGAGGATAGGGTTGTGAACGGTTCTAGTGCGATACCGAAAAATAGGAACGCGAGCATAACAAGGAAATATCGAAACAGGTCAGACAGCATTAGCCTACTCCACAGATGTGTGAGTGTAGAACAGCTTGCCAAGAAATTTAGCGTGTTGACAAGTTACCTCTTTCATCGACTTTTTCAACACGTTTCCTTGCGGATGGGCGCCGGGCAGAATTGTTTCCCATTCCAAACATCCGTAAATCGAAAGCGAATTCATACTTATTGAAACAGTTTTACAGCTTTCCTGAAGACTCTGACCAGTGCCATTCCTGGGTGGCACTGTTTGCTGCTGGCGACGCTCTAGACCACCGATCGTCAATGTTCGCTCTTCATGTCCCGCCGGAATGGATAAACTGCGAGCCGTCTGAATTCGCGTCCATGCAACTCCAATGACAATGAGTCCCAACACGATAAGGAGATAAACTTTCTTCGAAATAGCCCTTTCTTTTGAGTTCATGCCATCTCCAAACTCGTGTTGATTAGCCGCCCGTCTTCGATTCGAACAATTCGATCTGCGATATCGAGGATACGACTGTCATGAGTCACCATCAAGATGGGAATCGCCTGCGATCTCGCAATCCGTTGCAGCAACTCTACAATCTACCGCCCTGTGACTTTATCCAAAGCAGCCGTTGGTTCATCGGCAAGGATCAATCCAGGATTGGTCACCAACGCCCTTGCGATTGCCACGCGCTGCCCCCCCGACAATGGACTCGGAAAGAAATCTATGTGATCGCGCAGCCCAACCGCTGCAAGAATCTCTTCCGTACGAGTTCGCTTGTTCGGTTCATCAATCGTTGGATATAACTCGAACATGAGCTCCACATTACGTCTGGCTGTTAAAAATTCCAGCAAGTTACGATGCTGAAAAATGTAGCCGATTCGTCGCCTTAGGGTCACTAAATCCTGTTGAGCAGCATTGCAAATCTCTGTCCCGAAAAGCTTCATCGATCCCTCGTGAAACGTCCGCAATCCGCCGATCAAGGTTAGCAGCGTTGTCTTGCCTGACCCTGATGGTCCCTCCAGAATGACGATCTCGCCAGGGTATATCTCTAAAGCGATGTCAAAAAGTATTTGTTTCCGTAACTCACGAGCACCAAAGCTGAAGTTGACCGCAGAAACTTGAAAGATGGGAGGGATCATCGACATAACTCCTGCTCCTAGAATACGCTCGCTGGTTCCGATTGTGTGTTCTTTCTCACGGCAATTGAAGCTGCCAAGACACACATGATGACGGCTGCCAACAGTACTCCCGCCGTATTGCTCAACGTGATACTAACAGGCAATAAAGTGGCTTGCTCTGCCGACCAAGCCAGAGCGTGTGCCATCAGGAGACCCGGCCAAAATCCGATCAACGAGAGAATCAATCTCTCGGAAATGATGATCCCGAGCAAGAACACACCGGTGAACCCGATTGCTTTCAAGGTTACGAACTGAGGCAAATGATTCACTACATCGGTGTAAAGAATTTGCTAAACAATAATCATGCTTACGAAAAACGCGAATCCCGCGATCATGCCCATGATATCGTCGACAGGGTCGTTCAACGACATAAAGGATATCTCGGATTCGATCATTTCGGACCTCGCCAAAACGCGCGCTTCGGCTCCAAGCATCGAACGAACTTGACGAACCACCTCGGATTGGTGCTGTGGATGCGTGAGTCGGGTGCCCCCTATGTGGCTTCGCGATCCTCCGATCTGTGGAAATAGTCTTTGAAAGTTTGCGTGTGTCGTAAACAGATTTCCATCCGATGCGATCGAAACCCCAGCATAGGTAAGCCGAGATCGTAGCACCTTGGACAGGATCAGCTTCGGGAGAGATTATCTCCCCGCTTATCGTAAGTTCCCCATACTTCGCCTTGAAATTCATATCGGGAACGCGAGTTTCCCCATTTGTCAGGGCAAAGGGTGTTATGGTCCAGGAGCTCATCGCCAAATCCTCGAGCGATTGGGCCATTCTTGAATCTCGTGCAGCTGCAAGCGAGCGTTAGAGAAAAAATTTCCCAAGGAGATTCGGCCGCATCCCTTGGAAAGCAGGAATTTTCCTCAGTATTTCAAATTCGCTTTTTTGGCTCTGACGATTTCGCGAAGTATTCCTCTAAATTGAGCGAACATGCTGATGCGAGCCGACTCCATAAATGCAGTCTTGGCATACGCATAGGCGACTTTTATACACTCCCCACACGACACGAATCATGAAATCGACAACGGAAAGAACATTTCAAACGACCGTCGTTGCGAGACTATCGGGCGAAGATATCGAACATGGGGACTTCATCACCGTCTCCACCGAACTGATGGAAATGCCCTCCTATTTTTGGTGCTGCTGCGATACACCACTCCCTGCCGATGAACTGGTACGACTCCGATTCGTGCCCGAGCAAGCTGGCCACCCCTTTAAGGTCGTGACCGTTTGCCTGCCCTTTGTTTATGCAAAGAATGCAAGTGATAAGTTAATCACCTTTGACGTTCGTCAACAGCAGTTGGTTCGACTCGATCGAAAATGTGCTCGCAAAGTTTGGAAACATCTCAAAGCAGCCGTGCGACCAAAAACGATTTGATCAACGTTCTACCAAACTCGCCATAACGTGTTACGATGAGGCTCAGCCCGTCCCATTTGGAAACGAGAACAGGTAGAACCATATGCGAAAAGAGAATGCTTATGGCATCAAGCCCCAGAACGCACTGGTAGATCGCAGACGTTTTTTGCAAGCGTCAGGAGCATGCAGCTTAACGCTTCTTGCTCCGGAACTCGCACGTGCACGAGCAGATGGCCCTCGCGATGAGACGATTCGCTTGGGTGTAATCGCAGATGTGCATCAAGACATCATGCATGATGGCATTGAGAGAATTTCGGCGTTCGTATCGGATATGCAAAGTCAGCAAGCCCATGGAATCATCAATCTCGGGGATTTCTGCGTTCCGCATTCTCGTAACGATTCTTTCATGGCCAAATGGAACGAATTCACCGGAGGCAAATTCCACGTGCTGGGAAACCACGATACCGACGGTGGCTTTCGCAGAGAACAAACCGTCGAATACTATCAAAGCCCAGGACGATACTTTAGCCAGGATCTCCATGGCTTACACTTGATCGCTCTCGATGGCAACGATCCAGACGGTAAACCTGGGTATCCATGCAATGTGAATGACGAGCAAATCCAATGGCTTGAAGCAGATTTGCAAGCCACACGTCTGCCAACGATCATCATGATTCACCAACCGATCGATGGCTACGATAAACATATTCGAAGCGGCACCAAAGTTCGGGAGGTCTTGGCGAGCGAAAATCGTCGCGCCGGGTTTCGCAAAGTTATTCTCGTCTTATCTGGACATGCTCACTTGGATTATATCAAAGAGACCGATGGAATTCCCCATGTTCAAATCAACAGTGCTTCGTACGCTTGGGTGGGTAAGAAACATGCAAACTATTCGCCTGAGATTCAAACGAAGTATCCCTCAATTGCTAACACGTGCCCTTACGCAGAACCACTTTGGGCATCTCTCACGTTTGATTTGAAGGCAGGCGAAATAGAAATCCACGGGCGAGAAACCACGTGGGTTGGACCGACACCTTGGGAGCTGGGTTTTGCCGAGGATGACTACCAACGTAGTCGAGCGTTAAGCCGGCCCGCCATCGCGAGTCGCCGAATCGACATTGAAAATTTCTAGGATTGCGGTCTCTTTAGCGTCTTGGTCAAAATTAGATTGGCACAACAAAATTGGTATGATTGTTGCATCTTTAACATCACAGAGTTTCCTCTAAGAGGATTTTCACCAAGACCGATGGCTCACCTGTCACAACACTTACCGCATATCAGGCTTTAACATGCTCATTCGAAATCCATTGCACCACTTGCTGGCTTACTTGTTCCTTTTGTATGTTACACCATGTGTTCACTCTGATGACAACCAAGATGGCAAAGTCCCACAGCAACCTCAGTGGCAATCTGCTTTATCGCTTCCTAAAGATGGCAAGGCTGTCGTTCGAGATTCATCGGGCCGACTACAGGGAACGATATCCCGCTCTGGCAACTCCATTACCTTTCGAGACTCGTCGGGTCGGTTGACTGGTACAGCGAACACCTCTGGGAATCGAGCTACGTTTCGAGATGCGAGCGGCCGATCGGTAGGATCTGCCACGACAAATCGAGATCAAACAACCTTTCGCTCATCCAGTGGTAGAACGATGGGGACTTCTAATCAGACCTCGTCCAAAACAACGTTTCGCGACTCTAGCGGTCGAACGACAGGTTCAGCAACTAGCACTAGCTCGCGAACCACAGTCCGTGACGGTTCGGGCAAACAGAAAGGATCTATTGGCCGATAAAAGGATTGTGGAGCCTAGCTTTTCGACACCCCATTGAGTATCACCGTCAAGCTTTTTTCCAGTTCGTTCTTTTTCCTTCCAAAAGACCGAACCGCACGATAAACTTTCGGCATGGAAGTCATCGCATTGCAATCAGGAAGTTCAGGAAATTGCATCTACGTTCGCAGTGGCGACACGGCAGTGTTATTCGATGCTGGAATCAGCGGCAGCAAAGCGGAGTCGCGGTTAGCTGAGCATGGCTACGATATTCGCGATTGCCACGCGATCGTGCTTTCGCACGAACATTATGACCACATTAGTGGTGTTGGTGTCTTTAGCCGCAAATTTGGATTACCGGTCCATGCCAATCTAAGAACTTGGAATGCAACCCGAGCCAAGCCTTCGATTGGTTGCATGGGGCATCCAAATCATTTTGTGACGGGAAGGCCGTTTGAAATAGGAGGACTCAGAATCGAATCGATACGAACACCTCACGACGCCATTGAAGGGGTTTGTTTTGTTATTGAAGAGATAGAGTCTGGTTGTCGGTTTGGATTGCTCACCGACTTAGGACATGTTTTCGAAGAACTACATGCCGTCATTAGTACATTGGATGCAGTACTTTTAGAAAGCAACTACGACGAAGAGATGTTGCGCGATGGCCCCTATCCACAACATCTCAAACTACGCATTTCAGGCAAGCGAGGGCACATCTCAAATGCTGATGCAGCCTCGCTATTAGACTCGTGTGATGAAGACCGTTTACGATGGGTATGCCTCGGACACTTGTCCGCTCATAATAACACCCCGCAAATCGCATTAGCCACGCACCAAGCCAAGCACCAGGATCGTTTCTCGTTCCACTGCGCCGATCGCGACGGCGCAACCAAGCTACCCATTCTGTAGCTCTACTCTTTTCATGGACAAGGCTAGAATATCTGTTTTTGTGTTTGAGTAAGCGAGGAGTTCTTTGCATAGAAGAGGATACGGTATCGCATAGCTCATCTTTTCAGCCAGGGCAGAAAAATTGAACGCAGAAAGATACAGTACTCATTTTTCTGAGTTCGATCTTTCTGCCCTATCAAGGTTTTTGTTCTGCATTGACGCGACAAACGGGAAGTAATACGACCTGTATCTGCAGAGTCAATGGTATGCATCAGATGCCCTTGTTGATGAAGACACAGAAAGGAAAGGTAAAGGCGCTGAGAGAGCAGAGTTTGTTTCATTGGTAGAACTCTGCGATCTCTCAGCCCACGGGGTCCAATCGAATTCTCTTCGTCACAGACAGAGGCTTTCATTCACGATATCGAATCGCACGAATTCAATCTAAGAAAACGTTGGTACTGCTGCAGACGACATTAAGTTTCGATTCATCGATGCGCGGGGTGGTTGACAATGCATTTTTCATTGCTTACTTTTTAAAACACATTTGTATTTAAGGATTCTGCCACACTTTTGGAGTCATGTGGAAAAAATGCCCCAACGCCATCGCTTATCGAGTTCGTTTGCTCATTCTAATTCTTTTGAATCGTTCTCTTGTCAGTTGCATTGTGAAGTTGGCAGTGTTCTCCGAACTAGCCAGCTCGTTTTCATTTTATTGTGCGCCTAGATGCTTCAGAAACTTGAAGATCAACTCTTACAATAGAAAGCAGCCGAGTCGTGAAAAGACCATCCAGCTTATCAAACGTCCTGAAGAGAATCGTGCGAAGCTCTAATATTCTTCGTGCTCAAAAAAAGAGCCTGAACGATTCAAAGTCCCAGAGGATTAAAGATTTTAAACGACATCTATCGATGGAAAAGCTCGAGGCACGTCGAGTCCTTTCCGTTATGATGATCGGTGATAGTTCCCAGGCAGCGCCTATGATTCAGCGAGTTGGTACATGGGCCACCATTACTGGTTCTGGCTACGGTGGATCCGTACTTAGATCCTCAGCACCGTCCAACAATTCCGAGTCTCTTAGGTGGAGCTTTAACGTTTGGGCACCGGGCACTTATAGAGTATCTGCGACGTGGAATGGCGCAAACGAAACCAATTCAGCCAGCGCGCAGTACTTTCACACTCAAAACGGAGTGAGTGTAAACTTTGCCTCGGTCAATCAAAAACTTGCTCCCAACGACTTTTTTGATAGTGGAGTACATTGGAAGAACCTAGGAACCGTTGTCATTACTTCGACGATCTTCACAGTGGGGCTCAATGAAGGTACAGGTGGGTTTGTGGTCGCAGATGCAATTCGACTCCAAAGAGTCGAACAGGAACTGGTTATAGACTCAACCAATGTTCCTACGGCTCAATCCATACGCATGGGTTCATGGACGCAAATCAACGGCCAAGGCGGTTTTCAAAACACCGTGCTCCAAAGCGCGTCCCCTGCAGATGGTTCGAAATACGTCGATTACATGTTTCAAGCCATCGAACCAGGCATGTATCGCGTTTCGGTAACTTGGAATGCGGGAAATCCCGCAAATGGGTCCAATGTTCCAGTGCAGCTCTTCAGGTCGGTCCGTTCGACCAATACGTTTCAGCTCATTGGCAATGGTTCGTTAAACCAGCAGATCGCGCCCGATGATTTTTTATCATCGAATGTTTGGTGGGAGACGGTCGGGGTATTCTCATATGTTGGAGGAGATATGCTAACCGTTAGATTGAGGGACCAATCTAATGGGCTTGTCACAGCAGATGCGATACGAATCGAACGACTCACGCAAGTCACAAATGTTGGGATCGTTGACGAATCCGATAGTGGATTCTCCAAATCAGGCTGGTTTGGTTCAACGACGACAATGGGTGGCTACAAAAACTCGATTGCTTGGACCGCATTTCCCGTAAACGGTAGTGAGGTCATGGAGTGGAGTTTCTTGGTAGCCCCGGGTGTCTATCGCCTCTCGGCGACTTGGCAAGGAGGGGTAGCATGGAACGGCTCTAACACACCAATTACGGTTCTTAGCGGTTCGCAAGTCGTGGGCCATGCGACTCTCAATCAACGGCTTGCTCCGGATGACTATATCGCTGATGCGGCGACCTGGGAGCACATCGGTGTTTTCACTGTCACGTCGACGGAGCTTCGCGTGCGAATGACCGATCTTGGCGATGGAAATGTCACCGCAGATGCATTCCGTATTCAGAGGGTTGCATCAAGCCCTGACAACATTGCTCCAGCCGTTTCGATTCCCATCGTCAATCCTTCTTTTGAGTCGCAGGTGCTAGCTGATGGGGGCTATATCCCCAATGCTGTAACGGGTTGGACTTTAACGCATTTTGGCGGAACTGCGGTCACAGGTGTACTCAATCCATCATCCGTCCATTTTGACGGCGGGCTCACGACAAACGGTCAAAACCAGCTATTGCTATTCAACGGCATGGCCAGCCAGTTGCTCAACCATATACCCCTTCCTAACCACGAATATCGTCTGCAGATTGATCTGGGGGATCGTCTCGACGCTGGATTTATTGACTGGCGCGTGGAGTTGCGGAGTGGTGAAGCTTTGCTTGCATATCAGGACGAAAAAGACATGTTGCCAACCAATGGCGGATACACCACCGCTACTTTGGTCTACATTACACCTGCGATGGCACCAACGCAGCCTCTCGAGATTAGAATCATTGCGAGGAACATCAGTGCAATCCCATCGTTTGACAACATCCGACTTACGATGCGAGATCTGTCTGTTGCTGCGAACATCGCTCCTCCGGTTTCGGTTCCCATTGTCAATCCATCATTTGAATCGCAACTGTTGCCTGATGGGGGGTATATCCCGAACGTTTTGACGGGATGGAACTTATTACGCTTTGGAGCAGTCGGGCACACGGGATTGCTCAACCCATCTGTTTTCCATTTTGCGGGTGGACTCACAACGCATGGCGAAAACCAACTTTTGCTATCCAACGGCATGGCCAGTCAGGTGCTGACTCACGTGCCCTTGCCCAACAAAGAGTATCGTCTGCAGATTGATCTTGGCGATCGACTTGATGCGGCGTTTATTGACTGGCGAATGGAATTGAGAAGTGGTGGAGTTTTGCTTGCCTATCAAGATGAAAAGACCGTGGTACCAGTCAATGGTGGATTCGCCACGTCCTCACTGGTCTACGTCACTTCTACGTCGGCACCAACGCAGCCCCTAGAAATTCGTATCATGACCCAAAATCCTAGTGCCATTCAGTCATTTGACAATGTTCGATTGACGATGCGCGATTTTCGATACGCCAACCCGATTGCACAGGACGACAACTATTACACGGAGTCGGACACCGATCTTGTTGTAACCACTAGCTCCGCGAACCCGCCGCTATTAGCCAATGATTTCTCCTATGAGGGAGTCACGGCTGCGCCTATTATCGTCGCACATCCGACTCGCGGAATAATTTCTAGTTTGGGAAGTAACGGCACGTTTACCTATCGACCTGATCCTGGTTTTTCTGGATACGATACCTTTACTTATCGTACAAGCAACGGCGTTTCGGCAAGCTCTATTGCAACCGTTCAAATCGCTGTGGGAACAAGACTGTTTCCACGGGAGAACAAAAACTCCAACGTGTTCAATGCCGTGCCCGGTTCACAAGGATTTGGAATCGGATACATGAATATTCCGTCAGGTTCCTCATCGGAAACAGACGGGGCAATGGCCAAAACTGGTGGGCTTATGCTCGTTGAGGATGTCTTGCCAAATATGTCCCTGGTTTACCGATCCGATTCACTGACACGTCCCATCGTCGAGATAGAAACACAGTTAGCTCCAGGGCTCGTGCCCTCTGGCGTCTTCGCGCAATTGATTTTCAACGGAGTTGCCTATCCAGAAGTCCAGTACGCAACCAACACGCTCACACAAAACCAAAAGATTCGTGTCGCCATGCAAGCGGACGGTAGGTCACTGCCGACTGGCATGTATAACTTTCAGGTGACTATAAGAACCACGGGACCATCTCGAACTCATAACTTTTCAGGTCGTCAGGCCATCGTTAATCGAAGCCAATCGGTTTTTGGATCAGGCTGGTCGCTCGATGGGCTCGATAGACTCGTTGAACAATCCAACGGCGTTATGTTGGTTCATGGCAATGGAGATACGCTTTGGTTCCCGAAACAGGGCAGTTCGTATGGATTTGCCGACGGGGACACCACGTTTCGTGTTTTGACAAAGAACGCAGACAACAGCTTTGTAATACGAGACAAATTTGGACTCGTTTCAAGTTATTCTTCAGCGGGGTTGCTCCTTTCCGTAAGAGATCGGTTCACCAACGTAACCAGCTTTACCTATGCTGATCGAAATGGTGATGGATTAGCGCATGAGCTTACCTCGATAACCGAGCCCTATGGTCGCGTTATTAATCTGAACTATACGTCTGGCAAAGTGACTTCGATTCAGCACTATTCCGGCAGAACCACGCAATTAACGCACGCAGGAGTCAATCTAGCCGGATATTCGCTTACTGATCCCGACGGAGCGGGGCAGTTACTGTCTCCTAACATCGTATTCGCATATTCAGGCTCGACGCTCACGGGCCGTACCAATGCGGTTCAGGAAACCACCTCGTTCACTTTCAACCCAACGCATGGTCGGCTGAGTCAAGTAACGTACGCAAACACGGAGACGTGGGGGGTATTGCCTAGTGAAGTGCAGGGTTTACCAATCGGGCCAACCGGTAACGTTTTGTTTAGGCCATCGGATGCATTTGCTAGGATCACGGATGGACAGGGCAAACTGTGGCAATTTCTGACGGATCGATACGGGAACATTACCCAGTCGATCACACCGCTTGGCAACCAACGAATCACCTTACGGAATTCGAATGGACAAGCATACGATGCTTATGAGCCCGACCCTGACGGAACCGGTCCATTGCAGGCTCCGCGCTCTCGCTTTGGATACAATAGCGTCGGGAGCATGACCATCTATGTAGCTCCCGATGGTGGGGAATTCAAGCAGGCCTATTCTGAACTTCATCAACAGATCATGGTAACGGTCGATCCAGTGGGGCGTTCAAATCGATTCGTCCACGATTCCATGGGTAATGACATTCATATTGTCGATGGTGCAGGCAACATTAGGGTTGTCACCTATAACTCGAGAGGGCTTCCTACGAGTATCACCTATCCGGATCCTGATGGCCCCGGACCACTTTCCAGTACCTCTAATAGTTTCCAATACGATGCGCTTGGCAGGCTGATCGCTCAGCAGCAGGCTGATCTTTCTGTGGTATCTTTTGGTTACAACACCGCCGATCAACTCGTCCGCTCGGTAGACGAACTCGCTAAGGTCACGACATTCGTCTATGACGCTCTCGGTCGTAATATCTCCATTGTGAACCGAGTGAATGCGACAACGCAGTTCAGATACGACGCTATGTCGCGGGTTATCAAACACATCGATCCGCGACTCAACGAAACCGACATCCAGTACAATAACAGAGGTTGGGTAAGTTCCTATCAGCTACCCGACCCTGATGGGGCTGGTCCTCTCCCGCGTCCGGAGAATATTCTGCTTTATGACTCGCGTGGGAATTTGACTAGACAGCGAGACGAAGGCGGTCTCTACGTTGGAACCGTGAACTACGAATACGACGACGATAATCGGCTTGAATTTCGCTATCACCCGATGTATGGGAACCTAAAAGAGGGTTATGTCTATGATCGTATCGGGCGATTGACTCGCGTAAATCGTGTCCCGAGAGATGCCGAGTTTACCCTCAACCCCAATCCACCGAGCAACGGCTGGCTTGATATTCAGTATGATTCACTAGGTAGGATTCAGTCCAAGAGATCCTTTGAGGGAGCCGTCCTTAAGCATGAAGAGACTTACGAATATAACCTTGCGGGCGAATTAACTGCAAGAATCGATGGCAATGGGAATCGCTCCGAAAATGTTTACGATTCGAGAGGCTTATTGGTAAGGGAAACATTGCCCGATCCCGACGGAAATGGGCCGCAGTATCCGTTGTCGATTTCCTACGTTTATGACAACCTTGGTCGCAATACTGCGATTGATCGTGGGTTCGGGCGCGTAACACATTTGGAGTACAATAGTCGAAATTGGATTACCAAAGAGATTCAACCTGATCCTGACGGTTCCGGTCCGTTAACCGCACCTGCAACGGTCTTTGGGTATAACATAAGAGGTGATCTAACGACGATCACCTCACCCATGGGGCGCGTGACCACCAGCGTATATGATGATGCACAACGATTAATTTCGAGAATTGATCCGGATCCAGATGGTGCGGGGCCACTATTGTCTCCGATTTCCACATGGGCCTACAATGAAGTTGACTGGTTGACCAGTTCAACGGATGCAGTGGGAGTAACAACTACTTTTCTTTACGATGAATTGGGGCGCACAACCCAAATCCATCACCCTGATCCAGATGGTGCAGGCCCACTACCCAGTCCGATTGCCATCTACACTTATGATCCAAAAGGTTTGAAATCCATCTCTGATCCCATCGGAATACAAGCGTCCTATGAAAGAGATGCTCGGGGAAGAGTTACTGAGGTTACGGTTCCGTCAGGCTCGAAAACATCCTATGAATACAATTTCTACGACCAAGTTACCAAAATCCTGGAGCCAGATCCAGACAATGCGGGCTCAAAACCCAGACCATGGACTCGACTCAAGTATGACGATCACGGTCGATTGTTCCGCAAAGAAGACCAACGGGAAAAGGTCACAGAGTTTGGCTACGATTCCTTCTCAAATTTGACGCAAATCGTCGACAATGCCGTTCCGGTGGGGCCGAATTCGGCATCCGATACGACCACCTTTCAATACGATGCGTTGAATCGCCAAATCAGTGAAACCAACAGCTTGGGAAGTCGGATTTACATCTACAATGTTGCTGGTAACTTGACTAAGACTGTTGACAGAAACAACCGTGGAACGAGTTATGTCTACGACAATCTCGATCGATTGATACGCGAAGAATGGACTAGTACTCCGGGCACTTTCAACGCGACGGTTGTTACTGGCGAGGATGGAGCCGTCCGAAACGAACAACAAAACATCGGTTGGAACGCTTCCGTCTCAACAACTAACGTGACCGGAACTTTCCTATTAGGGTTTAATGGTCAGTATACATCGAACTTATCGTGGAACGCAGATAGTGCAACTATCCAATCCGCACTGGAGGCACTCTCCAATGTTGGTGCTGGCAATGTTGCGGTAACAGTCTCAGCTCCCACCACATTTAGTCGAACCTTTTCGATTACGTTTCGTAACGCACGCGGGGGGCAAAACCAGAACCAAGTGCAAATCTGGACTAGCAATATGGTCGCGACAGCTGGCACAGTAGCGGCTTTCGCACAGACGCTTGTGAACGGGGTTACAACGTCGGAAAACCAGACGATCCAGATTGCAGGATGGAATACGAGTAATCAGGGACACTGGACAATCGCTTATGGAAATGAAATTTCTCCTCCTCTTTCACCCGCTGCGATCGCTGGCGATGTTGCCAACGCTTTGAACGCTTTTACAAGCCTTGATGGAGTTACTGTTACCGCAAGTGGTACCGGAGGCTTTCATATCACCTTTGGGGGCATTCATGCTGGTGTGAACATGCTTCCAGTTCGGGTTGATACCACGAATTTACGCAGGAGTTCTCCTCTCAGGACCATAACTTCGAGTTACAATGCGGATAGCGAGTTGATGTCGGTTAGCGATCCGTCGGCTACCATCAACTACGTTCGAGATAACTTGGGGCGAGCCACCACCGTTCAAAACATCTTGGGTACCTATACAAGTCTACAATTCACGTTTCATCAGTCCTTTAATGCAGTGGACCAAAGGACCGAGCTGCGCGCTGTTCATGGTAACAATAACGATTTCCGAAACACCTACGCTTACGACAATCTGCGGCGTCTAACTCAGATCGTCCAAACCGGACAGGCTGGTAGCTCCCCTGTGGTCGATAAACGTGTTTCCTTCGAATACAATACCCAAGGACTGCGATCGAAGCTGTCTCGGTTCGAAAGCACTTCTAGTGCTCATCCTGTTGCCACGACGGATTATAGTTACGACACAACCAAACGATTAACAGGAATTGCTCATAAACAGGGAACAACGAATCTAAACACCTATTCGTTGATTTATGACGATATGCATCGAATCACGTCCATTACCTCAACGTTGGACGGTAAAGTCGATTTCGATTACGACAAGCGATCCCAGTTAACCTCGGTGGTCGATACCACCGCCAGTGGTGGTTACAACGATGTTTCTCAAACTCTAGCCTATGACCAGAGAGGGAATCGCACCGGAACAGGTTACACCGTCAATTCCGACAATCGGCTAACGGCCGCTCCCAATGGAGTGGGAATGACCTACGACAACGAAGGGAATCTGACGTCGATCACAACCAGCGGTAGCCCACAAAAGCGGCTGGAGTGGGATCATCGGAACCGATTAACGAAAGTTAGCATTGGCAATGCGGATTGGGTGACTTACGAATACGATGCGTTCAATCGGATGGTCAAACGGACGCAATCGGGCACGTTTAACAATACATATTTTGCGTACGATGAGGGGATCAATCCGCTGCTGCAGTGGGAAGACGGTTACATTAATACGTTGCATCGTTACTTATGGTCGGACTCGGTCGATGAGTTGCTGGCTGATGAGCAGTTCTTGGAAGGGATGACAGCACCGAATACCAAGTGGGCGATGTCGGATCATCAAGGCACGATCAAGGACATAGTCGATTACAACCCGGCCACGGGAGTTGCCTCGGTGGATCGGCATCGCAAATACGATCCGTTTGGTGATCGACGAGGCGCGGCTTTGCCGACGGACATAGTGTTTGGATACACGGGCAAGTACTTTGACGAAGCGACAGGTTTGCAGAACAACTGGAACCGCTGGTACGACCCCAAGCAAGGCCGCTTCATCAGCCAAGACCCCATCGGCTTCGCCGGCGGCGACGAAAACCTGTATCGGTATGTGGGTAATGGACCAACCAATGCAACTGATCCAAGTGGTTTTTTTG
>JBKCTT010000020.1:0-5903 GCA_046318795.1 Pirellula sp.
GCTGGCGACGAAATCGTTTTCTTTGACCAGTGCTATCACCGAAGTCGCGAATTCTGCGCCAAACACCTTTCTCGTTTCGGCGTCATTACCCGACAAGTGAAGACGGGTGATTACGATGCGATGGAAGCAGCCATCAATTCGAAAACCAAAATGATCGTGAGTGAGTCACCTACCAATCCCCATTTGTCTTGCATCGATCTGGAGCAGTTCGTAGCCATCGGAAAAGCTCACGAGGTCGAAACCCTCATCGATGCGACCCTGGCTACGCCTTACAACGTGCTCCCTATTGAATACGGTGTTGATTACGTTTGGCATTCCGCCACGAAATATATGGGTGGCCACAACGATTTGCTGGCCGGCGTCATCTGCGGTAGCAAAGAAAAACTGGAAGATGTCAGAAAACTACGAGGCATTTTGGGGGGCATCAACTCGCCTCACAACATGTACCTGCTCGAACGTGGACTAAAAACGTTCGCTCTTCGCATGGAGCGGCACAATGACAACGGTTTGCGTATCGCAAGATTCCTGGAAAATCATCCTCGTGTTGAACGCGTTTATTACCCTGGCTTGGAATCGCACCCAAGCCACGAAATTGCGAAACAAACGATGAAGGGCTTTGGCGGTTTGATCACCTTCCTCGTCAAAGATGCAGATTGGAGACGAACCGCAGATGTCATCGACGCGTGCCGCATCCCACGTATTGCCCCGAGCTTGGGGGGCGTCGAATCTCTTATCGAGCAACCGCTCGTCATGAGCTACTTCGACTATCCACCTGAGATTCGTGCTCAATTCGGAATCCCAGACAACATGATCCGCATGTCCTGCGGCATTGAAGATGGTGATGATCTCATCGCAGACCTCAAGCAAGCATTAGACGCATGAAGTTTCAAACCAAAGCGATTCACGTCGGCAGCGAACCAGATCCAGCCAGCGGCGCGGTCGTAACACCTATTCATATGGCCACGACGTTTATTCAGCCCAGCGCGGGGACTTGGGGAACGTTCGATTACGCCAGAAGCGGTTCCCCAACCCGCACTGCCGTTGAGAAAACCATCGCATGCTTGGAGGGTGCTGCAGGTGCATTGGCCTTTTCGTCTGGGATGGCTGCGACGCATTGCGCCACGATGCTGCTTCGCTCAGGGGATCATATCGTCGCGGGTAGTGATATCTATGGTGGAACCTATCGATTGCTTCATAAGATTTGCGATCGATCTGGTATCACGGTCAGCCTAGCCAATTCCTGCGATCTAGCCTCACTCAAATCTGCGATTCAACCCAATACAAAAATGATTTGGATTGAAAGCATCGGAAATCCACTTATGTCGATCCCCGATATCGCAGCCATTGCAGACTTAGCTCACCAGCATGGTGCGTTACTCGGAGTCGATAGCACCTTTACCTCTCCTGCGATTCTGCGACCCATCGAACTGGGGGCGGACATCGTTATGCACTCCGCCACAAAGTATCTCGGTGGTCATAGCGATGTACTGGCTGGAGTACTGGCGAGCCGCACCGAAGAACTGCACAAGCAATTGTACTTTGTGCAAAATGCTACCGGCGCAGTTCTGGCTCCCATCGATTCGTTCCTATTGCAACGAGGCATCAAGACTCTGGCTTTGCGCATGCGGGAGCAGTCCAAGTCCGCTTTAGAAATAGCGAACTGGCTTGAGAACCATCCTGCGGTGACGCGAGTTCTCTATCCAGGATTAAAGTCACACCCGCAGCACGAATTGGCGACACGCCTAATGGGTAACCAATTTGGTGCAATGGTATCATTCGAAGTCCGAGGGGATTTTTCGCAAACCAAGAAAGTTTGCGAATCGACCGATCTATTTGGTCTCGCGGTGAGTCTTGGTGCGGTAGAATCGTTGATTGAGCAGCCGGCATCGATGTCTCATGCGAGTTACGATCCAGCGGCTCGTGCGAAATTTGGGATCGTCGATTCGTTGATTAGAATCTCGGTTGGATTAGAAGACGTTGACGATCTCAAAGCGGACTTGGATCAAGCGATTAAGATCGCGTTGGGATAGTCATCTCTTTTCCATAGCGACCGCAATCGCTCAGCAATACCAAGCCTGAGGCTGGTGAACCGCGATTGTTTTTTCATCGGAGGAATGTCCAAATGAGTGCTGAGTTTGATGAAGAAGCCATGTATCTCAATCAAATTCCCAAACCGATGCCGTCGCGGCTACGGCCCAAGTCGGTTTCTTCGATTTTGGATCGAGTCATGATGGAGAAAGGGTATGCCGCTCAGCAATCCCGCCAGCTTATCGAAGAGGAATGGCTCCACGCGGTCGGCGAAGCCTTGTGCTCCCAATCTAAAGTGGGGCAAATCAAAAGAGGCCAACTTCACGTTTTCGCTGCGAATGATATCGTGCGATCCGAGCTCGAGTACCAAAAAGTCAAAGCGCTCCGACACATGCAACGCACACTGCCTGACATGAAGATCCAAGGCATCCGGATTCATCTCGCCAAGAACTGATTCATGCAAAAGTTCTTGTAGTTCTTGTAGACCGTAACAAGTTCTTGTAGGCCGTAACAAGTCTCGCAAGAGACGCAGTTACGGCACAGCACGCCGGTTAACGATCCCGAAGCATTAGCCCCCCGCACCCCAATCCCCCTAGCCCCCAATCGCATGCGAAGGATCGAATCGCCGATTCGCAATACAAGCCCGCTGCGCGAGCAAAGGGGTCGCACGCCGGTTAGCGTTCCCGAAGCATTAGCCCATCGCACGCCAATCCCCCTAGCACCAATCGCCTGCGAAGGTTTGCGAATTACCGATTCGCGCGGATTAGGCCGGAGTTAGAACGGGGCAATCCCTCACCTTGCGCTTTCGGGCTGGTATTACCAGCCCGCTGCGCGAGCAAAGGGGTCGCACGCCGGTTAACATTCCCGAAGCATTAGCCCCTCGCACGCCAATCCCCCTAGCACCAATCGCATGCGAAGATTTTCGAATCAACGATTCGCCCTGATAATCGCTGTATGGTGAACGAACATGCGACCCATTTTCCGTGAGGAGCGATTCACCTCCTCAATCTTGCTGCAATTCGTTCCGCCTACTTGTAGTAATCCCAATTGTATGGCAGAAAAATCGAACGCAGAAAGATATGCACCCTCATTTTTCTGCGTTCGATCTTTCTGCCCTATCTGGTTTTCGTTCCGCTTTGTCAACGCCGAAATACTTCGAATCGCGTCACCGACAACCCTTTCCGTGCCAACTACTTGATTAGTGAAGCGGAGGAGTTGAGATGGAGGAGTGAGGACATTGCTATTCGTGCGTAGGCCGAATGGCAATATAATCACATCCGAACACCGTATGTATCGATAATGTTCTTGATGCTTTGGGCCTGAGCTTTCCAAGCGTCTTTGCTGTATCCGCCAGCAAGGGTCAAGACGACAGGAATCTTTTTATCGACACACGTGCGGACAATTAAAGCATCACGATCGACAATTCCTTGGGGGGTCATTTCCAAGCTGGCTAGCGGATCTCCTTTGAGTGTGTCACACCCGCCCACGATGAAGCAGATGTCTGGCTGAAAGTCCTTAAGAATGTTCTCAAGGTTTTCAGATAGAAGTCGATTGAATTCCTCATCTTGACATCCGGATGGGACTTCGACATCCAAGTCGCCCACTTCTTTTGGTTGCGGATAGATTTCCGCTTGGTGCATGGAGAACGTAAACGTGGATTCGTCGTTTGGCAAACAACGAATTGTCCCATTCCCTTGGTGAACATCGACATCGACGATTAACGCCTTTTTGATGTGGCCATCTGCTTGCAGTTGACGAATGGCAATTGGAATATCAGCAATGAGACAGAACCCCTCACCGGATGTCGGTTTGGCGTGATGATAACCACCACCTATATTTATTCCGATCCCCACGTCTAATGCAGTACGGGCAGCCAGAAGCGTTCCTCCGCTTGCGAAGCGAAATGGTTCAACAACGGCCGTTTCTAAGTTTACGGGGGCATACTTTAGTGCCGGGGCTTCCAAGTACCTAATCAACATCTCTTTGTCTTTGAGAGTTTCCAAATACTCATCGGAATGGATCAAGCGAAGTTGTTCGGGAGTAAGCGATTCGGGACTGAGAGTATGACTCGCAGAGATCGACTGATCCGCAACAAGTTGTTTATGAATCTTGGAATACTTGTGGATGTCAAAGGGGTGTAGTTTTTCAAGTCCGCCAAGGTTGATAAGGTATTTAGGCGAGTAAACGACCTGGACTTGAAATGGGGTTTTCGGACGTTTCACATTGTTGCTCTGGGGTTGTTTCGTTTGGTCATCGTTTCCGAACAACAAGCCACCTACGAAGAAAACAAGTGTGACTGACGCGACAAGCAAGAAAATTCGTCGATGGCGTGAGTCCTTCGAAACCGAGTCGACCATGAGAATGTTCACTACAGAGGCCTTTCGATGGGAATGAAAATTCACAAGACAGCATAAGCTGTTATAGCACATTTATAATCTTGCAAAAATGTGGAGAACTGCCATTATTCGTTCCATCCACTTTTCGATACTTTATGCCCTTACAAAAGATGGCAAGAGAGTGTTTTGCTACAGCTAGATAACAAGCCACTTAAAGGAATAGATTAGACGGACCGAACGAACCCAATTGTATGGCAGAAAAATCGAACGCAGAAAGATATGCACCCTCATTTTTCTGCGTTCGATCTTTCTGCCCTTGAAGGTTTTTCTGCTTCTCGACGCACCAGTTTATGGACAGCCTCTCCGCTCATGTCCATTTCTTGGAGTTACAATACGAAACCAGAGATGATGGCGGTTAGTTCTGTACGCGAATGGCACCGTTTGTTGGTCATACGCCCACGCCAGCATCGCCGTCCTACGAATACGCTGGGCGGCACCTACTGATTCGATACGACATTGGCAAGATCTGAAATACACACGGGAACGCCGCGAGATACAATGGATGGACCGCTTTCGCTTAAGGATTGAATGAATGGCAATGACGAACTTAGATCGAATCACGATCGACCCAATGAAGATGAATGGACAACCGTGCATTCGAGGGATGCGATTAACCGTACGCCGAGTATTGGAGGCATTGGCAATTTACCCGGATCGTTGTGAACTAATGCGAGAATATCCGGAGCTCGAAGAAGAGGACATTCACCAAGCGTTGACGTATGCAGCTGCTCATCTAGATGACAAAGTACTTGAGATTCATGGCGTCTGATGAAGTATCTCCTCGATCAAGGATTATCTCGCTCAACGGTTGGATTTCTCCGTGAAATAGGAATCGAAGCCGTTGCAAAAAGCGATCTCGAAGCGGGCTCAGCAGTTACAGTGACCGAGCGCCGAATCGCCCTTCGAAGACTTCCCTTGAGTGCGAAATAGCATGCAATACCGAGGCCAAAAAGGTCTTTGCCAACAATTCGTAACAATTCGAGCCACCTATTGAAGATTTTCCAAATCCTGGACCGCGGAGAGTCATGCTGCGCTTCGTGCGACCCACGAATGGCACTGTACTGGTGTTTATTCGTACGCCAGGCGGATCGGACAGGAGAAGTAAGATCAAAGCGGATGACAAGAGAGTATTTTGCTAAAGCGAGACAACAAGCCACTTCAAGGAATCGATTGGACGGACCGAACGAAACCAATTGTATCGGCAGAAAAATCGAACGCAGAAAGATACAAGCCTCATTTTTCTGCGTTCGATCTTTCTGCCCTATCCGGATTTTTGTTTTGATTGGACAGAGTTAACAGGAACATACAATGCCAGTCACTTAAAAACATAGTAGAACAATTGCCCTCAATTGTTCAGCATGCCAGTTAGCTATCTAAAGCAGCAAAGGGCACGCGAATCAGCACCGGCTAACGCTTGGGGTCTGAAACGGAAAAGTAACTCGACGTTCAACAAACAATTGAGGCAATTGTTCTACTATG
>JBKCTT010000021.1:0-61204 GCA_046318795.1 Pirellula sp.
ATTGACCCGCAATAAACCTTTCGTCATGTGTTTGCTCTCGATGCTTACTACTCTTTTTCCAATTTTCGCAGACGCAACGAGTTCCTCGGATTTGTCGTCGAGTAACTCTTTGTTAACACGGATTATAGCCGTAGCCATCCATCCGCTTTCAACTTTAAAAAACAGCAATCGCTCTGGGTAAATCGAGACGTTAGGCTTCCGAGTGATCGTGCAAAGCAATGAGTCGGTCACCCCTGTTTTATCACACTTCAGGACCAACTCTCCTACCCGCCGAAATTCTCCATCGCTTGGAACGTCAACTTCAAAAGAGTATTTGAAATCCTCTTTGTCTTGAACAAGTTTGCCAGTCACACCATTCAAATCTCCGCGACCCTCGATAAGTACGTCGGATGGCTTTAGAGGCGATGTAATCAAAACGGGCACAGTCACCACAACCTTTGAACTTTCTGGTTGAGCGGATCTTACAACATTCTCAATTCCGAAAGACGAGAGACCGGCAACTTCATATTGAAACACGATGACGAATGTCTCATTTGGCTTCTGGCCCTTGAAAGAGATTGAATTCAATTTCTTGAGCGATTTCGACGTCTTCGGCACTTCAAAAGTGACAGTAGCTACCAATTGTCCCCCGCTTGGGATTTCGGATGCATTGGTCAGCACATTAAGATCGTTGCGACCACTGATGACCTCTGCAATCGCGAAGTCCTTTCCTGATGCATTTTCTATGTTGATGGTCGCACGGACGCTTGCACCAGCAGGCAAGATGCCGAAATCGACCGGTTTAGATGCGTTTGGCGATAGCGATTTGGCCACGTACGAACCTGACACTTCAATTTCGCTACGCGATTGCGTTTCGGAAGTAATTACTGCTTGCGCATTGACATCATTATCTAAGCAAATGCAAGAAAGCAGGATGGCAAATGATAGCCTGATGTAGAAAACCAACTTTGTGTGTATCGATGAGTACAAACGCAGTTTGGAGGGCATTGAAGAGCTTCGATTCACGGTTGGAATCTCCCGGGATGTTTAATTAACCGTGGCCTAAGGATAGGAAACATCAGTGAGATTGTCAAAAAAATTCTCGGCTCAGGGACAAACGCAGTCCCGCATGAAACAACATTCAAGAAGCCGCTTGGACCGTCAGATACCTAAAGGTAGAGATGGGGAGCGATCGATTGCGAGTCGTCGCGCATCGCAGCGACCTTTAGAGTTAATGTAGGCCGTAACAAGTCGCAACGCGACGCAGTTACGGCACAGCACGCCAGGACTAAACGAATTGCCGGATTATAGCTGAGTTAGAGTGATCCCCCTGCCGCAACTTCGCAAAGCCTTGTTGCGGCCTACGATACTTTGGCAGCCGATGTCGCCCCCTGCCGCAACTTCGCAAAGCCTTTTTTGCGGCCTACAAATGCGAAAAACCTTTGCTGTTAGCAGCAAAGGTTTGATTCGCATTTCATTCTAAGGGTAAGCCCGAGAACTAAACGAGTTCTTTCTTAGCACCGATCAGAGTGCGAAGCCGTTCGGCCAAGAGACGTGCGTCAAATGGTTTCTTGAACGTTTCGTTGATACTTGATCGGTCAAAGCTCATCGTGTTGCCGTCATCAGGAAGCAAAGCAATCAAGATGATCTCGGTGAAATCCGAGTTCTTGCGAAGGTTTTGACAGATTTGCAATGCTTCGAGCTTTCCAACGGAAAAGTCGACGATCATGCAATCTGGGTGAAAACTTTCGGCTTGAATGCCTGCCTCGAAACCGCTTGCAGCAACCGAAACCTTGAAGCTCTTCTCCATAGGGAGTTCTCGCTTTAGGTTTTCGATTAGCACCTGATCTTGCGCAACGATCAGGACTTTCGCCATGGCCTCATCTTCCAAGTCTCCCAAGGGCATACCATGCTCTTTGAGGAACTTGATCAGATACTCTCGAGGAATACGTCGGTCTTGTGAACCGGGGATGCGGTATCCCTTGAGACGGCCGGAGTCGAACCACTTGCTAACGGTTCTCGGGGCCACCTTGCAGATCTTCGCGACCTGGCCTGTGGTGAACACCTTCATATTTTTGGTCTCCGTTACCTTCCAATAGTGAGTGAGTCCGCACGGTCGTTATGTCGACCTGTGCTTGACAGTAGTCGCCCTGGTTGAAGAAGACCTTTCGAATGAGTTGAATCATTCGTCGCTCCTCGTCAACAACTGGGTCTGGGCTAAACAATCAGGAACAGCCCTTTGTGTAGTAGAAGGCGAAACTCCGTTTCCTCCTTGCTACGGTCCAAAGTTTTTCTACGAGAGGACGATTAGTTTGCCAATGGAGACGTCCGCGAGCGACCGCACCCCTACGACGGTTCGCTTCCGTTCCGTTTGCAATGTTTACTAACCGTATCATCACCACCCTGAGAGAGGGCATAGAATCAGCGGTGACTGAACGTTCTGGCCGTACACGAAGTAAGTACGAACATACCGACAGCCGCCTCCGTGATGAGGATTCACGGATTGCTGGCACTTTCCCCCCTATTCAGTTCGGCGACTCCCTTTGACTGGAAACGCTCGCTAAAGCTATCCAGCGCAGAAAAGGCCGTTCTGAACCTAGTTTCGATTCAAACGGGGGGATTACTTTAGAAAGAATCCTCGGTTGTGTAAGCATCTTCGAAATCTTCCGAAGTAACTGAGTCAATAGCGACTTTTTCTCCAAATCTTAAATTAATTGGATTATTTTCTGAAGCTCTTTCGAACTGATCTGCATCTCGCTGGCCGTATTCGATAACCTTCGCGAATATCAGATTACGGCATGCTCCTTTTCCCGCGTTGCTTTTGGATTTGCATGAACGCATTACTCAAGACATCGAGAATCGCCAGCTATTTTTGGCCGGGTTACAGGAAAGCGTGGGACGACATGGACCATCAATCTGCCATAGTTGCCATCACATTCGCGTGGATGATGGTTTTCGTAGGGTTCAATGTGTTCTACTGGACCAGTTGGTACCCGCGATGGCTAGTCAACACAGCAACCTTTAGCCTGCTTGCCATCTCGATAGGCCACGGAGCCAAAAGAATTTTGTTTGGTGAATCGCTCGCCGGCTCAGCGATAACGATCGATGCTCTCGAAGAAGCCGAGCGATCGTTTCGGTTGGCTCAAGAAAGCTATTTGCAGGGCTCTTACTTCGAAGCAGAGCAGCAACTGCTTAAGAATTTGGCAATCAACGAAGCGGACATAGAATCCGCGTTGTTGCTGGCTTCGGTTTATCGACGATCCGGGAAGTTTCGCGAGTCATTGGAAACGCTTGCCCAATTGCAGCTAAAGGAAAGATCCAATCGCTGGACGACTGAAATCCTAGTTGAAAAGGAAAAGGTCCTACGGTCAAAACGGCAATCAAGCAGCGTCCCCCCTCCCAAAGGATGACAAAACCGTTACCATCCAAGTATTCGGAGAGAGAATCCTTACCGGTTTTTTTCCTAATCTCCGAAAAATCATACCAATAACGGATTGCTTCTCGGTTTCCTTGAAGGCGACAAGGTTGTTGCACCAGATTTATGAGCCAAGCTTAGCGCAGTTCGTATGTCTGCGAGATAATCTGTCCAAAGGAGCCCAAATGGCTTTCAGAGGATTTTTGCGTCAAGATTTGGAACGCAGTTTGCATCCGTAATTGGGCATTGATAAGGGTTGTGACAACGAGTCGCAAAAATTGGTCGCTGTTTGTTTCGCCTTGTCGCACAAAAGCACCTGTTCTCGAGCGATTACATCGCAACAATATCGGATACGAATGCGTGCAGGACTACAACCCACTAGACACCTCAGAACCGCTGAGTGTTGGTAGTGTCTGCAACGCTTCGCTTAGATGGAATTTAGACCGTTAGAACAAACGCTGACGACCGACTTAGAAAGGTTTAGATATGTACGAACGATTTACTGATCGCGCACGCAAGGTTATGCAACTAGCGAACCAAGAGGCCCAGCGCTTCAATCACGAGTACATCGGCACCGAACACATCCTTTTGGGCTTGGTCAAAGAGGGTAGCGGAGTTGCCGCCAATGTTCTCAAGAACTTAGACGTGGACCTGAGGAAAATACGTCTCGAGGTCGAGAAGCTCGTGCAAAGTGGCCCTGAAATGGTAACCATTGGCAAACTGCCTCAAACCCCCAGAGCCAAAAAGGTTATCGAGTATTCGATGGAAGAGGCTCGCAACCTCAATCACAATTACGTGGGTACTGAACACATTTTGTTGGGCCTCCTTCGTGAACAAGAAGGGGTTGCAGCACAGGTTCTCATGAACCTCGGTATGAAGCTCGATGACGTCAGAGAAGAAGTACTCAATCTGCTCGGACACGGAATGGAAAGTGCCGAGGTAGGGGATCGTGGTGGTCGAGAAGGCACCAGTACATCAGAATCCAACCCATCCGCTAAAGGGGGCAAAAGCAAGACTCCCGCATTGGACAGCTTTGGTCGAGATCTGACAGAATTAGCCCGTCAAGGAAAGCTTGATCCCGTTATCGGAAGAGAACGCGAAATCGAACGTGCGACCCAAGTCCTTTGCCGTCGTACCAAGAATAATCCTGTCCTCCTAGGTGAAGCGGGAGTTGGAAAGACAGCTATTGTAGAAGGCTTCGCTCAGCGAGTTGTTAATGGCGAGGTTCCCGAAATTCTGGCGGACAAGAGAATCGTCGTCCTTGATTTGGCGATGATGGTCGCAGGAACCAAGTACCGCGGCCAGTTTGAAGAACGTATCAAAGCCGTTATGAACGAAGTTCGTCGCGCCAAAAATACAATTCTCTTCATCGACGAATTGCATACGCTCGTCGGTGCCGGTGGTGCCGAAGGAGCTATTGACGCAGCGAATGTTCTCAAGCCAGCCTTGGCTCGTGGTGAGATTCAATGCATCGGCGCGACAACGCTCGATGAGTACCGCAAGTATATCGAGAAAGACAATGCGTTGGCCCGACGATTCCAGGAAATCATGGTCGAGCCGACCGGTACTGAGGAAACGATCCAAATCCTTAAGGGATTGAAAGAGCGATACGAAGAGCATCACCGTGTACAAATTACGGATGATGCGATTGCGGCCGCTGTCGAAATGAGCGAACGATACATCACAGCTCGCTGCTTGCCAGACAAGGCGATTGATGTCATTGACGAAGCTGGTGCTCGAGTGCGTCTCCGCACGATGAGCAAGCCACCTGATTTGAAAGATATTGACGACGAAGTCGAACGACTCAATCGCGAAAAAGAAGATGCGGTCGCGAACCAAGACTTTGAAAAAGCTGCTAGCTTGCGCGATCAAGCCGACAAGCTTCGTCGCAAGAAGGAGCAGATTACGCGTGATTGGCGGGAAAAGAGCCGCGAAACCGACGGCGTCGTAGATGAGGAAGTGATCGCCGAGGTTGTCTCCAAGATGACAGGTATCCCCCTGACCCGACTCACAACGGAGGATTCACTCCGATTAATGAACATGGAAGGCGAGCTCCACAAGCGCGTCGTAAGCCAAGAACAAGCGGTGTCGGCTGTTTCGAAAGCTGTACGTCGAAGCCGTTCGGGCCTCAAAGATCCGAAGCGACCAACCGGCTGCTTTATTTTTGCTGGACCTACCGGGGTCGGTAAAACATTGCTCGCGAAAGCTCTCGCCGAAAGTTTGTTTGGTGATTCTGATGCACTTGTTCATATCGATATGAGTGAGTACATGGAGAAGCACAATGTAAGCCGACTGATCGGTGCACCTCCAGGATACGTTGGCTACGAGGAAGGTGGCCAACTCACGGAGAAGATTCGTCGACGACCTTACGCAGTTGTGTTGCTCGACGAAATCGAGAAAGCACACCCTGATGTATTCAACATGATGCTGCAAGTTATGGAAGAAGGCCGTTTGACCGATAGTTTTGGTCGCAACGTCGACTTCCGCAACACGATCTTGATTCTCACCACCAATGCCGGTGCTGAAGCGATCAAGAACGAATCAGCATTCGGATTCCAAAAGCCTGAGGGGGATGCTTCGTATGACAGCATGAAGGCACGCGTAATGGATCAAATCGAGCGAGTCTTCCGCCCCGAGTTCTTAAACCGGCTCGACGATGTGATCATTTTCCGTCACCTCAACAAAGAGGACCTTAAGAAGGTTATCGACTTTGAAATGGCCAAGGTTATGGAACGACTCAAGGAGCGTGGCTTTAATCTCATCCTGACGGATGAAGCGAAAGAGTTCATTATCAAGCAGGGATCGAACTTGGACTACGGTGCTCGTCCATTGCGAAGAGCGATCGAACAACGAGTTGAAGATCCGTTGTCTGAGGAATTGCTGCGTGGCAGTTTCGAAGGCAAGAACACAATCGTCGTTGATGTATTCAAAGATGATGCTGGCAAGGTGACAAGACTCGATTTCAAGAGCGAATTGAGGGAAGCCAATGCCGAGGGACAACCCGCCGCCGCGGGGGCTTAACGAATCGTAATCCCAACAGCAGAAGATTGGTTCCAGCGAAGAACCGGTCTTAGTATCAAACAATGATTGCTGCGAGGGGAGAGGCCGTGTTTCATTGCAATAGATGTCGAATCTGTTGCGATGCACAGCCTCTCCCCTCGCTCGATTTTGGAAATTCGAAACGGCAAAATTGGGAAGCTGATCTCGCTCACGCTCGACGAAAGATAGAAAAGATGGGTACTTCTGCCCGTCTCCCGTAGTGGTAGTCCCCATACCCTGACAATTGCTATCCCCAATCCATACGACTTTTTTATCTAACTTAATTTACACCCGTGCTGATGCGTTCCATGTCAGCGGCACGCAATTGCGTTTATGCTCCGTTCTCCTCTCGCGTCGAAACCTCCCTTCTCATCCCCAACGTCTGCGTCAGAGTTAGACCAGCTCAAATACGACTTTTTGATTCGCACTGGTGAATTACTCCACAAGTATGGGACCCCGTCTCATCGTCTAGAGCGAGTCATGACCAAGGTTGCACGTACCTTGGGCGTGGAAAGCGTATTTTTATACACACCGACAGCTTTGGTTGCGGCATTTGGGGAAGGGCGAGAAGAGAAGACCTTTATGAGAAGGGTTGACTCTGGTTCCGTTGACGCAGAAAAACTGATTCAGTTCGATGAGATACTGGAACGGCTTGAGGCAGGGGAGATAGACATTGCTTCTGCATCTGATGAGATGGAAATAGCGGCCGCTGCGAAACCGCTTTATTCCACGCTGTCGACCGCGTTGGTTTGCGGAATTGGCTGTGCGTGCGTCGCTGTCTTTTTTCGGGGTGGATGGGAAGAGGTCCTGACTGCAGGACTTATCGGACTATGCATAGCAGGAATTGACATAGCACAATCGAAGCTGGGTTGGGAAGCCGGATTGGTGTTTCCCGTATCTGGTTTCTTTGCAGGAATTGTATCGCTAGGAATTAGTCATTTTGTTCACCCGATCGACGATCGACTCGTCACCTTGGCCTCGTTGATTATTTTGCTGCCAGGATTTTCTTTAACCATGGCACTCACCGAACTTGCAGTGGGCCATTTATCAGCAGGGGTCGCGAGATTGGCTGGCGCATCCGTCACACTGGTGACATTGTTTCTGGGGGTTGCGATCTCGTGGAGAATTGCAGGGGAATGGAGAAGCGAAACACCTGTGGTTGAACCGATTAATCAACTAGTCCATTGGATCGCACTATCGATAGCACCCGCGGCGTTCGCAATTCTATTCCGTGTCCGATTGTCACTTTGGCCAGTTGTGTTTGCCATCAGTTTGAGCGGATACTTTACAGCGACACTGTTTGGCGCCCAGTATGGGGTTGAAGTTGGCTCGTTCCTCGGCGCACTGGTAGTTGGTTCTGGGAGTAATTTGTTTGCCAGGCTTCGAGATCGACCAGCGTTGGTACCGTTGGCTCCCGGGATGATTTTGCTGGTTCCCGGATCCCTTGGGTACAGATCACTTTCCGCTTTACTAAATCGCCAAACGGTTGAAGGGATCGAGTTTGCGTTTGGAATGGTAGTCGTCGCCATTTCGCTCGTAGGCGGGCTTCTAGCATCCTCGGCACTCGTACCCCCCAAACGTATTTTATAATTACGAACGTGATCTCGTTCCTTCAATTTGACAACTGAAGAACGACCTCGAGCAATGAACAGGATCCAATTTACTGTACTAGTACTTTTCTCTCAGGGGTTTACCAAAGTACTGTTGGAACTCACCTTCGCTTAACTTTTGGTTGAACGCTTCTGCAATTTTCCTCACTAAATCGGTGTAGGTAGTGTCATTCGAAGGGATACTCAAATACAAGTGCTTGCTTAAGCTCAAGTGTTTGTCTTCTTCGCGGAAGTTGATATCGAGCTTGATCCCCTCTTGTTCTAGAGTAATAGTTCGTCCTGCGTAGATCTTAGTTTCATCGTGTACAATTGACGATTTAGACCAATTGAGCCGACTTAATACGAAGTCCAAAAAGGGCGGAAGCATTCCCGGCTCGACAGGATAGAGGACGTAATAATTGTCTTGGCTATTGTACTTTCCAAGCCACGGGTAGGATTGTCCATGATTCTTAAGCTTGAGTTCATGGCGGCCCGCACCAGTTTCAATCCATTGAAAACGGCTCATAAGCCAAGCATGATCGACATCAGCGAAACTCACAAGTCGAGTCTCATTGTCGTCATAAGGGACCTTGTACGCCGCATTTGACTTAAAGTCATACACCACCATAGCGTGTTTAAAGTACTCAGTTTCGTCATGGTTCCAGGTCTGAAATTCACCATGGAATACGATTTGAGACTGATCGGGTGACAAGCCGATAGCTCCTTTCTCTTGTGGAGAAGGAAAACTGTAATTCTCGAACGAGCGCCCGTTCTCACTAAAGCTCCATGATTCACCGGTTTCAACGTCTAAAACCTTGAGTCCATAAACTAGTAACAACCGACCGCCTTCTAGAACTTCGATTTCTGTCATGTCATCGAGGTTGTTTGCCATGCAAATCGTATGGACCTTGCCTGGCTGACCGTTATGGCTATCTAGAAATTGAAGAGTCGCAAAATCGGAGTACTGCTTGTGCACCGACGTTACCAAAGGCTTGCCATCCTTTATCTTGACCATGAATAAGCTCTGACTGCCAGCGATCAGTGTTGGCTCGCTTACTCCCTTTACTTCGTATACCTTCCACAGAAATGGTAGCCCAGTGTTTGTCTCAAGAGTGTCTGGGGGAGCAATCGGTTTATCATCGAACCAGATCGAATAGGCGATCGAGGTTGAATCCACCAAGCCGTAGTTAATATTCCACGTCTTGCCCGTTACCGCGTCTGCTCGAATTGTGAATGGTCCAACATTAAATCTCTCTGTTTGTTTGATGACTCGAAAATAGTTATAGGTCAACAGCGTTACGATGCCGACAACTACCAGCAATCCAACCACCACGACCACAATCGGCTTCATTTATTGCTTAATACGGGAAGAGAGAACTAGTTCTAAACGAGCGAACCTAACTCTGATGAGTCGGTAAAGATCTGGATGGGGACGGGCAGTTTGTAGCGTTTTTGGAGCGTCGAGAGTCGATCATTGTCCAAGGGGTTAGCTTCGATTTGTCGGATACAAATTCGAAGAATTTGGTCTGGATGTCTAGCAGCGATCTTTGAATAGATCTCTGGATCCCGTTCGCCGCTGTCACCGATCAATACAAATGATCGATTGGGCATTCGCTTGATCAGGTTGCGAATCACGCCCCCTTTTCCTTTTTTTCGAAATCGCCATCGCTTGAGAATTTCATCTCTCAATCGAAACCACTTTAGATGGATGCTTCCCAAAGGGAATTCAAACTGATTCAGAAACTCGCAGAGCGGATTAAAAATCTGCCATGGGCTACTGCTGACGTAATGGAACAACGCGCCGTCAGCGGCCCACTTTTGGTAAAGTGAAGCCATGCCATCAATTCCTTCGAACGGCATCGCGAAAGTACGTCTCAACATTTGGCGTCGGCTGGTCACCTCGGTCAATTTGATCGTATCATCGATGTCCGAAATGACACTGACCCCCGTTTGTTCGGCAAGCAATATGGGACAGCTATTGGCTTCCCATCGCGATTCCCGAACTGGGCGTTGCCCAGTAATGGTACCGAATCGGCCGTAGGTTCTGTATCCGGCCAATTGGCTAGCAGGCAAATCGATTTTGCAGCTAAAAAGGCCACTTCTTTTGGACTTTCTGCGTAGCACATATCGCTGACCAGCCAATTCAATCTGAATGCGTTCGCCGCTGATCGGATTCAAAAGAAATCCACTGATACGTTTTCCAAATAACTCTCCGGAGACAATGTCGGGAGTCAGGTCCAACGCTCGGATCAGCCCTTTCAACAATAATCGCTGGGCAAAACTCGTCGTTGCCCCCTCTCCAATCTGTCCCTGAACGAGGATGCGCCAGACAGTCCCACCTGAAATAGGGTAACCAAAAGTGGGATATAATGTCACACGATCATCAGGCTCTTGCCGATTGGTGCACTCGGGGGTCATAGTCGGCAAACCGATGATATCTGCCCCCCCATTTGCCTCGCCACTTCGCCACATAGATTGAGTAAGAATTCAAGAACTCCCGATTGCATTAAGGCCCCGTCCCAAAGCGGACCAGTTGACCCGCACGAAATAAGCCGACGAAGCAAACTAATCTAATGATGCCTACGCCGTTTGCACATCAACTGACGTTCGATTTTCAATCGACTTGTAGATTGCTTCGATTGCGAGCAGATCCTTGAGCCCTTCGTACCCCGACACTTTCGACGGGCGGTTTTCGCGGATGCAAGTCGCAAAGTCATCAAGCTCGGATGCGAAGTGATCCTGCTGCTTGAGTTCGATCTTTTTACCGTTGATTTCCAGTTGGAGGTCAGAGTAGCTGTAGGCTGGGTCCATCTTCGCAAGCCCATTGCTACCGTAGGCAACGACTTTGTTCAAACCGTTAAAGTTGTAACTTGTGCTGCAGTACGCATCGACACCCGAGGGGAACTTCATCATCCAAGTAATCGATTCATCAACTTCGGCAAACTTAGTTGCATCCGTTTTGGTTTCTTGTGCCATAATGGAGATTGGCTCTTGTCCGGTCAGGAATCGACATGCTTGCAAAGCGTAAATTCCCACATCCATTAGGGCACCACCACCCGCTAGTGCCTTTTTGAGTCGCCATTGATTTGGATCACCGATGCGGAACCCGAAACCAGCTTCAATCATCTTGAGTTCACCGATCATTTTTTCTCGGACAGCCGACTGCAGATTGAGATGATGAGATGTGAACTGGCAACGATAGCCAAGGGCCAGTTGTTTATTGGCAGCCTCGCAAGCGGCAATCATCTCTCGACATTCTTGTGCCGTATTGGCCATCGGTTTTTCACAGAACACATGCTTACCTGCTTTTGCGGCTCGAATGGTGTATTCATGATGCATGCTGTTAGGGAGAACTATGTAAACAATATCGACGTTGTCATCGGATGCGATTTTATCAAAGTTCTCGTAGTTATAGATGCTGCCTGAATCGATGGCGTACTTGTCAGCCCACTTCTTTTCCTTTTCAGGCGTCCCCGTAACGATAGCTGCGAGACGGCAATGGGCCGTTTTTTGGAGGGCAGGAGCGATTTGATTTGTGCTAAGACTTCCTAACCCGACCAGTGCTACGCCAAGCTTTTTGGTTTCCTCTTTGGCGGGCACTCCAGAGCAGTAACCAACCCGGGCGACCGCAGCGACGCAAGCTGCAGAAACACCAGCGGAAAGAAAGTCACGTCGTGGAAGATTCTTATCGGAATGCATGGCTGGATCTCGGTGAGGGTTGGGTTGAGTGAGGGTTGGATCAATCATGTTAGGCAGTCGCAATCGAGCGATTCGGCGAGGCCGAGAAGCAACGCGACTTTTAATTCACGGTCATGGTACCGGGAACCTATTTTACCCTAACACTACCCCTTAAGGGGAGAGGCGGTTCAGACGAAAACCGCTTCTTCTTGGGGAAGTAAAATACAACAAATTCCCTTGAAGCTTCTAGAATTGGCTTGCAATCTGTTTACGAAACTTTGCGATAACCCAACGAAAACTTAATCATTGAGTTGTTCACCTGGTACCGCCGCTTGGCCAGGAAATTGATCATAACCCGACGCGTGCTCGAGGGATTTTGCGGGGAGAATTGTCCCTCGCTTACGCTGCGGGTTGGAGCTTCGGCGGTTCTCCAATCAAGGTTATCTCGAAGATTTGGCACTAGTGGCAACCTGGTGGTTAACGCGTCAAACTCGTTCGCATAACTTCCCTAACAAAAACCGATCGTATTATGGCAGGCCCAGGGTCTTCCTCTTGTTTCGGTGGCGATTACCGACACGACCGTCAGTGGGGGGCTTGTAATGTCGGCTCAGAAACGACTCTTTGACGTATTCCGGAAAATGGGCAGAATTTTTCCAAAACCGGCGTTCTGACTTGCGCTTTTTTCGATTCTTTCGCTAAAACAATGAGGGTTCGAATGTCTCGAATTGCAACCCAACTCCCAGTGACTATCATGAGTTGGACGCATGTTTATCTCATCTTTGTATCTACAACACTGTACCTGTGACACAATGCGATTTCCAAAACTAGCACTTGCTGCACTTCTGACGTTGTCTTCATCGGGCCTAGTAATGGCTCAGGATCCGTTGATGGAACTCTATGGAAAAGGAGTTCACACTTACTTCCGCGGCGATCATTCGACAGGTGCCAACATGCTGAGCGAAGCAATCAGCGCTGGCCTTCAAGATCCGCGAGCCTATTACTTCCGTGGTTTGTGCAACATGAGTACTCTCGGTGTTGAGTCCGCACTTGCAGATTTCGAAGAAGGGGCTCGTCTGGAAATGGCGGGACGATCGTCAGTTGATATCGGCCGAGCACTGGAACGAATTCAGGGTCATGCACGAGCTGAGATCGAAAAGGCTCGTACCAAGGCAAAATTAGCTGCGCGTTCTACGATTCTTGAACAGCAAAAGGCTCGCCTAGAAAAGATGCTTCAAAAGGGAAGTGGTGCTGGAACATTAACACCTGCTGACACACCGTTTGGCGCGACCACCAAACCTCTGGCTACAAACGATCCGCTCAATGCAACTCCACAGACACCAAAGATTCCTGCGGAAGAAAAACCTGTGGAAGCCGAAACGGATGCGTTTCCAGCGACCGATCCTGTAAAGCCAGCAGACGATGACATTTTCGGCGGCAGTGCCCCTGCAACTCCTGCTGCACCCAAGAAAGACGAAACAGACCCATTTGCTTTCTAGACGAAACTTTCGCCTACTATTTGCATGCGAACAGGAACGATCATCTGTTCGCCAGACGGATCGTTACCAACCCGGCTTGATGCTATATCAGTTCAATACTGTTAGCAAAGAAGACCGGGTTGTTTTTTTGTTTGCATGCTGTTGCCACCAAACTCTTCTTTTTCGTTTCCTAATGCTTCCGTACGCAATTGCCATTACAATGGGAGCGCGAGCAGTTACGGAACCTTTTAATCAACAACCAGCTTGATCAGGTTCTGGTTCGTGACAACCCCATCAGCCCTACCCTCCCTCCTTGCACTTTCTTTCAAGAATGTCTTTAAGAAACAAATTCTTTGGGTACACGTTTGGATGCGCATACCTGGTTTTCGTAGCTAGTCCGTTCTGCTATTCACAAGGAACGCTACAGCTAGAACGATTTGAGAAGACCGTCGTCGCAGAGAAACTCGTTCAGCCGATGGAATTGGATATTGCTCATGATGGCACCATCTATCTAATCGAATTAGGCGGCACACTCAAGCGATTGGACCCGAAGGATGGAAATCAAGAGGTAGTTGGAACTATCGAGGTCACGACCGCTCAGGAAAATGGTTTAATTGGAATGGCCCTCGATCCAAACTTTGCCAATAACAACTGGATCTACCTACAATACTCACCACCAAACTATAGCGGCCAACATGTCAGCCGTTTTACTTTTAAAGATGGTAAGCTCGATCTGGAAAGCGAAAAGGTCCTTTTTCGATACGAAGAACAGCGACGAGAGTGTTGCCATCATGCTGGTTCAATGGAGTTCGGCCCCGACGGTTGTTTGTATATCGGAACGGGAGACAACACCAATCCCTTTGACGATTCCCAGGGATATGCGCCCATCGATGAACGACCAGGTCGCGAGCCATGGGATGCCCAACGTTCTAGCGCCAACACGAAGAGCTATAACGGTAAGGTATTGCGAATTCGCCCCGAATCAGATGGCACCTACTCGATCCCAGATGGGAATCTCTTTTCAAAATCAGGAGAAGAGGGGCACCCTGAAATTTATGTCATGGGATGCCGCAACCCATGGCGTATTAGCGTCGATGCTCGCACAGGTTTTCTTTATTGGGGGGATGTTGGGCCAGATGCAGGTGGAGATAACGAGCGAGGGCCTCGTGGTTATGACGAAGTGAACCAAGCTAGGAGCGCAGGCAATTTCGGCTGGCCCTATTTCATTGGAAATAACTTTGCGTATTCGATCGTCGATTTCTCCACCAAAGCGATAGGCGAAAAGCTCGATCCATCAAGCCCCAAAAATCGTTCACGAAACAATATGGGATCTGAGTCGCTACCTCCCGCTCAACCCGCCATGATTTACTATCCCGGGGGAGCATCTTCGGAATTTCCTGAACTGGGTTCAGGGGGACGCACAGCATGCGCGGGCCCTGTTTATTACCACGAGAAAAGCAATCCATCGACGACCAAATTTCCCGAAGAGTACAATTCCACCTTGTTCGCTTTCGAATGGTCGAGAAACGCGATCTATGCAGTGCACATGGACAACGATTCACGTCTCAAGAAAGTGGAAAGATTCCTGCCAAACCAAACATTTGTTCGGCCTATCGATTTGCAATTCGACTCGAACGGCGCGTTATACGTAATCGAGTACGGCGAGACGTGGGGCGTAAACTCAGATGCCCGACTTTCCAGAATTGACTATGTGCGAGGCAACCGTGCACCAACCGCCGTCGCTGAAGTAAAAAACAACATTGGTCGAGAACCGCTCGAGGTTGAATTGATTGCCTCAAAATCTTCTGACAAAGATGGAGACCCTCTCAAAATCCAGTGGGACATTGTTGAAAACCGAGATAACAAAACGAGTCGTGTTACCGTGGGCAATAGTATGGAACTTACGACTACTATTGATAAGCCTGGCGTCTACACGATTGAACTCACTGTAGAAGATGTTCATGGAGCCAAATCATCCACTACGCAACCTTTAATCGTCGGCAATGCGAGACCCGAGATTCAATTTCTGGAACCCCGAGACGGATCGTTTTATGTTCCAGAAAAGCCCATCCCATTCAAGATTGCGATTCGTGACTATGAAGATGGAAGCAGCCACGCCCAAGACGTAGACGATGGAGTCTACGAACTAATCGAAGGAACCGCCCCAAACCGCGTTTTTGTGGAAGCGAGCCAAATTGTATCCAACGCAAGCGACAAACCAGTTGATGCGCCTGGACTCGCATTGATGCGAAAAACCGATTGCTTGAATTGTCATGCCAAGAGTCAAAAAATAGTCGGTCCAAGTTTTCTTGAGATTGCCAATAAATACCGGGATCAACCCCACCAACTAAGTGTTTCAGCCCAAAGAGTTATCAAGGGGTCTTCGGGTGTATGGGGCCAAGTTGGAATGCTGCCACACTCGCAGCTTATTGAGACGGATGTATTAAAAATGGTCGAATACATCTTTTCGTTAAACGCGGACTCGGCCAATCCGTCGTCGACAGGATTCCGTAATGAAATCTCGATTCCATGGCAGGATGGTCGAGTCCAATTGAGCGCGATCTACACTGATTTGGGACGTGACGAACTACCCAAACTGACGGGGCAGACGTCGATCACTCTTCGCAATCCGAATATTCAAGCGGAGTCAGCAGACGAATTCCAGGGAACCCAGAAGTTAAACTCCAGTAACGCTCAAGGTACCGCGTTTATGGGCGCCATCAACCATAACGGATATTTGAAATTTGAAAGTCTAGCCTTTGAAGAGATCAAGACCGTCACGGTTCGAGTTGCTAGCGCTGGCGCGGGGGGAACTATCGAATTCCGACGCGGAAAACTTGACGGACCATTGCTTGGTGAAGTGACCGTTGACGTCAACGGCAAGTGGGAAGAGTTCTACGAGAAAGAACTCACTATCGTGCCATCTGAAGGTGTCGATAATCTCTATCTTGTTTTCAAGAATCCTGTTCAACAAGGAGGCTTAATGAACATCGATTCTTTTCATGTTCGTTACTAACTGCACCTCGCGGGCGTCATTCGTCGATCACGATAGATCAGTCCGTCTGAATGGTCTATCGATTTGGTTCACCTATCGATCTGCGAGAAAATGCAATTGACGATACATCGATTCGATTATCGGAGCCTTGACACCATGCTTGGCTGCAGCCCGGATAGCATTGCCGTAGATAACCTCGACTTCCATAGGCCGTTTGGCTTTATAGTCCAATCGCATACTACTATCGTACGGAACCATCTCATCGGTATGTTCCATCATGTAGTCTACGAATTCAGGCTCGATGAAATGCCCACAATCGGTTGCCGTTTGCCGGACTTCGTTCAAAATCGATTTAGCCAGCGCTCGCGAGTGCGGGTGTTTCATGATTTTGTCAGTGCTCGAATCCAGAATCACGGACAGTCCATTGAACGTAAGGTTCCACATTAGTTTACGCCACCGCGCCCAGGTGAGTCGCTCGGTCACTTCGCATTCAATTCCCGTAGCACGAAAGATATCCCGAATCTCGATCAAGCGGTCCAAGGATATCCCCGCTTCGTCATCATCCATCCCCATGTATGGGCCCATGAGAATTTTGCCGTAGTCCAAGTGCCGAATATGTCCGGGACCGACTTTGTTGGAGCAAAGGAAACAACACCCCCCCGCTACCCGCCCTGGGCCGACAACCTCCCGAGTTGCCTGCTCAACATGAAGTCCGTTTTGAAGCACGAGCACTATCGAATCACGTCCTACCAAGGGCGGCAATAGAGTGGCCAATTGTTCGTTTTGCGTACTCTTCATGGCGACGATAACACAATCACACTCAGGCATATCCGATGGATTGGTGTAGACGTTTACATGGGGAAGATGAAAATCACCGAGCTTTGTATCAACTCGCAAACCATGCGTCCTAACATGTTCCGCATCTGATCTCATTAGAAAATGAACGTCTTGCCCACTTCGAACCAAAAGCCCGCCGTAAAATCCCCCAAGTGCTCCGGTTCCAACAATCGCAAATCGCATGGTTTTTCTATCCGCTGTTTAGAAGGGAATCCAGATTCAACCGTAGTGCTCAACCAACCAATATTACCAGTAACGATGACTAAAAGTATTAACCCGCTAGCAACTATCTCGTTCCTTTAGGGTACGAACCAAGCACGCTAAGGCGAAGCGACATGTCTCGCAAAGATTCAATCGCCGCCTTGACTGCATCCTGGCTCCGATGGCCATCGAGCTCTACGAAAAAGAAGTACTCATTTAGTGAGCCAGGAATCGGAAACGACTCAATCCAAGTCAGGTTTAATCCCCGATCGCGGAAAAGTAGCATCGCGTCTGCGAGAGCACCAGGCTTGTGGGGAACCTGGAACATCAACGAGGTCTTGTCTCGACCGCTGGGTTCTGAATCTTGACTTCCGATGACCGCAAATCGAGTCACGTTATTGGGATTGTCTTCAATGTCCTTAGCAATGAGATCTAACCCTAAAGCGATACCCGCATCTTTGGAAGCCACAGCCGCGGCATTGGGCGTGTTGGCTGCAATCTGAGCAGCTAAAGCCGTAGACGCCACCTCGATCCACTTTACGTCTGGTAAATGTTCGGCGAGCCACGCACGACATTGCGATAGCGCTTGAGGCTTACTGTAAACCTCCCGAATCTCGGAACGTGTGCAACGGGCGAGTAGATTATGATGTATGGGTAAATAGACTTCGCCGCAGATGTGCACTTCCTTGCGTACAAACATCGTCAACGTATCCACAATGCGACCGTCGGTGGAATTTTCTATTGGGACAATTCCATAGTCTGCATGTCCTCTCTCAATTTCATCAAAGACGGCTCCTATGGTTTGAACGCTTTGGAGCTGCCCAGCCCCGAAGAACTTACATGCTGCGGAATGAGAGTAAGAAAACTCGGGACCTAGAAAAGCAACCTTTGTTCTTTTAATGGCGCATTGGTGCGTCACACCGGCAACGTGGCCAATCACCCGGTTCAGCGGCTCCGCCAATTCCTCCCCACATAGCTCGGGCATCCTCCGAACTGCTTCGACACTTTGTGCAATATGCTTCCCCAATGGTTCTACAATATCTCCATGGGAGCGAAGTAGATCGACTCGTTGACGAACCAATTCACCAATAGCCAGATCGATCGATTTCAAACGATCCGATAATTCCGATTCTGATGCTGTCAAATTGGCGTTCCTTGTCACACCTTCTGCTAGCGGCCTAATTCCCGGCACTCAAAAAATCATTTTTAGCTTGACGCAAATCCATCCCGCAGAACAACTTACGACAACAAAAGCGTTTTCCAGAGCCTTGCCAATCCCGATTGGCACGATGGTTGCTAAATAGTAGCACATCAACGACGAAATTGAAAATTACGTCGTAAATTCGATCGCAGTTTACTTTACTACCTTATCGTAACGAAGAGGAATCACTATGGCATCCGGTGAGAAGATTATTGGAATCGACTTGGGCACCACCAACTCTGTGGTTGCCGTTATGGAAGGCACCGAAGTCAAGGTGATTCCAAACGCAGAGGGAAATCGTTTGACCCCGAGTGTTGTTGCGTTTACCGACAAAAGCGAAACGATTGTGGGCGAGCCCGCACGTCGACAAGCGGTGACCAATCCTCGCCGCACCGTGTATTCCGTGAAGCGGTTTATGGGACGTCGGCATTCCGAAGTGGAATCCGAGGAGAAGATTGTTCCCTATCAAGTCGTTGGTGGCGCGAGCGAGTACGTAAAGGTGCAGATTGGCGATCAACAATTCACCCCACAGGAGATTTCGGCCAAGGTATTGCGTAAGCTCAAGGAAGCTGCCGAAGCTTACCTCGGTCATCGAGTCTCCAAAGCTGTGATCACGGTTCCTGCCTACTTCAACGACGCACAGCGACAAGCCACTAAAGACGCAGGCCAAATCGCTGGTCTCGAGGTCGCACGGATCATCAACGAACCAACCGCTGCAGCCTTGGCCTACGGATTGGACAAGAAAAAAGATCAAAAGATTATCGTCTTTGACTTGGGAGGCGGAACGTTTGACGTTTCTGTTCTTGAGGTTGCGATGAGCGGTGACGATAGCACCAGCAAAGTTTTTGAGGTTATCAGCACCAACGGTGACACGCACCTCGGTGGCGACGACTTTGACCAAGCTCTCGTTAACCATGTCGCGAGCCAATTCCTAAAGGACAACGGCATCGATTTGAGAAAAGAGCCAATGTCGCTTCAAAGACTTCAAGAAGCGTGCGAAAAGGCCAAGAAAGAGCTGAGCTCGCTGCCTCAAACCGACATCAACCTGCCGTTTATCACGGCGGATGCAACCGGTCCAAAGCACTTGCAAATGACCATCACACGCAGCACGTTTGAATCCCTGGCTGATACCCTCATCGAACGTTGCCGTGAGCCTGTTATGCAAGCACTCCGCGATGCCAAGATGAAGCCATCCGATATCGATGAGGTGGTGCTGGTCGGCGGTTCAACACGAGTACCCAAGGTACGACAACTGGTCAAGGATATCTTCGGCAAAGAGCCCCACCAAGGGGTTAACCCCGACGAAGTTGTGGCAGTTGGTGCAGCGATTCAGGGGAGCGTGCTTTCAGGTGACCGAAAAGATGTTCTGCTTCTCGACGTGACGCCACTGACTCTCGGTATCGAAACCGAAGGTGGGGTCTTAACCGCGTTGATCGAGCGAAACACCACGATCCCTGTTGAGAAAAAGCAAGTCTTCTCGACGGCGGCTGATGATCAAACAGCTGTCACGGTCAGCGTTTTCCAAGGAGAACGCAAGATGGCGAGTCAAAACCGATTGCTAGGACAGTTCAATCTCGAAGGGATTGATGCTCAGCCTCGCGGTGTTCCACAAATCGAAGTAAAGTTCGACATCGACCAAAACGGAATCCTGAACGTGTCAGCAAAGGATCTCAAGTCCGGGAAACAAGCTAGCGTCAAGATCGAACAATCAAGCGGACTCAGCAAAGACGAAATCGAGAGAATGCGTCGAGAGGCGGAACTCCATGCCGACGAAGACAAGAAGTTTGTCGAGCTGGCTGAAGCGAAAAACCTTGCCGAAAATATGATCCATACGCTAGAAAAAATGATGAGCGAACAAGGCGATAAGTTGTCAGCCTCCGACCGCGAACCGCTGGATCTAGCGATCAAGAAGGTACGAGAGTCAATCACAACAGGAGATGTTACAGCAATCAAAGCTGCAACCTCAGAGCTAGAACAAGCGGCTCAAGCATTCCGATCAACACTCGGAGCGCAGCCAGCGGGTGGTGGTGATGCCGCATCAAGTAACGCGAAAGCGTCCGGCGACGACGATGCGATCGACGCTGAGTTCGAAGTCAAGAATTAAGCATACCGCTAAAACCGATTTCTAAATCGCGAGAAAAGCTGACCGATAGGTCAGCTTTTTTTGTTAGCGGGCTTTCTGTCGGTGGGTTCTAAACTCGCTGTACTCGCAAAAGCATAAAACCGACGACTACCGAAACGGTGCCGAGAATCGCCCAGTTGGTTGGAGTCATGTGGTCCACACTATAGAGTAGGGACTTCCAGAAATCACCTGCTAGGGTTTCAATGCGATAAAATGTATTGCCCATCAGCGTACCTCATGGAAAAATGCGTTGTTTGGGTAGTGTAGGACACACGACTTGTTAGGTTTTGACTCTCGTAAAATATTTCCTCTTCTAAGAAATTTTACGCCGAAAGAATTGACGTCTGTAACGATGGTACCGATTAGGCCTCGATCAACTGCCACGCAGCCACGATGCAGACCAAGCGTGGAACATCTGCTAAACTTCCACCATGAAAACCCCGTTAGCTTGGCTTAACACCACTTCAAAGCTCCCAAAACTGGCACTTGCGTCGTCCGGGATTGGTTTTGCTGTCGTCCTAATGTTCATGCAGATTGGATTTCTAAATGGGCTTTTCGATTCCGCAGTCCAGATCCTCCGACTGTTGGACGCGGACTACGTTCTTTTAAGCCCAGCCCGCTACACAGTTCCGAGCGAACAACGCTTTGATGTCCAGTTCGTGAACCGAGTCAGGTCGATCAACGGTGTGAGTTCGGTTCAACCGATCTACATTGATCGATCCATGTCTGAGATTCGTGTCATGGGAAACGTGTCTCGATCGATTCGAGCAATCGGAGTGCCACAAAATAGCGATGTTTTCATCGATCCCGAAATGAATGCACGGGTTAAGCAGCTAGCTCGTGTTGATCAAGCGATAGTCGATCGAAAGAGCAAGGAAAGGTATGGCTTCGAAAAACAGGAAGTCGAAATCTTGAGGGAGCAAGTCGCTGAGCTATCCGGCAAGAGAGTAAGATTCGTTGATTGGGTGGAAATCGGTACTGACTTTGTTTATGACGGGTCGCTTGTTCTCTCGGATCGAGCCGTCGAACACTTTTTTCCTTTGCGAAACCCAGGTGGTGCTCCCCTCGCGGCCGTAGATTTGGGGTTGGTGAGATTAGATCCAGCCCTTTCGATCGCTGAAGTCCAACAATCGCTTCGAGAAATAAGGGGAGCGTTGGGACCGTCGGTTGAGATCATGTCTAAAGAGGATCTCATAAAGCGTGAGGTAGGATTTTGGCAACGAAACACACCGATTGGAGCAATCTTTACGATCGGGACGATCATGGGATTGTTTGTCGGTGTCATTATCTGTTACCAGATTTTATTCACAGACATAACCGACCATCTCCCCGAATTCGCCACATTAAAGGCCATGGGTTATGGCACAAGTTACTTCTTGAAATTCGTGTTTATGCAATCCTTGTACTTAAGTGTATTCGGGTTTATTCCCGGATGGTTGGTAAGCGCGGGGCTGTACTACTTTCTGGCAGAGTGGACGGGCTTGGTCATGCGATTAACACCTAGTCGACTCGCACTAGTCTTTTGCTTGACACTGATCATGTGCACGATCAGCGGACTACTAGCGGTTCGAAAATTAATCTCCGCCGATCCGGCGACACTGTTTAAGTGACATAAGATTGACCACATTGGCCAGCACGAAAACCGACAACAATTGCGTCTGCATTTCGTCTATAACGCGAATGTTGAGCCGTCTTATGTTGGCAAACAAACCAACAGAGCATGCGCTATGCGGTAAAACGTGCAATACTGCAATTGTATGCATAATGTTCGAAAAAATTCTGGTTTTCCTCATTTACGGGCGTGGTTATCCACATTGTTGAAAGGGCTCAACAAGGCTACGATTTTGTGAGTTACATCAAACGTCAAAAATTGTTTTTGGGTAGGAGTCATTTTATCCAGGGAGTCATTTCCATGACGAAGGGTACAGTTAGCGTCTGGGTCGTTAGCGACGATGAACTGGTTCAATCTACTCTTTCCTTCGCATTGTCGGAGGCGGGTTTGTGCTGCAGTCGCTTCACGTCCTCTAGACATACACTGGAAATGATGTTTGTAGCGAGCCCTCCCTGCTTGATCATTGATCACGAATTGGAAGACGTGAGTGGCTTAGACTTGGTGACGCAATTTCAAAATCAACACGGTAGGTTTCCCTTTATACTCGTGACACACCGTGGGACCGTTGATCTCGCCGTCGATGCAATGAAAATGGGAGCCATTACCGTTTTGGAGATTCCCATCAATTTTGAAAAGTTGATTGCTGCAGTGAAGCATGGATTGCAAATCGATGAAGAACGACGACGCAGAGAAGATCAATGCAGCCAATTCGTGAGTAGATATCGAGCCCTAACGGCCCGGGAACGGGAAATCGCGGAACTGGTGTTTGAAGGCAAGCTATCAAAGCAGATTGCCAAGATTCTTTCGATTAGCCCAAAGACCGTCGAAGTTCACCGAAGCCGGATTACGAAAAAGTTGGAGGTGGAATCCGTGACACAACTAGTAAAGCTCATGCAGCTAACTCGGACTTAGAATCAAGAATGAATTCGCGGGGTTCGCTCTGTGATTCTACAAATGGTTCCCCCGCACTTTTCGACTTGACTCCCTTTCTGTTTTCGATTCTCCACGTCAACTAGCGTCCCCGTTCACGTTGCTTGTTACGATAGAAAAATAGCACTGGGAGCTGAAGGACGCCCCTCAACCCTCTCCACTCCCAATGCTATTAAAACCCGATTAAGTTATTGATCTCAACGCTCTGCCTGCAATCCAGCGGTTTGATCCCTTCTAGAAACCAAACGGCGAAACCGCACAATCAGAAACGGAACGGCTAACCAGAGCAGGCCTTTTGCAGTGAAGAACGCGACCGTTATCAAAACCGCCCAAATGGAGTGCTGAGCCATAGCTTCCCATGCTTGTACCAACGTCATCGATTCCAACCTTCATGAGTGCGTGAGGGTGATTTACGTGCAGAGCTCGCTCTGATGACTCTGAACTTGAATAGTACATGAGTATCGCCTACTCGCACACGAACAGGAAAGTCCGAGCCTTTTCATTGCATCATTTTGCATTAAAGAGCTCGCATCTTTCTAAGACTCAATTTTTAGCCGTTACCTGTAAATATCTCTGACCATGGATCCTTATTTGCGACAGCGTTTGACAACGCAAACTGCTCTGGTTTCGAATCTCTTTGTCGTAGGCTTCCAAAACGATCCGTAGTTGAAAATCTTACATCAACTCGAACGCTCTCCTCGACTTGTCTCAAAGCGTCTAACGTGCCCCAAACATCTTCATCGATGTCCGTCGCCTGCTGGATCGGATTAATAATTTTACCTTCAGTGGCCGGGTCCGTATTTACGATTTGCAGGGTCTTATCCGAATCGCTAATTCCCAATACGGATGGATCTTTCTCCATCGACTGTGTGGACGACTCAGGCATCGCCGTGAGGGAATGCAGCTCTTCATTGACCTTCGCAATCTCCTCTTGTAACTGCTGCATCTTGAACTCCATGGAAAGCAATTCTTGCGAGGAGCGTTCTGCTTCTTCCCTGATTCCGATCAGTGCAGTATTCTCTGTCTCCAATTGCGTAATCGTTGCTTGCAACTGGGCCTCGGTTTCCATTTTGCTTTTTCGGAGTACATCGATTTGGAGTTCAATAGAAGCCAACTGGATTTTCATCGATTCTTCAGACTCTTCTGTAGCTCTTAGCTCTTGTCTGGTTAGTCGAATCTCTTCTCGCCTCTTATCAATTTCCTGCATCAATTCGGCTATTGTTTCCTCGGACGAGCTTCTCAACACAGCCAGCTTTCGCATTTCCTTCTGTGACTGCTCGATCTTAGTTTCCAGCCCGTCTGCATCCCTTTGCTTTGCCTCAATCAACTCTTCAATCTCAATTTGCTGCTCGCTTTTATGCTTAAACTGAGACGTGACCCGATTGAGTTCTTCCTGTTGGAAAATGATCTTTTGCTCGATATCGTTTAAATTGATTTCGCGTCGTTGACGCTCCTCTTCAAGCGATTGAAGCGTTTTCTCTGTATCGCTCAAGTGCTTTTCCTTCTCGGCCAACTTACCCTCGACCAATTTCTTAGCTTCGATTTCGTTCTCTAATCTTTGAAGCTCATCGTGTTGGCGTGCGCTTTCAGTCTTGAGAATGTCCAATGTACGAGTCTTGTCAACCAGATCTTCTTCTAACTTGTGTAACACTCTTTGTTTACTTTCAAGATCAGCGACCTCTTCATCCAACGATTGTTTGCGGAGACAGAGCTCGTTTATTTCCCTTTCGATTCTATTTAACTCTGTATTTCGATCTCTACAATCTTGTTCTAGCTCACTCAATTTGGCTACCGTCTGCTCAAGAGTCTTAATCTTCGATTCCAAATGAGTTAATATCGTACGACGCTCAGTAGTTGACTTCTCAACGGATTGCGTTTCTCTCTTCAATTCATCCAATTGAAGAAGATAGCCATCTCGCTGCTGTTGTAACTCCAAGATTAGACTTTCGAGTTGCTGGAACTGCTCTCTAAGGCTCGACAATCTAGCTTCTTCAACTCGATGTTCTTCCAAAGCGGCCGCGATTCTGCTTTGAAATTCGGAATGAGTGTTTTCCAGTTCGTGAAGCACTTCGGTCGCATCACGCTGCTGACTTAGATAAGAATCTAAACTATTCTCAGCTAGTTTGATTTCGTTCCGGAGCTGTAAAAGAATCTCTTCCGCGGCCTGTCGTTCGTCGTTCAATGCCGCTCGCTTTGCATTGTTCGCATCGAGATTGTCGCGGACTAGCTGAGTTTCGCGATACAATGACTGACTCTGCAACTGCAACGCCTCAATTTCCTTATCAAGCATTTCCTTTTTCGATGCACTGACCTGTATTTCAATTTGTAGTTTCGCGATGTATTCCTGCCATTGCTCAGAAATGGCCTGCGCTTCTTTGACCTCCTCAGCGAGCACAACCAATCGAGACGACACCTCTGCATTTCTTGACTTGTTTTCTTCAAACTCTCGATTCAGGTCCTCTAACAGCCGCTGCCTCAGTGTTACATCATTTATGATACTTTCATGCACAGCGATAGCATCAATTTCTTTCCTATTCCATGAATGAACTCTTTGACTTGCTTCAATCTCAGCGTTTTGAAGCTTCTCTATGCATGCCTCACATTGCCGAACCTCCAGCATCATCTGGTCCAAACGAGTTTCTGTTTCCGACAGCTCAATTTTTCGAGCATGAACCTCGGACTCAGCTCTAGACGCTTGCTCCTCCAGTACCACTAGCTGAGCTTGTGTGCGTTCGACACGACTTTCTAGTTCCGAAAGTTCCCTCTTACGTTCTCTGAGAGCATCGATCTGGAACTCCATATCGGCCTGGATATTGCGGTCTGACTGCAATCTATCCGAAAGACTATCGAGCTCTTCGGCTCGCAGCATCTGTTCATCAAGGAGCTTTTTTAGATTTTCAGATTCGATCGCTACCTCGCCTTTGATAGCGAGTAGATCCTTTTCAGCATTGTTCTTAGCCTCAAGAAGATCTAAGTTTGCGTCTCGTAGCAACAGACAACTTTCCTCGAGTTCTAGTTTGGTAGAAATCAAATTCGCAATCTCATTCTCCTTAGATTTCATTTCGGATCGAGTTTCAGCCAACATTATTGTTAGCTCGGATATCTCGCGTTCCAGGCGGTTAGATTCGGCAGCTTTGGTATCCCACGATTCTTCGAGTTCTGCGATTGTGCTTCGTAGTCGATCGATTTCTGAATGATATCTCTCAATCCCATCTTTTATTTCGGCGAGTTCAGCATCTGCGTTTTCCTTGTCCTGCAGAGTATTCTCCAATTCGCGTTTCTCGGCTCTGATGCTAATGAGTTCCTGCTTCAGCTGATAAAGTTCGTTAGCACGTTCCTGGATCTGTTCATTTAGGCCATCAGACTTTTTGTTGAGCATTTCGACACGACGTTCCGCATCTGATATCTGATTTGCCGCTTCAAGCGACGCATGAATCGATTCGTCGATTACGGCTTGTGCCTCGGTTTGTTTAGCCTCGAGTTCCATCATCATGGATTCAATGTTCAAACGTTTCTCATCTTCCAATTCATATCGATGACAAGTCGGGCATGATGTAACATCGCTTGCCTGATGGGTATCGTTTCCGGAAAGAAGCAAGTTACTCTGCGCAAACGGATGCTCAGCGATATGCTCCGCTATGCTTTTCGCAACGAACAAGCAATCCAACTCACTTTGACTTTTTAACAAATGTGCCACATGCTTCTCGGCCAATTCGCGTTCCTCATGAAGTCGTTTTACGAGAACCTCTTTATCATTCTGGGCGTCCCCCAGTGCTTTCAACTGGGCCTCGCATTGCGTCACCAGTTCCATTTGCGCGGCCAGATGTGCTTCCAGCGTCACAGTTTGATTTACGAGTTCCAAGTTTTCGATTTGTAGCTTTTGGATTCCTTGCTCAAGTTCACATTTGGTATGAGCTATGCTTTCGACCTGGTTTTCCATGTCGATTAAAGTTTGGCCTGCCTCTTGAATCGACTGTTGAATCGATTGCTTCCTATCCTCGAGCGACTGACGCTCAGAAACGATCTCTTTAACTCTCGCTTGCTCCGATTGAACCTGTTGCTCTAAAGCTGCAATCAGAGCGTTCAGCCCCTCAATTACCGCTCGTAATTGCGCAACCTGAGCCTCATTGTCCCCGATATCAACCGAAATCGATTTCAACATTGTTTCACGTTCAAGAACCTCTTTGTTTAATCGACCAAGTGCTTCCTCCAGAGTCGAGATTTCCCTTTGTCGCGTTTCCCTGCTCTCTAGCACTTCTTTCAATGCTGCATTCTCACGTTGCAATGTGGAATCAAGATCTGCTTGCCTAAGCTTGAGCGATTCGATCTCACTGACTAAACGACCAATTTCTAGATTACCCTCTTCAATTTTTTTCGTGTTGTAATCAACTTCAGCATCTAACGTTTGCTTTTCAAACTGAAGCTTCTCATTACGATCTTCTGCACTACTGATCTCTCTAAATAGGTCTTGTAGATGCGATGACTTATCCGCAATTGATGTGCTCAGTAATTCCATTTTTTCTTGCTGAGAAGAAACCTCCATCTTCGACATCTGCAACTTGATTTGTTCGTTTTCGGATTGCCATTTGATGTCGTGGAGCGATTCTGTCAACTGCATTCGCTCTTGAAGTAAACATCTCAAATTTTCCGTAACGGTTTGCAGTCGTTCCTGGAGATTCATTCTCTCGTTTTGAAAATAGGACCGACCTTTGGACAAATCCGAGATTACACACATTCCCACCAGAACATACAAGACGGAGATAGACACATTGACAATGATCATCTGCCCGTAGCCGGCATCGATAAAATGCAGCACAAGGTTTAGTATCAGAGTTAGAGCAGCAACCACTCCGAAAAGAACCTTAGTTAGAAGGCCAACCTTCGACGCAGATCGCGATTGATCTCCCGTAGAGCCAATTAAGAATTCCGAAGTAACCCTGGTATAGCTGCTGAGTTGAGTGGAAAGGTCCTGCAATCTATCTCGCATATCAAGAAAGAACTCGGTATCTTTCGACTCACCAGCAGTTGATGTAACGGTTTGGGAAGCTGCATTCATGATGTATCTACCTGACTCTCGCGCCGACACGTTCCATGTCTTTAATCTTTTGTTCCATCGCCTCCAGACGACTGGCAAGCTCAGAGGCATCCGATTTAGCGATTGCGTCTGCAGAATTGTTTTTCTTTTCGATCGCGAGATTCCACCAGTCCATACCGATCTCTTTCGCCTTTTCCACCGAGCACACTACGAGGCGTATCTGGATGGTGAGCAATTCAATATCAACCAATTTGATACGTATATCTCCCGCGATCACAACACCCATATCTAAGACCCGTTCAAGAATGTCTGCAATCGATGTTGACGACGTTGCTGTAGGAATCCTCGTTGTACTCATAATCATCACTCCGTTATTTGTTTCGTTTTACTTCCAGTGTTCTAATCCAGATGTTTCAACAATCCTATTTGCGGCAGACACCTGGGCCTTTATTGTTCGTCTTAAAGCAATTTTCCGAGAGGACCGAGGTCCATGTTCAAATCATCGCGTCCAATTCCGAACGCCTTGCAAAGAGAATCGATTGCTTCGGATTGTTTCAACAAGCAGTCCCCGACGCGTTCAATTTCCTCATCAGTAAGGGTACCGTTTTCCATTCTTCGAATCGCTTGGCGTTCCAAGAGTTCGTGAAGTAGATTTACTATCGTTACCGCTAATCGACCTAAGCCATTTGCCGCGTTTTCAGCGTTCAGCTCAACTCGTCGCGATTCCGCAGCGGACGTCATCATAGCCTCTGCTAACTCAGAATCTACGTTTTCCATTGTGGTAGCACTTGCACAACTCATGATGCTCTTCTCCATTGAGACGCATTTTGGTTACCATGCGATAAGCTAGGAGGTAGTTCATCCAAGAGATCGACGGCCATAACAATCCCTCGCAATCCAATATAAAGCAGATCGACACCAGCGACAGAAACGGTTATGTCCCCCGTTAAGACAACTCCTTTGTTGAGGAGTCGATCAATCGCATCGCAGAGGGTGATACTCTTAGCAAGCTGTTCGTTTTCGACTGACATGCTCCAAATCCTTTTGGTACTTAACAGGTCTTATTCTTCAGACTCTAACAGATCAAGGAGGCGTGCTTCTTCCTCTTCGAATTCCTCTTCCGAAATCTCACCAGCTTCGAGTTGTGCATGAAGAGCCGACAATTGAGCCATGCTACTGGCTCGTTGATTCTCCTTTTCCTTTTCTACCGCCTTGGCAACTTCCTTCGCAATGAAAAGAAAACCTTTAAACGGAGACATCATCAGATCATCGAGGTAGAACATATAATTATTCCATCGATAACGCGAGCTTGACAAAGGTGTAGGGGGGCCAAGGACCATTAAAGGTGATAGCGTACTCATCAGTGAATACTTCAGCAACTTGGTAGACCGCAGCGTTGAACTCTTCTTCTCTCTCCCGAGCAATCAAACATGCGAGTCGCATCACATCGGCATCATCACGATTGGGCTGAACCTCTAGTTCCTTTGAAATCGGTGAGAGTTTATCAATAAACACTTTGGTGTGAGTGGCTCTTTCCGTATTCATTAGACTCTCATATACTCGCCCCAATTCGATTTGATCTTCTCGCGATGCGCGTCCCTCCACGATCAAGTCGCGAGCCGCCTTGAGCTCAGGATACCTATCGACGAAGTATTGAGGGATGTTTCCTGCAGTCCATTTGAGGGTTACTGTCATTTCCACGTTGCCGCCCACCCGATTTAATTGCTCGATTAGAATGTCGCGGTTTTTATCGAGAATATGATGCACTTGATCAAGATCGTCGGCGATCAAGCCAAACGACACGGGTAACATGCTCCAGCTTTTTGCCAAGTGCGTTACGATCTGTTGATGGGCGGCTAAGAATTTGCGTTGTGGGCGAATCTTCTTGGGGACGATTGAGGATGCAACCACTGCCAAATCACCACTTTCTATCACGGTAATTTTGGCATCTTCGATACCAATTAAGTTTTCATAGAGTATTGCGTCCCGGTCCTTCGATTGAAGAAAAGAGTAGACATAAAAGCCTGTTGCCAATTGCAATTGATCGATCATGATTCACTCTCGGGTTGTTAGTATGTAAATCCAACGCTATTGTTAGTCGAGGCGGGCATAGGAAGATTCACTATCGTCGTTCCCTGTTGTGCTGCAATTCGGGTTTGGAGTTGCTCTTGCTCTTGAATAATCGTTCCGATACGCGCTTGGATTTTGTGTACTCGTTCCATTAGATTTTCGAGTTCATTCGCCCTGCGAGATCGTTCAATTTCCAGGGATGTCAATTTGAGATAGAGCTCTGGAGTTTGAAGAGACGCGACAGCTTTTCGCGATGCACGAGTTTGCATACTGTGCAATCCGCGTCTAGGCATAGAATTTCTCATTAACCCAATCCGATGTCAGTAAAAAGGAACTCTCGAGGGAATTACTTCTTCGAGACCACTGACGCGAGAGGAATTCCAACGGATTCGAATGCAGGTGGTCTCGGGAAGCGTCTACCCATACTTTCATGTACTGGTTCGACGTCAGCTAGATCATCGGCAGAATCTACGTCATCGATTTTCTTTTCCAAAACTAGGATATCTACATCGCTTTTGGCGCCGAGTGCAACATCTGCAAGTCGAGAGGAAGTCGCATGGTGAATTCGGCTCTCTAGAGCTTCGAAGTTCTTGTCTATCCGATTGCTCGGCTCCATGTCCTCTTTCAGGGATGATTTAAAAGTATCTGTCGCATTATCAATGCCCTTGATTACTATTGACGCAATAGAATCTGAAGCGTTCCTGACTCTACCCATTGTGATAGTAGAACGAATCAACGTTTCGAACTCATGGTTTGAGATTGGCTTTGAAGACTGCCTCGTTGAGTTATAGAACAATACATCCTTACAAGTTGTCATGAAGATGGGATCAGAACTAGATACAGATGCTTTTCTGTGATCCAGTATTCTGGCGATAGCCAAAGCGGCCCGAATGGTCGGTCCATTCTTGCCACCAAACTTTTCTCGCATAGTCCGTATTATATCGACGATCATCGATATCTCCTCCAACGAGCGATTGCTTTTTGCTCGAACAATCGCGATCTCAGTTTCTCGGTCTTGGTGCGCCACCTCCAACGTGATCATTCGATCGAGTAGTGCATCCTGAGACTTATGTACACCGACGTATTCTTCGGGATTCGACGTAAAGATCGCTCGAAAATCGGGATGCACGCGAACTATACTCTTGTCCTGTCCAGACGATGGAATATTGAGAATTCCCTCCTCCAGGATGCTAAGAAAGGCATTGTTGGCTGCGGCGGGTGAACGAGTAAATTCGTCATAGATAACCGTGTGTCCATGCTCACACGCCGTCGTAAGACGATTGTTGCTCCACATGAGCGAAACCGTTTCTTCTGTTTTTAATATCGAGCTAACATAGTTATCCCGAACGGATTGCCGTCTAAATCCCGCATCTTTACCGAGTAAATCGGACCCCCTTAGTTCGTCATCGCCGTGCAGAAGCGTGCATCGACGTCCTATCTTCGATGCGATATGAAGGGCCAAGGTCGTTTTACCTGTTCCAGCAGGCCCTGATAAATGTACTGCATACCCGATTTCAATGTATGCCAAGGCTCGGTTCGTCAATTCCTGAACGGCTTCCGTTGCGACAAAATCGGGGCCTGGTTGCGGTATAAAATCAGCAGTCGAAGATTGCGCAGGTAGCCCACTAAGAACTTTGGGGGTAGATCCGCCGCGATGAATGGATGCCTCGTGCATATTGATCGTATTCTTTACTGATAAAGTGGGAGCTAGATATTTACAGTTATCAATTGGAAAGTCGAATGGCTCAGGATACGCCCATCGGTGTTATGCTGGGTGGGATGGGCAATAGGCTCGCTCGTTGAATGATGGAGTCGGACGTAGCGACCGAATGAAGCGTTTCCATCATCGGTGTTGCTGGTAAAGTCGACGATATTGATGTCGACGTTATCATGGCTCTCGAAACTAAACTGCTATCCCATCTATGTGAGCTACTATTCTGAAGTCGCAACCAGATTTGCCTTGCATCATTTCGATCTCTGGAAAACGACTTGGTCATTCGTCTCGTTTCGTTACGTATTCGCTGTACCTGGGAACGAACCATTTGAATCGTTGTTGCTGACGTCCTATCCTGTTGACGCGCAGAACGCATGCGATCACTATTGTTATGCCTCAGCATTCTTGCGATGTCTCGCCGGTTTTTTAAGATTTCTTGCCGCAGAAGTTCTCTTGAGGCTCTCGCTGCTTTGGTTCGAACAGATCGAAAATTGCGAAGAGTTTTCTGAACTGTTTTCTGATTATCACGCTTGAAATCCATCAGTTGCTTGCTGAGCGATTTTGCCCCTTGAGCCAGCTCGATTTTTATCTGGTTTCGTTCGTCTGTTAGTTCGCGTCGTTTCTTTACGCAATCTTTGCGGTTCTTATCTAGAAATGCTTTTCGCTCATTGCGTGTTTTCGCAATATTATCTGCTAGACGCTTCATTTGTTCTCGAAAACTAGTCATCAGCCCCGCCCCATGAATCAGCCCAATTGAATGATAAATTCGCCGGAAAAAGACCGGTCCCGTCGAGTCAAGTTGTTGATCCTACTCGTGAGACCGGTCTAGCCTCGTAGTTTCAGAAAACACTACGCTGGAGCTGCTGCGGTCGCAGTCAAGCCGATAGCCTCGGCATACTTTAGGTAGGTCTCAACGGACGCGATGACAACACGAGCTTCAACGGAAAGCAATTCGATCCCAACGAGAGATACCTTTGCCCAAACGTCGATAACCACACCCTTATCCAGGATGCGGTCAACGACTTCTGCCAAGCTGGACGAATCGGTGGTTTTTTGTACTGATGCCACTTCAAAATCTCCTAGGTTTATTTGAAAACATACTTACCTTTATCACCCCACATGTACAACGAGTACACCCTCATCTATCACGCGTTCTTTTTATGACCGCAATCGATGATTGGGGATGTTGTTCCACATAGCTGCTTTTAAATGAAAAAAGACAGTATCCTACGCAAACGGTCTACAACTAATATTGCTTCTGGTTTAGCTAACCGCTTCCGATGGCAGGGTATTTGCACACCTTTGCATCTGTCGCAGTGAGATACTACTAACTCCTTGTTCGATAAACGAATAGGGAGGCCACGGACCAGAAGCGACCGTGGGTTTTTCAGCACGCAAGAGTAAACCAGAGGCATTACTCAAAATGCCTGAGGCCTCTAACCTTGGAACCAATAAATCGATTTTTGCGATCACATAGATCTCTTGTTGGGAGTCTTGTCCCTTCACTTTTAATTTGCCGACACTCGATTGCGTCTTAATTCCAAAAGACGTAAATCGATGTCGCAAGGAATCACTTATCGTCCTGAGTTCTTGTTCAATTCGATTTCCTCTTTGCTTACCTCGCAGTTTTGACATAAGGTATTCATGGCCCGTCGCTTTTACGACATCTCGGTTTTCGACCGGGATCAGTCTATCGCTCGCCGAACCGTCTAAAACAGCCCAGCGTAGATTTAATTCCGTGTAACCTCTTATCGACTCTAAACACGCGTGGTATAGATTGGCATTCTGTCGTAGTACCTCAATCATTTCGCTCTCCTGTATAATGACGCCGAAGCGAAATGGTAAAATGTCAACCACTTGATGCAACTCGTTTACCAGCGACGAATGAAGACGAATCTGACTATCAAGCGATTTATCCTCTTGATTGGTGCTGCAGATGTAAGTTGCGACAACCGATAGGTCATCGATATCAAGGAGACTAGCGCGGTCACGAATAAGAATTTCGTAATTTGATCTCGAGTCGCTGGTAATAGCGTTAGGCAGTAACGCGTGAATCATCCACCCGCCGATATTAGCGTTATCGACTCGTTTTACATCATTGATCATGCCGCTCCCCTTTCTGCGATCGTTTGCGAGCCAGCGTTCAGTGTATCTACAAGATTCAATGTCGGGCAAAACGTATATGCAGGCCATGGCCCAGATAATTCCAATCGAATTCCTGCGTTAATCTCGGAGTCGTAATTCCAACGTTCAACCCACGTCGCAACGACATCTACATTTTCGATTAATTCTAAAATTGCAACCGAGGCAAGTAGTTTCTCAATCGAACCACCGTCAACGGCCGCTTTGGTAGGACGCCGTTTTAAAATGGGAAATACTTGTTGAATTGAAGAAATAGCAACTTCCAGTGTTCCGTGAAAAACATCACCCGCCGATCGGGATAGGTCCCGCTGCATCTGCTTCAATTTAAGATAGTTCGCCCCCTTTAAAGAAGCTCCCTTCTGGATGATTCCGCTTTCATGAGCTGTCTTCTGCGCTGCGTGTGCGTAATTACCAAAAAGCTTAATGCCCCATTCCTGTTTTCCTTTTATCCTTCGAAAGAATTCGAGCAGAGTGGGGGTGACCGATCTGGTAAAGGACGATAGAGCTTGATCGGTTGAGAACAAGGTACCGAACCGAGACGGATAAAATGTGGACTGTTTATTCAATTGTCCGATCGCGTGATCATGAGCCATGACACGTGGAGTGAGCCAATTGATATCCGAAAGATTTCGTTCCCCAGCTTCCCCTTCAAACTCCGATCGATCAACCCTCTTGAACCATGCAAACACGGATCCTGCCTGTAGTCGTTCGATCCCGAATAGTTCCGCAAGAGCTAGGGTTTCCGGATCGTAGTACTCACACTCGCCGGCGATCTCAGCATCTCTCAAGTATAGTATTGGAGAAAAGCCTAACAGATACAACGCATTACTCATGGTTATCCCTCCCTAGTTTACCCTTCCCTGATTTGAGCAACTCATCGAGCGCATCGAATATGTCCTGCCGGGTAATGAGGACAGTCGCCGCAGCCAAGTTATCTGCTTTGGTTTGTTCAACGACTCGTCGAATACTCGATCGAGCAGCCATGCTGCAAATCGAGGCCAAGTCCGCTCCTGAGAATCCATCCGTGCGATCAGCCAGTTCATCGAGATCAAGCTTTTCAGCAAGTGGTCGATTTTTGAGATGCACCTGCAGAATCGCCTTGCGGCTGGCCTTATCGGGAAGCCCTACTTCTATCGTTTGTTCGAACCGACCGTAGCGCCGAAGTGCGGGATCCACCATGTCAGGTCGATTGGTTGCTGCAAGTACGAAAACTCCATTCATCTCTTCGATTCCGTCCATCTCAGATAGAAACTGACTTAGAACTCTTCCCGATACGCCCGAGTCTTGTGTGCCCGATTGACGAGTTGCACACAGTCCATCGATTTCGTCAAAGAACATCAAACAAGGGGCAGCCTGTCGTGCTTTGCTGAAGATATTACGTATCGCTCGCTCAGACTCACCGACGAACTTTGAAAGTAACTCCGGACCCTTGACGGAAATAAAGTTGACCTGGCTTTCGGTCGCTGCCGCTTTGGCGATCATTGTTTTTCCAACGCCTGGCGGTCCTGCTAACAGCACTCCTCGCGCAGGTCGCACTTTCGCTTGCGAGAAGAGAGCCTCATACTTAAGCGGCCATGTAATCGCCTCCCTCAATTGTTGCTTGATCGATTCTAACCCGCCAACATCGTCCCATTGAACGTTCGGTACCTCGACGAAAACCTCTCGAATGGCCGATGGTTCCACAGATTGAAACCCTTGCAGAAACTCAGACATCGAAACACGAATCGATGCGAGCTGACTGTAGGAAATTCGCTTTTGACTTAGGTCGATTTTGTCCAAGAGTTTTCTCAAGCAAACCATAGCAGCCTCTCTGCATAAGGCTTCTAGATCAGCTCCCACGAAACCGTGTGTGATCGATGCGAAATGGCGCAAATCCACGTCATCCTCGAGCGGCATTCCACGTGTATGAATCTCGAGTATGTGAAGCCTTTCCGATCGATCGGGAATCGTGATTTCGATCTCACGATCAAATCGCCCTGGTCTTCTGAGTGCAGGATCGATCGAATTGGGTAGGTTTGTTGCCGCGATAACGATTACGTTTTCACGTTGTTTTAATCCATCCATCAACGTTAACAACTGAGCGACCACGCGGCGTTCGACATCTCCCGCGGCGTTTTCTCGCTTCGGTGCGATGGCGTCAATCTCATCCAAAAAGATTATGCTTGGTCCCTGTTTGCTCGCTTGTTCAAAAATCTTACGAAGATGCGCTTCGCTTTCACCGTAGTGCTTGTGAATGATTTCTGGACCACTCACGACGAAGAACTTTGCATCGGCTTCATGAGCGATAGCCCTCGCGATTAATGTCTTTCCGCATCCTGGTGGGCCATACAGTAGAACTCCCCGTGGAGCACTTACCCCCAGTCTTTCGAAAACCTCTGGAAATTTTAGAGGCAATTCGATCATTTCGCGGATACGTTGCAATTGGGCCTTGGCTCCTCCCACATCTTCGTACGAGGGACTGCGATGCTCTGTATCCGTGGCACACTGTTCAATGATGAGTTTCGTATTCGGTGTTATCAAAACGGGGCCATCTGGAGCAGCTTCCTGTACATCGAAATCAATAGATTCATTGCCAAATAATATGGCTCGAATCACACTCCCCTTTTGAACCGGCAATCCATCTACTAGCGACGCGATATAATCGAGATCGCGTTCAATCGGTTTTACCTTGCGAGGCCGAATCGTAACCTGGGTTGCATCGCGGCATGCAGTCTTTTCAATCTCGACCAAATCGTCGATGCTACAGCCAGCAGACTCTCGAATAACTCCATCTATCTGGACCCAAGACTGCCCACGACTCTCTTTATGTGACGGCATCGCTTTGCCAACTGTGGCACGCTTTCCGGTGATTATGATGATGTCACCAGGCCTCAAACCCATTGACTCCATATCGTTCGGATCAAGCCGAATGAGCCCTCGCCCGACATCACGGCTTGCGGCTTCGATGACGCGCAAACGCATCTTGGTCGTTGCATCCATTGCAGACATACTTATCAAATCCGTTTGAGGTTAACCTACCCACGGGAAGCAACCTAAAGTCCTGGCTGAGTTGCTATCCCGAGTCCTTTGGTCAGATCAATTGGTGATTCTGAAAACTAGTGATTGGCAAGCCGTATTTCGACTACGCCATTGTTTGCCGTTATTGTGACTTGCTCCGGTCCAAATTCACGGGGCAGCGGTAACTCCTTTTTGAATTCCGCAACTTTGCTAACTCCCTGAATCAGCAAGCACTTTCCGGTGAAAGTCAGATTCACGTCTTCGCTCGAAACGCCTGGCATTTCGGCAATAATCTGCAAGTGTTCCCCCTCATCAAAGAGTTCTACATTTGGCTCGCGAACGCGAGGTGCACTTGGCGCGGACTTTGATTCTGGTTTGTGGGTCTTAGGCACTGGGTTCACTGAATAGGAGTCATCGTTTCCCTCTCCATTGCGATTGGCCAATCCGCCAAATCTAACGTTGACACCGTATGAAGTCGTAAACTTTTTACCAGTGGGTGACTCGCTTTCTCCGACAGCCGCACGGAGGCTTTCTCCCTTTTCTGCAAGCTCCCCAAACTTGGAGATCAGATTCGATACGCCGTCGAACAATCCACCGATTCCAAGCATGGCGGATAAATCAGCGGCTGATGTTTTTTGCTTATTGTCTTCGTTGTCGCTCACGGTCGAAACTCCTAACACATCGGTTCAGAAAGTGCGTGTAAAGAAGTTCGGTTATTTGCGAACTCATGAATGATTAGAGTGCAACACCAAGGGTATTTTGCACACTTGATCTATCACGCGAACTAAAAAATCGTCATCCTAAGTAGATTGCGAATAAGTGATTTCCTTAGGAACGGGCTCGTAGATCTTAGGGCTGTAGCAATCTTTCGCCTTGCCAAAGGGATATGTCACCGTGAGGTCATCCGGAAGATAATTTTGCACGCGATGCTGAAGCCCAACAAAGAGTATCCCTACTTGCCCATCTTTTAATGATTCCGTTATTCGCCGGGCGATAAACTGATCTCTTGCCGCCAAGAGAGACGTTGCGGCGTCATTTATGCCAGAGTCGCCTTCCGCTGAAATCTCTTGATAAATCCCTTCCGCTAGACTCTTTTTAACTGCTTCGTACTCTTTGATTAGCAATTCGGCAGACTCCGTTCCAATCAGTTCAGCCCCTTGATCGACGAGCCACTTTACTAATTGGTGATTAGCACTCCCTTTTGAGGCCATCTCCGCGACAATTCGGTGCTCAATGATCTTTTCTGGATGGCCCGTGAAGGGTAAAGCGTCTTGAAAAACCAATGCATTCGAATAATCGACTCCCCAGGATTCTATACCCGATTTCAGTTCACCCCAAAACAGATCCAGCACTTTCTGGTTGTGCTCCAGAGTGCTGGTTGAAAGAAGCTGGCTTTTCATTTCATGGATCGGTAGCTCCAGCGTCCCTAGATCATGTCTCGAATGGATAATCGGAATGATGTAAAGCTGTCGCATCGGATCAGTCACTATGGTTAAGGCTGCCAGCCTAGTGAGGATTCAGTAAGACAAGCCGGCAGCCTGTCCTGAATTTACCTTACTTCATAGCAGCTACGTCGGCAAACGAAACGGGTTGAATTGAAGCGGCAAAAGTACCGATCGGGACCATTCGTTTGTTTGGACCGTTCTTTTCGGTTGCAACGTTTGATTGACCGACTGCAAAAATCTGTCTAAGGTATATTTCAATTGCCTCCGCTTCATCGCGATCTAATTGGCTCCAAAGCGCGTTGATGAGCTCGTTGAAGTTTGCTTTGGCACACGGGGAATTGGCCTCGAAGTTCTCAGGCCGAGCAACAATATTCTGCCCAATTCGCTTTCTCCACCATGCCCTAAAGCTTGTAACGTCCCCTGGGGAAGAAAGCAGAAAGCTGGCCAAGCCACGTAGCATTACCGAATTGTCGCGAATGCAGGCTTCGAGTCCACGTTCTCCCAACTGTTCTTTATAAGCTTGGGAAGAATTGACCGATGCAGTAGAAATGCGTTCCGCCATCGCTTGGCTATGTTCGTTTATCTTGTAAGCACCAGTGTAAGCAGGTGCAACCGAGGCCAGTCCCATGAGTAATTCAGCGATCTCAGGATACTCTCGCAATTGTTCCAAAATACCGCGTAAGAACTCGACCACTACAGAGCCTGGCAGCTTGCTAAATCGAACTTGCTCAACCTGGAAGTACTCGTGAAGCGACACTTCAGCAGCCGCTCCACCGATGATTGCGGCTTCGATCGTCTTCTGAATTAGTAACTTACCATCGCGACGCCCTGCTTTGATTCCCCCGCGGTCTAACGATTCGTGCCGAGGAGCAGCTTGGAAACCTCGTTCGACGGCAGAAATCGCGAATCGATCTGCATGGGCTGCAACGGCATACAACTTCCCATGGCGATCGAAACAACCCATTGCGTCATCCAAGTAACCACGGGCAAGCTTGGCATCTTCGGGGTCCGCATGTGTTTCAATGACACGAATAACGCGATCGTATACCTGCTTTAAGATCCCGACATTAAACGGCAAGTTGGGCAAGAGATACTTCGATATATAGGATCTGAACTCGAATCCATTGACACCTGCGGGTCCGCTCGGAATGAGTGTTACGATTTTCGATAGAACCAATCTAATATCCCGGAACGCCGCTCGCTTATCGGCTGCAAACTGGCTAAAGTTTTCAATTGCCCAATTGGCCGATTCTGTGGAAACCTTATCGACAACATCCGACAATCGCATGGCGATCTCCGTTCTTCGGGCCACCTCGACCAACTGCAATATGGCGTGCCGGAACACCTTGGCCGTATCATCCTGCCAACGGGCATCAACAACCTCTAACAACACCTTTAAGCTCGAGGCTAGAAGTCCAGAATGCGTAGATGGCATCGTTGGTAATACGATTTTGCACCAGATATCCGCAAGCTGATCGGCTCTAATATCGGTCGGCCCACATGCATGTAAGATAGAAAGCTCGGTGATCAATTGCCTGTTGGCCATAGAGACTGCAGTTTGGAATTCATCTGTTCTCAACAGCCCCAACGCCTCTCCTCGCTCTAACAATTTGGAAGCAGCAGAGTCGGCGATCTCCCCTGCGTGGGTCGTTAGGCGAACAGCTTGTAATAAATGATTGGAACAATCAGCCATCGTCTCAAACAGATCACTGACTGCCATCGCTGCTTCTGGGCCGCAACATTCCACGATACCCTCTCTCAAAGCTAAAAAGGACCAATACCACACCTCGGTATTGTATTCCACCTGACTCATGAGCCGTTCAATCAGCCAGCCCGCGAACTGCTTCTTCATTTCCATCGGATTTGGAGTCTTCATGACTTTGGCCACTTCTTTGATCAGCAATTCGAAGTCTCGCTTGCACTTCGAAACACTTGAGACACCATACTGTGCCTTGACATCGGGCATGATTGCCATGACGCGTTCCGCGGCGAATTCAGCAATTCGTCTGTGCGCTCGATGAATGGTCCCACTATAAGACGCTTGTCGAACGAATGCGATCATTTGCTCGAAAACGGAATCGACGAATGGATGAGCATGAACTGGTAATTCTCGATGAGTTCCTTGCTGTAAGAAATGCAAAAAGACTTCCATATGGTGCCCAGTTACGTTAGACGCATCGAGGTGACCAACCAGCCAAGAGAGTACCTTTTCGAAAACGATCTCACAAGATCCTTCTCGGACTGCTTGCGCGGCATATCGCAGCATGATTCGACCGTCTTGGTGCCCCTTTTTTCGTCTCATGGATCCAGATGGTCCCTCGAACCCCGGCGTAATGTCGCAAAAAGCATGCGTTGCGAAATCAACAATCTCAAATTCAAATTGTTGAATCAGCCTCGATACGAGCATTCTATGCGGCAATTCCAACGCCGCTCCTAACGCTTGCTCGTTCTCCAGCAATGTAAAATAACGACCTTCCGAAGCAGTCAAAATTTTTGAGAATGCGTTGTTCATAGCTCTTCCTTTATTTGTGGGATGGCCCGCTCGCAATATGCTCCTAAAATTGGAATACATCCAACGGAAAGATTACTTGCGAACGATCTCAATCCGATCAAGATTGTAGGGTTAACAGGTGTGTCAAAATCTCTTGGTGTGATTTAGGACTCGTTTTCCACGAACGAAGTGTTTCTATCCGTTTTGGATCTGATAGCAAAAAACGGCTGCAGCTAAACCCGTCCTTCTCGGATTGCGACTGAAAGCAATCGACATCTCTACCAATGAAATGAGAGAACATCCCTGCAATAATTCCAGCCGTGAGCGTATCTGCCGGATAAGTTACTGCTCCTTCTGTTATGTCTGCCATAATGGCCCCTTCAAGCGATAAATCGATGACGCCTCGCTCGAAATGTTCATAGTCCAGGAATAGAACTCCCCAACCGTTGTGCCCAAACTCTTGAATCATCAAGCCTTGAAAGAATGCGAGCGGAAAATCTTTGAGAGGCAATTCATAGAATTCGGACCAGGCATCCTCTAACCCCTTGCCAAAGTTACGTCCCCATTTGCGTCCGCAATGATACAGGACAGCTTCGACTCGATTGCCACATTCTTTTTCCAACGCTCGATGCAACCCCAAAAGAAAATCGTTAGTAAGTGCAATCATACGACGACCTGAACGATTTACGAGGATACCGGTCTCGACATTGGCGGTCATGTAAAGCTTCTCAACGTAGTAGTTTTTAAATTCAATTTCGCTTGAGTTTGGCATTTTCGCTATCCAATTTGTTTTAAAGCAACTACCTCTATGGCCGATATCGCTGCATTTTCATGAGTCATTTAGGCATTAGACGGCTGGCGTCGCTGGGGCTGGGAAATCCGACATGACCTCGATCGTTCGATCCAAATAAGGCTCAAACGCTGAGTAGGCATCAGGTGGTAAGTTTTGTCGAAATCCCTGTTTCAAATACGTGTACGTATCTCGATTGAATTCAGGTGTGAAGTTGAGCCCAGCAAGTATGGTTCTCAACCAAAAGAGTAGCTTTTCCTCGAGTACCGATATGTCATCCAAAAGCAGTGCTTGCGCCATAAATCGAGTCGTCAATTGCACATCTCGAAACGCTTTTGCCCATGCACTCCCATGGTACTTATCAAAATTTGGGTATCGTTTTCGGGTGTTATCTATACAGAATCTAACAGCCGCCTCTTCGTTGGATTCAATTAAGCCCACGATACGAAATCGTTCTGGAAAGCCGTTCGTATAATCCAGCACTTCCTGACGCTCTTCGGCCGTCAGGTATCGGCTATCACTGCCGACCAAAATTTCAGATATTCTGTTATTCATAGTTTTAGTTTTAAAAACCGACTCGCTACACGGTAAAGGAAACGGTAATGGAAACTATTGATTCGTGCGTTGAAGCTTTTCCCTCAATGCTAAGTTTTCCAAATTCAACGCAATAATTCGATTCGCCATTTGTTCGAGTGGATTGATCGCTTCCTGCTCACCGCGAACACTTGCCAACTCCATGTTGAGTTCGACAACCAATCGCTCGAGTTGCAGGAGGTAGTCTTCTTGGCTGTGTTGACTGGCGTTGATAGGCCTTACAGATGAAGGAAGCGTTGGCTTATCGAATGCCTTTGTCTTTTTTGCTGGCTGAATCGGTGCGACATTCGAGACGATCGACGCGGCTGCTTTGGATGTTGTTGCAGTCGTTGAACCACTTGGAGCTGGAGCGGGATTCGATGGCGTCTCTTCTATTTCTTTGATTGGTTTTTTGACTTCCACTGGCGTCGTGCTAGGCCGTTCTCGTGTTGACGCGACCTCGATTGTCGGCCTTACCACTGGCTGCTCCGGAAGGGAAGGCTTTTGCATCATTGCCGCGTTACCATCGTTATCACGTATTGACTCAACCTGAGCATCGATATGCGGTTGATTTACGATGGAAATCACCTCTTGCACGGTTTCGACGTCGTTCTCAACCTTTGCCTCGACCACCACGGCCGGTGTTTCGTCCTGTTCAATTTCGCTTGTCGCCACTGGTTCCGAAGCAACAATTGACTTCGTGGTAGGACCCGATTGAGAAACGATATCAGCAATAACTACTTCAGGTACGTCTGTAGCTGTTGGTTCCGAAACTGCTACCGCAACACGAACTTCCTCGGCTGTTTTCGCTTCTTCAGCAGAGATTGGTTCAGGGATGGTTGATTGGTGTGTGGTCGTCGCATCGGTGGTCGGTAAATCGACCCATGGTTTGCATTCCGGCTTCTTGAAAGCGGTATCATTGCACCAATTGATCGCCTGACCGAGCTGTCCGACCAACAGCGAACCGAGGTTCATTTTTTGTAATGAACCACGATTTGCATGGGTAGCAACAGAAGAATCGGCTTTATCTTTCGTTTCAGACACCATATTTCGAACTATCCCTAGACCGTTATCTGCGAGTCGCTTTGGAAATGTTTGCAAACGCTATAGCACATATTGTTTTAAGCATTCTTTACTTTCTTCATGATGTCTTTCCCGGTTGCTCCCTGACTGCGCCAAAATGCGGCAGCATTGACTCGCTCAGCATGAGAGATAAGAAATTTGCAGTGATCAGCTCCCATGGCATAACACTGAATCTCAACGCATCCGAAATCCTTTCGAGACAACACGCTAAATACGGCCGAAAACAGTCCTGCGTAGAAATAACAAACGACGGCACCGATGTCACCCAAGGTTTTAGCGACCGCTGATTCATACAGTTCAATAAATAGCATATCCCTCTTGGCTTCGCGGAAATCGAATTGCCAAGTTCCCCAGCCTTCGATCGTGAGTGGCCACCACCATGTTTCCAGCATCATTCCCATACCCATTTTTGTGAAATCGACCTCGAACTCACCTTGAGATCGCTTCACAAAGTTTCGCATGTCTTCCATCCCCCATGCGTAACCTGTTTCATACATAACCATGCCAGCCTTTTCTCCTACCTCGTCCTCCAAACCACCGAGAACTCCCGTTATAAAATCTTCGGTTACACGTAAGACTCGCTGACCATAAACGTTGGTGATGATTCCTCGCTGTCTATCGCGTTGATAAAATTGTTCAGAGGTGTAATAGTTGTGCTTAAAGGGCTGGACACCAGGTGTCATGCGTATCGAGTCCCGAATCTTGTCGTCCGCTTTTTCGTTCCGAATGCGAACCAACGACTTCGAATCGGGAGTTCCTGACAATATCTCAACGAACTGCTTGGTTTTATCTTCTGGACTTGTCGAAGTGGTCATTTGTTCTCGATACCTGCAATTTTCCTAAGTCTCAAACGCACAAAGTTAACGAATGGGCCGTGTGATTATGCCGTCATCCTGTGCTCGGTAGATCCTGAAGAATCGTCTGTCAACAACTGAGCATAAAGGTCGTTGAGTAGCTCCATAAAGCGAACGGCCCCTTCGGTGAGATTCTCGGTTTCCTTCACAGCCAATGAGGACTGATCAACTTTCTCTTTAAACGCTCGTATGCGCGCTGGTGTCTGGGCGGCTCCTTCCAGGTGATATTCAATCCCTGCCGTCTGCCCCTGCGCCAAACCTAACGTTTTGCTGAGTGGTTTAGCGATTACCAGCGAACCCATCCGCGATCCTTCTAGGATGTAAACGCATCCCAACAGTGCGAATGGTTTCTCAATCGCCCAATCGCGTATCTGGCTTATAATCGCAAGCGTCTCCTTCATAGGAGGAAAACTATTGATGCCGAATCCAAATGCGCTTAGGTCGCGGCTGATACTACTCGTTCTTACCATCTCGGGGGTGAAGTAATCGCTAACCGACTTAGTGCTATGAATCAATCGTTCTATTTCATAGTGAATATGCCAGAGCTGAACCAATCCCCTAGAATAATCTCTCCGAGTAATCGAACCATTCATCATTCCCTTTGAAAACGGCGTTTGTTCGATTTGATAATGCGACTCCGAAATCGCTTCCCGAACTAGATTCATGACGCTCATAATTAACCTCGTGGCCTTGCGAATAAAAATTCACGCATAAAGGAGTCCGTCCAATCGGCTCCAAACAGTTTGCTCAAAAATTTGTTCCCAGGGCTGCTTTCCATGTGATGATGCTGGTAATGATGGAGTTCATCTAATGCCGATTCATCACGCTTTTGGTCACTCAAACCTGCCCCGGTGATTCGATTCGCAAACGCACTAAGATAGGCGTCCAAATAAGCTTGATAACATTCCTCAACACGACGCAATTGGATCAAAGGAATGTTTCGTGCGTATGTAAAGTGCCCTTGCGATGATTCGGTTGCCCAAACTGGAGGCGCTTCGCTGCATGCCAGCTCCAGGTATCGAGACGCGATGCCGTTCGTTAACAGCGAGACGTCATCTAATATCGAGCGGGAACGAATAACAGGCACTTGAATATCGACAAAGGCGACGCGAACCTCGGCCCCAACTGCGATAAGTTCTGCAGCGAAAACAGGCATATGATCCGGGCGATTCGGAAAGACCCATGTATTGATAATCTGATTCTTTGCCCCGTGGATATAAACCATCCGCAGGCTACCAATGGATTTCTTTCTGGCTTGAATGGACCACTGCGATGCATGCAATTCGATTTTTCCATGCAAAGACTCTCGTCGCCTGAACTCTTGCGGTATAGACAGCGTTTCATCGAGATGCGAACGCATCCGAGATCTGGTCTCTGTAACCAAAGGCTCGAAAGAGACGGCGTTGCCTGGCGAGTCGGCAGAGATTTGGCGAGGCACAGACCTCGAGAAAAACCCCGAACGCCTCGGCTCCACAACAGGGCGTATAAAGTACTCTACAGGAAAGTAATCTAATGTGAAGTTGGGATGCATTGCGATCAGATTCCGATTATGGAATGTGTGCCAGATCAGGTTACGCATAGTTCGTCAGGATTGACGAAGACATACACTGCGAAGTGATCGTCATTTGAATGCGCCGAATCGCATCAAAATTTAGAACGCCCGCTCTCCCCCTTTCAAAGCCTTGAAATTTAAAGGCTTTCTTTCATCGTGTAAGTGTTAACCTTACTTACGCGCGTTGCGAGCGTTGCTAACATCCCGCAACTCAAGTTCTTTGCAATGAATCGTATGGATGTGCAAATCCGTGCAATATCAAATAGAGCCCTTATTTTTAGGGATTGATTACGCGAACTATACGTCATGCTGTGGGAGCGGCGACATGCGACTTCACGCTCAGCTTCGACCGTATCCACTCACGCTGCATTCGTAGACAAGCACCCTATGGATAACTTTCAAGATACAGAATTGCTCACGGAATTCGTTGCTGAAAGCTTACAGGGGCTCGGTAACGTGGAACAGGACTTGATGTCCTTGGAATCCGATGGCGGTGAGGACAAAGCTCTCGTTAATCGCATATTCCGAGCGGTCCATTCGATCAAGGGTACGGGCTCCTACATGGGGCTTGATAACCTGGTGAGATTGAGTCACCTGGCAGAAACTCTTCTCGACCAAATCCGTAGCGGAGAGCGTCAAGCAACCCCCGAGGTAACCGATGCAATTCTAGCCGCCGTTGATGACTTGGTGGGAATGCTGAATGCATCGGATGTTGGCAAAACCTACGACTGCCAAAATGCTATGACGAAACTGAACGGCATTCTGGGTTTGATGTCGGATAATGCGCCCGCTCCCAACGCCCCTGCGCAAACCGAAAATCGATCTTCTGAGTCTTCCTCAGCCCACCAATCTTCTAGTACAAACAAATCTGCATCCACTGATGATACGGATCCTGAGCTTCTTTCAGAGTTTGTAGCCGAAGGAATTCAAGGACTTTCCGACATCGAGTCAGATCTACTCTTGCTAGAAACAGACGGAAGCACCGATTCAGAACTAGTGAATCGAATTTTCCGAGCGGTCCATACTATCAAAGGGAATGCAACGTTCCTTAAGCTTCACAATCTTGTTTCGGTGGCACACAAGGCGGAATCACTGCTTGATCGAGTACGGGCTGGTACGGAATCGGCAAGCGCAGTGGTTACCGATGCAGTTCTTGCCGCCGTTGATGCACTGAAAGGGATGCTTCAGACTCCGGACATCGGTGCTAGCTTTGATTGCCAAATTCCGCTCGCTAAACTCGAGGATGCCTTAAACGGAAAAGCAAAGCCTGACGCTGGCCTGTTGTCCGAAGACGACGTTATCAAGATTCAGAAAGCAGCCAGCAAAAAAGATCCAATATTTCGACTAACCTTCGATTTAGAAGCCATCCGTCAGGCCATTGATGTCAAAGAAGGAGTCGTTGTAGGCTTCACCAGCCTCGGTAAGATACTCCACAGCACCATTCCAACGGAACAGATCGATTCGTCAAAGAGCGGTACCTGCACGATCTACCTGGAGACAGTCTTAGCAGCGGACATGCTGTCGGATCATTTTTGTCTGAAGCCAGAGAACGTCTGCAAAATCGATCTATCCACTTTGCAAGCGACTGGTGATCTCGCTCCCCCCCATCTTGCCCCCCCGCCCAGCAAACAGCCCAGCCCCCCAGGTGTTACACCTCAGAAGACTGCTGAAAAAGGGCAAGCCACCGACACGAAAAACGCGAACAGTCCTACTCCCGTCTCCTCCCAGATAAAAGACACCAAGACATCCGCAGCCCCTGCCACCCCCTCAAAAGCAGAGCAAAAACCCACCTCGGAAAAACAAGCGGCAGACCAGTCGATGCGGGTCCCGGTCCACATTCTCAATAAACTATTGGAATGGACGGGTACGATGGTCATGGCTCGTAATCAATTAATGAACGAGTTTGATTTCCGAGGAAATGCGGCTTTCAGGACCCTGTCTCAATCGATAACAGGAGTACATGAGACGGTTATCGAAACACGCATGCAAACGACAGGTTCACTCTTTGAACGCTACCGTCGGATTGTTCGAGACCTATCTCGACAACTCGGCAAAGAAGTTGCGCTTCACATCGAAGGAGGTGATCTGGAACTCGATCGAACCATTCTTGAGAGCTTTGCAGACCCTCTCACCCACCTAATTCGCAATTCGCTCGACCACGCGTTGGAGACACCTGCTGAACGTGAGGCTGCGGGCAAAAATCGCCAGGGTAGTATTTTCCTCAGATCGTACGTTCATAGCGGTGAGATCATACTTGCAGTCGAGGACGATGGCCGCGGGATATCGGCCGAACGTGTCTGCGAAAAAGCCGTAAGCAAAGGAGTTATAACTCAGGACCAAGCCAACCAGCTCACCGAACACCAAAAGGTCATGTTGATTTTCCAGCCAGGTTTTTCAACCAAAGACCAGGCTACGGATGTCTCCGGTCGGGGTGTAGGAATGGATGTGGTTCGAAATAATATCGAGGCTGTTGGTGGTTCCATTGATGTTGTAACTAAAGTTGGTGCCGGTACGACGTTCTCTGCGATATTGCCACTTGCGAAAGCCCTGGTCTCTTCTTCCTTGACGAAAGCTCTCATCATCGAAATTGATCGAGAGCAGTTTGCCATTCCTGAGACAGCAATCAGTGAAATCATTCAATACGACGAAAAAGCGATCGCGAATATCGTTCAAGTAGACGGCGAATCCGTTTATCAATTGAGAGATCAATTGGTTGCCCTACTCGATCTTCGGGGCGCACTCGGCTTGGACTCACAATTCAACCGAGATAAACAAAGCTGTTTGGTAATCCTTCAATATCGCAAGCATCAGTTTGGTGTGATCGTTGATCGCGTTTTCGGAATCCAGGAAATTATCGTTCGCGAAACACCAAAGCTACTCGCTAATTGTGGTGTATTCTCCGGCCATACGGTCCTCGGTACCGGACATGTCTCGCTTATCCTCGACATACATGGGTTAGTGAATAAACTATCCCTCAAGTTTGTGGATCAAAAGAGATCTAAAGAGGTAAGATCGTTGACCTCAGATCCTTCCTTGATAGCCAAACCAACGAAGAACCTGCCTAAACAAAAAATGGTAGTGTTCAGCTATTCAGATCATGAGTTCTTTGCAATCCCGCTTGAACTGGTTGCGATCATTGAACGAATCTCTCTTGATTCCTTGCGTAAAGTCGGGAACAAAGAGTATTGCCAAATCAAGAGCGAAACCATCTCGGTAATGAGATTGGACTCCTTTTTGCCGATCACACCATTCGATCCTGCAAATCAGGATTGCTGCCTGATCAGGCCCGCAGCTGTCACGTTTCCGATTGGTATTCTTACCGGTCCCAATATAACCGTGCTCGAGGTCGACGATAACTTTGAGTCGAGGCTAGACGACAATCAAGGGATAGTGGGCACATTCCTACACAATGAACACTTGGTCATGCTTCTGGACGTTTTTAGTGTCTTTGAAAAGCATGCTCCAGACAAGATCAAGAAGCAAGATGTAAAAACTCGGAACGCAAAAATTCTAGTTGCCGAGGACAGCCTCTTCTTTAGAAAACTGATCAGCCAATACATATCGCGTGACGAGTGGACTGTCGAGATCGTTGAGGATGGTCTCGAGGCGTGGGAAAAATTGTGCGCCGAGCCATTTCGTTACGATCTTGTCATTTCAGACATCAACATGCCCCGTATGGATGGCTTTCAGTTGGCAACTAAAATTCGCGAAGACAAACGTTTTGATGCCTTACCGCTAGTTGCACTTACAACGCTTTCTGATGACCACTTCCGAGAAAAAGGGCTGAGTCTCGGTTTTGATCGATACGTGATCAAGATCGACAAAAATCATGTCCGTTCCACAGTGGCGGAGTGCTTACAGATCCGCAGAAACCAAACGAAACAGTAGGTATTGGAAACAATGCAGATCTCAACTTTTCACATTAGAGACGAAGCCTTTGCGATCAACTCGCTCTTGGTGGAAGAGTATTTCCGACCTCTTCCAGTCACCAAGGTTCCCGGGGCAGATTCAAAGATCGATGGTCTAGTCAACATTCGAGGCAGAACGGCCGTTGTCGTGAACATGCGTCGTTGCTTCGATGTCCCCGAGAGAGAGTCTACTGATCATGGCGAAATGATTCTTTTGGAAACGTCACAGAGACTCGTAAAGGAAGCGATTGACAGCGGACTTTACGCTTTCGACGAACCTATCGTTCTCAATGTCGATTCCGTATCGCAGATATATAACCTCGTAGATGAAGAGATTCATCCATCACCCCCGCACGTCAACCAACCGTTTGTCGATGGCGTGATTCGCGTCCATGACAAATTCTTCACCCTAATTTCGATCCAAAAACTAATCGCATCCCTTCTCCATCCGGAAGCGCAGGCAAGAACATGATCGTCGAACAAAAGGCCGAAAACAAATTCAGTATCTTCAACTCTCTGATCACGAATGATCACCGAGAATTCTACGAGAAAATCATAAACGAATTAATTGGGGTCTCCCCGATTTGCAATCAAGGAAAATGTACGGCAGCTGCCATTAGCGAAACAGCAACCGAGCAAGAACAAATCACAGATCTTATGGAGCGAGTGGAGACGTTTGCGGCAGAACTGCATGACGGAACTAAAAATCTATTTGATCAATTCTATGCCGCTAAAGAGGAGTTCTGTAGATCGATCTATTGCACGACCGCTTACATCAAAATCAACTTGATCGATCGCACTTTGCTCGAACGAACTTGCGACGTCATGTCATGGGCAGTCGAGACCGTATTCACGGAGGCGCTGGAACGACTCAACAAGATAAGTAGAGTTTTGGAGAAGCAACTCTATGAAATGGGGGAGTATCTCGATGCATCCAAAGCCGCTTTCGAAGTCCCCACGCTAGAAACAAATTGGACCATGAAGGACATCAGCCAGTATGTGGATGATGTTCGAAGCTATCAGCCTCGAAAGTTGGAGCTGATGTTCCAGAACGATGTCTACGAAACTTTTAAGAAAAAGGTGGATGCTCTCGCGGAGCAGCTTGGAAAGGGAAAGAGCCAAGAAGCGACGTTGGCGATGCTTCAAAAGGTCATAAAAAACCTCGAGGAATCCCATCAACTGGTAGCACAATCCTGCAATCGATTGGAGGATATAGGTAGCTCCTATACGCTTTACCGTGACTTAGTTATCACGACTCCAGACGGTATTGTTGTAGCGAATGCGAATGCCAATCGCCGTTCTAGCGTACTCGGACGCTCGGTCGTAAATGAGACTTGGTTCACTCGCGCATCAAATACTGGGGATACCAACGATTATGCCATCGAGAAAACCAATCGATCCATCATCGACTCCGGAAACAGCTTGGTGTTTAGCACCTCGATTAAGAGCGCAGCAAAAAATGATCAAGTCGTAGGAGCCATGGGAGCTTTTTTTGACCTCGCCGAAGAAGCTCGCATCATCCTACAAGATTATATGCCGCGAACAGAAGATGGTGATACGGCTGAGGGCTGGTACTCTTTCTTTACCGATCGTGATGGCAAAGTGGTCGGATCAAGCGACCCGAATATTATCGAGGTCGGCCACTACGCACACTTGCCGCGAGGCCATCGCAAGCTAACTCCCGGCGGTACGATCAGCAGCTACGCCAGTATAGAGGGTAAAGACTCGTCCGTCTTTTCGGCTATGTCCGATGGGTACCTGGATTATGCGGGACTAGGCTGGAGTTCCCATCTAATCGTTCCAAGCAATGAAATTTTTGCAAGCGAATCCAATTGCCAAATCAATAGCATCAGTCCGGATGAGTTGATGCGATCTCGACTTATTCCTGAGATCAATAAAGATACCTACGTAAAGGTCCAAGACGACAAGCAATCGATCAAGTTGATTTCTCTGAACGGAATAGTTTTCGCGTCCAAGCTTGGAAAACGAGGGGTCGCCCTAGGTCCCGTCTTCGAACGCATCACGGAAACTGGGGACTTCGCGACCGCCAAGATGGAGGAACTACTCCGCGAAATGGCTTATGGAGAACTGCGACTCAATCTTCAAACACTGGAAACCTTTTCGAAACAAGCCATCGATCTCATCGATCGGAATTTATTTGAAAGGTCCGCTGCGATTCGATGGTGGGCAACGGACAAATACCTTTGGCAGGCACTGGTCGAGCCATCCGATGAAAACATCCAAGCGGCTGGCCGAAGGCTTCGAGATATCAACGGCAGCTATTCGATGTACCGAAACTTGGTTTTAGCAAACCGGATGGGGCGAGTCGTCACCGCCTCGAATCCCGAGCTTATACCAGACATCAAAGATGCTCGGGTCGCGGACCATCCATGGTTCACGAAATCCATGAGATGCAAAACATTCGGGGAATACGCGGTCCAAGACGTCGGCGAATCGGAACTGGAGCGAGCTTGCCGCAGATCATTGATCTACTCGGGTGCGGTAAGAGCCAATGGCTCACGAGATGGCGAGGTAGTTGGCGTATTAGGAAGTCTTTTCGACTGGGTCACTGAATCGGGAAAGATTCTCAAAACGTGTCTCCCGAAAGATCGAAGCGGCAAGCGAATCCAAGGATGCGTCGCATTCTATGCGAACAGCAACTTTGAAGTGATCGAAACGTCTGATCCACAACTGGTACCACTCGGGGCGACTCCAGACCTTCCAGCAGAACATCGAGAACTCGCCGCAGGGCAGTCCGCCTCCGGTATTCTCAGGCTGGGCGACCATATTTACATCATGGGTTCGTCTCGAAGCAAAGGCTACCGCGAGTATCAAGGCCTAGGTTGGTCCGCTCACATACTCAGGCCACTGTTTTAAGTAATTCCCGCCTCGATCACGCATCGACACCCCGACGCATTAAGAATTTGCTTGTCAACTATAAAAACCAATGCTTAACCGACTGGAGAACAACCATCATGGCCAATCCATGCGAAACATGCCCGACCAAAATCTGTTGTAACCCCAAAGGCCCTATCATCATCGAGGGGGATGTCAATATTGTTGATAAGTATGGACGCCCTCTCTGCCCAGACAAAAAGAAAAAATCTCATGTGTTGTGTGGCTGCGGACTTTCGTTAAACAAACCATTCTGCGACGGCAAGCATAACAAAGCGGGCAGCGATGATGACGATGATGACATAAGCGACGAATAGACTTTTGGTTTTGCGTTCGTTTATCCTCATCAATACATGTTTTATAAAGCTGAGATTCGCCATGAATACAAACCTGCAACCAGACGTAACCACGCCGCGGGAGATTCCTACTAGACATCACTCAAAACGCCTCGTGGTCGCTGTCTCTGCTTGGGACTCACTTCTCGACGAAAAAGGGATCGTGGACACAAGCCGCGATCAAGATGCTTTGCTGGATCAACTAAATAACGTCATCGCCGAAGCAGCCTTCCTCGGATTTCCTCAAACTGTCAAGCTCGCACGAACTGTCAAACTCGCATTCCAGCATACGTCGAACAATCCTATCTCCGATGATGTTAAGTGTTTGACTCTCAACCGCGCTTTGCGAGTTCTTAAGCGAATTGTCATAGATGAGTCTTGTCGTGATGCAGTACAACTGTCTGATCTTGTCCGGGATTTGCAAACGGATTTCAAGATATCGGACCATGATATCACGAAACCATTCGATCTAAAGATGAATGCATCATCCGCAGAGCTTACAACGGGGACGAGTGGCCAACAAGGTTTTGAAGAGCACCGCGATTTAGATGTTTATCGTAGCTCTCGTCTTGATTCTCTCGACCAATGTTTCGAGGAAGAGTCGTGGATCGTCTCTCAACTCGCCAGCTTGGCAGAAGATCTCGCTAGCGGAACTCATTGCAGTCATCCTGCCTCGCGATTAATGCATGTCCTAAAGAATCACAAATTGTTCAATCAGGTCGATCGCGTCTGCCTCGTGGGACGAGTCGCTGGGGCGAACCAATTAGTAGTCGTCGATGCAAGTATGAGTGATCGATGTCCTGAAAACTCGCTAAAGAAGGGCTACTCCTGCTTTGTAAATCCTGAAGGATCGCTTTTTAAAATGCGACCAGGTACCGTTCGCATGTTTGGTGATTGCGAAAGAGTCCTGTCTTCTTTTGCCGCGCAAGGAAAACCTGCGCAGCGATCCATTGCATTGATCTCCGATCTGGGTTTGCGAAGCGGTTTATGCCTGGCTCTCGGACGAGGTTCCGAAGTACAAGGTTTCCTCTTCTTAAATTCCGTTCAAGAGGATTTGTTTCGAGAGCTATCTATTCAGTCTTCTCCCATTCTTTCCCTGTTCGGCCTGATTGCAACCATTACTCTCGATACCAATGGCTTTCATCCTCTCCCCAAGAACCATCCAAATCGAAACGACAACATGCCGAAATCGTCCGCTCTGTTCGAGCCGGTTCATTTCAAAACTCTGCTAGAACAGGCTTTGTCCGTACGCATTCGACCAGGTAATCGATTCGAAATTGAAATCCGTACAAAACAAGAATCGACTAGCTTTTTGTACCTACCTGCCACGATCGTCAATTCGCTCGCGGATTTGATTTCCCGAATCCATAGTGGGTGTCTAAAACTAGGAATTGATGTTGCTATAGCCAGGGGAGAAGTCCAACTGAGCTTTGATCATGGCTTCGGAAATAGCGATGAGCACGCCTGGCCGTGGCTATCTCGAATTGTACAATCTCTGGATGCCGATTTTTCTAACAAACCGGTTAAGATCAAGCTAACGGATTCGCAAGTCGTCGTTGCGTTTCCGTACGAGCCGCTGCTAGCTGGGCATCAGGGACTACTCTACAGCACTGTCTGTTAGCAACGGCTGCTCTGAATTTCAAGCAAACGGACCCGTGCAACTTTTTTACAGTAGCGAGCCATTTCGTCACACGGGATTTCCTTACCCGTTAGTTGCACACTATTCAGCGAACATGCTCATTCGATTGATTAGATTGTTTCGATAGCAACTATGTAGTGATTTTTTAAACCTGTCCTTCGATTGTATCTGAACGGCAAGTGATTGGTATGGAATACTCAAATTCGAATCCCAAAGTATTTGTTTTAACGAAGACGACCAATGTAAGCGAAAAGATCTCGCAAGCTTTTCTTGATGATCCAGTGCGTGTTATCTACGTTAACGACTCACACCTACACTCAGCAATCTTTGATGATTTAGAAGCAGCATGCGTATTAGTTGAGATCGCTCAAGATCCCGAGCAAGAATTAGAAGCTTTGACCGCGTTGCAGCCAAAGGACCATACACTCCCATTAATTGCTATCAGCAACCAATGGACAATATCGACCGCCGTTAGGGCCATCAAAGCAGGCGCAAACGATGTTTGCGATTTACAATCACAAGTTGCAGATCTGCGAAAGATGGTTCACAACGCAATCGCAAATGACACTCCGCGACACAATGAACTACGCGACATAATACCAAATGCAATTCTCCAGAAACTGGATTCGGAAGAAGCCAGGATTGTCCACTTGATCGCGCTTGGCTTAACAGCCAAAGAAATAGGATCCGCATTGGACGTTAGTATCCGAACGTACCACTATCGCAAGAAGACCATTTTCGAAAAACTGGATATCGCCAATCGTTCGGAACTGATCGAACTAATCCGTACCTCCAACGGACGCATAACAGAGTGGCACAATGCCCATACCAGCCTCCATCCATCGCATTTGCGTAGACCAACATTCGCGAATCAAAACTTCCTGAATGCTTGAAAGCCCGTTTATCCGTTGGGTTCAAAAGCTAACGCGAGCGCGAAAGTCTTGGATTAGCTTAGTCTCTCCAGTGGTGTTACGCTGTGACAACACCTCATCGACCTGCGCTGCAGTCAGTCCAGGCAGTTGCAGGCTGGATGGCACAGGCTGATAGACACCATCAACCAGCTCAGCGATTTGAAGACGATGGCCGTCGTGCCGCCAAACCTCCAATACGCCCATCGCCGCAAACAATTGCATCTTGTTTATGGCAGACGAGGTCATTTCGACCTCAACCACAAGGTCAGGAGCTGGGTCTATTGAGAAATCTAGTTCCTTTTTCGCAAGCAGATGCCCCGCATTCCGCACGTAGTAGGATTCATCCGCTTCGAAGGCTTTGCTAAGGTCCGATCTTTTTACGGTGACCGAAGCGACACTGATGATTTCGATATTCTTTACCTCGGAATAGGTTTCGATCATTCGGCCAATTAGACAGCCGATGTTCTCATGTTCGCGTTTAGGGGACATCATTTCAAGCACTCCATTATCGTACGACATCCTAGGAACGCTACCGCGTCGTTGATCCGCCAAAGCGACGTAGGTCTCCCACTCCACACCCTCCAAAACCATTCGTGTTTCCAGTTCCGACCAAACTCTTTCAACGACACTCATCATGCACCCCTTCGGTTACGCCAAAGCTTCCTACGATTATAGCCTGCATGTAGATGATTATCTAGCATGACGATTTACTACCTTTTATGTTCGATCTGCAAATTTAAGGCGTGATTGCTAAGGTGTGGCGGAACGCGTAGACTAACGTGCCCAACGATAACCCTCCCTCCACTTTCCTTGCCAATATGTCTTACGAAAGCCGAGCTTGGATCAGGCTCCATGATCTTGATAACTGCGTTGTCGCCATCAAAAACCTTCGCCCCGACGATTCGATTCACATTGGCGCAGAATTGATTACGTGTAAACAGACGATCCCAGCTGGACATAAGGTGGCCGTAAAACCTATTTCCCAAGGAAGCGAAGTCAAAAAATACGGCTGGCCCATTGGTGTTGCTACGCAGAACATCCAGGAAGGTGAACATATCCATGATCACAACCTTAAGTGCGAGCACCACATGGATTACACTGAGTTGGCCAGTCGCACCCCTGCTCCCATCCAACCGATTCAGGGAAAGAGCTTTCTCGGCTACAAACGCCCAACCGGGAAAGTAGGCACCCGTAACTACATCGCGATCATCTCGACGGTTAACTGCTCAGCGTCCGTCTCCAAAGCCATTGCAAACTACTTCACCCCCGAGCGGCTCGCCCAGTATCCCAACGTCGATGGGGTTGTTGCCTTTAAACACGATAGCGGCTGCGGACTTGCCTACGAAGGCATCAAACACCGCGTGCTGAGCCGAGTTTTAGGCGGAATAGCAAAACACCCCAACATCGGGGCCTATCTGCTCATAGGGTTAGGTTGCGAACAAAACACTTTAGGGCATCTCACCAAATCGCAACAACTCGTTACCCTGAAGTTACCCAATCAGCAAGCATCGGATTCTAGTTACCTTACCGATATTCCCGTCCTTTCGATGCAAGATATGGGCGGCACAGCGGCGACCGTGCGACGAGGCATCGAGCTGGTCAACGAGTTGCTCCCCGTCGTGAACCGCTTTGAACGGGAATCAGTCCCGGCTAGCGAATTGGTCTTAGCGACTAAATGCGGCGGATCGGATGGATACTCTGGCATCACCGCCAACCCGGCACTCGGCGTTGCGGCGGATATGGTCGTCGCATGTGGTGGCACGGCTATTCTCTCTGAGACAACGGAACTCTATGGCGCGGAGCAATTGTTTACCAAACGTGCTGCTAGCCATGATGTCGCCATGAGTCTTTTGAAAAAGCTCGAATGGTGGATCGACTACACACGTCATTACAACGAAGAATTCGACAACAATCCGTCCATCGGTAACAAAGCTGGGGGCCTGACAACCATCGTGGAAAAGTCGCTTGGGGCAGCGAGCAAAGGGGGCAGCACGGCGTTGCAGCATGTCTACGAATACGGTGAAACCATATCGCACAAAGGGTTGGTCATCATGGACGCCCCCGGCTTCGATCCGGTTTGTGTGACGGGTATGGTCGCCAGTGGAGCCAACGCGGTAGTTTTCACAACGGGTCGAGGCAGTTGCTTTGGCTGCAAACCGACCCCTAGTATGAAGGTTTCCACCAATAGCGATTTGTACCATCGCATGCATTCCGATATGGACTTGGACATGGGCACGATCCTAACCGGCGAAACCATCGAACAAGCCGGTGCACGCATGTTTGAAGCCATACTCGATATGGCCAGCGGCAAGAAAACCAAAAGCGAAGAACTTGGTTATGGCGACGAAGAGTTTTGCCCCTGGGCGATTGGTCCAACGTTGTAGGCCATCTTGCTTACCCACGTTTTGCAAATTGCTGGTGGCATCAGATGAAGATTAGGCAAGAAAATGGGGCAAGAAAATGATGTCGCCTCCCTATTTTCTTGCCCCTATTTTCTTGCCTCGATCTTTTAGCACCACCCGAGTCCCATTCACCGCCCTGCTCTGCCTGTGAGCAGAATTGCTTGTTCCTGTCTATTCTGTCCATACAAAAGAAAACCCTGATTTGGCAGAAATATCGAACGCAGAAAGATACTAGACTCATTTTTCTGCGTTCGATTTTTCTGCCCTTATAAATAGTTTTGTTTGGCCCCTTCAATAGATTCCTTGAAGTGCATTGTTATCTCGCGATAGCAAAACACTCTTTTGCCATCTTCTGCCCAGGTTGAAAGGACAAACTATGCGATACCGCGTCCTCGCGCATGTTATCCGGCGATCCCGCTCCGCGACTGCGACCAAAGTACTTCTTGAAGTTCCATACCAAATCACACCACATTCCATCCGCGATTCCCAACTTGCTCAATATCGCCGTGGCGGAGCCAGTTGCAGAAGTCTCGCCATCTGCTTTGATCTTACCTCGCTTGTCCGAACGGCCTTGCTTGCCGGTAAACACCAGCAGTTCAAAGTACTCCTCCAAGCTCATGTTAAGGAAACCTTTGTCGCTTGCTCGACAATCGGTTTTACTGGCCACGGGGCCTTGTTGCCCAGGACCAATCGTCAGGGGTGCTAGCCAAGCATCACGAAGAACCTTGGGTCCTTTGCGTTTAAGTACTCTCTTTCGTTTGTCGGCTAATTCCTCAGGCGTACTATTCTTGCGCATCTCCGCTGCTTCTTTGGTGCTTATCGCTTGCATAGCAGCAGCCGACGATTCGATTGTTTTCCCTTGAGATGCTTTCAAACGATCGTAAGCGGACGTAAACAGCGAATCTTCAATCGATTCCGCCATGGCGGCTCGTATGGGATTTAAATCCACATACATACAGCACGCCAACAAACCAGCTTCATCGAGAAGCCTCTGAGCTTTGAAGCGGCCTTCCCAAAACGCCCCAGTGCATTTTTCTTCTGAATTCGCACGTCGAGCAATCGGCTCCGAGAGAGCCCGCATAAACCAAGAGATATCAGACAGCCTTGATCGAATCTCTTCCAGTTTCTCCGAATCATTGGCCAGAAAATCGACATCCGCTTGCGTGGGATTCCCAAGTTGTTCCTCAATCCGTTTCCCAGGAAAAATCTGCAGCCACCGCAATGCGACTTCTTTGTCCGACCAAGTTTTCACAACATCGGGTCGATTCCGAATCACGACGTGTAAATGATTAGAAAGAATCGCATAAGTCAGCACATCGATGGCGAAGACAGACGCGAGTTTCTCAAGTCGTTGACGAATCCATTCCCGGCGATAGGTGTAATCTTTGCCCGTTTCGTCATCCAAACCCGCCAAGAACATCCGCCGGACGCAGCGTTGCACGACATGGCAAATAGAAACCTCATGCGGCAAAAACAGTTCAGATCTCAACGGTCTTGGCATTTGAAAATCTCCTCATGCGCATTCTACCACCTCAGCCACTCACTACAAGTGGGTGGCACTGTTTATTCACTGCTCGACGTCAGAGGTTTTTTCAGTTCGGACATAAGGGTTATGACAAGACCGACAGTTTATATCGAAACCACAGTGATTGGTCACATCGCGGGGTGGGATCAGACGGACGTGCTTGTTTATGCGCGACAAATCCAATCGCGTCGATGGTGGGCGATTCGAGACCGCTTCGACCTTGTGGTATCTCAGGTTGTCGTCGACGAGTGTAGAGCCGGAGACGCAGTTGCGGCATCCGAGCGATTGGCTTTGATCTCCGGAATTCCGATGCTCACTGCATCAGACGACGTGCAGTTGCTGGCTGACCAATTGATTGATTGTCGAGGAATCCCAAAGACCGAACCCCGTGATGCACTCCATATTTCCCTCGCGGCGGTGAACGGAATACAATACCTTGTTACATTGAATTTCACGCACATTGCAAATGCTGAAACCAGACTACTGATCGAGCAGATTTGTCGGGACTCGGGATATACACCGCCGCTGATCTGCTCGCCGGATGAACTTTTAGGACATTAACATGAATCACGATTCCATTAACGAAGAGATTCTACGAATCAAACGCGAACTCGCCTCGAAGTTCGACAATGACCTAGCTAGGATTGTGGCAGACACTCGATCTCGCGAGAGGAATTCGATATCCATGCCGCCACGGCCGTGGAAGTCCGCACACATCGATGCACCCAAGCTGCCGAACGACGCGGGACTCAATTGTGCGTCTTCTACGGAGACGGGGGATTGCCAGCGTTAGCATGGCACAGCGATACGGGCAGAAAACCAGTTCGAATGCAACTCAGCCCTGCTGATTGTTACTCTCCCCCCGTGAAACGAAAGCCCGATGTCAGAGATGGTTGGCCCGAAACGTGGTTGGTACAGTTTAATAGGGCATAGTGGTGACCGTAGAGTTAACTGATGAGCAGTTTCGAGCACTTTTAAGGACCGATAGACCATGGTAGTTCTCATCGACTTGTTTCGCATATTATGCTTCTCTTTGGTAGCACAACTTGGCTTTGAGCTTGAGTTGGAATCATCTGTCGTTCCGAAAGGAGATGTGGTCTACGGTAGGATTTCCTATCGAAATACGTCGGATACTCCAGTAACCATCGAAGAGCCATTTCGCTGCGACCCATACTTCATGCCAACGACCGTAGGGGTGAACGTACATTTTCCAAAACTCCGCCCCAAAGGGGCTTGGCCGCTTGGATACGGCGGAGCCGGTCCACTGACACTCCAGCCGAACGAGAGTGGTGCTTGCATCGTTTTGCTCTCGCCATGGAGGTGTATTACGGGAGGAGGCAGGAAAGATACAGAAGCGTATAGCGTTGCACCGGAACTTTTCAGATTCTGGGATGATGAAGTGCATTTCGAAAGAAATGAACTGACATTGGAGGCCTGGAGATACGCCGGAATGTGGGGTTCGCAAAAGCAAGAAAGGCAAAGTTCAAGTAGATCGTTGCGAATCAAGGGATGCGTTTTGACAAACGATTCAAATCACAAATTGTTCGGCACTATTGATGATAAGCCAGAAGCCCGTGACCGATTGCAGCGGCAATCCCCCAATGGGTTGCTTCCCGCTGCCGATGTATGGATTGATGATACGTCAGAAGGCCGAGTCCGATTAGAGAAAGCACGTCTCAACTATTTAGAACACGGCGGATCGTATTTTCGGACGCGCTCTAAGAAAGTTCATAGAATGACCCCGGTTTGGATCAGTGACTTCGATTTGGA
>JBKCTT010000022.1:0-55401 GCA_046318795.1 Pirellula sp.
CCTCCACGGGCTAACTAGTGGACTCCCTGCGTCCTCCACGGGCTACCGAGTGGACTCCTTGCGTCCTCCACGGGCTAACGAGTGGACTCCTTGCGTCCTCCACGGGCTAACGAGTGGACTCCTTGCGTCCTCCACTACAGGAGTGCGGCGGCGGCTTGGGATACGCGTGCTTTTTCCTCGTCAGACAACTCCCCTAGCATGGGCTGCATGGGGCCTGTCGGGGCAATGGTTGCTGAGACAGCATGATGCAGGACACGAATGGGATTAATGCCGTTACGCAAATCCTCGAGGGTAACAAACTTCTCACGAATTTCTTCGGCTTTCGCAAAGTCGCCCGTTTGCACTGCTTTTAACATCTCCAGTGATAGTTTAGGGGCGACACAGACACAGCCGCTAGTGAAGCTAGTCATACCAAAATCGCGCATGTGAATAATGGCTGGCTGTTCACCGATACCGCTTACCAAAATATTGTTTGGTATCAAACTCAAAATCTCGTCGAGATATTCGTCTTTAGCCGGATTATCTCTTACGACGGCGTATTTAATCCAACTGACCATACCATCCCGAACGAGCCCTTGGACAGTCTGAGGGCTGAGCCAGCGATCGTGTTTGAGATAGAGCACGATTGGCTTTCCAAACACATTTACGAACTTGCGAATTCCAGCGACGATCCCTTGTTCATCAGCTATCTCCTTTTGAGGAAGAATCATAACGGTTGGGAAAGGGTAGTCTTTGAGCACTTCAGCTTGATCCATCATCATGCCGTAGGATGGCCCTACCGATGGAATCACCAACGTATCGATCATCGTGTTTTCGACGAGAACATTTAATACTGCTGCGTACTCGGACGGCCGAAGATGGTAGAAAACCGCGTTGCCGCCGTACAGCAACGTAGTGATTCCTGCGGACTCGAGATGCTGAATAATGCGGGTATTGTTTTGTTTACAAATCCGACCATGGGAATCTCTCGCCAATGGTGGCACTGCAATAACACTCTTGGCCAGCGTCTCTGGCGTTACGGTGATCGTTCGCATGGCCGTCTCCTTTATGTTAAACCTTTATCAACTCGATGGCGACGAATACAGGCGTGCGCAAGCCTAATGGCCTGATTAACGACTTGCTCGGGAGCTTTAAGCGAGTTGCTTTAGTCGCGGGAGTAGCTCTCGTTCAATCCATTTGGTATCAATCGTTCCATCGACAAACTCTTTTTGTCGCAAGATCGTTTGCTGGAAGCTGGCTGTCGTTTTAATGCCCGTGATTCGCAATTCGCTTAACGAGCGAAGCATACATTCGATTGCTTCGTCGCGTGTTGGACGATGCACGATAATCTTGGCGATCATCGAATCGTAGTATGGTGGTACGACGTAACCAGGGTGGGCATGCGAATCGACACGAACTCCCATACCGCCAGGAATGTACATTCGATCAATCTTACCCGGGCAAGGCTGAAAGTTTTTGTCTGGATCTTCGGCATTGATCCGGCACTCGATAGCCGCTCCACGTGGGACAATATCTGCCTGAGTAAATGGTAGCTTCTCACCCGCAGCGACCCGGATCTGAGACTGAATCAGATCGATACCAGTTACCAATTCGCTGACCGGATGCTCAACCTGAATCCGAGCGTTCACCTCGATAAAGTAGAAGCGGTCGTTTTGATCAACAATAAATTCGACCGTTGCCGCGTTATGGTAGTTCGCTTGCTTTACCATTCGAACTGCTGCTTCGCAAAGCTCCTTGCGAGTCGCTTCTGGCAATCGAGACGAGGGACTTTCTTCGACAAGCTTTTGATGTCGTCGCTGAGCGGAACAATCACGCTCAAACAGGTGGCAAATATTACCATGTTGGTCCGCGATGACTTGTACCTCGACGTGGCGAGGTCGATCGATGTACTTCTCGAGATAGACGCCGGCGTTACCGAACGCAGCTTTTGCTTCCGCTTTGGCTTGGGAGAGGGAGGTTTGCAAAGCGGCTTCATCTAGAGCCACTCGCATCCCTTTACCACCACCACCGGCCGTCGCTTTGATCAAGACCGGAAAGCCGATTTTCTTGGCGGCTTCTAAGGCGTCAGCTTCGCTTTCGAGCAATCCATCACTGCCTGGAACGACAGGTACTTTCGCTGCGATCGCCATCTCGCGGGCCGTATTCTTGTCACCCAATTTTTCCATCGCTTCGGGCGAAGGGCCGATAAACTCAAAGTTCGAGCTTCGACATGCTTCATTGAATTGGGAGTTTTCGGCCAAGAAGCCATATCCAGGATGGATCGCATCGGCACCGCTGGCCTCTGCGGCTGCAATAATTCGCTCAAATTTGAGGTAACTGTCGATCGATTTTGGCGGTCCGACACAGAACGCCTGGTCCGCGAGTTCGAGGTACTGGGAACCGCGATCCGCTTCGCTAAAAACAGCAACGGTTTCAATCCCCATTTCTTTGCAAGCCCGGATAACGCGCAGGGCGATCTCGCCACGGTTGGCAATCAATACTCGATTAAACATGGGACAATATCCTTAGCACCGGGTTCAGATTAACCTCGGGTGTCTACTTTGAAGAGGGGTTTTCCGAAGTCGACGGCTTCTTCGTTCTTTACGAGAACCTCGACAATTTTTCCTCGAATTTCGGCTGGGATCTCATTGAACACTTTCATGGCTTCGATGATGCAAACCACGGTATCTGGCTGAACGGAAACCCCAACCTCAACAAAATTCTTCGCGTTAGGATTGGGCTTGGTGTAGAAGGTTCCAACCATCGGCGACTTGATAATCGCAATATGAGCGGCATCTGCAGCGGGTGCGGGAGCCGCCTGTGAAGGAGCAGCTGGTACCGGGGCCGTAGCGGGAGCAGGTGATTGCATTGTCATGGGGGCTGCAATCACTGGTTGACCGTGACCCGCTCCGCAAAGGCGAATTCTTTGGTTTTCATGGCGGAGATCAATCTCTCCGAGGTCGTGCTCCTTCATCAATGCGATCAATTTGCGGATTCGCTCGATGTCAAACACGTCGTTGGGATGGTTCGATTCCGTCATGTGACAAGCCTTTGGGATCCTCGGAAGTTTTGAAGAGTCTCACTACATCAAGGGCGAGCTAATCGCTCACCTCATGTTTTGGCAGGACTTTGAGCTAATAAACGCCCCCAATCTATCCTCACCGAACCACGTTTTATACAGTCGAGGTTCGACTCCTGGAAGCCCCGACGCGGTGGTGCAGAAAGCCTTTTCAGCCAGTCATAACCCAACTTCGGAACACTTTCCCGCCAATGCGACTGGGAACTACCGTAATCGCTCCCCACGGGGAAATAAGCCGCAAAGACACCATGTACCGGCCGCGGCTACTTGGGCTTGTTCGGCCGCGGTTTTCGATCCCCAGGCTTTGTGCGTTTACCTGCTGAATTGGCACCTCGGCCAGAATCTCGATCGGCCGGGCCTGAGGAGCCATTGGAACTGGGCTGGTCTTTCTTTCCGAACCACTTCGGAAACATTTCAGCCAGTGTCTCAGGCGGCTTAGTCATTTTTTCCCGGGGTTTATCGCTCGATGGAGCGGGGCGCTGAGGGGCGACTCCAGTTCCCATTTTATTGACAGCCGAAATGATGTCCGAAGAGATGTTGTCAGGCAAATCGATGGTCGCTCCCTTGGGAGTGAACTTCTTGATCAATGCTCTCTCAACCAATGACCAGGTCGAAGAGGTGATAAAATAGATGCACAAACCAGACGGCACTCGGAAGAAGAAAACCCCCATCATGACCGTCATAAACATCATCATTTTCTGCGCGATCGCTGTCTGTTCATCGGTCGCTTTCGGCATCAAGACTTTTTGCTGAACAATGAACAGCACTACGGTGATTATGGGCAGAATATTAAAGTAGGGACCAAAATAGCCTGTTCCCCGACCTGCGATAAAATCCCACGCCCACGAATGCCATTCAAAGAGCATGTCTGGCCCTGCCAAGTTCGAACACCATTCCCAACCCGGAATTAGGGGCTGCTGGCGAAGCTTGATATCGACCGACAAGCAACGATAAAGACCGATGATGATTGGTAATTGAATCAATGCTGGCAAGCATCCAGCAAACTGGTTGATTCCCGCTTTCTTGAACAGCATCTGCTGGGCGCTCATCATTTTTCGAGGATCCTCTTTAAAGGCCTCTCGCAGCTTAGCTGTGTGCGGTTGCAGCGACTGCATGCGCTGCGAATTGATTGCCATCTTGCGGCTAACGGGGAACATCAACGATCGCACTAGCACTGTAAGAAGTACGATCGCCAATCCAAAGTTACCGACAATGGCGTAAAACCCATGCAACAAGGAAGCTAAGGGCTTGGCGAAAAATCCAAAGATCCGCCAACCGTAGTAGAGCGTTTGATCCATCTGATATGCTGCCAGCAACTCAGGATCCTTTGGACCAGTGAATACGTTAAAAGCCCATACTTTCTCGGAATTAGCGGCAATAGTCGCCGGCTCGCTTTCAATCCAGAAACCGACATTGGCAGCTTGATGCTTTGAATACGGAAGCTTGGTCACATCGGAATACACCGAATTCAATACGGTCGCGTTTCCTCGGCTCAGCAGCTTCATGGAATCCGGAGTTAAGGGACTCGGTAGCAAGGCGGCGGTAAACGACTGTGCATCGATACCGATATATTTCAAAGTCCTCGCTGTTTCCGAATGGGCTGAACCGAACAAAACCGTATCCGGCATGGTCGGTTGCTTGACCGCGTGATCGACAATAGTGCGATTGGTGAACAATGACTGTCCATTCGCCTCATCATTGATAATGACATCCCGAGCGCCTGCGGCACTGAAAAAGAATGGCGATATTTTGGTCGGATACCACCAACCCTCAAGAGACACACCATTAATACCGTCTTGTCGCAATGCAACTTTGATATCGTTAGGGCCACGATTGCGTATAGTGGTGACCATTTCTACGTGATAATGCCACGCATCAATGTTGGTCAGACTCTGGCTCGCAGTTGGCTTTTTGAGTCGATACTGCTTAACAAGCTCTAAATCTCCGTCGATACCCGCTAGCTTGAGGTAGGCCTGTAGTGGCTTTACGAATTCCACTGCCATACCTCCATCGAACTCAACGTACCGACCCTTCCAAGTTCCACTGAGGGTAGATTCCAAACCTAATATCGATTGATCCCCTTCTTCGATGGAACGATCCCCCACGGAAGCCAATGTTGTCAAACACGACAAGTACGGATCGTTACCGGGTACTTGTTCCAATCGGTAATCGTCTTTGGCTCGAACGAGATCCAGCGGCATCTCCCCCAACTTGATCTTGAAAGTAAGCGTTTTCGTATCGCGATTAACTTTGATTTCGATCTCCTGATCAACTCGCCAAGAGTCCGACCAATCATCCCACTTGCGGCGAGAAACATCGCCTTCAAGTCCCTCCCAGCCGATAATCTCATCGTTAGCATTTAGACCAACCAGCGTTGAATCCTCAACACACTTGGCCTCGGCGGCCGGGCTACCTTTTGGCACAGTGCGAACGATCAATTCCTTGGGCTCTAAACCCAGATAGCCTGGATATCCGCGAATTTCTTTGGTTTGCAAAGAGCGATAGATGAGCTTCCCTTTTTTGTCTCGATCAACGATCTCAACTCGCTCAATTCCTGCCCCTTGGTTATCCAGGAAAACCAAAAGCGAGTAGCCATCGTCGGCTGACATGCTGCCGAGAATGAAATGCTCGCGAGGCACCTCGTCAGGAAACTGGTAGGCTGGGTCGGCTTTAGCTTGAGCTAGCTTTTCCTCCAGCTGGTTTTTCCGTTCCTTTTTCGCAGTCTCGAGTTCAAGTTGGCGTTTTTCGGCTTCTTTTTGGCTGAGCTCTTTACTGCGATTCATGCTGTTTAAAAGCAGGAATATGGAAATGCCCAGAAGCAGGAAGGTAAAGAATCGTCGATTGTCCACTGTCTAAATCTCATTGGTCGGCGGAGGCGACCGTTGGGGGGTGATGTCGATAAGCCCAGGATTTTCTGGCCTACGGGGTGCGTTGCCTAGTGCAATTTTGCCCTACGCGGTACAGAAACGGGCGTAAAGTAGCAAACTTCGCTCTAGCCCGAATGTATCTTGGTCGATTCTGCTCAAATCCTTCGCAAAAAAGGCCTCGACGCAAATCTGTGAATGTTGGATCCGTTTTTTAGGAATCTTGACCGCTGAACTTCCAAAACAATCCGTACCACGGAAAAAGCGAATCACTCCCCTACATATTCAGGATGGTGTCAGAGGATTCCTCTTCGCCCTTAGGGGGCCTCCGATGCAGCAGGGTTTGAACTCCCTGCATCATCGGTCCGCCAAAGGTCACGATTTCTCCCCGAGCCTACAAGATAAAAAAGCGAGGGGGTTACAAACTGGTCCAAAAGCGTTGATGCGATCATGCCTCCCAGCAATACGACGGAAAGTGGATACAAAATCTCTTTCCCGGGCTCACCATATCCGAATAGCAAAGGTATCAAGCCTACGAAACTAGTCATGGCTGTCATCATGACCGGCGCTAATCTTTCCAAACTGCCTCGAACGATCATCTCTTTGCCAAATGGCAATCCCTCGACCTCCATCAAGTGATGATAGTGAGATATCATCATGATCCCATTTCGACTGACGATTCCAATCAAGGTGATGAAACCCACCCAGTGAGCTAACGACAAATGCGTTGACTGAATCCAAACTACCGGCCAGTCGTACCACGGTTGCTGCAGAAGTAATTGCATATCGGGACGGTTGAAGACGAGCAACGCAACAATCGAACCCAAGGCCGCGAGAGGCACATTCGCGATCACTTGTAACGCTGAGGAATGAGATCCCAACGCTTTGATCAGCAACCAGTAGACCCCCACGATACTAAACAATGTGGCTCCCCATAGCCTGAGGGTTGCTTGTTGCTGAGCCTCAAACTGTCCGCTATAGTCGAGATAGTACTCCCCTGGTAAAACTCGAAGTGCATCTTCGATCGGAACGAGAGCATCACGAATGTCTTGTACTACGCTCGCCAAATCGCGATCCTGTACATTGCAGAAGACAGCCACTCGCCTTTGAACGTTCTCTCGATTTAATACGTTGGGGCCGGTCGTATCCAGTATCTCTGCCACTTGGGAGAGAGCAACTTTGGCTCCGGATGGTGTTTCAAGTATGGTCTCTTGGATAACGGATAAATTTTCCCGCGAAGCTTCGTCATACCACACGACCAAGCCAAAGTACTTGTCATCCTCTATGATCTGAGAAACTACTTGCCCCTTGAAAGCTGTTTCTAGAACCTCCGCTACGTCGCCCGGCGTTAATCCATATCGAGATGCTTCCTCTCGCTTAACGCGCATCTGCAATTGCGAGACTTCGATTTGAGGTTCAATTTGCAAATCAACAACGCCAGGAATCTTTTGCACACGAGCCTGAATATCAAAGGCCGCTGTTCGAAGCTCACGGAGATCAGGCCCAAAAACTTTTACAGCGATCTGAGCGCGAATTCCGGACATCATGTGATCCAATCGGTGTGAAATGGGCTGACCGATGTTGACTGCGACTCCAGGGATACTCGATATACGATCCCGGATATCCGCAATGACTTCCGATTGAGGGCGACCGTGGTACTCAAAGCTCCAAAGGTGTGCGACGGGAATCACTCGCAGAATGGAATACAACCATCCCTGTCGCTCCGTTTTGTATTCCGCCAACCGCACTTCAAGCTCGGAGTTATTAACACCCTCGGCGTGCTCGTCTAACTCCGCTCTTCCGGTTCTTCTAGAGACCGAGAGAATTTCGGGTACGTTTAGCAATTCGTTTTCAACTCTACCTGCAATTCGTTGACTCTCGGCTAATGATGTACCCGGTTCCAATCTCAAATTGATGGTGGCGGTCCCCTCATTAAAGGGCGGTAGAAATTCGCCTCCCATCCACGGTAAGGTGGAACAACTTAACAACACGAAAATGCTAACCACCACCAAGACCAAACGAGGACGCTCTAAAGTCCAACGAATCATCCACTCAGCCCAGTATTTAAGCCAACGCATTAGCAATGGCTCACGCTTTTGAGCAAGGACCGGCGCGTTAGGTAGGAGAACACTTGCCAAAACTGGTGTGAACGTAATCGAAACAACGAGCGAGCAAAGGAGGGACACGATATACGCAATTCCCAAGGGAGCGAATAGCCTGCCCTCAATGCCGGACATTGTGAATAGCGGCATAACCACGAGAACCACAATGAGTGTTGCGTAAACGATCGAGTTTCGTATTTCACACGACGCGGAATAGATGACTTCGAAAACAGGACGTTTCTGTTCATGCGGCAAGAGTGTATTCTCCCGTAAACGACGATAAATGTTTTCTACGTCGACAATGGAATCATCAACCAGATCGCCAATCGCCACCGCGATACCACCTAGAGTCATAGTATTGATGGTGATGTCGAATAGATAGAAGACGATCAATGTCAAAAAAATCGATAGTGGCATCGACGTTAGCGAACTAATACTAGTGCGAAAGTTCCCCATCAAAAGGAATAGCACTATCACGACCCACACTGCGCCATCCCGTACGGCTTCGCTGACATTCTCGATAGCTGCTTCGATAAAATGACTTTGTCGAAACACATCCGACTCGATCTGAATATCGTCAGGTAGTTCCTTCTTTAAAGTCGTCAACATTTCGTCGATTCGTCGGTCCAGCACAATCGTGTCTGCATCTGGTTGCTTTTGAACGGTTAGCATAACGGCCGAGCCGCCGCGCAACCCTTGAAACGGACGCGCCTCATCGCTGCTTCGTCCAGCGACAGCAGCATTGATATCAGGCTCGAGCTTGACCACGACGGATGCATCGCCCCGTTTAATAGGTCCACCTAAACGAACGTCTGCGACATCACTTATCCGGATCGGAACTTGATCTCTCCAAAGGATCGGTGTCGATGCTACTTCCTCCAAGGTGAGAGATTGTCCCTGAATTCTCAAAAGAGACTCTTTGTCCCCTCGATTCATGACGCCTCCGCCGGCAATGACGTTGGCTTTCGCGGTCGCTTCACTCAACTGAGCCAGGGTAACATTTCGAGCGGCCAGCCTAGATGGGGACGTGAGGACCTGATATTGCTTTAAGATGCCCCCCATGACGGAGACTTGCGATACTCCCTCGATCGCGAGAAGTCGGTTGCGAACGGTAAACTCCCCCAAGGTGCGTAGCTCCATGGCCTTGGCATCCGCTTCGGCTGATGTCGTTGCCTGAGAGTCGCTTCGTATGGCCAATAACATGATTTCGCCCATAATGGAGGAAATCGGAGCTAAGTTAGGATTGGTGCCCGGTGGCAATTTAGATTGCGCTAGCTGTAACTTTTCGTTCACGATCTGCCGATCAATGAAGATGTCGGTTCCCCAATCGAATTCAACCCATACGATGGAAAAGCCTATCGCTGACGACGATCGTACTCGCTTGACCCCCGTCGCTCCATTGAGCAGCAATTCGATAGGTCGCGTGACGAGGACCTCCACTTCTTCGGGAGCTAAACCAGGCGCCTCGGTCATGATGGTCACAGTCGGCCGATTCAGATCCGGGAAAACATCAACCGGCAACGTGCGAAAAAGTAGAATGCCAAAGAACGCGCACATCAGCGATGCAAAGGCCACAACCGCACGATTGGTCAGCGAGAACCGAATAATACTATTGAGCATGATCCGTTACCTCAGCGATGCGAAAGCGGTTTGTAAATCACGACTTCCGGAGACTATGACCGTTTCTCCCAAGACTACGCCTTGAAGAATTTCCACATGCTCTAGATCTGATCGTCCCATCACGACACGACGTCGTTCGACATATCCGTTTTCCTTTTCTACAAAGGCAAAGTAGTTAGTTCCGTCTTTGATAATGGCTTGGATCGGAACTGATAAACAATTCACACCAGGCTCGGAAGAAATAGAAATGGACATCATCATGCCGGCACGCATCTTGGGAGCTGCATTCGATGAGGCAGGTTCGAACCAAAGTCTTTGCATTCGTGTTGTCTCATCAATGATGGGACTGATGCGCGTTAGCTTGACGGGAATACGAAGATCGGAGTTCGCAAGAAAGGTCGCGACTCCGATTGCCCCCACCTTTAAAGAGCCTGTTGTACTGGACGGAGCATTCGCCTCGATCCAGAATTGACTTAAATCTTGAATCTCAACTAAGGCTTGACTGGCGCTCACTGTGTCGCCAAGGATAACAGCAGATGATGTAACGGCCCCGTGGAGCGTAGATCGCAATGGCAAGCTGTCCAGGATGCGTCGATCCTCGATGATCGACTGAATCTCTGCAGGTAATAGACCGAGCGATAAGAGTTCTCGCTGCATTCCCTGCGAGCGAATTTCTTGTTGTTCGGCTTGCGACTGAATCTCCAGAACCGCGCGTGTTGAAATCGCATCGCCTTGTATTGTTGCAAGTCGCTCCGCCCGTCGTCTCAAAAGTCGACCTTCCAACTCGGCCGAAATGAGATCGAGCTGCATCCGAAAAAATTCGGGCGATGAAATACTAACCAAAGGCTCACCGGCATTGACCGCTTTACCGGGGCTGAGCGCATGCGACTTGATGGTGCCGCCTAGCTGGCTCGATAACTGCATTCGATTGGCTGGCGGTAGTACAATGGTTGCAGGCAAACGACTGGTTTGAGATAATTCTCGCATTGCTGCGCGACTCGTGGTAATACCGAGTCTCTTTTTGTCAGCATCCGCCAGCTTGAGAACGCCCAGAAAAAACAAACTCGAAAGCTCATGCCCTCCCTTTCGGACAATTCGATCACCTGGGTAAACATCGCCTTGAACGACTTCTATGAGAGTCTCTGCCGAGCGATCAGAAACGATGACACGATTGCCGAGTTTTACAAACTTCTTTTGATACTCCGAAGAACTCTTGGTTGAGGCTTCTTCGACAAACACATAATTTTGAAGACCATCGCTAAAAACAGCGCTGTGAGGGACTGCTAATTTACCTTCGCTCAACGAGGTATGAATCTCTGCTTTTCCAACCATGCCCGGGATGATTTTGGGATGAGAGATGGTCGACCATGCCCAGACGATTTTTGTCTTCGCATCAAATCCTGCATCGATGCGATCGATTACCGAATCGATCGTCACTGCCGCGTCGGGAAAATGGATCGTAACACGACTGCCCGTGTTGATCTTGAAGCTATCCTTTTCTAGTACTTGAAACCTTACCCATGCTTGATCTGTGTTAACAATCTCGAACAGATGTTCGAAAGCCTCTACGAATTTGCCCTCCGCAAGATCCGAATGCACTATCAGGCCGGCTATGGGCGAACGGATTGGGTAAAGCATCTGCTTATTTTCCCACTCGTTCGAATATTCCATTCCCAAACTCTGAGCTCGGACAATGGCGATATCCATACGATTCTGGCTTTGCTCAAGAGCGGTCTCGAGATCCAGCAAACGCTGCATTGGCACCGCGCCTGAACTCGCCGTTGGACGTGTGATGTCCAGCAAGCGACCATTAAGCTGGTGTTCGCGCCTCGCTTGCAAAAACTCGGTGTGTAATACTTCTAATTCTCGACTGCTTAACTCGGCGACAATCTGATCTTGGTTCACGTGATCACCGGGTCGAACCAAGAGCTTTGCGATTCGACCTGAGATTTGCGCTGAACCAAAGGCAGTAGACTGCCACGGCGCAACAGTCTCCGCGTAAACCTGAGTCAGCGTCGCCACGTTTCCAATCGATACTTCATCCGCAACAAGCCCGATGGAGTCTCGGGCTTGCTTGGATAAAGTGATTTTGCCACGAGCCGTATCAACTTGCACACCCTTGGTCGGTAAAGGTTGATGGCCTTCATGAGCAACCAAAGGCAATGCCGTTGAATAGAGCAAGCTTGCAACGATTACAGCAGAAGCTTGCCAGGCACGATACATTGCTAGTCTATTAACCATACGCCTATCGCTTGATGAAGCTCTCTGGATCGGGAAGCGGATCAGCCGACGTCTTTGCCGTGTTAACATACTCGTCGATGCAGGGTGGGCAACAGAACTGAAAGGCCTTTCCATCGATAATCCAAGTGAACTTGGCATTTGCTTTGGTGCTTGTAATTGGACAAAGCATATCACCGACTTTGGGCTTCATATCATGTTCCGATTTGATCCCCTTGAACTTTTCCGACGCAGTTACATTTCCGTTTGCCTGAATGTCTGCGAGGGTATAACGGCCCCCGGGGGTAAGGTACAAATCACGTTCCGCTTGATCAGCGATTTTATCGGGCATCTCAGGTGCATCGGAGTGATCGTCCTGGCCTGTGACGAACCCTAATCGAAAACGTTCGCCGTCTACACGAATATTGGGTACCGTGACATCGAGTTTCTTACCAACAAACTCCGAGGGCAATTGGCCGACAAAAAGTGACGTCTTGCCCGAGGTATCACCATCCTGTGGGGCTGGTTCGAATGTGATGGCGGTGGAATCAACACCACCTTCTTCCTTGACAAATCCATTCAGCGTTTGGGCATCGACTTCGATAACACGGCTTTCGTCTTTCCCCAATGTATAGAGGCGTATCTTACCCGAGCTTTCCACGACAGCCTCGACGTGATAACTATCTCGACCGAGCGAAATCATGATTCCGCCGTGAGCGCCGGGCAAATGTTCGTGATCACTTTCGGCTTCGTTTTGCGCGCTAGACGACTTGTCCGGCCCGGTCGCTACACTTGCACCCTCGCTTCGTTGCGGGGTAACTTTCGGAACAACATCCGTTACCTTCGGTGCACCACATCCGATCGCAATGGCGAGGACAGCGGTCAAGGTGTATAAACCTATACTCGTAAATCGGAACTTCCTAATCATTTTGAACTCCTTAACGCGATGGTTGTATTATTTCTTTACATAGGCTTCGTAGAGATCATCCAGCCTCTTCAAAAACTTCTCTGGTGAAGCTTGCATCTTCTTAATGCAGGGTGGGCAGCAGACAAAAACCGCATGCCCCTCGACGATACCGATTTTGGACTCGCCCGAAATCTCGTTATCGGTCATAACAAGACAGTGCGCCTGAGCTTTAGCAAAATTGCTTCGGATTTTCTCCAGGTGTTTCTCGTCTGGTTTGCCCTTTAGACATTCCTCACAACATACGTAGAGAGCCTCCTTAGTTTCTGCGTTGATGAGCTTAATGGGATTGCTATCCTTGGAGAGGGCTTCGCCCGTAACAGGGCAGATGGCCTGAACGGCAATCCGAAGCCTTTCTCTCCGTTGGTCTTGGGTTTCCCCTTTCGGAGTTTGGGAAACGAGATAGGTTCCCACGCTACATAGCAATAGTATTGATACGAAAAAGCTCTTTTGATTGATCATTGTTTTCCTCAAAATGGTTAAAAAATAGTGTAAAGCTGGTCGAACAAGATGATTGCGAGAATGACATGTCGAATCTTCTATGTTCAGATTTGATATGGCGCACAAAAGAGGCAAGTAAATTTGCCATCATAGGATCGCGTCACAAGGAGACGAAAAGCAAAATAAGACAGTCACGCTTAAGTTCTACATGTCAGTCGCGAAGAAACAATCGGCACGAAGACGTATAGACTCACTACGAAACAGCTGCATATCTAGGTCGAAGCAGTTCTCAATTCTTCCAAATGCAGGCTAAAGATTGCCAGGAGTGTTTACCCAAAACTAGTAGAGGCGGCAACCCACTTTGGATCGTCAAAGGTCTATTGGTGGTCGATTGCCTAGGAAACTCGGCTGCGATCCACTGTGCTCCACCTATTTTCGTATTAATTGACGGTAGCTCATTTTGATCACTGCTTACACAAAGATATTTACTGCAGGAACATGGTGCATCGATAGCAGCTGGTTCATTGACCTTGACTATATCCTTCGAAGTTAAGTCCGCTTTTTTATCCGTGGACTTTTTTGCTTGGGCAACGCATTTGGGACAAGGAGAGTCAACTGACTTGACAACGACATTCTGCTCATTGACCGCGGATATAGTCGTATCGAAGATGGATGCGCCGTAAAGCCCACCGATGTGAACACTCACGGTTCTCATAAAGCAACAGCACGCAATTCCTCCGAAAATCTGACTGAAAGCAATCGCTAACAGTAGCAGCGTTAGGAGGAAGTTTTTGACCATGATTCGGATCAACAAATTACTGGACATCGACAGGTTTGGGATGTAAATCCACTGTCCGTTATAATCCGACCAGCATGACCGCGTCAACTAGTGGTTCACGAATATCGTGATCAAGAATTTTGAATTGATAGCAAATTCTTAGGCTATAAGACCGAATAGACCTGTGGAACCACGTAAGGAATCGCCATCGTTTCTACATTTTGTCACTAAAACAATCGCGTTTAAGAGTGGTGTATTTATAATGTCGCTTCGCAGTTCGGCATCTTGAACTGATCTTTAGCCCCTCTCTCACTCAGGTAAGCTCCCTATGAGAATCACCGTAATGTATTCTAAGTTTGCATTTCTTGCTTGTGCGTTGTTATGCAATTCCTTTGTGACAAGCGCTTCGGCGCAACTTGATGGAGGCACTGGACCAACGCCTACTCCTGTCACCGCGCCCGACGATAAGACAGTTGAAAATTTGCCTGCGACTAACACTAGCAATTTGAATTGCTGGGTTAGCCGAAGCAGTAACGAAGCAATTGCTATCTCCGTATATCGAGATAGCAATTTGCAATTGGTGGGTAAACTACGACGCTACTCCAAAGAAGATGAAGAGTTCCGAGCCGTCGAGACCGTAATCAAGTTGCCTGACGCCACGACTTTGCCTTCGCAAAAGGTTTTGCCAGTGAAATTGGAGCGAGTGGTGAACACAAAACATCCAGACATCTTCAATATGATGTTTACACCACCATCAGGGGTGCCGATCCGTATTGGTTATCTGAGTTTTATTCGAGGCAATAAGTCAAGGTTATCTACAAGCGTTGTCATTCGGATGGACCACACAACAGTTGTTGGTCCAATTAATCCATGTGAAGAGCCACCTATCGATGATATCGCCGAAGAAGAGGAGATTCGAAGAGGACCATCCTCCTCGCTCGGAGAAAATGCACCTGGTGCATCCCTTTCGTTTATTGTTCTTACTCCTTAATTCGAACGTTGGGTGATTGGTCAATTGCCTCGATGGTCCTGGCCAATCGAAACCCTGTTGTGATAGAGTAATATTCCGGCGCATTCACCGTGGATGTACTGGTGGCCGAGGAGAGTGCCGATTGTTTGAATCGGCCTCCTGCCAAAACAAAGAACATGGTTCTCTCGCCAGTGGCGTCTCTTTTGTCCTCCACAAAGTATTGATGCAACGGCCTCAAAGGTTGTTGAAAGCTGGAATCAGTCCACTCTGTGAGATTCCCGCCCATATCGAATAAGCCGAAAGGGTTAGGGCGTAACGAGGCTACGACATGGCTCGTGTTGGCTGCATGAGGATCAGTCCATTCGTGGTATTTGGTATGAGTCTCATTATTGCCAAAGTACCACACATCTTGGGAACCACCGGAGCATGCGAATGACCATTCCGCTTCGGTGGGCAATCGATACCCCTTGAGTTGAAGGTGATCGGGTTTTGGGACGGGGTAGCTATCTTTCTCTCCCCAAACATTGTCATAGCACCAGTCTTGTTCAGGGATCTTTTCGCGTTCATTCAGCCACTGGCAATACTTTACCGCGACGATCCATGAGACGGCGTGTTGTGGCCTGTTTCCCTCAACCAGCGGACACCATCGACGTTGTCGATTTTCCGACATCCAAGTTTGAAATCGGGGGTCACGATAGAACTCCGCAAATTGGTCGCCAGTTACTTCTTTGGAAGAAATTGAGAAACGTCGACCAATCCGAGTCCAGAGCATCTTCTCTTCCCCTTTACCGACCAAAACCTTCTCAGGCGCCTGAATGTGCACGAATTGCATCCCGATAGAATTAACAGTCCAATTTGCTCCCGAAGGAACGTCCTGCTTGTCGGCGTTGGTCGCCAAAGGTTCACCGATTTTGGCCAAACAATATGTAGCCATGTTCAACAGAACTGCGTCTTTGGACGATTGACTCCAATCTCGTAGCCGTAGATTTACGTAACGCAGATCTGAATCCGTGAACTCGCTTGTACGATAATTGGCGAGAATAGATAACAATATCGCGAGCGCACTGCTGTCAGATTCCGTTTTAAGCATTGTCACCAAAACGGAGCTATCGAGTATTTTCGGTGCAAAATCTATCAAGGCTGTTTGAGCGGTTTTGCCCCATCGTTGATGAACACAATCGCTCAGCGCGTCCAACTCTCCTAGGCCTGCCATGGCTAAACAGATCGTCGCGATCTTATTAGATTTTGCCGATTGCTCTTGTAAAGTCGCTTTCTTTCTAACCCAAACCGACGAGAACAATGGCCCTTTAAGAGGCTCGCTGTGCCAGTTTAAAGTAGTTGGGAGATATCCCGTATCGACCAGCTTATCTATAGCCGTCGCATGGTTCGTGTGCGAACTCCCCAACAACGCAAGTGACTCCCACGAACTACTGGCATGATACGAAGAGGTATAGCGTGTCCCGAGTTGTAATGAATCCAGTAACCTAAGCCATTCCGAATTAGCACGCAGTGCGTCAAAATCGGAATCCAAAAGTGTGTCGAGTAATTCACGATGTTCCGTTGGCAGACGTCTAGCCAATTCGAATAATTGCTGCTGTGCGGCTGTTGAGAGATCACCAACTCGATCGGATGATGAGATTGCTCCGAGCGAACGCAGCAGCACATCCATGTCTGCTAATGAAACAGATTGAGCTTTACCCAACAAATCAAGAGCCTTGCTTACTTGAGAACTGTTCCCCTCAAGCAAATCGACTCGAAGTCGCAAATGATCTAGATCGCGAGCAGGTAGCATGTTTTCCGAGGCGACTTCGTTTACGAGTTCTTTGAGTTCTTCTAAACGGCCTAGCTTAGCAAGCGTGCGACCTTTGAATCGATAAAGAGTTCGTTTCCTACTGGCGCGGTCTACTTCTCTTATTTGCTTCCAATCATCTGGACGAATCTCATCAAAGGTTGCCATAGCCTTCTCTAACTCGCCACAAGCAGATAGCCGACTAGCCATCAAGACGAGATCCGCTGGGCTACGTCTCTGTAATCGCAGAGAAGTTAGATAGTAACTGTAGTATTCAGACCAACTTCGGGATCGATCCCTCGCGGGCAGAGTGTACAGCGCCCGAATGTCCGTTTGCAGATATCCTGGATAGAGATCGCCCATCGCAAACTCAAGTCGACTAGCTCTCGTTTGCTCCTCAACACCCTCCGAATCTTGTCCCCATAAAGAATCGTGGAGCAATTCTCCGTTCGCTGCCAAGCGAGTATCGGCTCTTTGTTGAATCAAGCCCCCGACTTTCGCTAGCCGAGCTTGCTGAGACATATCGAGTTCCGTTTCTCCGAGCAATAATACTTGTCGATTGGATAACTCAGGAGACTGCCTCCAAACTCCGATCCATCGCAAGTCACTTTCTTGGTTGGTAACGTCCTGCCAAACATAACTTGAAAAGTCAACTAAAGCCCAACCATCCGCTTGTCTCGATGCGAACTGAGCCTCAAATTCTTGGCTCGTTAAACTCACCATTACAAGGCTATCGCTCCCTGACGCAATCCAGGTTGATGCGATGAAAGATTGCCCCTTATCGGTATAGTGCCTTGCGGAATTTGGCACCAACCCTACGGATTTCATAACAGTCAGGCATGACTCCATTTTCTCGAGTGGAATACGCTCTAACCATCCACCCGCCTCATATACTTGGCCACGGAACTCATGTTCTAGATCCATGGCCTGCGGATTGCGTATTCGCTGTGGACGATCGCTGGCGGATTCTTTCGCCAGTAACTCGCGGAGTTCGAGGGCGAAGTCTTTTGACAATTTACCAGCTTTTATCAAATCGGGCATGGAGTCAATTGGTATCCACGTCAAGGCCCTCGACAATCGCTTAGAGTCACTGGAGGCCAAGGCCGTTACCAGGATCGCTAAGTTCTGTTTGGCAACGCTTTGATCCTCCAAGTAATTCTTTTCATTCTCTTCACCCAGAGCAATCAACTCATCAACCAATTCGTTTTGAATGGGTCGAAAAAATTCGATCCAACGTGGGAGTTGGACTGAGTTTTTGCTTAGAAGATTTTTACAGAGAGGTCGATATAGTTGTCTCCACAAATCGTGCTTTGAATTACGAGTACACAGTAAGGCCGCTAAAAAAACACCAGTTGAATTCTCTCGCTCAAGATAAGTCTTGGCTTTGGATGCGATTGCCTCATCGGTTAGCGTTGATGAAGACACTAGGAAATTTATGTAAGGTTTCCCATACTGTTCCTCGATCAGCGACAAATGATCGAGCACATTATCGGATACAGCAGGGTTTTGGCGAACCTGTGCTAACGAGATCCGAAATTGTTCGATTTCGTCTTTTGGTTCGAGATCATCCTTATTTGACAAAGCCGGTAATTTCCGGATGACCCAATTAGCGTGTGGTTGAATCTCTTCCAAGACAGTAACAACATCCTCGGATTTGGCTTCTAAAAGCCTAGTAACCAGAGACCGTGATAAAGCTTCTTTCCGCCAATACCAAGCCCCTGTTACCAAAACAACCAACACAGCAGCAATCGTCGCACCACGAGCTAGAAAATCTCTTCCCGCAGCATTCATCAACCGAGATTCGTTGGGAGACCAGTTCTTCTTTGGTACATACCAACGAATCGTAGTCCACTCCAAGATTGAGGGGAGACGTTTTCTCGTCGGCTTCGCATTCCACAAAACCGATAGCTCTCGAAGCTGCTCCGCAGCCCGCCCTTCACGAGTACTCGTGTTTTGCGATGCAAGCCATTTTCGAATAGTAGGTACCAAATAGTCATGCGTCAGTTGGTAGGCAGGATCTTTCGAAGATGAGGCTGAAGAAGAGGTGATGCTAACATTGGGATTACTGCTCGGAGTAATCAATCGCACCTCGGTATCAATCAAATGCAAAAGACGTGATAAAGTTTCCTCGGAGGCTAACCCTTCTAGGCGCTCAAGCAAAATGCTCTGATGACATGCCTGGGGTTTGATTACCGTATCGTCCGATGGTAGCAATTCGCTAAGGATCTGTTTCACGATCTCTAAGTTGGACCGCAACATCGGGTGAGCGCTGGTTCCGGTGAGTCGTTCCTCGAGAAATGATATTCCGAGCCCTTGGATGCCACCCAGTTCTCGCAGAGTTGCGGTAGTCCATGGCTTGTTTTTGACCATTTCAGACAAAAGACAAATCTGAACCGGTTCCAATCGTCCGATATTGGCGAGTTCGTCTATGGCCGTATCAATGAAAGCCTCCTGAGCGCTCGTCATCGGCTGGCTCACTGTTCCAAAAGCACGTCCAAACGCACCTAGAACTTTTCTTCCATGGGATACGCCAAAGGCCTCAATCGTTGCGAAGTTTTGATTCTGCAACAACGATTCGTCGAGCTGATCCATAAAGCTTGACAATCCGAGCATGAAGTCATCTCGCACTAACAAAAGCGTTTGGACATTCGAACCATCGCATTGCCGAAGCGCTTCATGCAATGATGTGATTTCAGAACCACGATTTTGATTCAACCATTGCTCAAATTGGTCAATTACCAAAACCAGCTTTGGGCGACTCGGATTTCCTGAAGAACGTATCCGTATTAACAGCTCACGAAGGTCCAGTTCCGATGCAAACTGCGGGAACATACGATGAATACCACCAACAAGATCGATTTCCAGATCGTTAGGTTTAGCCTCGACGAAAACTGCGGTGCAAATCTCCGACACCAATGGCAAAACTCCGGCTCGAATCAATGAGGATTTGCCACTGCCACTGAGTCCCATTAAAACGCCGATACGAAATGTGAGGTTCGGGTCTCGGCTGCTCATCCTTTGCACCCAAAAACTGATGCTTTCAGGAACACCGTCACGATCGCGAGCACCCGGGACCAAGTATCGAAAAAAATCAGCGTCGTTATGCGCGAAAGGTCTCAACCCATGTGGTACAACACCAACCGTCTCAATGTCTATTGACTTTTGTGTACTTTGGCCATCCGCTGCTGAACCTGTGCTTATGGGTTTTGCAGCTTGGACGGGTGCACTTAGCGTCCCGAGACTAGCCGATCGCCAGTGGACCAAATCCTCTGCCATGTCAGATGCGGTGGGATAGCGATCCGATACTTTTTTCGAAAGCGCCTTGAGGCAAATACGCTCTAGCTCCTTAGGAACGGAGGAATTGATCTGCCTGAGGGGTCTCACCTCAACATTTCTAATACACTCGAGAAGTTCCTCTTGGTCCTTCGCCACGAATGGTCGCGATCCTGTCAATAGTTCGTAGAGGACAACCCCCAGACTGTAAATGTCAGATCGACCATCGACACGATGCCCTTCATAGCGTGCTTGCTCTGGACTCATGTAAGCCGGCGTGCCGACAAAACGGGCTCCTCGACCATACGTGTTCTCGGCAAGCGCTAAACCGAAATCGACCAGTACCGCATCTCTGGCTTCCGTCGTCAAGATATTAGAGGGTTTCACATCGCGGTGCATCACCCCACGACGATGCAAGTAATCTAACGCTCCCGCTAATTGCGTTACTGCTTTAACTGAATCATCCAACGACCAACTGGGCTCAGACGATCGCTTAGTCAAATCACCTCCTTCAATCAATTTGGAAACGATAAATGGTTGGCCAGCATCTGTCTTTCCAATATCGTAGACGGGAACGATGGAGGGGTGATCCAGTTTCGCGAGAACGCGGGCTTCCTGAATCCAGGCGTCAACCTGCGATGAAGACTGGAACTTCGTCAAAAGCTTTATGGCGACGAATCGCTCCAAAGATTCGTCCCGAGCACGGAAGACAACTCCAAAAGCCCCTTGTCCCAGTCTGTCAACTAACATGTAGCGACCAATACGAATCACGGACTCCGCATCGGTAGAAAAGTCAGCGTCTTGTTTGTCTCGCATCGCTCCACCACCTTCGACGTGCACCGTTGGATCGAGATCTTCTTCGGAAGCCATACACGGGGACCAATCGTCAGTGGTAGCAAGTTATCTTGGATTACATTTCGAAACCATCTAAAATGATGGTCCGAATCAAGCAGTCGTTAGTTTAGTAAAAAGAAGCTCAGTTTCCTACAAGAGCCCGTCTTAAAGGATGGAAAAGAATTTTGACTGATTCGCATTGAACGAGATCAAGGAACGACAGGCTCACGTTTACTAAGATCGTATTTGGATCCTTGTTGTAGTTTCGAAACCGACGGCGTGCCATCTGTCTGAAGTTTAGCCCCATCAACGAAGAATACATTTCCTCGGCCAGAAACATGTGCTACCGAGCCAGATACTTCGATTGCTGTTGATTCATCGATACCAATACCCAACAATTGTGGATAGCTATGAACTAATTGCGTCAGGTCCGGCAATCGGTTGCGTTGGGAAAAATGCTGGTCGATTGCGACACCTTTAATAAATCCTAGCCCTCCTCGTTCATAGCCAGGGGCCATGATTTGAAAGTTCTCAATCGGTGTTGCTCGCGCAAGATAACTTGCTTGGATGGATGCGCCTGCGGATGACCCTCCTATAACCCCACCCCGTTCTAAGCATTGCTTCATGAGTTGATGGGCTCTTGTTCCATAGTAACTATCAGCGAGATTCCACTGCCGACCACCGCCAAACCAAATTCCTGTAGCACGCTTAAGCGGCTCTAGAATTGCGACATCTTCGTTCGCTCGATTTCGATCTTTTGTATGGATGAATGTTGCGTCTTTGACACCCATCCGCTTCCAGAGTTCAACGGTGCTCTGCTCCTCGCTTACTTGTTCCCGCTCTTCGCAAGGTACGTATACAAGTTTTGCTTGATCTGCACCGCCTGCTAGTTCAATGAATCGATTCATGAGATTCGCGGGCATTCCACCACCACCAACGATTAACAAACTTCCGTTGGGTACGTTTGGTTGCAGTGTCTCTTTTGGCGGAAAAGGGGGCAACGTTCGATCGATCGCTTCACGTCTCCATTGAGTGAGGTCAACTAACACTTTGTCAAACTCTTTAATTTTTGGACGTTCATCTCGGATAATATGTTTCCGAGCGGAGGGGTAGGTTCCAGGCGATAGAAACAATGTTCCGCTGCCTTTGCCGATAACTCGCATTTGCCGATTTTCCAAGAGCAGCCACGTATCCGCTTCCACCCCCACACCTACGCACTTTGGATAGTTTTCTAAAATGTTCAACAACCCACCTTCCGACTCATTCGTCGACGAATACGCGAGATCCAAAATACAATCCGGAAAAAGATTAAGTCCTTTTCGAGCTATGTTCTGCTCATCAATATGCTTGAAAACGTAATTATGACCGAGCAAATCCGCATGGGGGCCGCAAACGAAAACAGAGCCGCCCCTACCGAGGATCTTTGTGGCATAGTTTTGAAATCGTGAGACCGTTTCTGCCGGTATTGCATCCGGTGACCTATGATCAAGCCAAAAGATAGTGTTGATCGCCGAATCCAAATTCACTTGGCCGTCTATATCTTGGGTTGGTTTGGAACCAAGTCGTCGAAGAGTCTCCAAATTGATTTCATCCTCCTGGCCGTTAACGAGGATCATGATCGAGCGTGGATCTCCTAATTCAATCCGATCGATAAGACTACTTAAAGAAGACTGTTCTCTCGCGATACCAAGAGTGCCACGAATCCCCAAATCGATGGGCCAATGATCGAACTTTTCGTCCAGGTCCTGGCAAAAACTCCATTTTGGGATCAGCAGCATACAAATGACCAAAAAAGCCCTAAGACTGGATCCTGCAACCTTATAACTCACGTCAAACCTCTCTGTGCGCTCCAAAAACGGCCGATCGACGACTATATCGATGAGGGATTGAAGGTAAAAATAATAGGCAACGCCGTGAATGGGTATCGCGATTTCCCATTTGTTTTCGAATATAATGCTCGAATGTGTTTTCTCTCCCCTCCTCCCTCAATCCCTCCCCAACCTATGAAACGTTTTCTATCTTTTGGTATTGCAACCTATGCCCTTACTTCTATTTCTAGCCTTCTAGCGGCACCTCCCAACGTTGAATTTGAAACGGTTAAAGTCGGTAGCTTTCGCAGTGAAGCATGCTGCGTCGGAGACTTCAACAACGACAAACAACTCGATATTGTAGCTGGACCGTATCTTTATTTGGGCCCAACTTGGAAACAGGTTGAAATTCGGAAGCTAGCCGGTGAAGTCGATGAAAAGGGAATCGGCTACCATCACGACTTCGCAAATCTACCCATGGATGTCGACGGAGATGGTTGGCTGGACATAATCGGCGCATTCTGGCATGAAAAATCTCTTACATGGTTTCGGAACCCTGGAACTCAAGCAGGACTATGGAAAGAAACTCTAATCGATGAAGGGCTCAATCATGAAACGGCAGACCTGGTCGATTTGACCGGTAAAAATAGTGACAAGCCAACGCATGTGTTGCCGCACGTTTCTGCAACACAATGGTTCGAACTCATCACGAGTGGAGAGAAAAAAGGTACGTTTAAGAAACATCTGGTGTCAGAAAAGCCTATGCAATTGGGTGGAGGAGTCGGCGATGTCAACGGCGATGGAAGAATTGATATCATCCGACCGGACGCTTGGTTCGAAGCACCCGCTGACGAAAAAGGATTCTGGAAAGAGCACCCATTACTGCTTGGAAGTTTGGACGAGGGCAAAACGGAACACACCCCGCAGATCCTCGTCTATGATGTTAATGCCGACGGGTTAAATGATATTATTACTAGCTCGGCACACCGATATGGAATATTTTGGTACGAACAGTCGAAGGAAGACGGAGAAGCGAACTGGACTCGACATGTCATCGATCAATCATGGACCCAATCTCATAGTCATACCTTGGCAGATATCGATCTGGATGGTACCCCCGATTTGGTTACAGCCAAACGTTTCATGGCTCACAACGGTGCTGATCCGGAAGCAACCGCCCCACTCGGGGTGTATTGGTACAAACTACAACGCCAACCCGAGGTGAAGTGGACTCGACATGTCATCAGTTATGACCAAGGAATTGGATCAGGAATCAATAACATCGTTACGGATATTGATGGAGATGGTGACCAAGATGTTATCGTGACAGGTAAGTTCGGTGGCCCAGTTTTGTTTAAGAACAAATTGAAATAAGTACTCCCGATGAGAACCTGTTTCTGTTGCCTACTGGCCAGCTTATTGGGCTTGTTACTTTTATGTAATGGCCCAACAGTCCTCTATGCCGAAGACATTTCTATTGCATCAGGAAAGTCTTCGATAACCTTGGAATTGCGAGGTAAGACGATTCCGGTTTTTCTCTACAAACCGAAATCGTATAAAGGGGATCGTATCTTAGTGGTCATGCATGGCGTCAACCGAAATGCGGAAGAATACCGAGATCACGCTGAGAAGATGGCTGATCGATTGGGAGCACTAATCGTTACACCTCTTTTCGATGTGAAGCAATTCCCTTCTGTTAAATATCAGCGAGGTGGAGTGGTCAATCAAGATAACGAACCTCAACCTCGTGAAGAATGGACTTATTTGTTCATTCCGGAAATTGTTGAGAGGATTCGAGAATTCGAAAACCAGAAAGACATCCCATTCTACGTTATTGGCCATTCTGCCGGTGGACAGTTCGTCGTCCGGATGAGCGCATTTCTCAATACAGGTGCTAAACGAGTGGTTGCGTCGAATCCAGGTTCATTGATCTTTCCAACTCGAGACAGCCCCTTCGGATATGGCTTTGGTGGATTGCCGAGCGAGTTATCCTCAGATGAACAACTCAAGAATTTTTTGTCGGTCCCCTTAACGCTTTATGTTGGAACCGAAGACAACAAACCAGATGAGTATCTCGATGATAGCACCGATGCGATGAAACAAGGCAGCGGCCGCTATCAGAGGAGTCATGCATGCTTTAACATGGCCAAACGTCTTGCCGAAGAAAAAGGCTGGCCGTTTGCATGGCGGATCGTGGATGCACCTGGAATCGGACATGATCATGAAATGATGTTTAATCATCAAATGTGTGAGCGGGCACTTTTCGGGGATTGATCTAAAATTCATTGTGCAAAGCTAGCTCTTTCTGAATGCTGTCGCTGGCCGCTTCCAACATGTCACGCGACCGTCTATCTCTAGTGAATGCTATCAAAACTGTCTTGTTGAATTAGTGCAGTTGCGCCGGATAATCCGAAGCGACGGAATCAAATGAATCGTTTCTTTTTAAGCATTCTACAGCGATTGTTTGAGAGAGCACGATTACAAATCAATTGAATAGGTTCGCGTTATGACTTGACCGAACAAGTCTATTGCGATCGATCTGGGTGCATGAAAGTACAGGGAGGTACTGATGCGAAATTTTGCCATGATGGTCTGCTGTCTTATTGGCGTATTCGTCGGGTTTGTTGATACCGCATTTGCGCAATCTCCCATCTTCGCTCCCGATAGTCCGTGGGCCAACTATGGGTTCGTGCCCGATGATTATGATACCAAGATCGATGCGGAGTTAGGTTTCATTTCTTTGTACCGCTCAAAGCCGGACTCGAATCCGTTTGTCTTCGCGCCACCATCGACAACGCTGCTCAACATGGATCAACTCGCTGGTAGTGGAGGAACCGGAGTCGATGGTTTGCTTACCATAAAGCGAATTGCAGGCAATTCACACCCCATCGATCTTCAGACGCGTTTTTTCGAAAGCCGCGGTATGACGTCACTACGAATTCTCGAATCCAGCCCCGCAGTGGTCCCAGTTTTCTACAGTGGAATTCCCGCAGATCCTTCTCAGAACTATTTTGTAGATTACGAAACAGACATCCAAAGCGCCGAACTCAATCTACGAACAAACGTTTTTTCCAAGCTACATTTCGTCGCAGGAATACGATATTTCGAACTAGCCGAACGCTTTGATATCATTGAGACGCTTGTCTCGACGCCAGAAGAGAGATTCGGATTCTTTTCGTCGAACGAGAATGATGCCATTGGTGGACAAATCGGCCTTGAGGGAATTCTACTCTCGCGAAGCTTCGGAAAAATCACGGGGGGAGTTAAGTGGGCCTACTTAAGCAACTCGGTCGAGGGTGAGGCTTCGGCGACGGACATCCTAACCGGTAATCCACTCATCACAAACCTTAATGATACGGAGACAACTCATTTGATCGACGTTCAATTGGGTGCCACCCTTTCCATTACGCACTGGCTCGGTCTTTATGCAGGTTATCAAGGTTTGTTCGGGAGCGACTTTGCTTTAGCTCCTACTCAGAGCCGATTTTCACGACTCGTGCTTCCAACGAACCCAGTGGTCTTCGAATCGACCCATTGGCACGGTTACCGACTCGGTGTATCGCTGACATGGTAGATAAATGCTCAAACGGTCCGACTCGTTAAATGGATGAGACTACGAACTAACCACTCGCGTGCCTGAGATGTAATCGTGTAACAATCGCCTCGAATGCATGAAGAGCAAAGTAAAGTTGATCACGTGGTAGAAGGGGATAACAAAGCTGAGCACCGAGCATATCCAGCACCTAACAAAAACGGCTTGCAGGAAACCGCTCACTTCTCCAGATACGCTAACGATCCGGATCCCCAAAAGGAATTTACCGACTGATTGTCCCTTTATGGAAAGGAGCACCCACTGGAATACTTGTAAAATCCAGAACGGTGTACTTATCAATAGCAGGAGACTCCAATCGATATAATCCTTGTTTTCAAGTTGTTCGACCGGATTTTCAACCCACCCTTGTTTTGCCATCCACATGCAAGCCATCAATCCCACCGTTGTAGCGACAGCTGCAAGCACGCAATCCGCGAAATGCGCAAAGCTCCGTGCAAGAATAGTTGCATCAGGATACCCTCCGAAGTCTCTCATATGTAGCGGCACCCAAGATGCAGCACGTGCCTCTGCCTCTAATTCGTCGTCGGATGGAACACGATAAAAATCCTCTGCGCATTTTTTCGAGTTCTTCTTTCCTTGGTCCATCGACGATCCCAATTCAACCAGCTTTTCACTGATCATCGCCTCCGCTCGTTCGATTCGGTCGATCGTAGCCTCTGGTACGACATTCAAAGCGCCGCATACATTGCAGGGAACAGGCTGCCCTGTCTTGGTTTCTTCAGCGCAGTTGCTGTTCCAGCATCGTGCGCAGCGATACTCCAGGTAAACTGGCTTTTTCAATGAATTGGACGCCGTGGACATGGTCGTAAATGATTGGCTCGAGAAACAAGGACACGAGAGCGACACTGCGTTAAGCAGACGCCTCGAACCATATTTTGCGGTTTGAACCCGAAAGATTCGCAGGAGCTTATTACCTAAAAAAGAATGTAAACCATCCCCGGTTATTCGGATTACGCGGAAGTTCGCGATTGTACCGTCGACCGTTTTTTGACGCTAAAACTGTATTTTCAGAACCAGATCTACTCGCCGCAATTCATTATCTTTGGATTCCGATAAGCGAATCAATGAATCCCGACGCGTCTAAGGGACAAAGCAACTCGGATCCCGTTCCGTTGGTTTGCCAGCAGATTCAATCGGATGATTAAAGAGATAGTCCCAAACGGGTGTATAAAGATAATCACCGGTTTGACTCTTGGGTGAAGATTTACCTGGTTGTACGGCGCTATGAGCTTTATTGGCATCGCCACCCACATCGGCAGCTGAGATGAGTCGTCGCGAATTGTTGTAGGGTGGCTTGACATGATCTACGTTCACGATCTCTCCGAACTCGTGCAACCCGAGCAACTCCCAGGAACGGCAGTAGTGCTTTCCTGTCCACCCCCCATCGAGCACATGACTGAATCCGAAATAACGATTGGCTGAAGTTGCTGATTCGATTGCCTGCCAATCTTGGTCCTGATCCCTTGGTCCGCATAACATGACTACTCGATCAACCGATTGGTGCTTCGCAAATCGAGCTGCTGTCGTTGATCCATGAGAACTGCCGGCAACGGTTACCTTATCCCAGCGAACACTGGACTGATCTTCGCTAAGAAACTGTTCCCATTTCCCTTGCGGGTTTTCCTTGGCAAGATAAATAAGGAATTGCCGCGTACGCTCCACAATCGAGTCGGGTTTCAGAATATCGATTTCATCGCTCACATCCTCTCCTATCGCTGCTTCCAAACGAATGTCGCCGCGAGCGTGCGGCGATTTCGGCTTGGGCCGACAGAGTAGCCCAAACCATTTGTTGGCATAATGGACCTGAATGGAATGGATTCCATAGCCATTGATGCGGGCGAATAGCTCTTCGCTATGTGGCATGAGCCAAACCACCAATCGGCCTTGTGAGAGCACAGTGGTATCTACGGAGGCATGTTGAACGTCCTGAGGTTTACCATCTTTCGTAAATACAAAATCGATCTCAGGATGTTCCTTTGCTCGCGGGTCGATTTCACTCGCTCGAGCCGAGAGCTTGTATCGCCTTGGTTGAGGATCTTGAAGAGACTCTCTCTCCGAGTTCGCTTGTCCCTTGACGACACATGGTGTCACGAGAAAAGAAAGCAACATCCAAAGAAAACAAAAACCTCGAAACATCGGCTTCTGGAACAACATGGCTAACTCTACCTTCAAACGACGCTCTATCTTCTATCCACGCAAATCGTAACACCAAACGCATCCCGAATCATGAATTAAGAGCTTGCCATCCACGATGGACGGATAGGTCCACGCTTTAGAGCGGCCGCGATCCGGTGCGTTGGGAGGAGTCGCTCGACCTAATTCTTTATAGCCCGCAGGTGTTGCTTCCACCATTGCGATGTCATTGTTATCACCATGAAGGAACAGCTTACCGTCGGCATAACATACGGATGATGTACCAATGCTTCGATCTTGCCATTGGACTTTACCGGTTGCGAACTCAACACACATAAACATTTGTCCGGATGAGCCGTATAGGTAGTCGCCGACTAGGACCGCTCCCCCCATGCCAGTTGGTAGGGCTTTGTCAAAGTAAACTTCCTTGGCCTCTTTGGATCCGGCAATCACTTGTGCCAAGCCACCACCCACGCGGCTAGCCCCTGTATAAACGAAAGCATCCTTCACAATTGGTGTCTGGACATTCGCCTGTGCATCGGAGGTCTTTGTGAACCGCCACAGGTATTCGCCATTATCTGCTTTGATTCCGGCAGCCCCTTTACCAAGGAAGAATACATATTGTTTTACTCCGTGAATCGTCGCGATAACCGGCGAGGAGTAACTCGCAGCATCCGCTTCTGGTAAAGCAGATTTCCAGATCACTGAGCCATCTTGCTTGTTGAGAGCGACTACGGTTGCACTTTTTCCTCCAGGGGAACAAATGAGCGCATCACCGTCAATCAATGGTGATTCGGTGTAAGCCCACATACCTGGTGCTCCATCAAAATCCTTCCTTAAACTCTTTTTCCAAACGACTGAACCGCTAGCTGCTTCGACGCAAACCAGATCGCCATCGGAACTAAGAGCATAAACTCTCTCTCCATCGATAGTGGGAGTCGAGCGACTACCTGGATACTGGGGGCCTTGGTTGGGGCCCACGGCACCAATTTTGGTCTTCCACTTGGTTTCGCCGCTTTTCATATTCAAACAGACAATCTGTTCGGTATCCGTTCCGATGTTGGTGATTAAATACGCAAACCCACCGGCCGACGATGGCGTTGAGAATCCAGCACCAAGATCCTTCGCTTGCCAAAGTAACTTAGGCCCACCCTCAGGCCAACGTCCGCTCAAACCTGTCTCTTGTGATTTAGCATCGCGATTGGGGCCACGCCACTGGGCCCAATCTTCCGCGTAGGATAGATGACCGATCAAACCGCATGCAACGGCCACAAAAGAGTACTTGAGCAAAGATCGCATAAACAGAACCTCCAGGGATTGGTATCAAGCGTAGGGCTATGCCAATAGTTTACCCGTTGGATTCGCTGGATGCACATCGACGAAAGTTCGAAGCTCACAAATTCATCAGATAATTAAGTTGTGACTACTTTGGTGCTGCTAGCAAACGGCAGTACTCCTGGACAACCGGTCTCTCGACCAGCTTGGAGTTGGTGTGTGGACGGCAGTCGAGCAAATGACGCTGGGCTTGTTCTAAAGTCATACCTCGATACTTGACTAACCAGCATATAACAACCGTCGCACTTCGCGCTCGACCTGCCTTGCAGTGCACGTAAACCCTACCACCTCGCACCGCATGCGACTGCAAAAACTCGACCCCTCGTGATACGTCCGCTAAACTCGGTGGCTGAAAGTCGGTGGTCGGTAACCACAACTGCTCGATGCCGACCTTTCGATACAACTCATCATGCCCACGAAACTCTTCGCACATGTTAACCACGCCGGTCACATGTAGTGCGTTCTTCAATAGCGGCACATCCCTTTTCAGAGGTCGTGCTCCCAGGATGACATGCTCGTCAACACTATCCCACCAATGCCGAACATGTAGAACCCTACCCAGCAACAAGTTCCAAAGATAGGTCGGCCAGAATATCAGCTTTGCAAACCAAGGTGGCACTGCACTAGGCTCCCAAGTCAACCGCGAGCCATTTTGATTCGGATTTCATGATGAGCGTACTTCCCTCATAAGCCGGTATCGCTCGATAAACTCCTTGAGGCAACTCGATCTTCCAAAGCTCTTGATATCCCTTAGGGTCAGGTCGGAACGCTTTTAGTGTACCATCCACTCCTGTCACTAGGATCTTGTCTCCCACCACGATACTATGGCTAATGGACGTGTCTTTCTCCTCCCATGCCACCTTCCAATCCTTGGTGGAAATGCACTTGTAGCTACCGTTGTTAAAATCTTCTCGACCATCGCAGCCGTAAATATAATCACCTAGCTGCACCGGAGTTGCGTACTGACTACTTAGAATCTCACCTTTATCGATAATCGTGGCCTTGGTCTCGTTCGCGTCTAATACAACGTTACCCACATCGTATGCGGCGGTTAAAAAGAATCGATTGCCGGTCAATCGAAGCGGTGTCGCAGCAACCACCGATTGCGATTTTTTGCCAAAAGGAATTTTCCATATCTCTTTGCCATCCGCCACAGCCAGACCGATGATGGAGGTTCGCGTGGGCACGATGGCAACATCACCTTTCGAGTCCGATAACGAAATCGGAGATGCGTAACTGGCCTCTTCTTTCGTAACACTCCAAAGGGTCTTGCCGTCAGCTAACCCCAAACACACGATCCCGCCTTTACGACCGCCGACCACGATGATAACGCGGTCGTTGACCACCAGCGGAGTAGAGCCTACGCCAAAAAAACCTTCTTCTGCTTGATACTCAGCAAGAAGTTTGCGACTCCAGCGAATTTTTCCTGTTGCTCGTTCCAGATAGTGGGCTTCTCCACCAGAATCGTAAAGCATGACACCATCGTCAGTAATGGTCGGAACGCATCGCGGCCCCTTGTCGGCGTCCATTCCTCCGAAGAAAGTCGTCGGCAGCGTTTGGCTCCATATCTCTTTGCCTGATTTCAACTCGACCAGTCGGACCCGATTCTCTCGGCCCTTGCGATCGAACAAGCAGACTTGGTCGCCAGCGATGCTCGCCCCAGCGTAACCTTGGCCTGCGGGTAACTCCCATGCAAGCTTTGGCTTCCCCGATATCTTATCACTCAGCGACGATTGCTCGGACGCCTTGCCATCCCGATTGGTCCCTAGCAATCCTGGCCAATCACACAGAGCTGTGTTTGGCACAAGTACAGAGACAACAAAACAAACAAGCCAATGCACCGAACTCTTAACAACCGGTTTATTTAATCGATTTTTCATGAAATGCTCAATTCGAAAGGCCGTATAAGACCATATTGATGGCGATTTTAAAGGCATCGTCACGTACGTAGCCTTTACACTGCATCGAGTGTTTGGATTCCATCGCGCAGCTTAAATCGTTGGGAGAGAACAAAGCAATTATACGGCCGTTCCATTCCAACCCTTCGATTTCCGGGATACCCTGGCGTTTCGCTCGCTTCAAGTCATTGGCTCCACCTGACGGATCGACGATGGTCACATTGGTGATATCGAACCCTTCAAAGGCATCGGGATCGTTCTTAGTCATAAACGGATGGTTGGAGTCAAGAACAATCCACTTGGCATCGGGCATAGCTTTTTTAAACTCATCTCGTACCGATTTCGAAAACTCTCCTGAGGCGCAAACCGAATCACCCAAGACAAAACCGCCTGTCTCAAAATGTCTTCGTAGTCCTTTGCGCTCGGCTTCGCTTAGTACAAAGGCGGCTCGCCCGTGGATATAGAGAAGCGGGAACTTTTCAAGTTCTTTGTCAGCCAGAGAAATGAGTGGCGTTTCTAAATCGACAAGCGATCGGGTCTTCTCACGATATACACTCAGCATGGTGACGACGGCCCTAGACGCATCGTCCGCTCCACCCGAGTGCAATATCTTGGCGATCTTTAGAGTTCCACGATTGAGCGATTGGATGTTGGTGGGAATCTCAACAATTTCTAACGCATCAAGTTTCTCTTTTAACTCTCGACCGGTTGCATAAGCGACAACATTGACCCCTATTTTGACTGCGTTATCGATGTCTTTTTTCACGCGACCAGCAATCGATTTGGAAGACCCCCAGGGGCGAGCGAGCTCCCAGCGACAAGATAAACTGATCGGAGAGTAGATAACACTGGTCTTGCAACACGCGTCCAGGCCGTAAAGCCAAAATCCTTCGGGCATAACGCTGGGATCAATGGTTGCTTCAGCATTCCAAACGGCATGGGTTGGTGGCAGTTTCGTCAGTGGTCGATCGAAGATCTTTTCCATCTCGGCGCGAAAGGATTTGTCAAACGCCTCGCCATCGCATCCGTCTCCATTGCACGCTTCGGCAAAGATCACGTTCCCCTGCTCGACGTAGCTCTTGAGCAATTTGCGTTGGGGATCTGTCAGTTGAAACGCTTTAGAACCACTAATAAAAAGAACGGGGGTTTCCGCTAAAGTCTGCAAGGTAGCTTTCTCGATCTTGATCGACTGCCACGCAAGCTCTCGTTTCCAAACCTTTTCAATTTGGCCCGTCAAGTTCTGAACCGACCTACGATGAAGTTGCCAGTCATTGCCATTACCATACTCTAGATGGCCAATAACGACTTGACGTTTGCCTTTCGCAAGAAAGAGTAATGCCATGGCGGTGCTGACAGGGTCTTCGATCCCTGTTCCGGCGCGTATCTTCCCACTCTCGTCTTGGATTTTCAGAAGGTATTCTGCGCCGGCACGATACCAGTCAATGCCACCAATGAAACGTTGTCCGGTAAGGCGACCAACTCGCTCGAGCGCATAGAGGTAATACATGTTCCACGAGCCTTCACCGCCAGGATTGGTTGTAATTGACATGGAAAGAGCTAACCATTGCATTGCCAATTCAACGGGATCTGTTTTCTTTTCGAAACTCCCACAACACTGGATTTGATCACCCACTACTCTGGCGTCACCACCCTCGGCAGCATCTCTGAGGATAAGCATGGAAGCAATTCCTGCGCAAGTCATCGACCCGGAAACGCCTCTCGTTCTGCGATAGCCCCAGCCTGTGCCAAGATGGGTTGCGTTCCAGTACGCAGTCCCTCTGGCAATAAATTCTGATGGAATATCGACCCCCAGCTTACTCGCTTCCCATAGTGCCAACAGCGCGAACTGCGTATTGGATTCATCGGCAGGTGTTCGATTATCTGGCTCGTACCCCCAACCTCCATCATTGTTTTGTAGATCGAGCAAGAGCTTCACATCATTCTCAATGATGCCCATGTCTCTTCCCGGTTCCGCCAAGCAGAACACCATGCAATGGACGGCGATTTCGTAAGTGTACTTAGGTGTGGTGCGTCTGAGTAACCGCAGGGACTTTTGAATGCGAGGATCTGAAGTTTTTTCCCCTGCGTTGAGGAGAGCCAAAACGTTCATAGCTGTTGTTCCACAGCCGTAGCCCTCGAAACCAGACCAAGTTCCATTGGCTCGTTGTTCGCGATACAGATAGGCAACACACTTTCTGATGGCGTTCTCTACTCGAGCTGGGGTCGGGCCATCGGCACCTTGGGCGTTGAGTCGGCTTGGCGCCCATATAGCGGAGGCTATGTTCGCCAGCAAGGCGATGATCAACAAGCGTGATACCAGCATTGTATTTTCCTTAAACAAATACAGCTATTTCACCAGTTGGCGAACGCGTTCTTCTGTAACCGGAGAAATGATTCCTCGTTCGGTCACAATCGCAGTTATTAGTTCTGCAGGAGTTACATCAAAAGCAGGATTGTAAACGTCGATCCCTGTCGGAGCTGTTTGACGACCAAAGGCATTGGTAATCTCGTCGCTCTTACGTTGTTCGATCGGAATCTCGGAGCCCTCGACAATAGTTAAATCAAAAGTGCTGGTCGGAGCGGCTACATAAAACGGTATCCCGTGATGTTTGGCCAATATGGCGACACCATATGTTCCGATTTTATTGGCTGTATCACCACGAGCTGTGATGCGATCTGCTCCCACGATAACCGCTTGAACGCGTCCCTCTCGCATGACCTGTGCTGCCATGGAGTCACAAATCAGCGTGCAGGGAATGTGCCTTTGTTGAAGCTCCCACGCGGTCAGCCGTGCTCCCTGTAAAAGAGGTCGGGTCTCATCGGCGTACACTTGCAAAGTTTGGCCGCGGTCTTGGGCGGTAAAGATTGCGGACAGTGCTGTTCCGTACTCGGAGGTTGCGAGTCCACCGGTGTTACAGTGAGTTAGAACGCCCGTTACTCCATCCAGGAGATCAGCTCCATACTCACCTATCGTGTGACACATGCGACGATCCTCGTCATGTATCACTAATGCTTCCCTGAGCAATGCTCGTACAATCTCATCAGCATTAGCAACATTGGGACTGCGTTTCAATACGGCACGCATTCGATCCAAAGCCCAAAACAGATTGACCGCAGTTGGTCGACTAGTTGCCAAGGTCTCGCAATCGTTGGTAACCTGTTTGATGGCATCCGCGACTGGTAGACGTCTCGCTTTCTGAGCGCTAATCACAGCGCCGTAGGCTGCAGCGATACCGATTGCCGGAGCTCCGCGAACTCGCAACGACACAATTGCTTCGAAAAGCTGATCTATCGAACGAATGGGGAGCAACGTAACGTCGAGAGGCAATTTCGTCTGATCGAGCAGTTCCAGATGCCCGTCTAGATCTCCCATCCAGCGAATCGATTGCACAGGAACCGAACTCATTGAGCTGACTCGCTGTTGGGTTGTTCAGGATCGGGGAACGGTGTGTTCAATAACGCCTTGGCACTCGCAACCAATTTATCCATGGCAAACGGTTTGTGGATGTAGTCGTCGGCCCCGAGCATTCGTGCGTACGCTTGGTGTCGTTCACCCTCATTGCCCGTTACCATGATGACTCGGATACCGACCCTTTTGGTTCGACGAAGATGTTCCAACACCAAAAACCCGCTTCTGCCTGGCATCATCATGTCCAGGACCATCAAATCGGGCATTAGACGATCCACCGCCTCGACGCCGCGATCGCCATCGGGAACGTGGGTGACTTCGAATCCGAGCCCTTCCAATGCGTATTTTACTGGGTCAGCAACTTCATAATCGTCGTCGACGATCAAAACGCGGGGGACACGGTTCTCAGATTGCCAGGCTGGTTCAATCGGCATGTTTGCAGTCGCGATGGAGCAATATCGGTGGGTAAACGAAATGACAGCACATGGGAAATGCGTGCATTCCTAACCTGATGTTATACCAGGGTGGCCAGAAGTTCGAAACCTTTGATCCATGGGCGAACCGTTCTTGCAAGAAAATTCAAGATTTGCTATCGATCCCCAGGAGCATCTTCTACACAGTCCATCCTTCGAGAGATTCCATAGCGAAATCTCGCAATAACTACACTTTCGTTCGCCACCGGCTACGGGAACTTCGTGAACCCCAAGAGAATTCGCAAGAAACGATTTCTTCACGAATCGACGCAACGACGGTTGTGCCGAGCCGCTGTCGTTTTGCTCGGAGTGATGCCACTTCTTCTGACGGCACTGTTTTTGATTGTCGCCAAGACTCCTTGGTATCAGTTCGAGCGAAAGGCAGCCTTTCGGGAGCGAATCCGCAACAATCTCGGACTTGACGTGGTTTTCTCGTCCGTTGAGTCCCTGTCTCCACAACGATTCATGATTCGTGAGCTCGTTTGCTTCCATCCGGAAACGCGTTCTCATATCCTCAAAGCGACCAGCGTCGAGGGTCTCATGACCTCATCAGGATGGGCACTCACGTTGCACGGAGCCGAAGTTGAGCAAAGCCAAGCTGATTTGGCGGTTCGCATTATTCATGATTCGTTTCTTTGCCGGCCACACAACGCGGTCAAGCTGTTAAAAATCTCGGCCCCGGATCTGGTTTTGCAAAGCACGCCCCCTGTTGCTGGGTCGATTGCAGCAGAACCACAGCCCCGATTATTACCAAATCATTTGTACCGGGTCGAAGCGGAATACAGTCCGACAATGCAAACGTCGGATCTCAAAGTTCGATTCACACTTTCTCCGAAGGGTGACACGGAACCGATCGCAATTCACATTCGTCGTCAACATAGCGATCAACTTCCGGTCACCGATTGGGCCGTCAACACGGGCAAGAATCCCTTCCCATGTTCGATCCTCTACCCGTTTCTCCCTTCACTGGAGTGTGTTGGAGAGTTGGCTAGTTTCACAGGCAAAGCGAATTACTCCTCCACCGGTTCGCAATGGGATTTATCAGGCATATTTAACAATATCGATTGGGAACGATTCGGCAGAGACATTGGCTCGCCCCTTTTGGGCAACGGCACTTTGCAAGTCTTTGACGCCACGATTAAAAACGGCCGGCTCGATTTCTTCGATGGCGAGATTCGAGGTGGAAGTCAAATCAACTACAATTGCCTATTCAAGGTACCGATCAAGCTAAACTCACCGCATGAGTTTCCGAAAGACCAGAGAATTTATTGGCCTGTAAACGACTTAAGTCTCCTCGTCCGAATCGACTCGCTCGGTGTACATTGCCAAGGCGGCTTGCGAGCAGAACAAGATGGTTATCGGTTAGGCTGTCTCATCGACCAACGAGAAATCTATCTGAAGCCTCAATCAGTCCGGTATGATATGCTTTTTGATTGGATGGCCAGTAATCTCGTGAATTATGAATCGGGTGAAGTGGCAAGTGCGATGAAAGAACGATTACAATCCAGCCTAGCAGGACATCTTCCGCTCCCAAATCAACCTCTTTTGAGCGGCCCAAATAATCGAGTTGCGGCCCCAATGCTGGAGCAGTCAATCCATCGCTAGATTGGCCAATTGCCAAGGTGCGATTTGGAATGGATTCGTCGCCCTTTACCGTCCTATGAAATCCGCGATTAACCGTACCGAGTTCGCTGACACCTATCGCGAGGCTGAGTACAATGGTCGTTTGCGCACACGCCAATGAGACATTTGCCAATGGCCCCTCCAGAGGAACGACTAAGAATGAACAAGAACCTAATATTATCCACCAAGATATTTAATGCAATTGTGCTAGGAATGATCTGTCAAAGTGCGACTTGGAGTCAGAGTACATCCGAATCCAAGAGCAAATCAAACACTAAGTCGGAGTCAAAAGAAGAGCAAACCATGGAGGGTAAGACGAAAAAAGTGATTGACGGCGATAGCCTTATCGTCGTCGACGAGGAAGGAAAAGAAAGCGAGATTCAACTTGACGGTATCGATGCGCCCGAATTCAAACAAGCGTTTGGTAAAGACGCAACCAAGGTCCTTGAGAAACTTGTTGCGAACAAAAAAGTAACCGTCAAATGGACAGCCAAGGACAATTACGATCGGATCTTGGGCAAGGTTTACGTCGACGAGACATTCGTGAATCTGGAGATGCTAAAAAAAGGGGCCGCTTGGCATTTCAAGAGATACAACAAAGATGAGACTCTCGCCAAGGCCGAGGACGAAGCCAAGTCTGAGAAGCTCGGTCTTTGGAAAGACGATGCACCGGAGTCTCCATGGGACTACCGCAAGAATAACCGTTCCAAAGATTAGCTCAGCTTACTAGACTTGCAGCGTTCGCTTCGAGAGCCTGCCTTCTTCTGATTGCACTCTTTGCACGCAGTCCACCAGCACTGTGTGCAATGATAAGGATTCATTTGTGCAAGCGTGAGTCGATCGATTTTGCAACCGATGTGCGTACTGTCGCGATCCCCGCCATCGGGTGGCTCTCAAGCAGTCATTGTTATTCATTCAGTTCCGTGCAATGTTAGCAGTGTGAGTTTACAATCCACAACGATCCCAACTTTTTTTCTTTGAAACAGGATTTCGTATGGATTAAGCTTGAGTTAAGGTCCGAAGATTTGTTATGAGATGACCTGCGGAGTGCTTGTAGCCTGCAGTCAATGACTGCTAGCAGGGTGTCCCACAATTTTTTCTTTGGTGGCTCGTTAGTAGTGAGGTGATCGAATTGCTTGATCGTCTGATGATGTGACACGGGACGTCTCTCTCCGGCCCCAATTGGTTCTAGAACTACTCTCACACACTTAGTCTGGAACATATTCCGCGTCACGATTCGCGGTTTGGTTGATCGCTCTCAACATTTAGCGCAGCTTAATGTCGAAATGGCCTTAGCATGAGAGGTTGCGGTCATGGTTTCTAGCTTGTTTATCTTATTGGCGTTTGTCGGTTCCAACAATCGCTTGCATGACATGGGTCATGTATCTGAATCGGTCGATATGATCGAACTCAATCACTTCTTTGATCGACAGGGACGGCACGTTTACGATCAAGTCATTTTCTATGAACGGCTTGCCAGCAATGGGCAGTATCGAGTGCGAGCCTGGTGTCTCGTAGAAGATCGAGAGTCACTCAACAGAAGGCCAGAGTGGAATGCAACGACCGACCATTATCATGTCGATTGGCTCGACTCCGATCAGGGGGTTGTGCGATCTATTCGCAGTCCGCTCTATCGTGAAACATGGACGCAAGTCGATCCGGAACGACTCGATAAAAAGCATCTTGAAGAACGATATCGCTTGGCCCTCGTCAAGCCATCCAAGGAACGACGTTCCGCAAAGAATGAGCAGCAAGCCGTGCGGCTCGCAGAGCTAAAATTCAATACCAATACACCAACGGATTTAAGCGGCAACAATGAACAAGCACTTGCGAAACGTTAGCCGGAGCCACTAACGGGATACTTGGAATCAATACACCTAATGAGACGGATGCAAATTCTGACGCCCGTTAGTTCAGAAATTTTGCCAGATCGGAATAAAATCTCTTGGCTTAGAGAGGAAACGGCGCTGGTAGAACGCTATAGTAGAGTTGTTCGGCCTGGTTCCTGTGCCGAAATGGATACTTAGTTGCTCTCTCTGAGGAGTGGACATGGCTCGATGGAAAAACCGATTCCTACCCATGGCGCTGGGTTGTTTGTGCTCAATCCCGAGCTCCGTTTGTTTATTAGCAAACGACAGTTCACTCAAGAGACAGTCCACTTGGAATTGGCCTGAGAGTCAGTCGGTTATTTCTCGATTTGAAGACTTTTTGGGTACCATTCCCAATCGTTCCAATGCGCCGGCCATCAAGAATCGATTAGCGGATCTGTCGTCGTTGCGAGGAGTAACGATGCTTGAAAGCGTTGTGGCCATCGCTGCGGAGTGTGATTCCAGTATCGCAAAGTTGCGTGAGCTTTTATCAGGTGATGTTTCTTCGCAGACGGTTCCTGAAATTGATGCATCTCTTAGCTCAATAATGGCCAATGGCGGTATTCCAAACTGGATCAAGTCGGATGTTCAATTGCTAGCCTGTCGCGTGTTGGTGCAAAACTCGCTCTATGACGAAGCTCTGCAGCGACTCAAATTGATAGCGGTCGACCAAGTGTCCGATCCGTCGACCTATTTGTTTTACACAGCCATTTGCCAGCATCACCTCCTAAGTCGCGATGAATGCCTCGAAAACCTCACGAGACTTCTAGAACGAGAGATGGAATTGCCGACTCGGTATGCCATTACGGCCCGTTTGATGGAAGCGGACATTCAACCGTTGAAAGAAGACTCGCTGGATGAGATTTCGCGATTGATGAACGACGTCGAACGAAGACTAGCACTTGGCCGCACTGGAAAACTAGTCCGCGACAAGCAGCAGACTATCGTTGACAAATTGGACAAGAGTATCGAGCAACTCGAACAACAAATCCAACAACAGCAACAACAGAGAAAGCAGCAGCAACAGCAACAACAGAACAAGTCATCGGATGGTTCATCCAACCCCATGGACGAAACGCAAATTGCAGACGTCAAGGGACCGGGCGAAGTGGACAGCAAAGACATCGGCAAATCAAGTGGTTGGGGGAATCTTCCTCCCGCACAACGCAAAGAAGCCATTCAAGATATGACCAAGGACTTGCCAAGCCACTATAGAGACGTCGTGGAAGCATACTTCAAAAAGCTATCCAAGGTGCAAACAGATCGATAAGCGTTTGCGTCGAGCGAACACTCGCTAACTGTCGATCGTTCGCTACTTTCACCGATTTTGATTCGTGCTGTGAATTCCATAGACCATTTCCTCGTCTACGCCGCTGAGAACACCCGTTTCCCCATGACTTTGGAGTCGTTTGCGGACCACGTGTCAGGCTGGCCGGGTCTTTATTTCGAAATGGATGGTTCGTTTGTCTGGGCGGTAAGGGACGGCGAAGTAAATCTTGGCCAAATCGACGGCATGATTTACGACCGGGATGACGCCATTGAATACCTAGACCTCAAGGGTACGGCACCTAGTTTCGCTTGGGAAAAGTTGCTAGGAGTTCTTGTCGCGAGCGGCTCCCTCCTGGGACTTGATAATTTAAGAATTTTTGAGGTTTCCACCGGGATCTATTGGAAATGGTCTCAGATCAAAAGATGAGGAATTCAAGTTGGATGCCGATCAAAAAGCCTGGACAAGTCTCCGTCAGCGGAACGGGTTGCTCATTGTCAATTTGGCTCTTGTTTGGTAGGTTGGATCGATGGATGGACGGAGGTCCTGTTGATTTCCTGAACTGTAATAATGGAACTAACAAAATGCGTTTGCTTTCTCTCACTTTTTTGATTGCGATGGTGTTTATGGGTAATGCGATGGCCGAATCCCCGAGCAAGGGTAAGGTAACGACCAAGGTTTTCTTTGATATTGAAATCGATGGTAAAGATGCCGGTCGAATCGTCATGGGGTTGTTCGGAGACGATGTGCCAAAGACTGCGGAAAACTTCCGTGCTCTTTGCACCGGCGAAAAGGGAAATGGCAAGAGTGGCAAGCCGCTTCACTTCAAGGGCTCGATCTTTCATCGAGTGATCCCCAAGTTTATGCTCCAAGGTGGTGACTTTACCAACGGCAATGGAACCGGCGGCGAGAGCATCTACGGCGCCAAGTTTGCTGATGAGAATTTTAAGTTTATCCACGATGCCGAAGGCTTGCTGAGCATGGCGAACGCTGGCCCCAACACCAATGGATCGCAATTCTTTATCACAACGGTAAAGACGGAGTGGCTCGACGGCAAGCACGTCGTTTTCGGTCGAGTTGTAGAGGGAATGGATATTGTTAAGAACATCGAATCCTTTGGAAGCAACTCAGGCCGCACCAGCAAGAAGATCGTTGTCAAAGACTGCGGCGAACTCAAAGAATAACTACGCGTCGCAGACATCGGTTTTGATCTAACCGATTCTTCAATACTAACAGTTAAGCGCACCTCTCTTGGGTTGCGCTCTTTTGCTCAAAGTCATACGGCGATCCTAGAATCTGGTAGGACGCCGAAGCGTAGCAGCCGTCAGATCCGGGCAATCCGTAGCGCGAACCGACTGTGCTTTCTTAGCAATGGATAGACTTTATCGCTATCTCAACCCAGCCCTCGACCGAGTAGAATTCCAGAAATTTGATTAAACTTGGTTGAGTTCCCATTTACGATCCATTTCTCGATAGGGTCGGTTTTGGCTTTTGCCTATCGGAGACACGATGAACAGATTTATGACTGACCTTTTGGTTAAGGCGTTCGCGGTGGCTTGTGTGTTAGCGTCATCTGTTGATTTCGTACTATCAGCGGACGACACCAAGATTAGGACTCGTACCGAAAACTGGATGCAATGGCGAGGTCCCACGGCGGATGGACGTGCAGGTGATAAAGCCAAACCACCCATACAATGGGACAAAACAACAAATGTTTCTTGGAGCGTTGATTTACTGGGAGAGGGTTCCGCAACACCTATCGTCTATGGCAATCAGATCTTCGTGCTTTCGGCCGTTAAAACGGATCGAAAGAGTCCAAAGCCTGTCGTAAATGACGAGCGAGCTAAAACGACCCCCGATGAGTTCTTCTATCAATTCGTTGTATCGAGTTACGATCGAAATTCGGGCAAGAATCTTTGGCAGCGTATCGTGGTTGAAGATGTGCCACATGAGGGGAAACATGAAACGCATACTTACGCCGCCGGCTCACCGATTACAGACGGCGAGCGATTGTACTTCTCGTTTGGTTCACGTGGAGTGTTTTGCTACTCATTAGAGGGTGAACCAATTTGGAATCTCGATCTCGGTGATATGCGCACCCGAAACGGCTGGGGCGAGGCCGTGACGCCAGTGCTAGCCGATGACTTGGTAATAATCAATTGGGATCAAGAAGAAGGCTCCTTTATCACTGCCATCGACAAACGATCTGGACAAATCCGATGGAAGAAGGATCGAGAAGGCGAAGTTACTTCATGGAATACACCATTCGTTACAAGCTTTAAAGGCCAGTTGCAGATCGTTGTCAACGGTACGAAATCGGTCAAAAGCTATGATGCGAAATACGGAACCGTTCTTTGGGAATGTGGTGGTCAAACGGTCAATGCGATTCCCTCACCCATTCGCTTCAACGATTCGGTCATCTGCATGAGTGGATATCGAGGTTCGCTGGCGTGTTCTATACCGCTGACCTCTCAAGGAGATGTCACGAATAGCACTAAGGTTCAATGGAAGATAACCCAAGGGACACCATACGTTCCGTCACCTATTCTCGCTGGAACGCGTCTATTGTTTACCGCGGGCAATACTAATGCACTGAGTTGTATAGATGCCAGCACGGGAAAGCCGCTCCTTGAGAGAATGCGCCTCAATGCCATCGGTAGCATATACGCTTCTCCTATATTGGCAGGTGGGCATTTCTATTTCACAAGCCGTGAGGGAACAACGGTTGTGGTAAAGGATAACGAGAGCTTAGATATTGTTGCAGTGAATACGCTCGATGATGTAATCGATGCTTCTCCCGTGGCCGTTGACGATCAGATGTTCTTGCGCAGTTGGAAAAAACTCTACTGCATTGAAAATGTTCCAGCCCCAGAGCAAAACGGAACAAATCATAAGGGCCAGGAACCTTTACCGTCGCCGTTATCTTTCAAGAGTGTTAACCTAGAGAACACTAGCGAAACATCGGCTAACGCAAGTGTGGGAGATCTCAACGGGGACGGATATCTGGATATCGTATTAGCTAAGGGGAGACATTGGCCGCTTCACAATCGGATTTTATTTAACGATGGCCAGGGAAATTTCGAAGCCCGAAATCTTGGTAGTCAGCCGGATCGCAGTTATGCAGCTGTATTGGGAGACATCGACAATGATGGTGATTTGGATATTGTCGTAAGTAACGATAAACCTGATGAGAAGGTAGCTTACAAAAACGACGGTAAAGGCAACTTTTCTATAGACCGATCTTGGGGAGATGCATCATGGAATACGCGCAACATCGCGTTAGCTGATTTGAACGGAGACGGTTTCCTTGATCTGATCGTTGCGAATAGAAAGAGCTCGAGCTACGTCATTCTTAACAATGGCAAGGGTACCTTCTTGAAAGAAAACACGATCGTGGTTCCGTCCGAATCCGCGACGACGATCGTAGCGGCAGACTTTGATCGTGATGGCTTTGTAGATCTGGCTGTTCCACATCGGGATGGAGGTACGAGTCGAATTTTATTCAACGATGATAAATTGAGTTTTCAAAGGGCGATTGCTTATGGACCTGCTAAGGCTTCAACGCGAGCCTGTGCCGCAGGAGATTTTAATGGTGACGGCACAATGGACCTTATCGCTGGTGATGATCGTCTGGGGACCACTCTCTATATCAATGACGGGAAGGGGAATCTTTCGACGGCGATTCAAATCGGAGATTCAAAGCTTGCTGCTTATTCTATCGCCACTGGCATGGTGAATAGGGATGATCATCTCGATTTGATTGTGGGGTATTCCAGCGGTGAAAGTCTAGTATTTTTGAATGATGGAACAGGAAAGAACTTTCAGGAGCTATCGTTTGGGGATGAGACTGGAGCCGTTTATGGACTGACATTGGGTGATTTCAATGGGGACGATTCGCTCGACATAGTTCAAGCTCGAAGTGACGGGCCCAATGCAGTTATTTTTTGTTCAGAGTCCAGATCGGAGCCGATCGAGCGAGAAATTCGAGATGTTTCGGGCTGGCAAGTTCATATTGCAAAAAAGCTTCTCGAGACCGAGGCGGACGATACAGCCAAAGCGCTGAGCGGTTTGAAGAAAATGCTGGATGAAATCGTGCGGGATGTACCAGCGGCAGCCGTCACAGAAATGAAGAAAGTCCCCCTTTACTTTTCTCCGTCCTACAAAGAGGGCCAAAGCGGGGCTGAATTTCATCCAGGTGCTGGTTGGTTGCGTGATAACGGCCGTGACCCTGCCATGGCACAGGGAGTGGAATTCTCTGGCGTTCGTGATTTCGAAGCAGAGATGCGCAGGATGCCGAACTTCGCGCTGCACGAATTGGCTCATGCCTATCATTTTCGAACGTTGCCCGACGGGTTTGGCAATGAAGAAATCAAAGCTGCGTTCAATCGAGCAAAGGAGAATGGGTTGTATGATCGCGTCGAACGTACATTCGGAAATGGCAATCCAGGAACATTTGAGCGGGCTTATGCAATGACCAATGCGATGGAGTATTTCGCAGAGACGTCGGAAGCCTACTTCTTTCGAAATGATTTCTTTCCGTTTACTCGCGAAGAGCTTCGTCGGCACGATCCTGAGATGTATGCCTTGCTTGAGAAACTTTGGGGCGTTCCATTGAAGTAGCAGGCCGTAACAAAACCCTGCGAATTTACGGCTAGAGGACCGTGCAACTACAACTGCTGGAGGCAATGTATCGGCCTTTTTCGTCTTTGATTTGGCATTCGACGAACCCAACGCGGAGGCCTCGCTGAACGAGCGTGCCTGTTGCGATCAGTTTCCGGCTCACGACCGGCCTCATGAAGTGGATGTGCAAGTCAATCGTAGAAAAGTCCTGACCATCGTCCAATGTTCTTCCAAACGCGATACCCATCGCAGCATCGGCCAACGCAGCCAGCATGCCGCCGTGAACCCGTCCCATGGGATTATGAAGCCGCTCATCCACGGCCAGCTCAACAATCGCTCGCCCAATCGCTCGGTCCTCATCGGTGGCTTCGAATACATGAAAGCCGATTAACTGAGAAACCGGTGCAAAATCAAAGCTATCGGACATTTTTTCGAATCGTGGATGGAGTTGGTTCGCTCAGATTGAATTCTTGGAGAGCGAAATCAGCATCTAATCGGCGAACACTCTTTAACTGTATGTCACCCGAATTAGGGTCGATATGGTAAACGGCCATCGTCTGTTTTGGTTGATCATAAATCGCAATTTGTTGAAAACCATTCGAAAGTACCGTGCTAGCCATCATCGAGGTTCCCGTCGAAGCAACCGCAGTGGGAATGATGCTATTCACCGCATTGGACAAGGAATGCCCGGAAGTATTTTGCGGTAACTGGCTGTAAGATTCGTTCGAAGGGTAGGAAATGCACCATGTAAGCCCAATAAGCAAGGTCGTGGCTGACAACCCTTTCAAAAGATAACGTTTCATGGCGGTTGTTTTAGTCAAGAAGGTTTAAAATGCCGTAGCAGCGCGAATTGTAGATGACGTCGATCACAACCCGAGCGGAACAGGTGGTTTTCGTGGGTATCCCAAGGGAATAGTCGCGACCTTAAAAAAAAGCTAGGTCGCTTTTCCTGGGAATATTCTTTATCATGCCCCACATTGGGATGCCGCGCCCTCGGTCGAGGTTGCGTTCCCCAACGATTTCCCATGGACCTCCACCCGCCCATATGGGTTTCCACTGTCCAGGCTACAAAATTTACAAATGCCTCGTTTGGAAGAGATCATCACCAATCCCTCAAATACCCCTGTTTCCATTTTGATGCGAGCAGGTTTGTGGTGTGCTAGCCAGCCGTACGCCGCAGGAGTTGCCTTGCGGAATTGGCTCTACAATCGCGGGTTCAAATCGTCCGTGCGAGCCGGGGCACCCGTTATTTCCGTAGGAAACTTGACAGCGGGAGGGACAGGAAAAACACCGATGGTAGCGTACTTAGCACGTTGGTTTCGTGCACAGGACAAACGAGTTGCCATCCTCTCACGCGGTTATGGAGCTGGAGTCGACGGTAGAAACGACGAGGCCAAAGAGCTGGAATGGCTGCTCCCAGACGTGCCTCATTTGCAATCTCCCGATCGGATTGCGTCGGCCAAGATTGCGACCGAAGAGCTCGAAATGGAACTTTTGTTGCTCGATGATGGCTTTCAGCATCGACGCATTGCAAGAGACTTGGAGTTGGTACTGCTGGATGCTCGCGAGCCTTTTGGTTTCGGTCATTTGCTGCCACGTGGCTTGTTAAGAGAGCCACTAAGGTCCTTAAAACGCGCCGACATTGTGATTGCCACGAGGACCGACCAAGTTCCTCCTCAAAAACTGGCGGAAATCAGGTCGCGGGTTCAGCGTTACGCTCCCAAGGCTGGTTGGGTAGAAACTCGTCATGCCCCCGTTCGATTGAGAAACAGTGCGGGACAACAGCAGGATGTTGCAAGCTTGGAAAACAAGAACGTTGTTGCGATTTGTGGAATAGGGAACCCACCAGCCTTCTTGCAAACTCTCGCGGATTTGAAGGCCAATGTGGCAGATCGAGTCATCTTTCCCGATCATCATCTCTATACAGAAGGTGACATCCGAGAAATCGGCGCTCGCGTCTCGGACATGAATCAATGCGACATGATTGTCTGCACCGGTAAAGATCTTGCGAAAATCGCTGTTCCCAAAATCGAAAATACAAATGTATGGGCACTCGATGTGGAGCTGGAAATTACTCGCGGTCGCGAGATTCTAGAGGATCGCTTAAAGGAAGTAGTTAGATCCCTGCGAATAGCTCAGCAGACTAGTGCGTCGTCTGATTAGATCGAATAAATCGAATGCTAGCGTTTCCTTGGCTCGATTCTGACTTATCGGGCTCTCAAATCGATTCCATAACCGGACTTCAGTTGTGTGACCGCTTGTGATACGATCCGCCGCATAACAGATGAAGTCCATGGATAGGAACATGTCGGGAACGAATTCGGAGCATGGTCGAGCGACCCAAAGTTATCTTTTTCGCGATTGGGTCGCGTATATCTGTCTTCGTGTCGTGATGTCAGCGATTCAATCGATATCGCTAGAGCGTTGCGATCGACTCTGCCGTTTGCTTGCGTATGCTTTTGCCAATTGGATCCCGATTCGCAAGGAGTTACTGGAAAAGAACTTGACCATGATTTTTCCGACATGGTCAGCCGAGAAGCGGTATGACACCAAGTTTAAAATGTGGCATCACCTATTTTTGATGTGTTGTGAAATCGCGCATGCTGCACGAAAGATCCAGCGCGAGAACTGGCATGAATTCTTTCACATTCCTAAGCGAGAGGAATTGATTCGAGCGTTGCTGCAAGAAAGGCCGGTGGTGATTGTCTCCGGACATTTTGGAAACTTTGAATTGGCGAGCTTTCTCACGGGGCTGTTTGGAATCGATTCGACGACTATCGCTCGCCCTTTGGACAACGGTTATGTGCATGATTATTTCATGGGGTTTCGAGCAATGGGTGGGCAACACTTCCTGTCCAACGAGGGTTCGTCGCTGCGCGTGCAATCGTTGCTGGAAAGAGGCGGGCGACTGGCATTGCTGGCAGACCAACACGCGGGCGATAAAGGATGTTGGGTTGAGTTTCTCGGACAGCCAGCTTCGTGTCACAAGGCTCTTGCACTCTTTACTCTCTCCAGCGGCGCCCCTATGGTGGTTTGTGCCAACGTACGCACGGGCCAACCCTTGAGGTTTTCGTTGCAACTCCTGGGAGTCGCCGATCCACAGCAACCTGGTGAACATCTCTCGAGTGTTTCGAGCATGACACGCTGGTATAACGAGTGCTTAGAGAGAGTTATCTTAGAACATCCAGAGCAGTATTGGTGGGTTCATCGTCGCTGGCGTGAACCACCTGCAAAACAGCGACGACGAGCAGCGTGAAGGCCGTGGCAATGGAAAACCCGTTTCGAATTGGAGTATTGGGATCCTATTCGGGCTATTACATGCGCGAACTCAAACGAGCTGCAAACGCTTGGAACGAAAACTCTACACAGAACGCTGATCATCGATTCGTCCTGGTCGATACCCTTTCCTTTGAATCGTTGAGTGTTTGGTCGGGACCAGAGCTTTACGCCAAAGCCTGTCGCGTGACCGAAGATAAACGCGCTTCGTCTTATGAAGAGACAGTACGACTCAATGATTACGATGTAGTACTCGTGCGTACCATGCCGCTCGGCTCGATTGAACAAATCGTATTTCGAATGAATGCGTTGCATGTTGTGGAGCAATCAGGCACGCTTGTGCTTAACAAACCTCGATGCCTTGAGATCTGCATCGACAAGTGGTTAACGTTAGACAAGATGCGAATGGCGGGCATACTCACTCCGCGAACAGTATGTTGCCAAGGTCGAGACAATGCGCTAGAAGCTTGGCATGAACTCGGCGAAGATTGCATCGTGAAGCCTATCTTCGGAGGCGAAGGGCGTGGATTAGTGCGAGTTACAGACCGCGAAATGGCTTGGCGAGTTTTTAGTACACTGGCGCAGATGCAGGCGGTTATCTATCTCCAAGAGTTTTTGCCCAACGACGGGTTTGATTTGCGATTGTTGGTACTGGACGATGAACTCTACACCGTGAGGCGATATGGACAGGGGAACTGGCGGTCGAATGTCAGCCAGGGAGGGAAAGCGGAGCGGGTGGACCCGACGTTTGAACAAGCCGACATCGCGTACAAGGCATCTCGACTGGTCGATGGCTGGATGGTCGGAGTCGATTTGATTGAAACATTAGACGGACGCAATGTGCTAATCGAAGTAAACGCCGTACCCGGTTGGAAAGCCACCGGAGCAGCATGCGGCGTCGACCTATCCGAACGGGTCATCCGAAATCTAACTAGTGCCGCAGTTCGAAGATAATGTCGATGGCCTTTGCGTGCCGAAGCCTGTTGATTGACGACAACGTAGGCCGTAACAAGGCTTTGCGAAGTTACGGCATGGGACAAGAGTTGGAAGCCGATCTGGCCACAGATTGGAGGTGTGCTGTTTAATCTCTAGGACTCGATTGTGGTAATCGTAGGTGTCGTCGATTTTCACTCCTTAAACGACCCCTTGAGGAATAAGCCCGCAAGTGAGGGAATTCTCCCTAATCTTGTCCCTTGCCCAGGCCGCGGGCTGGGGTTTTCGAAAGTTATCTCTAATTGAAACCTCTGCGGAATCCCAACTGTCGATGAAAAAGGGTGAACCCGCGGCCCTTAAACCGGTCTTTGCAGGTGGAAATCGGACGGAATTCGGCGTCACACTTAAAAATGGTTCGTTATACTTTATGTCGAAGACTTATTTATCCTTACCCACTAGCTCGGTAGTACCGAAGGGAGAGACGCGACTCTTGCATACCCACGATCGTTCAGAGAGCCTGGCGAGCGAACGCAGTATTCTAGCTCGATTAATTCTCCAAGACGATTTCGAATCGGACGACCCATTTGACGAACTGAGAGGCTTGGCTGAAACGGCAGGAACGACGGTGATGGCCACCATCTTTCAGAAGCGGGAGCATCCCGATCAGACGACGTATCTCGGCAAAGGTAAAGTCCAGGAGCTCAAGGGGCTCATCGAGATGCACGATGCGGACGTTGTCGTCTTTGACAACGATTTAAACCCGGCCCAAACGCGGAATCTAGAAAAAGCCCTTAATATAAAGGTGCTAGACCGCACCGAGTTAATTCTCGATATCTTCGCCAGCAACGCACAAACGCACGAAGCACGATTGGCAGTTGAGTTAGCACAACTCGAATATTCGCTACCACGACTCAAGCGGATGTGGACTCACTTATCTCGTCAAACGATGGGTGTTGGGATGCGGGGCCCTGGGGAAAAGCAACTCGAAGTCGACCGTCGACTGGCCGAAAAGCGGGTCCACGATTTGAAGCAAGAGTTGGCCAAAGTCGAGCGTCGCAAAGAGCGCGAGGTCGCTTCCCGTCGCGGTATGTATAGCGTCTCCCTAGCAGGCTATACCAATGCGGGCAAGAGCACATTGATGAATGCACTAACGGACGCTGGAGTGGAAGCCGTTGACAAATTGTTTGCGACTCTCGATACGCGAACCCGGCGTTGGATGCTACCGGGCTGGGGGCCAGTACTCCTAAGCGACACTGTCGGATTTATAAGGGATCTACCTCACCGTCTAATCGCCAGCTTTAGAGCCACACTCGAAGAAACTCGCCAGGCGGATTTGCTACTACACGTGGCCGATGCCAGCAACCCAAACGTTCTACAGCAAATTTCCTCCGTCTATAAAGTGCTTAAAGAAATTGGCATCGAAGAAAAGGATACTTTGCTGGTTCTCAACAAAGTTGATCGAGAGGGTGCACCGGAGCGAGCCGAGATGATCAAGGCCCGGTATCCCAACGCCATTGGTATCTCCGCCAAGAGTGGCTTGGGCCTTCAGCAATTCGGATTGGCTGTTAGCGATGCGCTCACCAAACACTTTGCCGAGTTGGAAGTTAGACTGCCGCTTGATGATGGTAAGACCCAAGCGTGGCTGTCACATAATGCTGAGATCATTTCCAAGCAGTACAACGACGACCATGCCTTGGTTCATTGCCGCATGCCAACGAGCATGGCGGGCAAGCTGGCCTCACAGGGATTTGATATTCGGGTTATTGCTGGAAAACTGCCGATTTCGGCAGAGCATCGCAATCCAGACCGAGCTACGTTCCTGCCGGCAGATGACTCTTCGGCCGATCCGACACCAGATGCTGGTGTGGGCGAAGTGGCGTGACCAGTCAGGCTGATTTCCTTACATGTTGAAACGAGATTGGTCTCAATGCAAAGCCTTAGTCACCGGTGCATCAAGTGGTATCGGTGAAGCGATTTGCAGACAATTGGCAGATCGCGGGGTAACCGTTCTCGCAACCGCTCGTCGTGAAGAACGCTTGCGTGCATTAAGTGAGCAAGACCGGCAGCTCGGTCGAATTCATTATATCGCTGGCGATATCACATCTCCCGAACATCGAGGCAGACTCGCCGCGTGGATCGAGCGAGAGTGGGGAGCTTTGGACATCCTAATAAATAATGCTGGCAGTGGAGCGATTGGTCGATTCGACGAAGCCTCCTCCGATCGACTTAGGAAGATCATGGAAGTCGATTTCTTTGCCTCGGTTGAGTTGACTAGAACTTGCTTACCGTTGCTACGATCTGGAGTTCATCCCACGATACTGAATGTTGGCTCGGTGTTATCGCACGTAGCAGTACCTCTAAAAAGCGAGTACTGCGCGGCTAAGTTTGCGTTGCGCGGTTGGGCAGAGTCGATTCGAACAGAACTGGACTCACAAGGGATCCATGTATTGATGTTGAGCCCGAGTACCACAAAAAGCGAATTCTTCAATTCGCTGATCGACACCTCGCCGAATGCGGAAAGTAAATCGCTTGGTGCGATGAGCCCCGAGGATGTCGCTCGAGCCGCGATTCGGTCGCTGGAGCGAAGACGAAGAGATGCGATATTGAGCATTGGAGGCAAAGCGCTAGTGTGGTGCGGGCGACTTATCCCTGGCATCTTGGATCGTGTGCTACGAAGATTTGTTTCCAAATAGTTTGGGGCTTTCTTATGGCGTTGGTACATCTTCTTGCGGAGCCGCAGGTGGTGTCGCTTCGAACTCGACTTGCGTTTGCTGAAACACCACACGGCTGAGTAATTCGATCGTCTTCCACCTTTCAATCGCTTGCTCGAGTTCTCGATCTTGTCTCTGCAGTTGACGCCGTTGTTCAAACAGATCGACTGGACCGCGAATGCCGGAATCTCGGGCAACTTGATTTTGAGTTAACATCCGTCCGACGAAACTCTTGGCCGAGACAAGTTGCCTTAGGACGCTGGTTGCGTCGTTAGGACCAATGAGTCTCGCAGGAACATCTGGCAATTCACGAAATCCAACTTGCCAGATAATCTCCCATCTTCGTCCTGGCTTGGCGACTAGTTCGACCACCAACTCCGGGTCTTCTTCTTCGAAGCCGAGAGTCCAAGTGACTTTACCAGGTCCGACAGTACGGGTCATATCATCTGGAGAAACAACCAATGTTTCAGGCACGGGATCTTCAACAAGCAGCTGCGCCGACCAACCAGCATCTTTCGGTACAACAAAAAAACCTACGCTTACTTTTTCTCGCTTGGAAGCGGCGCTGAGTTTGTCTTTTCGTTTGGCGTTTACGGCAACCGCGTCAGGTGCAATTGCCTCATCTTGTGTTGCTTGGTCTGTGGCGTCATCCTCGACAGTCTCACTATTGAGCATTTCAGGCATGGTGGTACCCAGCTCTACGAAGGATGCAGTATTGCTTGATGAGGAAGCGAGGTCGCTATTCGGAGCCTGCGGATCGGGTTTATCGACGTTGAGTGATCGCGCAATGATATTCGATGTATCTAGTTCATCGATTACCACTTTGTTCTGAAGCTGGACCTCTAGTTTGGAAAAGGAGTCTAAATCGGACGTTAGGGAGTCGAGCGAAGGAAGTGAGTTGGACGATGCCAGTTCCGTCATATCCGCATCGCGCGAGACGTCGAGGTTCTCTGCAGCAGGCTCCACCACGTCATGGTTTGATTCTGCAGGCGAGTCTTTCTGGGGGGCTGGAAGTTCGGATACAGGTGCTGCCGTTATCTTCGTCGTGGGGCTTGATTCGGGTAAACTATTCCAGATCAACGCGGCAGTTAACAAAGTGGCTCCCGAGAGGCTTCCGGCAATTACGATCGTTCGCTTGCTCGTCTTTTTTTGTTTTCCATTCTTTCCGGGCGGAGTCTTGATATTCGAAGTGCCGGAGGCTGCCGCCCCAGATGGTGGTGCATTTGAAATGGTAGAGATTTTTCCCAATTTGATCGGCGCGGGGATCTTTGTGGGAATTCCGTCTAGATCGTTCGGTGTCTCGGACGAATCGGCGGAAACTTTGGCTAGAGTCGAGGCCTTTGCTGAGGAATCCAAGACCGACTTTGGTGACAGCCAAGGCCAGGAAATCGATTTCCATTGCCCGAATTTGTCGAGGGTTTTCGTGGGGATTTGGTTCTGATCGGCGTTTGGAGTCCTCGATGATCCGATCCGAGCAGTAACAAGGTCAAGATCAGGAATGACCATCAAGATTCCGTCCGGATGGCACAATGTGCGGCACACGTTAGGTAGAGATTTACCAGTTTTGGCCAGTTGTCTTCGCCAATCTTTCTGGATCGATTCTGGCGGTGTACCCCCAATACGGAGTAGCGTCGCGAGAGGCCGAAAGGGGGCTAGCTTTGCAGCGTTAGCGACGACCACATCGCCACACATGACTTCGAACAATGTCAGTTCGGAGTTGGTGGGGAGCGGTTTTATCGATGCTTTCCAATCGTTTGTGGAATGAGATTGTGAGAAATGAAAACTTTGATGCGCAATTAATATCAGCCAATCGTCAACAGTGATGGCAAACCGATCACCGCATGTAAACCGGTCAATTCCACCGGAAAATGAGGTGTCTGGGGAGATAATCGCCTTCTGGATAACTTGGAGTGGTGGCTCGCTGCGTGTCATGGGTTGAGGTCGCTGGGTTGATGAGGCACGCTCATTGCAATTGACGTTTAAGTAGGTGGAACGTAGACTTTTGGCCGAAAATTACTGGGAATAGCCCACTATTCGATTTTTGTATCATTACGGGAGTGTTGTATTCGGCCATGGCTAACAAGTTGATCTATTTCTTTGGCAAATCCAAGACCGATGGAAACGGAGGGATGAAAGCCCTTCTAGGAGGCAAGGGAGCGAACCTTGCTCAGATGACCAAAATCGGTCTTCCTGTACCTCCCGGTTTTACCATTACAACGGAAGTCTGCGTCCATTACTACAAGAATGGCAAAAAAGCTCCAGCCGAATTGGCAGGAGATATGGTCAAAGCGGTGAAGTGGATGGAAAAGGAAACCGGCAAGAAGTTCGGCGATCCTAAGAATCCGCTTCTCGTTTCCGTTCGATCCGGGGCTCGTGATTCGATGCCCGGTATGATGGATACCATTCTGAACCTCGGTCTCAACGACGAAACCTGTGCAGGTCTCGCAGCCGCCACCGACAACCCACGTTTCGCTTGGGACTCGTATCGCCGATTCCTACAGATGTACGGCGACGTCGTTATGGGTGTCCAAAAGCGACATGAAAACGAGCACGAGCCATTCGAAGAGGTAATGGACCACCTCAAGAAGGAAGCCAAAGTTCAGGACGACACCGAACTAACCGCTGAGCACCTCAAGGACCTCGTCGGCCGTTTCAAGAAGCTGATCAAAGAGCGCACTGGCAAGGCGTTCCCGACCGATCCAATGAAGCAACTCGAGGGAGCTGTCTTCGCCGTGTTCGGTTCCTGGATGAACGAGCGAGCGATCCTCTACCGCCAAAAGTACCGCATTCCAGACGAATGGGGCACCGCGGTGAACGTGCAAAGCATGGTGTTCGGTAACATGGGCGACGATTGCGCCACCGGTGTTGCGTTCACTCGAGACCCTGCTAACGGCGATAACGTCTTCTACGGCGAATACCTCGTCAATGCACAAGGTGAAGACGTCGTGGCTGGTGTTCGTACGCCACTTAAGATCTCCGAAATGGCCAAGGACAAGATCATCGGTCCAGCCTACAAGGAATTGATCGAAGTTCGCAAGACTCTCGAAAAGAACTTCGGCGACGTTCAAGACTTTGAGTTCACTATCGAGAAGAAGAAGCTGTATATGCTTCAAACTCGAAACGGCAAGCGAACCGCTTTGGCCTACGTGAAGATTGCTCACGACATGGTCAAGGAAAAGTTGATGACCCCTGAGCACGCAATCAAGTCGGGTGACCCAGAAGCTCTCAACCAACTGCTACAACCAATTTTCGATACCAAGGCTTACGAAAAGGCCAAGACCGAAGGCCGCATGATGGCAGTTGGTTTACCAGCTGGTCCTGGTGCTGCTTCCGGCGTGATGGTTTTCTCGGCTAACAAAGCAGAAGAACTCGCTGCCAAGGGACAAAATGTTGTTCTCGCTCGTATCGAGACCAGCCCAGAAGATCTTCGAGGCATGATCGCTTCGGACGGTATTCTTACCGCTCGGGGTGGTGTTTCGAGCCACGCAGCTCTCGTTGCTCGTCAAATGGGCAAGGTTTGCGTT
>JBKCTT010000023.1:0-22039 GCA_046318795.1 Pirellula sp.
GGCCACCTACGCGGTTTGTTTACTGACGGGCTCGATCTGGACCGATGACAGATTGCATCACCATTTTCGCATGACGGAAAAGGAATCAGGAGCGGTTTTGCTAGACTCGATCGAGATTCACACGGTAGAATTAGGAAAACACAAAGGAACGAAAGAATCGCTCCGGACCGCGAGTGTTCTAGAGCAGTGGTGCTACTGGATTATTCATTCGCACGAGCACAGCGAAGACGAGTTGAGAGAATTGTTACCGGGTTTGGAGTTTTTGCACGCCACCCGAGAGCTACGCAAGATCCAAGAAATAACGGAGGAGAAACAAATGTACGATTCCCGAGAAAAAGGCCACCTCGATTGGCAGTCTAGCATCATAGATGCCCGTGAAGAGGGTCGTGAAGAGGGCCTGGAAAAGGGCCGAGAGGAAGGTGAAATCAAGTTAATAAAGACGCTTCGGGAGATTTTGAACATTTCCCCTTCCGACGATTCCCAGTTTGAGGGAAAGTCTTTAATGGAGTTGCAAGCGATCACAGCTTCCCTTCGTGACCAGATTCTAAAGCGTTCCTAAATTAAGAACAAAACTTCCGAGACCATTGGCGGGACAATGAGCGGCTACAGCCGCTTCTTTTTATGCCCAGGCACCTGCTATGACTACATCCACCAGCGCAGTGGCAGATCGCTAAGCTTACACCGCCTACGGTGAACCTACCATCCTAAATGCCAGCGGAACTGTGCTTGCGAGTACTGTGGTTGGTAATCTGTACACCTATACAGGCAGAGAATGGGATGAGCCCCTCGGTCTCTAGCACTATCTCGCAAGATGGATGAGTTCACAGAATAAGAGATAGACTCAGTCAGTAAAGCCCCGCCCGAGGCGGACGGGTAGATGCCGTTTTCGAGCACATTGTTGCACCGCATTCGGTTTCAGGCTCACCACTGCGGTTTATCCCAGTGGGAGCATGACTGAGTAGCTACCGATAACACAACGTAAAGCCCCCATCCTCTTCGTCTGGCCGTAGGCCAGACGAAGAGGATGGGAAAAGAGAGGGGGACGCATTTGGTAGCCACTCAGTCATAGTCCCATGGGTCATCTGATAGATTGCCCTACAGCTATGCAGCTTCCCGATATCCTAATTTGCAGGCAAAAGATGTGTTTTGAAGAACTCCAATCTCCGACGTCGGCCGTATGGTGATTCACACGCACCGTGACCAGCGCCGGACATAAGCAGGAAATCAAAATCTTTATTGGCCTCGATCAATTTAGCCACCACCTGAGTTGTTGATGCTGGATCGACATTACGATCGAGCTCTCCCACCACAAGCATCAATTTGCCCTCTAATAGGTGCGCATTATCGACATTAGAATTCCTTGAGTAGTGATCACCAGGCTCCACGGTTCCCATCCACTGCTCGTTCCACCATATCTTATCCATTCGGTTGTCGTGGCATCCACAATCGGCAACAGCGGCTTTGTAAAAATCATTATGCCACAACAATGCTGCCATTGCATTTTGACCTCCTGCTGAACCACCAAAAACTCCAACCCGCGACAGATCGAGACATGGATATTTCTTCCCTAATTCTTTCATCCAAGCGATGCGGTCCGGGAACCCTGCATCTTTTAAGTTTCGATAACAGACGTCATGAAACGCTTTCGATCGCCACGCTGTCCCCATTCCATCGATCTGAACAACAACAAAACCAGCCGATGTGAAGTCTTGATACGATCGTCCTCGTCGAAAATCCTTAGGAACGTGGTGATCGTGTGGACCAGCGTAAATCGACTCAATCACCGGATAAGACTTGGAGGGATCAAAATCCTTTGGCCAATGCACAATCCCCCAAATAGGTGTCACACCGTCACGCCCCGGTGCAACAAAGCGTTCTGGCATAATCCGTTTTCGCTGCTCAATATCCCCGTCGCCCACGTAATCGGCACGCTCTACTTCGCATAAAAGTTTCCCATCGCTAACTCGACGAAGCTCATACACCGGTGGCATATCCACTCGTGAGTAACGGTCCAGGAGATAGTCTCGATTGGGAGACCATTGCACCGCATGGTTTCCATCCCCATCGGTAAGCCGTACAAAGCCGGTACCATCAATGGATACCCGGCAAAAATGCTCGTGATAGGGATCTTGATCTGTGGCTAAACCGACCGCGTAAAAGAAAACATCCTGATCACGAATGTCTTCAATCCGTTTTACATTCCAATCCCCTGACGTGATGGTGTTAATCACATTGCCAGAATTCATGTCGATTCGATACAGATGATTCCAACCGCTTCGTTCGCTGCTCCAAATCGCGGTCGCATCATCGAGCCAACTCAACTGGTACTTACCTCCATCGGAGTAATGCAAAAACGTCGACGAGTTCTCATCGATAATCGTCTTTGCCTCACCCGTCGCCAGATCAACGCGCACAACTCGAATGGTTTGGTGCCCGCGAGCGTTGTAGTAAAACCAAGCGACCTTGCCATCTGCACTAAATCGTTCCAACCGCACTTCCCAAGGATTAGGAAAAAGATCTTTAGAGAGTGGGACTTCTTTTTTATTTTGCAAGTCAATCACCCGCGGCGTTCGACATGGTATTTCATCGCCTGGTTTCGCGTAGGGATACTCGACAATAGCGGGCTGGCCCTCTTTGGGAAGAGCGTGAATGATCTTAACGATTCTTTCAGGTACCACCGTCGTCTGCCAAGCGATCGCATAAGAGCCGTTAGGAGACCAATTCACATCTGCGACAGAAGCAGGTGGATCCTGAGCGTTGTACTGCATGCTCATAAGTCGATCGCGCTGGACCGTTCTTCGGAACGAGTTGTTCTCACTAGCATCGAAGGTAAGCCGAACCTCAACGACTGCATTCGATGAGGAAGTGGGCGGATTATTTGATATGACTTCCTTATCATTTTGATTTGTCTTGATAAGCCAGAGATCGTGTTCTCGAACCTCAAGTTTCGCCTGCGGAGGCTCGGAGGGCTGTCCAAAATTTGGGTTTCGATTGCGGCCTCGGTTCCTTCGGTTGGGACGAGAACGTGGAAACTCCGTATTCACCGTTGCGACGGTCGCCTCGTTTAATTCGACGACCGTTTCCGATTGGTCGGGAAGCTCGATGCATCCGATCGGCTGACCATCGATCGCTCGAATTAGCCAAACGTGGCCTGCATAACTGCCAGACGAAAATGATCCACCAGGAGCAGCCTTTCCATACGAAACCAATTCCCCAGTCGTATTAACCCAAAGTACTTCGATTTCGTCAGCACGTTTGTTATCGACTTTGAAATTAACGGCCTCACCGCCCTGTTTAGACGGCCGAACCGGCAAAAACAGGCTCGATTTAGCATCCTTGGACGGATCGGCGTTGATCCACTCAATAGCCCCCGTTGCCCTCTCAATCTTTAGTTGGTTCCGACCGACAATTATTGTTACTGAATTGGAGGAACTCGCGTAGTCCGTCAACTTCCATGAGCGTCGAATCTCCTGTTCGTCGAGGGTCGTTTTCTCCTGAATCGCTTTGACCGCCGCAGAATGATCAAACAGCGGTTCGCGACGGGCCAGTAGGGCATCAACGAGGAGAAATTCTCTCTGTTTCTTTTCGTCGATTCGTTGGAACCAAAATTGATTTCCTTCCGAACTCCATTGTGGCTCCACAGTCTCTCCGACCAGCGACCATTCCTGGGCCAATAATGGTTTGATTAAAACAAGCAATACAACCAATCCACAGGTGAAAAAAGGATGAATTGGGGCTGCAAACCATTTCTTATAGGAAATCATTGTTTCAGAGACGACGCTTCATCGAGTAAAATAAGGAACATTGCTATTCCAAGTAGTCCGACCTAGAATGTCATGGTATTCCCACCCGGCGTTGTTTGCCACTGTTTGAAGAATTTTCGGTTTTGAATCGATCGCCTTTCCAGTGTATCGGCAGTGTGTTTGTGCCAACATATTTGGTTGAATGCTGTTCTTTTGAAACCAGTCCTACCGTCAAAATGGATCTGCAAACTTTGAAAAAATCAACTCACTCCTCTGAAATTGGCCATCGAATGTCCGTCCGAGGATTTGTATTCCTAGTTGCAGCCCTCTCGACCATACTCTTTTGGTCCCACTGTTCTTCGACGTTTGCTCAGGACAACACCGAAAAAGAAGCTTTTTTTGAGTCCAAGGTGCGTCCGATTCTGGTTGAGCATTGCATATCATGCCATGGATCGGAGGAACAATCAGGTGGCTTGAGGCTCGATGCGCACATCGCCGTAACAAAAGGTGGTAGTTCCGGACAAGTCATCATACCGGGAGATCCTGACAAGAGCCCGTTGATCCGAGCAATTCGATACACCGAAGCCAACTACCAGATGCCACCTGATGGCAAGATTCCGGATGAACAAATCGAAATTCTAGTCGCTTGGGTAAAGTCTGGTGCCTATTGGCCAAAAAGCAATGAATCGGATTTAGCCCAAACACTCCCTCCTGCGCAGCGTATCGAACAAATTCGTGAGTCTCACTGGTCTTACAAACCGATAGGTCAATACGAACCACCCCAGGTTAAGAATGAATCCTGGCCCAAAGGCGCCATTGATCGATTCGTTTTGAACAAACTCGAAGCGAATGGATTGAGTCCTAATCACGTCGTTGATAAGCGAACACAATTGCTTCGAGCTCACTTTTCTCTAACTGGATTGGCCCCTACTTACCAAGAATTAGAGTCCTTTTTACATGATGAATCAGACACTGCCTTAGAACGAGTCATCGACAGGTTGCTATCCAGCCCCCACTATGGGGAACGTTGGGCTCGCCACTGGTTGGATCTGGCTCGTTACGCCGAGACAACAGGCTATCAAGCTGGCAGTCGAGACACTCGCTATCCCTATGCCTATACGTATCGCGACTACGTGATCAACGCTTTTAATTCCGATAAACCCTACAACGAGTTTATCATAGATCAAATTGCGGCAGACCATCTTAACTTGAGTGAGGACCAAAAGCATCGTCTTGCAGGCATGGGTTTCCTGACGGTTGGTCGCAAGTTCATGGGTAACCCAAACGACATTATCGACGACCAAATCGATGTGGTCACACGAGCCTTCCTGGCGACTAGCGTTGCGTGTGCGCGTTGTCATGATCACAAATATGATCCGGTACCTGCCGCCGACTATTATTCGCTTTATGGCGTCTTTGCCAGCTCTCAAGAACCCGGCGAACTGCCACTGCTTGGCGATCCAGCCAAAACACCTGGCTACACCGAATTCTTAGCGGCACAAGCGGAGAAAGAGCGAGAGGTTGAGCAATGGCTTGATAAAAAACGTATTGCGACGGAAGACGAGTTACGATCTCGTATAGCGGATTATCTGATCCATTTTGCGAAATCGCTTCCACCGAACGATGCCAAAGAGGTTAAGAGGATTGGAGATCGTGGAGCAATGCGTCCCCCCGCAGTAGGGCGCTGGCACAACTATCTCAAATCCGACAATGGTCGAGCTCATAAAGTATGGGGAGTCATCACCGTTTTCCGCATGGTTCCACACGAAGAATTCGAAGCAGGGGCGAAAGCAATACTGGATCCAGCTTCAACAGAGTTGAACGACTACAATCGTCGCATTGTGGATGCGATTCGCACGGTTGAGCCTAAGACCATTGTCGACGTGGCGAAAGTGATCGGAACAGAGGCCGAAGCGGTATTCGCGAAATGGAAAGAACAACTGAAAGAGAATCCGAATCTCGAACGACTCGCGGACGATGTTGACGAACAAATTCGATCGGCAATTTTCGAAGCAGATAACCCTACAACGTTAAATCGTGATCAGATGATCGCGCATCTCGATCAAGCGGAACGAAACCAATACAACGTTGAACTTGGCAAGATAAAGACGGTAGAGATGACGCATGCAGGGGCTCCTGCTCGTGGCATGGTCATGGTCGACAAGCCGAGTTTGTACGACCCGTATATATTTCGACGAGGTCAGCCAGGCAACCACGGGGATAAAGTGCCTCGTCGCTTCCTCCAAGTCTTATCCTCCGTCGATGGAGGTAAAGCCTTTGTGAAGGGGAGCGGCCGATTGGAGTTGGCAGAGGCGATAGCCAGTCCGAACAACCCACTGACAGCCCGAGTGATCGTGAACCGAGTTTGGCAACAGCACTTCGGTGTTGGTCTCGTCTCAACAGCGAGCGATTTTGGTGCGAGAGGGGAGACTCCTTCCCATCCCGAGCTCTTGGATTTTTTGGCTGCCGAGTTTATGGCAGATGGATGGTCTATCAAACGACTTCACAAACGAATCATGCTTTCCTCAACCTGGGGTCAATCGAGCCAAATCAATGAGGCTGGTCTCGCCGTGGATCCGGAAAATAGGCTTCTCTGGAGAATGCCTCGAAAGCGACTGGAATTCGAACCCCTGCGCGATCGGTTACTCGCTACTACGGGCGGATTAGACCTCACTGTAGGAGGCCGGTCGGTTATGATCCATGAAGATGCTAAACGCCGCGCGCTTTACGCGTTTTTAGATCGAGAGGATATCCCTGGTTTGCTGGCCAGTTTCGATTTACCGAGTCCAGATGCGAGCCAAGCAATACGTGCGCGAACCACCGTTCCGCAGCAAGCACTCTATCTTATCAACGCGAGATTCGTGATTCAACAAGCTGAGTCGTTAGCTACTAAATTGGAATCGATCGATGATATCGACGAACGCATCCAATCTCTATTCCGAATGGCGTTAGTCCGAGACCCCGAATCCAATGAAACACAGATGGTAAAAGATTTCTTAGCAAAAGCAGAATCGATTGCCAAAGACCCGACAGATCTAGAGCCTAAAACGGAATGGCGCTATGGCTATGGAACAGTTCGAGACGAAGACGGTATGGTGAGCTTCACACCGCTACCTCATTTCACTGGCGACTCCTGGCAAGGCTCCGCAAAACTACCCGACCAAGGGCTCAGCTACGCGAGCTTGAACGCTAATGGCGGCCACCCAGGCGACGACCAGCAGCATTCCACGATCGTCCGCTGGATCGCCCCAGCTGCAGGCCAGTTAAACATATCCGGAGATCTAAAACATCCGTCAGATCAAGGAGATGGCGTTCGCGCTCGCGTCTATTCAAGCCGAGTCGGCAAGCTAGGTGATTGGACAGTAACAAATGGTGAGGCCAAAACGTCCGCGGCAAACATCGACGTTCAAAAAGGCGAAATCATCGACTTTATCGTAGATTGCCGAACGACACCTTCGTTCGACAGTTACCAGTGGAAATTTCGGATCAAAGCAACGAAATGGCCCAAAGAGTTGACCAAGGATACTTGGAATATGAGTCGTGATTTTAAAGACGCGTCTACCATGCTGCTGCCACCACCCAAAATCGACCCGTGGGTGCAGCTTTGCCAAGTGATGCTACTGAGCAACGAATTCGCCTTTGTCGATTAGGGCTGTGCTAACGCAACAACACTCTTGAAAACCATCGCCGTAAGGACATCCTGACGTAAATCATGCACCTCAGCATTAGTATCACTTAAGAAGATTGCGAGAATGGTTATGGCAAAACGGATTGCGGGAGGATTGGATACTTAGAGATTGAATACGTAGAGATAGATGTGGAAATTGCGATAAATCCATAAAAAAACCGGCGATGATCGCCGGTTTCTTAGAGGCTCCGGTGGGAGTTGAACCCACGCGTGGCGGATTTGCAATCCGCTGCCTTAGCCACTTGGCTACGGAGCCAAACTGAAGTGCAGGCAAATTATAGGACTTTACCGGTTAGGTCAACCCCGCATTCTAGGGTGTCTAGGAGGAAATCAAGTTCCGCCTCCGATACGCTTAGCGCAGGCACCAGGGGAATACAATTCCCCAACGGCCTCAGCCAAACTCCTCGCTGCAATGCCACGTCGCAAATTGCCTTGGCCCTCGGACTTCCTTCTTTCAGGACGACCGCCCCCAAAGCACCTAACTGAGTGACCGATGCAACATCGTCATGGTTCGCTAACTTCTTTAGACGGTTTTGTAATTGAGCTTGTCTCGAAAAAAATTCATCACTCGACAGCTTGTCCATCAACAAATCTAAACTCGCGTGGGCTGCTGCCGCACAAAGAGGATTGCCACCGTAGGTATGACCGTGATACAAAGTTTTGCTAGCATCACCAAGAAACGCATCGAAGATTCGGGTCGTCGCCAAGGTCGCACTCATCGGGAGATAGCCACCCGTTAACCCTTTGCCAATACACATCAAGTCAGGCTCGATCCCTTCCCAATCGCTCGCATACAGCTTCCCCGTCCGACCTAGTCCAACCGCAATTTCATCCACGATAAGCAGAGTGTTAAATTCGCGGCACAGATCTGCCATTCCACTCAAAAAGCCCGCTGGATGTAGCACCATTCCCGCAGCACATTGCATGATTGGTTCCACGACCACAGCTGCGATCTGGTTTCGGTTTTGCTCTAGAAGCTGGCGATAGTGCGAAAGATAAGTTTCCTTGCCTACAGGATCCTCCCCATAAGTTCGAAATTTGGATGGAGTCCGAATCTCAGGACATGGCCCCCGGAGCACCGGAAATAAAATCGGCTTAAACATTTCATGAAATCGAGGCACGCCACCGAGCGAAACGGTTCCCAGTGTGTCTCCATGATAGGCACTGCCCAACGCTAAGAACTTAGTTCGCTGCGACTCGCCTGATTGAATCCAGTATTGAAACGCAATCTTCATGGCAACTTCAACAGCCGACGCTCCGTCGCTACAGAAAAAAACGTGGTTCAAGCCATTGGGTGCTGTTTCAACAAGTCTCTTTGCAAGAGTAATCGAAACAGGATGACTCATTCCGAGATTGGTAACGTGAGCAACCTTTTCAAGCTGATCCTTGATCGCTTGATCAATCTTTGGATTCTTGTGACCGTGCACATTACACCACAGGGAACTTGCACCATCGAGAATCCGTCGCCCGTCGATATCCGTCAACCAACACCCCTCTGCGGATTCGATCACAAGCCCTTCATATTCACTCATTTGCGAGAAAGCATGCCAAACGAGTCGACGATCGAGCGCGAGCAATTCCTCTTTATTCATCGGTTCCATGCTTATGAGTGGAATCTAATCGGGTAACTCAATTACCAAGTTCTCTCCCACTACTTTAATGGGATAAACCTCGGCTTTTATCTTTGGATTATCAACCCAGCTTCCATCCTTAAGATCGAACTGCCAAGCGTGCCACGGACATGCAACGGTGCCTTTGTGTAGACAACCCCCCGCTAAGGACGCGCCCATATGAGGGCAAAAATCATCCATCGCATAGTACTGGCCTTCATGAAGGAACACGGCAATCATTCGATTATCGACAGCAAAAGCACGTCCCTCGTTTTCGATCACCTCCGATGTCGTTGCAATTACAAATTCTTTAGGCATTCTCGGAGAGCTCCATTCGAAGGAAATTTAAAGCCGTCTTGGATAACCTTGGATAAAGCACATCGGGATGCGCTCCGATCGTAACTGACTTTTTCTTAGGTGCCTGGGCACCGTGTACGAATACCATTTCGAAATGGGTTGTGGGCAATCCGACAGAAGTCGCCACCTCAGTCAACGTCGGATACACCCCTACGGCCAAACAAGCGTTCAGAGTAGAGTCCTGATTCATCAGCTCCTCCGCCATTCGCTCTAACTGTTGATCTGCTGACGCCGTTCCGGGTAGCGCCGGCAACCATTTAGCGTTACGCAAACCACCTTTTTGGCCATTATTAAAGTGGCGAGCCAAAGCAGGAGCTACCCAAGCTCCCGCACCAACCTCGATCACACCGAGCGATATCTCTTTTCGCTCGAGAACACTCGCGACCGCTTCATCCAGTTCGATCTCCCCCACGCCAAACACTAATTCACCAAGCTTGTCGTAAATGAGTTTCTCCGTAGGACTGATTTTTTCGCGAAACTCCAACTCGGAAGCACACAGAGCTCCGATGCGCAAAGTGATCGTCGCTTTGGAAACCGTAATACCTACGACCGGATCACGATCACGTGCAATGAGATCAGGCAACTCCCGTTCCACATCGCTCTCGCCAATCCCAAATAACTTGAGAGATCGATAGTACCAACGAAGCTTACCAACTCCCAATTCGCCGATAAGCTTCGGAGCAACTGTTTGTTCATACATCTGCTTCATTTCGGCTGGTACGCCAGGCAAGCAAAAAATGCGACAAGAATTCCTCGAGTTTTGCAAAGAGAGATCGATGCCTGGAGCTGTACCGTGAGGATTGGGAATTATGCGAGCCCCTACAGGAAGCATGGCTTGAACCCGATTGCGTTCAGGCATGGGGCGTTGTCGCTGTGCAAAAAGGGATTCGATGTGAGAAAAGGCCTCCTCCCGAAACTCAAGCGGACAATCGAAGGCTTCAGCGACAGCCTCTCGAGTCAAATCATCCGCCGTTGGACCTAATCCACCACTCGAAATGATAATGTTGGCTCGCTCCGCTGCTGTTCGAAAGACCGCAATATTGTCGGCCAAGCGGTCTCCCACAGTCGTATGAAACGACGTTACGACCCCCAAATCACTGAGGTGGCGACTGATCCACTGCGAATTGGTATCAAGCCGATTGCCGCTGGTTAGCTCGTCTCCAATGGAAATTACTTCTGCTATCAAAGCGATTCTCGCTTACAAATTGTGTTTTCTTTACGTTTTATGGCTTCAAACTAAGTATACGCAGGCTTTCCATTCCCCCAAGGGATCGATATTCCGAATCTATCTAGGTATCCTGAAAAGAACCAGTTAGATTTCTCCCACCCTCCCCACCCACCACTTCTTTCTATGAACGATCGCTATCGGTCCGCATTTGCGTCTTTTGCTTTATCCTTGGGCCTCTGTCTGACCAACGTATCCCTCTCTGACGAAGGCCCACAAACCGACCATACCCCATTTCCTGAACCTGCATCGATTAAAGGCTTGCAGGTACAAATGGTCGACGATGCCATCGCACTGGGCATTCATCATGCAGGCATCAATTTTGCAATAAACATGCTATACGCGAAACCGGACGCCCCGAATGGACTGGATTGGACCAGCGAGGGCAAACACTACCGCTTTAATCCTTCTTACGTAGAAGCTTTGGATCGACAGATTAAACCGCTATCCGATGCGGGCATTGTCGTTTACGCGATCTTGATCGCCTATCCAACAGGCGTACCCGAGATCGATCAAGTCGTCATCCACCCCGATGCAGACTCCGATCGCAAATATACCGTTGGGGCCTTTAACATAAAAACACCCGAGGGTCGCGAGTGGCTTCAAGCAGCACTCGAATTTTTGGCCCATCGATACAGTCGGGGCGACACCGAGCACGGCCGAGTCTGGGGTTGGATTATCGGGAACGAAGTGAATAGCCATTTCATGTGGCACAATCGAGGACCGTGCTCGCTCGAGGATCTGGCGGACGGTTACGAACATATGGTTCGGATTGCTCATAACGCAATCCGAACCGTTTCTGACAATGCCCGTATCTACCTATCCTTTGATCATTACTGGACGGTCTCACACTTGCCTGGCGAACCATTGAAATCAGTTCCCGGCCGAAGTCTCTTAGAAGCCTTCGCTGCAGTGGCAAAGTTACGCGGAGACTTTGAATGGCACGTCGCTTGGCACCCCTACCACAGCAATCTATTCGCCACCGATCTCTGGGAAGATCAACAGGCCCCAGAGATTGAGGATGCTCCCAAAGTCACGTTTCGCAATCTCAGCGTCCTCGCCTCCAGACTAGAGAAGCCCGATATGCACTGGCAAGGAAAACCAAGGCGGATCATTTTATCCGAACAAGGCTTTCATAGCGATGGATCGAAAGAGGGCGGCATGAAGCAAGCTGCTGCATTCGCATATGCCTGGACACAAGCGAATCGCATCCCGAACATCGATGCGTTTATTTACCATCGGCATGTCGATCATGCACATGAGGGTGGCCTCAATCTGGGTTTGTGGACTAAGCAACCTGGTACTATCTCAAATCCGGGAGACAAGAAACCCATTTATGATCTATTCTTAAAGGCGGCAACAGATCAATGGAATCAAGCGGCCGACGCCTATCTACCTACTGCCGGACGCACTACCTGGTAGATGGCAGCCATCGCAGCCTTTCATCTAGTCGAATAAGTTTCCGGACGCATTAAACGACCATGGCTTCGGACCAGTAACGACCGTTAAATTATCCAACGTTCGGACGCTTTCCCAAAGTGATTCGGAGATATCCATGGTCTCTAAAGAGAGCGTATCCGCGACACGAGCGATTTTCGCTTCCTGGTAATTGGTCAGCGGCAATGTCGACAACATACCCTCAATGGCCAATTGATCGCTTGAGAAAGCAATTGGAATCTTGCAACTCAAAACTGTCGAAGCCGTTAATGCATTAATCTCCGTTTTCCGTCGATCCATCGCTTGAATCAATTCCTCCGAGGTTGCATCCGCTAAACCGATGCCGATTGCGTTACCTGCCGTTTCTTCTGTTAACCCTCGTACATAGATACGACGAATAAAGGGAGCGGTATGCTCACCTCGAGCGGGCCAGCTACTGTAACCGTGAATACTGCGGTTGACGATATTGGGATCCATTCCCGCACCGCTGATGTTCTTACCAATTCGATCGAGTACAAGCAGATCGATTTCCTCAAACGGAAGTTTAGGCATGAGAGCTTTCGCTCTCTCTAAGAGCGCCTCCTCGCGAGCTTCCATTTCCCCTGCGAGCACTCCCTGGATATCAGCCGTCCTGTGGCGAGCATCCTCAAGAATGGCAATACCACCCAGAATAGGAGCCTTGCAAAGATTGATCCTGGCTAATGTTCGAATGGAGGCTTCGTAACCATGCTTCATCGCCCCTAAGTGCATCGCTTTCGCACCCCGATGCTTTCCAAGACCGATGACGCTCATTTTGACCAAACCACTTCCGAGCGTTCCAAAGAAATCAGTATGCGGTTTCACTCGATTAATCATCAAGATATGATCCGCCTCCAGCGCATCCAGACTGCAATAGGCAATCGTTCCGTGCTCGCTAACACCCATTTCTCGTACGTCCAATGAGGCCTTGATTTCGGCTCCCATCGAATCCGACGTGATACCGTACTCAGCCAACACCGCGATCTGGCCTTCTGGAGTTGCACCACCATGACTGCCCATAGCGGGAATGATAAAGGGAATCGCACCGCGTAACTTAATCTGGCCAATCGCGTGGCGTACGATCTCGGACAAATTCGAAATACCTCGACTCCCCACACCTAGTGCCACAGTCTGGCCAACTCGGATCATACCATCAAACTTTTGAAACTCTTTCTCAATCTTCTGAGAGATATCAAACGCGGGAGTATCCGGGAAAATTTGACGAACAGTGTAGAGCTTCGGAAGTTCGGCCATAGTCTCTGGGTAGGATGGGACACGGGGGGTCGGGAAGGATTAGAATGTAGAAATGATACCACGCCCGATACACACTCACGACCGATACTTACGTAGTGCCCTACTTTTCATTAGACCTTGCTAACTAAATTCCCAAACCGATTCCGAGTATGAATTTTATCAATCGACTCATCTCCTTCTCTTGGCGCAGTCACATACTTGCGATCGTCATGGTGGTGAACAATCTGTCTATCGGTGTCGCACAACAACAGGGTAATCAATCGCCCCGGTCTGCCATCGAACCATTTCTCCAATCCTACTGCATGGAGTGCCACAGCGCCGAGGTCGGCGAAGGAGATTTTCGTATCGAGGCGTCTCTATTGACAAGTTTCCATGAAACACAATCTCGTGCTAAATGGAGAGAAATCATCAATGTTCTTAACAGTCACGAAATGCCTCCTAAAGAATCACGCCAGCCGTCAGCGAGCGAGGTCGCAACTGTTGTTGATTGGGCTACTAACGAACTTATCAACGAAGAAAGGAAACTTCGTGAGAACTCGGTCGTCCTGCGCAGGCTAAATCGAATCGAATACCAAAACACCATTCGAGATTTAACTGGAGTCGAGTACGACGCATCTCATTTTCCACTCGATCCTTATGCCAGCGGATTTGACAACGTCGGCAGCGCTCTCTCTCTATCTCCCATGCAATTGGAACTTTATCTCGACGCGGCCCAGCAGATTGTGGATCAAGCGCTCGATATGCAAGAAAAACCGGAACCAATCCGCTGGCGATTTGAGATCGACTCAGGTGACTCAGATGCGAACCGCGTTCGTATTGGTGGTAACAATGCAATCGTCAACGGAGGTAATAACCCGGTCGTAGACGGCTTTAAGAAAGTACATCATGACAGCTGGGACAAGAAACTCAACGTGCGAGATTTCGTCATCAAGGATCCAGGCGAATACATCATTCGATTCCGAGCCGCCAGCCGGGTTCCAGACCGAGCCGAAGTCGTTCAGTCCGCTACAAATATTCTCAATGACCGAAGGCAAAAACAGATTGCAGAAAATCCAAAAGGAAAACGATGGCATGACGAACAATTCGAAAATGACCTTGGCCACTTCAAAGCGGATCGCATGTACGATTACGGTCCTGCGAGAGCCAAAGTCGTTCTCGATCTTGGCGGACAACCTAACACCGTTGGCGAACTCGACGTCCCCGCTACACTCAATGAACCTGGACTCTACGAGGTAAAGGTAAAGCTCTCTAATGAGCGAATCGGTATAACGATCGAAAACGCCTATTCCGTCCCAAAAGTTCTTGAGAACTTCTGGATGCAAGGGAGTGACTCCTTTGCTCGTCCAGAACTCTACGTTGATTGGATCGAACTCGAGGGTCCTGTTTATCCTCAATGGCCGCCCGTTAGCCGACAGCTTTTGCTTCCAAAAGCATTAACAGCGGAAAACGAAGCAGATTTGGCCCCCAAACTATTAGAGCATGTCGCGAAGCGCGCGTTTCGTCGCCCCTTAACCAAATTGGACATCGATCCACCTTACGAAATCTATACGAGGATGCGCGAACAAGGAGCAGAACCGATCGAAGCTTATAAGATTGCCCTTACTTCGATATTGGTCTCTCCCAATTTCCTCTTCCTCGTAGAAGCGACACCCAACGAGATTAACTCCGTCAAAAAGACCGATAGCCCAGTGTCGCCGCTATCGCCTCACGAGTTAGCAACCCGGCTTTCTTATTTTCTATGGTCTGCACCGCCAGATAGCGAGTTGCGCAAAGTTGCTGATAACGGTCAACTTCTTTCTACAAGGGTTGTTCGGGAACATGTGACTAGAATGCTCGACAATCGTGAGCGTGCCGAGTTTCTTGTTGAGAATTTTGCAGATCAATGGCTTGGACTGAGAGAGATCGGCTCGAATCCTCCCGCGATCGATCTGTATCCGCAATACGATCGTCATCTCGAAACGTCGATGAGAGAAGAATCACGTGGGTACTTCCGGACGATCCTATTTGAAGGACGGAACATCCTTGATTTTGTGGACTCCGATTATGTTTTTATCAATGAAAGACTCTCGCGGTTTTATGGAATTGAAGGCGTTAAAGGCGACCAACATCGCATCGTGAAAATCACGCCCGAACATCATCGTGGAGGGGTCATGACCCAAGCATCAATCCTTACCATTACCTCGAACGGAACACGTACTTCACCCGTTAAACGCGGCACATGGATCTTGAAGAACATCTTAGGGGCTGACCCTGGCTTACCGGTCGCTAACGCTGGAGATATCGCACCCTCGGTTCCAGGAATCGATAAGGCAACCGTTAGGAAACGCTTAGAGATTCACAGAGAGCTACCCCAGTGTGCTCGTTGTCACAACAAAATTGATCCCCTCGGTCTAGCAATGGAAAACTACAACGCATGCGGCGAGTTCAGACGACAGGAGGGGTTCGGATACAAAGGTAGGATCGGAAAAGACGATCCGATCATCGACGCATCTGTCGAACTTCCGAGCGGTACCACTATCAGTGGTCCCGCATCACTAAAACAGGAGCTTCGCAAAAACGAATCAGCTTTTGTGAAATGCCTCGCAGAGAAGCTGTTAATCTACGCGCTAGGTCGGGAACTTAAAGTCTCGGACCAGAAGGCCGTCGATGAAATTGTTGCTCACACGAAAGCAACTGGCTATACGCTTAGAGAAATGATTATTGCAGTCGCTCTAAGCGAACCGTTTCGATCCCATTAAAACTACAACCAGGAGGCGAGGCCACCTAGGTCACTAGTTCAAAAAGGACTCTTCCGAAACCGATGAGAGAACGATCTCGTTCGATGCATCGAGTGATGCCTCCGCATACGATTCATCGGTTTCCCAGATTCGGACTCGTACAACTTGGCCGGCACCCTCAATGAAGAGTGTTGGACAGGCCTCCTCTAGAAGATACCTCGCCATATTCTCGGCGGTAGGATTGTAGGGGAGTAAAAACAATCGACATGGCTTGACTTGCCGCAGGGCGTTGATGGCATTCTCGTCCCCCTCGTAGACCAAAAAGCTGTGGTCCCAATTCTCATCGATCCAACCCTTGCACTTGGACTTAAGCTCAGCAAAATCGATAACCCTGCCCACGGCATCTTGACTTTCGCCGCGGACAAAGAAGTCGGCAACGTAGTTATGACCGTGAAAATGCTCACATTTGCCACCGTGCTTGTGGAGTCTATGCCCAGCACAAAATTTAATTCGTCTCATTACGGTGAGTGACATCGCAAATCCTGATTAGATTTTAGAGAGAGTTGCCGAAAGTCCGAAAACAATTGGGATACTTCGCTGGTGGGAAGTGGCCCACCTTGATTGCAGGCCCCGGTGCATCACGTGTCCAGTCAGCGTTCCTTAATTATGCGGCTCAGGCAAGCCCAAACGGTAGAGAAAATCCTCCGACAAGTCATTTCGAAGAAATATTCCTGAAATAAACTAGTCAATCAGGGTATGATGCCTACAGTTTCCCACGTGACCCAAGTCGGGGACGGTGAGCGGGATGCCTTTCGCTCGCACTTCACCCATTCAAGAAATAAAACATGTCAACCGTAATAAACCATACCGTGACAGGACTGCCAGACATTCAATCCTCCGGCGATCGCCGAAATGTTGCCATCAACAAAGTGGGAGTCAAGGGCGTTCGTTACCCCATCTCCCTGCGTACGCCAGGAAACGGATCGGGCACCAGCACGCAGACCACTGTAGCACAAATCAACATGTACGTCGCGTTGCCTCCGGACGTGAAGGGGACGCATATGTCCCGTTTTGTTGAGGTCCTAAATGAACATCACGATTGCCTGAGCTCCGACTCATTACCTGAAGTTTGTCGGGCCATGAAGGAACGACTCAAGGCAGACGAAGTTCATCTAGAAATGGCGTTTCCCTATTTCATCGACAAAAAGGCTCCCGTTACGGGGCAGCCGGGAAAGCTGGACATCGATGTGACGTTCGAGATGGCGAGCAATGGTGTCGATGACTTCATCCTTGGCCTTAAAGTACCTGCAACGAGCCTTTGCCCTTGTTCGAAGGAAATTTCTCAGTACGGGGCCCACAATCAACGCTGCGAGATGACGGTTCGCGTTCGAGTCGCAGAAGGACAACATCTCTGGATCGAAGAGTTGTTTGGCATGATTGAGAAATGTGCCTCGACTCAGGTCTTCTCGGTGCTCAAGAGACCAGATGAAAAATGGGTCACCGAACGAGCTTACGAGAATCCTAAATTTGTAGAAGACATTGTTCGCGACATGGCCGTTGCGTTAAACGCGGACGACCGAGTTGTTTGGTACGAATGCTTCTCAGAAAACTTCGAGTCTATCCACAACCACAATGCGTACGCGTTCATCACGAACGATAAACGTTAGTGCGATTCGCTTGATCAAGCCTCCGGTTTCCCGGGGGCTTTTTTTCTTTTGGCTCCAAGCGTGGATTACTGTGTGCCATGGATCGTCCTTGGGATATCTAGCAGTATGAAAAATGCTCTTCACGTGTTAGCTTGAGTTGATTTTAAACTCGTTAATTCAACGATCAATTTTCGAAAGTCAACGTTCGTGCGGGGCGTTCCATTCCTCTGTTGATTTCTTCAGAGAACATGCTGCGAAACGATTCCTTCATCGTACCATCTGATTTCAACAGGCCCCAGTGAGAACCAGGCCCACCATCGTCCCCCTCTTTCCATTTCTTGTCGGTCATCGCGAAATACAAATAATCGATCTCCTCGCGATTCAATACGGGAATCATTTCCTTCAAATAACGTGCCGCATTCTCTGGGCTTGCAACAGCTCCGCTCAGCGTTTCTCCATCTTTTGGCCAACCAAACACCGTTAGAATAACCGGCTTACCTAGAAATCGATTCCTCATCTCTCGAATGCTCTGAAGAGTATTCGAGGCCGCTTGCTCAATAGGAGGAGAGGTCAAGTTCCAAAGCGGGCATAACAAATGGAAAGCCGAGTTTGCGACCGACTATGGTTGTAATCCAACTACCATTCGCATTTGCTGGCAAGTACGATTTCGAATAAGGATCGCAATCGTCGGAGACTAGAAAAGATTGAAATCATGATCTTAATTGTTGATTGTGCCATCGAATAGGCTTGCAGTATGTACTAGCACACTTCCATCGACTAGCCTATCCCGACGTTACTCGCTCGAAGTCCCAGAAAGTCATTTGCATAGGAATCGGATCTTGGCGCGAATTGCTGTATCGAGGCATATGTCTTCACAATTTCTCCGCGTGTATTCAAAGGCCATCAAAGTCTTGCTATTAGCTTTTGTTGCTTTCGATGGTTCTGCCGCTGTTGTTGCTGATGAGAATCTAAAGCCGGGACAAGATCGTATCGATACGCCGGCAGTCGGAGATGGGCTATGCGTCCACAATCTCTTTCAATCGGGTATGGTTGTGCAAAGAGATAAACCGATCCCAATTTGGGGTTGGTCTGCTCCCGGCGATGTTGTTACGGTCACATTTGGCAATGAGTCACGTAACGATACGGCCACCCCTTATCGAACTTGGAGAGTCGAACTCCCCGCAATGCCAGCAAGCGCCGAATCGAGAACGATCACGGTGCGAGGTTCGGAAAAGACGATCGAACTAACCAACATACTGGTCGGTGATGTCTGGGTGATGGCTGGCCAAAGCAATATGGAGTTTGAACTACACAAGCTGGAAGAAGGGCCATTGGAAATCCTATCGGCGAATTTCGACCAAATACGCCTCTTCACGGTACCCCAACAGAATGGTCCTGAAACAAGAAACTCGTTCCCACGGCTTTATCAATGGAACGATTTTTTTAGCCGACATTTCCGTCAAGGGTATTGGGATGTCTGTTCTCCAGAGACAGTGCCTGATATGTCAGGCATCGGCTACATCTTTGGCCGTCGTATCCATATGGCGACTCGTGTTCCCATAGGACTGATTGACGTTTCCCGTGGTGGAACAACTCTCATGTCATGGACTCCGATCGACGTGCTTCGGAAAATGGATACGCCAGAAGTAGTGCGAGAATTGGCTGATTGGGATAAGAAGATCGCCGAGTTCGATCCACAAAAGGATCTCGAAAGACGCATCAAACAGTTCAACGATCAGACGACACGACTGAAAGCTCAAGGCAAAGAGGTACCGACGAATCGCAAAACGCCAACGGATTTGCTACCTGGGCCAGCGATGGATATGAATCGGCCTGGAAGCTTGTATGCCAGTACGCTTAGCACCATTTCTGGCTTGCCCGTCAAAGGTGTTTTGTGGCACCAAGGTTACAACGAAGCTTTAATCCCGAATGGTCATAAAATCTACGCGAGTATTTTTCCAGAAATGATTGCGGCATGGCGGCTCGCTTTCCATGATCCAGCTATGCCCTTTGGAATCATCACTCAAGAGACACAAGATCAACCTCAAACGCTTGAGAATTTTCTACCGCCGATGGTAGATGAAGGAAACTATATCCGTGAGGTCCATTACCAAACGTTTCTCAATTTTCGCAAAGCGGGAGACAAGAACATTGGTTATGCAAGCTGTTTCGACCAGCACCGCGCCTGGTACCATCCCCAGATCAAAGTGCCGGTGGGAGAACGCATCTCCAAGTGGGCTTTGGCGACACAATACGGTAAGAACATTCGCTGGCTACCACCACAATTGCAAGAAGTCACCGTTCGCGATGGAAAGCTTTTTTTGAAGCTTGATACATGGGCTATCCCATTCAACGATGGCCCGATTCAGGGATTCGCCATTGCAGGTCAAGATGGCCGGTTCCAACCTGCAGAAGCCCAATGGCTTGATAAAAATGGAGGAAAAGGAGAACCAAATTGGGAGCGATCGATGATTGTCCTTTCCAGCCCATGGGTACCGGAGCCGGTTTATTTCCGCTATGCATGGGCCAGAAACCCGTTGGAGAATTTAAAGTCGTCGGATAATGCCGGTTTACCGTTCGATACTCAACGCAACGACTCCTTTTCGCTCGCCGACATGTACCAAATCTACACGGGAAAGAACACGTCGGAAAAAGGAGTACTTAACAATGCTGAGCGACGTGAACTCATTCAAGCGTTGAAAGCCGAAGATCTTAAGCGTCGACGCGATGAAGCCAAGATGCTGCTCGATGATCATTGAAATCTAAAATGGTAACACGTCCTCTAGTGAAAGAAACCGATGTCAACCACTTCAAAAATCAATCGTCGCGAGGTTCTCACCGCTGGTGCAAAAACGTCGCTTGCTGTGGCTTTGCCGACCATTATTCCTGCAACTACGTTTGGGCACTTGATGAGTGCATCACCTAGCGAACAGATTCAATTGGGTGTGATCGGATTTGGACGTCGATGCAAGTATGTGTTGACAGAGATTTTGAAACTCAATAACGTTCGATGCCGTGTCGTCGCAGATGTTCAAGCCTCTCGTCGCGATGAAGCTAAGAAGTTTGTCGATACAGCATACGGTAATTCCGATTGCGAGGTCGCAAGCGACTTTCGCGAAGTATTGGCCAGGAAAGATATCGATGCTGTCTTTATCGTTACAGGAGATCGATGGCATGCTACCGCATCGATGATGGCAGCCGAGGCAGGCAAAGACGTTTACTGTGAGAAACCTTGTGGGCTGACTATCGAATACTGCCAACAAATAGATGAGACCATCCGCAAGACTGGTCGCATCTTTCAGGCCGGTACTCAGCGTCGCACAGTGAGTCACTACCAAAAAGCGGTACAGATAGCTCGTGATGGTAAGCTAGGGCGTTTGACGAAATTGGTTGCATCGGTCTACACACCAGGGCATAACAATAACTGGTTGCCTGCGGAACCAACACCAGATCGAAACATCGTAGATTGGAACATGTGGTTAGGGCCCTCGCCATGGCGACCATACAACAAAGACTACGTCGCTGGTAATTGGCGAGGGCAATGGGACTTCGACTCGGGTGCAAGATTACTGGATTGGGGAGCCCATACCATGGATTTGTGCCAGATGGCCAACCAGTCAGACCATACGATGCCGATCGAGTATCTTCCTAAGACCAATAGCATTGAATGTCGATACTCCGATGGTCTGCTATTGGAGATCGACTTTCTTCAAGATCCATTCGGGCAACGCACCGGCTGGATCCAGTCGAATGGAACATGCCCAGTCCGTTTTATTGGTGAGAAAGGTTGGGTCGAAACCGGGGACGGAGGCGAAGTCCATTTAGCTCTCGACGGTAAGCCGACAGAAGTCACGAGCGATGGTAAGCCGGCTCGTGGCGCTGACGTTGTCAATCACCTACGCAACTTCTTTGATTGCATCAAGACACGTAAGCCAGCAGCAGCCAACTCCACTGTCATGCGTCGTTCTCACATAGCATGTCATGCTGCTGCCTTGTCTTGGATTTTGCAAAGGCCACTTAAGTTGGATCCCACAACCGAGAGTTTTATCGATGATGAAGAAGCGAATCGTCTGAAGACTCGACCTCAACGCATGGATTGGGCATGAACCCATAGCGATCGCTGATTATCCTATCCAGTCCATGAGTGCCGGAGCCAATTTATTTCCGCTAATCGCGGAACGAATTATGCATTGGAAGAATAGGATAACGACCAATCTCAGCTTATGGGCTTTGTAGCGTTGTCACTTGCGGAGCAAAAAGTACTCAAATCGAAAACCTCTTGTGCTCTTCTTCACGAGACCGCCAATAGGTCCGATACGTTCAATGATCTGCGGAAGTAGTTCG
>JBKCTT010000024.1:0-4389 GCA_046318795.1 Pirellula sp.
TGGTCCGAGGCCCGAAATGCGACAATTTCAAGCAATTTTCTAAAACTTCTCCCTCCGAACTGCCTGTTTTGTTTTAGCAAACCTTACCCAACACTCGATTTAGTTTTGATATAATTAGACCGTCCCTCCCTCCAATCGGCACTGCCTTCCCCCCTCAAAGGTCTCGCCATGATTTCCTTTCAAGTTCCCGGTCCGAAACTGTGCGACGGTTTCTCGCGTCGCGAATGGCTACGTGTCGGTGGACTGAGCGCACTCGGACTCTCCCTCCCGTCTCTCGATGCAGCTCGTGCAATCGCGTCCGCTCCCGCAAGCCAATCAAACGGATTCGGTAAAGCGAAAGCCTGTATCTTTTTGTTCCTACTAGGCGGACCTCCCCAACATGAAACGTGGGACCCAAAACCTAATGCCACCCCGGACGTTCGCGGTGACTTTAAACCCATCCCCAGTGCAACCACCGGTTTACACGTTTGCGAACTCATGCCACAAACGGCCAAACTGACTAACCATATCGCGGTCCTGCGCGCTATGGCCACCGATGACAACGCGCACTCGTCCAGCGGCTACTGGATGCTGACCGGCCGACCTCACACTCCTAAGAATTTTGAAAATGCCACCCCCGGTGCTCCTAACGACTGGCCATCTATCGGCTCCGTCGTTCGTAAACTTCGTGGTGATCAGAATGGAATACCTGGCTCCATTCGATTGCCCGAAGAAATTTGGAACACCGGTCGTATCGTTTGGCCAGGACAAAATGCAGGCTGGCTCGGCGCAACCGCCGACCCATGGCTATTAAGTTGTGATCCAAGCGACCCCGCATTTCGAGTGCCAGACGTGAGCTTGCCCATCAACATGACTCCCGAACGCTTTGAACAACGACATGCACTACGACAACTGATGAATCAACAGTTTGCCTCCACAGATCGCTCTCACCTCAAGAGCTGGTCGCAATGGCAAACGAAAGCCCACGATCTGATCGGTAGCCCAAAAACGCAAGCAGCCTTTGCTATCGATCAAGAACCCGATTCCGTTCGTGATCGCTATGGTCGAAATCGTTTCGGACAAAGCGTGCTCATGGCTCGCCGGATGATCGAAGCTGGCGTATCTCTCGTCCAAGTTAACTGGACACGCGGTAAAGAAGACGAAGATGTCGCACCCGCATGGGACACACACGCGAAGAACAGCGAACGTCTTAAAAACGCGCTCATGCCCCCCATGGACCAAGCCTACTCGGCCTTGCTTGAAGACCTAGCTGCTCGCGGATTGCTTGATGAGACTCTCGTCGTTTGGGGTGGCGAGTTCGGTCGCTCACCCAAGATCAATCCGAGCGGTGGGCGAGACCATTGGGGCCACGTCTACTCCGCCGCCTTGGCAGGAGGAGGAGTTCAAGGTGGCGCGGTTTTTGGTCAATCCGACAAGCAAGGTGCCTACCCTATCGATGGCCGAGTCGAACCCCAAGATCTCGCAGCAACGATCTTTCACTGCTTGGGGATCCCTCCCGAAACCATGGTCTACGACCGAGCGAACCGACCCATGCCAATTTCCAATGGGCACGTCATCGAAGCTATCCTTTAGCCTCGATGTTTGCCGGCTCTTGCAATCGACGCCAATAGTTGTTCCACCCCACGGTCGATTCCTGGTAGATTGCGTCAAACTCACATCGCGATGAAACGTTGACGGGAGGCATGATTGATGCAGAAACGGCCCGATGCCATGGATCTTGTACCTGAACTTTACGCACAATTGAAACGCATTGCAGCCCGTAAAATGCGCGGTGAATCGGATCGAGCTTTCCTGCAGACTACGGCGTTGGTTCATGAAGCATTCTTGAAACTCAACCGGGCCGACAATAGCAATTGGGCGTGGGAAAGTGATGAACACTTTTTGCGAGCATCAGCGCAGGCCATGCAGCGAATATTAGTCGACCATGCGCGAGCACGAAAAAGTAAAAAGCGAGGAGGCTCCGTTTTCACTTCCTCCATACAAGACGATGAAGATGCTTTGTGCGTTTTCGATGTTCCTGATTATCTACCAGCGCTGGACACTGCTCTCGAAAAACTTCGCCAAATCGAACCCACCGCAGCCGAGCTCATTCAACTGCGATTTTTCGCAGGTCTTACACATGCACAGGCGGCCTCAACGCTCGGAATCTCGCTAAGAGCCGCCGAAAGGTACTGGACCTACGCGAGAGCTTGGTTATATCAACAAATCCAATCCGCTGACCATTAGAGTACATGGGCGAAAGAGTATATGGGCGATTGAACGCCATATGAAACGGTTTAATCCGCCACCTGGAAAATCAAAAAAATTCTTGGCGGACTTGGTCGATTCCCTCGCCTAACTCTTTGCCCTAACTTTTTTCCCCCGAAACAACAGGCTAGCAGCAACCTCAACACAACGACGCCCAACCGACAACACCAAGGTGTTGAGACTGGCTGACTAATACAAAACCAATAGAATCCCAAGATGTCACAACCAAGAAAACTCTTTCAGCAGGCCCGTGAGATTTCTAATCTCGATGAACGTCGCGCTTTTCTAGTTCGGGAATGTCATGGTGACCAAGCCATGGTTAATCAGATCGAGCAACTGATTGCCGCAGCGGAACAAATGGGAAATTTTCTTGAAGAACCGGTGCTCGAGTCCGGTGGAAAAGAAAAGAGCACACAGCCCATTGAAACCTGGGCTTCCAAGAAAACGACTGACATAAATGCGGACCAAGAAAGCCAAACGGATGAGGAGAGTTCGATAGAAACGGGCCTTCATGAACCCGCAACCTCGACTAGCGATGCCATAAAACACCTCGGGCCTTTCCTTTCCCCCGCATCGAACCCCACTGCGCTCGGCATTTTAGGTCATTACGAAATCGAACGCGTTTTGGGACAAGGGGCGTTTGGCATTGTGCTGGTCGCCCGAGATCTCAAGCTGCAGCGCCCCGTCGCGATCAAAGTGTTGCATCCTACGCTGGCCACCACTTCGCCACCACGGAAACGATTCTTGCGTGAAGCTCGTTCTGCAGCCGCGATACGGCACGAGAACATTGTACGCGTTTATGCTGTCGAGGAAGAACCAATTCCCTACTTGGTCATGGAGTATGTCCCCCATGGGACATTGCAAGATTTGATTGATCAGGACGGACCACTTGAGATAGCGGACGTGATATTGCTCGGAGGTCAACTGCTGGAGGGGTTAGCAGCCGCCCACGACGCGGGCATTGTTCACCGCGACATTAAGCCAAGCAATCTGCTAATCGAAAACGGCCCGAGACCAACGCTTAAGGTCACTGACTTCGGTTTAGCCAGAACGGTGGACGATGCCAAGCTAACGCAGACAGGATTCGTTGCCGGCACACCCCTTTACATGTCCCCCGAGCAGGCTTTGGGTAGAGCGATTGATAGCAAGTCAGATTTATTTAGTGTCGGTAGTGTGCTTTACACGTCACTCACAGGGCGCCCTCCCTTTCGAGCTCCTAACTCACTAGCGGTACTCAAGCGAGTGATCGAAGACACTCCGCGGCCGGTACGCGAGATCATTCCGGAAGCACCACAATGGTTGTGCGACTTTTTGTTGAGGCTGCATCAAAAATCCCCGGTGGATCGTTTTGAATCTACACGCCAAGCTGCTGATATCTGGGCCAAGGGGCCTGAGGGCCATACTCCAATCATTGTAAAGAACACCAACCCTCCCACCACAGTCGTTGATCGCCCCCCTTCGCCGACACTTGCACCGCCCCCCGTACATCGCACCCATTCCAATAATGTCTCACGAGGCTCCAGTCCCTATCTGGGGCTGTATGGGATGGGAATTATCACGCTGGTCATCGCCAGCATGGCATTGGCTTTGGTTTGGCGAGCTCAGAACAACAAGCAGGCTCAAGTGGAACAAGATTCGGAGAATTCCAGCTCGTTGAAAGACGATAACTCTAAATCGGACAAAGATCGTGAAGCCGCTCCCCCCTCATCTGTAAAAGCCGATTCCTCTCAACACCCCTCTGCACCGCAACCTCCTACTGACCCCGCTCCGACAACTGGCTCAACGAACCCGCAGGCAGATATAGAGCCTGCGGTACCACCCAATAACCCCACTCCCAACAAACCGGTGATTCGAGGTCAGTGGGGTAACGACGCACCTCCGTTTGTCATTTCTCCCTGTCCCCCTGAGATGGCTGCAGCGATTGCGCAGCAGTGGGCCGATTACTTGCTCGTGCCCCTTCAGTGGAAGCATTCGAGTGGAGTCACCTTTAGGCTCATACCTCCAGGTGAATTCACTCGGGGAACGTTGCCCGAGCGCATCGAGGAGTTGGTGCCCAATGCTGAGCTTATCGGAGGGAATGCAGTATTGTACCTTCGCAGCGAAACTCCGGTTCACCGCGTGGTTATTACGCAACCCTTTTAC
>JBKCTT010000025.1:0-3942 GCA_046318795.1 Pirellula sp.
TCCGTTCTCACGATCGTAAAGTACGATCCAGAGAAATCGATTCCGATCGGCCAATCAATGGATCGGATGTAGGATTCGCCTGGAGCTAAGGAACCGACTCGTGCGAATCGGCCAACGAGAATATCGCCCTCATCGAGTGCATTGTTGGTCGATAACCAAACCGAATCGAACCAGGAACTAGACGTTGTAGTTGCTATGCCATTGTTCTGAACCTTCCATTGGATTGGCAAACGCTCGCCCGAATTGGCATTCGCTGCCGCAACTACTTCCGACACCACCAAATCCGCTAGATCGCTTCCTCCTGCTGAGGTTGTCACAATCAGTTCGATCGGTGAAGAAAGATTGTTCGTTTCGCTTAGTTCACTAACGACCCCCGATGCATCACTTAGCAGGTAAAGCCAGTATCGATTTTCTGTTGTGTTGGAGGGAATCGTAAATGATTGATTGAACCTGGAGTAGGATTGTCCCGCTCCTACATCCGAAGAACGGAAAAAGGAGCCCAATACAATATCGTCACCGTTCCCGATCTCTTGATCGGTGGAGAGGATCACTCGATCCGTCCAATCTCTACCAAAAGTCGGACCAATGCCGCGATTCGCGATCTCATAATCGAACCTCAAAGTCCCTCCTGGAGCTACCATGGGGTTATTGGGGTGCAATGCAAAGGCGGCAACTTGTAAATCGGGGCGATTGTCGCCGATCTGGATAGTGGTCGATGCGAGGTTATTAGAGTTATTGAGTTCGTAGACTAGGTCGGAGCTATCGCTATGAACGATGATTCGCGCCGTCCCGAAACGATCTGCTGGCAATCGCACGGTCGTGGTTCGGTTCTCCGACTGGTTCGGTGCGAGTACCCCAATTCTCTCTCGTTCGTCCAATCGTAAATCGTTTGCATCCAGAATACCATCGTCTGATAGATAGATGGCATCTTGCCAAAATGAATTTAGCGTCGGACTATTTCCCCGATTGGTAACCACATAGGAAATCGTAACTTCTCGACCCGCCATGGGGTTGGTCGAAACACCGATTGACGAGATGGCCAAATCAGGAGGGTCGATCCCGATAGAAATGATCTGTGTGGTAGCTAGAGTGTTGTTCGCGTCCGCTAACTCAACCACTTGCTCGGCACTGTCGGTGAAAACGATCAGGTAGTAATTGCCGGAAAGATTGTTGGGTAATACAAAGTCATAAGATCGGGTCTCGGATTGATTTCCGCCAAGAACTCCCGTTCGAGTACGATGACCGAGTAACAGATCGGCGTTGATATTGAGGTTTCTATCTGTCGATAGATAGAACGAATCTTGCCATGCGTTTTCTAAGGTAGAGATAACCGATGCGTTGTGTATCGTATAGGTTAACGTCATTGGCTGCCCCGCTCTTGCGAACGAAACAGGGACGATCGACTCAACCTCCAGGTCGGGCAAAGGACGTTGGAAGATCTGAATCTCGGAGGATCGATCATTGTTCCCTTCAAAGGAATCTTCATAGACCTGATTCCCCGCATCGGTTTTCACGATCAAGAATGCTTGGGCCGCAGACGCGTTGATGGGCAGTTGGAGGATCTGTTGCAGGACTTGGTATTCTTGTTGGGGGGCGAGTGCTCCGCTTCTTGGCACGGTGGCCAAAAGAATATCCCCGGCATCGATGACACCATTGTTTAGAGACAACCAAACTTGATCCGACCAGTTTGTTTGGCGAGTCCCTCCAGGACCATCATTGAGAACTGTCCAATTGATGGATATCGAATCTCCGGCGGTTGCTTCCCTTATATGCGTGAGCGCCGTAAGCTTCAGATCTGGTGGTGGGGTGAGTGTGATGTTCGTTGCAGAACTAACGAGACGGTTATCGTCTTCGCCGCCTGACTCTGGCACTTGTTGATTGTTATCGGTTACGACGATGAAATAGCGGATCCCTTGGGTTCCGTCAGGAATCGTAGCTGTTAAGGAATTTCTATACGTTTCATTTGCGTTGAGGTAGCTCGTGTTTTGGGCATGACCTAACAATAGATCGTCGTTACTGAGTTGGGAATCGTTTGATAAATAAACGGCATCAAACCACCTCCAACTGTTTGTGGATCCGCTGCCTACGTTTTTTACGATCCACTCGATGGTAGCGGGTTGACCAGAAAAGAGTCCCGATGTTTGGGCCGTAATCGATTGAACTATAAGATTGGTTGCGGGAATGGCATTGATCGTGAAGTCATTATTCGCAATGGTGACGTTGTTATCTTCCTTGATTAATTCATTGATCGTGTTGCCGATATCGGTTGCCACGACAAATCGATAAGCACCGGACAAATTGTTCGGTATTTGAACCAATTGCGATCGAACGACGCTGCCATTGGGAGCGATGGTCGTCGTGATAGGAAATGTTCCTAGTAAAAAATCGTCACCGATCGTGGCATCACTCGAGAGATAGACTCGATCAGTCCACGTACCGTTGACGGGAGCGGTTCCTTGGTTCGTGAGTGTCCATGTCAAGACGACTGACTGTCCGGCCACGGCTGTGGATTGATGGGATATATTTTCGACGATCAAATCCGATGCGGGTGGCAGAACCAAGGTGATAGGAAGAGAGCGAATGTTGTCGTTTTCGTTGGTTTCACCAATCGAGTTGTTGGAATCGGTTTCCACTAGCAAGAAATAGTTGCCAGGCAAATTGTTAGGCAACAACTGAATCACAGTAGCCAGCGAACCGGCATACGTCATACCTGCTCCGATCGAACTGGAGGTTGGTAACTCAAAGGAGCCTAAATTGCGATCGTCGCTCGAAAGAGTCGAATCGCTAGATAGCCACACACGACTGGTGATCGCACCCTCGGCGGGAGCTGTACCGGAATTGGTGGTTGTCCACCGGACAGAGATAGGCTGGCCAAATTCGATGGTTGCCAGTGCGTTTCCATTGGCATCGACTACGGTTGGTGGAGCCTGCACGACCAAGTTTGGTAACGCGAGTGTGATTTGATGTGTAAAAACATCACCGGGTTCACCATCGATCCCATTACCATTTTGATCCATTGGGTTTCCACCCAGGTCTTTGATATTAGGGCCAACATTCAGGATATAATTGCCTAGTTGGGTCTGCTGCTCGAAGTGGATTCGAAGAGTGGAGGGAGTGGGTTGAGTCAGGTTGGTTACTTCGATAGCACCTGCAGGTCCGGCTAGCGTGATTTGTTCCAAATTGACGCTGCTCCAAAGAATTGGTTCATCAAAGGAGACGTCGATAAAGCTCATCGCTTGTCGTGTTTCTCTATGGGGATTGGTGCCGACGACGATTGGTCCCGCGTCGACAACTGCTTTGAGGTAAACGCCATCGGCACGAACTTCTGGCTGTAGTTTGATGTTATTACCAAACGCAGACCCAACAACATTGCTAAACGTGCCCGTTACGCTATTCGCAGCTAGTATTTTGAATTCAGATCCGAGCACAGGTACAAAATCATTGGCCCGCACAATCTGCAATATCCCTCCTAATACCGCTCCACCAGTAACGATTAAGCGATCAAAGCTGCTACCTCCAACGGTTCCGCCGATCTGCACTTCCAAGCCTGCTTGATCAGATTGAAGGTAATTTCCATCGAAAGTAAGATCCATGGTAGTTAAACCACGGGTAATGACACCGCCGGAGTTGTTTACATCACCGGGAATAACACCGCGACCAAGTAGCCTTGCCCCCAGACCAAGTTCGAGCAACTCACTTCCCAAGATTGAACCTTGATTTATAGCAAATGAGACGTGGGTTGCACGATGTTCATTCCCAACGTGAATCGTACCCTCATTGGACGCCGTCATCGACGACATACCGTTTACGCCATAGATTCCTTCGGGATTTCGGTCCAGAAAGCTCGTCAGTGATGACAAGTCAATCGAACTCCCCGCACCGTCCGCTCGCATTGTTACCGCGCGACTACGGTCATCACCTTGTTCTGGGTCAACTAGGCCA
>JBKCTT010000026.1:0-4488 GCA_046318795.1 Pirellula sp.
GTGTATTCGAGCGGGGGGCTCACTCGCCTGCGGCGCACTGTGCTGGGTGGGCGGGTTCGCAATACAAGCCCGAAAGCGCGAGGTGAGGGATTGCCCTGTTCTAATTCAAGCCTAAATCGCGCGAACCGTTGATGCGATCCCTCGCATGCGATTAGCACCTAGGGGGATTGGCGTTCGGGTTGCTAATGCTTCGGGGGCGTTAACTGGCCATCGACCCCTTTGCTCGCGCAGCGGGCTGGTAATACAAGCCCGAAAGCGCAAGGTGAGGGATTGCCCTGTTCTAATTCAAGCCTAAATCGCGCGAACCGGTGAATCAAAAACCTCGCATGCGATTGGAGCTAGGGGGATTGGCGTTCGGGTTGCTAATGCTTCGGGAATGTTAACTGGCGTGCGACCCCTCTGCTCGCGCATCGGGCTGGTACGGGATCACTTGGCTGCTGGGGTGCCGGTTACATTTCGCAACTCCAATTGCTGATTGTGTCTCAACAAGAACGCTACGTTCACTTGGCCAACATGCTGCTGTGCCTTTAGCTTTTGTAACGGTTGGGCCATGTCCACAATTTCTTTTTTGAGTTGCTCCAAGTCCTTATCCTTGGTATCGAATGTTCCCAAGTTAGGAACAAAGATCGTATTCTCTTGTGACACGATCACTGGGAACCCGGCAATCGGTGTTCGCGTTCCGGCTTGAATGACCGGCGGCTCCCCGCTAGTCAATCCCGAAACAAAGATCGACAGCGTATCTCCCGGCTGAATGAAACGAGCCAGTCGCTCCTGATCTTGCTCATAAAGCTTGTAAGGGCGGTCGGCCAATTCGTTAGCGTCCATTCCGAGTAGAGCACCCGTTTGCACGTAGAGTAATTGATTGACGAGTGATGGTATCTGCTTGACGGTTGGTGCGACACGGCCTGACGCACGGTGCAGTTGAAACATCGACGCCCAAATATTCGAATGGGTAAGATCGCGTCCCATCAATTCTGATTTCTCATGCAACGCTTGAATTGCAGTCTGGCATGACAGAGAGGGAGCGAATAACTCATCAGCCTTGAGTCGTAACAAATAGCTGTTTGCAAGTCCGATCTCGCAAACACCTAACTCAGGAGGAACCATGAGAAAAAAGCGTTCAAAGAAGTTTTGAAATGAACCGTTGGGAAAATCACTCGGCGACGGAAACACTACTAGCCTCCGGTCCGCGATTACCTCAAAGGCATCATCAACGGGATTCATTACGAAACTCTCTTCCGGATTTTTGGCCCATTGTTCCAGCTTCGACTCAATACTCTTTCGTAACTCGTCTCGATCCGCTTGCAATAACCTGCCTGTATCTTCATAACTATGGAGAATGATTATCCATGCGTGACAACGTAACTTGTCACTATACTCGTCTTTAGCGGCCAAGACTTGTATCGCTTTGCGGAGAACAGCCAAACGCATCGGATCGCAGTACGAAATAGTTTGGAAATGGGATTCATGGAGCTTCGAATTAAAAAGAGGTGACTTGAGCCAAAATTCCTCGGCCCCTAATCCCGAATAGGACTCGAGCCGATCCACGATGAGTTGTTTGCATTCCACGCTGACGTTGGGTCGATCACCGACAAGCCGTGCGAGCATGTTGATAATCGCCGCTGAATCCGGGTTCGACATAATAGATTTTTGATCACTCAACTGATCGTCACACCATTTGAGCAGCACTTCCATTGATGCAAAATCATCACAACGGAAACTCGTTAATCTTTCGAACTCAACGCCAAACAAAGCATTACGGCCTTCATTGCCGAGTCCGTTTGCCACCTTTGCCAAGCTAGCTGGAAACTTGTCACCGGTGACGTGAATCAAAAGATCAAGATGACTGATACCATTGCCATTTGGGACGCGTGGTTGTGTGCTTTGTTGGAAATAGGATTTACTCCCTTTTTCGATGAGCATGGCTTCTAGCAATGCGGAAATCTTCAAATCCTTATTGCTGTCGTAAAGTGCTCGCAACCTATAAAGGCCATCTGAATCTTCGGCTCGAATCTTTTTCGCACACTCCGCTACCTCGTAGTCCCAATCGGGCTTTTGCATAATCGCGAAACGGGCAAAGATTGCGGCATTGTCTTGACCTAGCGTCGCTGCCACTTGACCGTAGACCAACTGACGTAGTAAAAGTTGATTAAACTCAGTCGGCGCGTCGACAGCGATCGCTAGCCAATCATACTTAGGTGCCCGGGTGGTCAATTCGAAAAGCGTTGTACCCCAAAGTCGCGTTGCATCCAACTCTTCGAGCAATCTCAGCAACTGCGGCTTCATCTGCTCCTGTAACTTGGCAGAGCCAATCAAATTGAGAGCCAAAATCGTGTTGTCAATTCGAACATTCCTCCGCTTGTGCCCGTTGGCATGCGTCCGAACAAATGCACCAGTGGAAGCCAGAAAACCTGTGCTCCATTTGGGCAAAAAACAATCCTCGGAAAACGAGAATACATCAACCACTGGCAGAGTCGAGGCTGGAACGCCTAGCAATGGGCTTAGACTTTCAACAAGCTTCGCCGTTTCCTCTTGCGATAGCATGTACCCGTCCTCAATCAGCTTTCTCATCATCAGGAGCGCGAGAGCAATTTCTTCCTTCGAGGTTTCGGCATCAGAGAGACTCGCTAGGACTCGTCGAACGGTTTCGCTCGCGAGCACCTCGCCGAAAGACTCGGCGTTTCCACCGAGTGGGCTTGTCGTACGAAACCAGAAACTCTCGTTGTTTAACTCTTTGCAACGGCCGAGAATCTCGACCACCTTCTCTTGAAACTCTTTCGGTATCGGGCTTTGCCCAGAGACGCATGCAAGACTGCGCAATGGAAAGGCTACATCAAGTCTTTGATCTAGGCCTGCGGATTGGATGGATCGTTCAAGATAAGGATAAAGCCTCTCAAATGGCTGTTTAGCACCTGATGTGGAAAAATACATCACGCTTGATAACGAACGTAGAGTGTCAGATGTGTTTACAATTACCGGATTGCGATCGAGAAAATCGGCCAAACGTTCAACATATCTATCCGGATTGCAGTGATAAAGAATGTAAGTCGAAAATCGAAAAAAAGAAGGCTTTCGTAGAATCAAATCCGTTATGGGTACAGAAATCAGATCATCTACAGATGGTTCAGCAATCTGGCTCAGTGCTGTGATCGCTTTCTCAAGTTCCGACACGCTACGTTCGTAACGAATTATCTCTAGCCACTCGCGCAAGGACTTCCCTTCATAGACGATTCCCGTGAGACGGGGATCAGATGGTGGTTCCACCACCGTATTCACCGTTGACGTTGTCGCCTCATTTGCAGATTCTTTTTTCGTCACGGTCGCGACAATTACCTCGCCGTTTCGGATGGAGAACGATCCGTTATGAACCACAAACGAATCGCTGGCTCCCTCTAGCACAATCTCGTATTTGCCACTCCGCAATCGCGTCGCCTTGGTCCCCGGCGTTATCTTTAGATCATCGATATCAGTCTTGGCACCCGATTCATCGACGCTTACCAAGCGAACTTGGACATTGGCCTCGGAATCGATTACCAATTGCCCTTTACTGGTCTCAATTACAAAGAGAATTCCACCCAATGCCATGCCGCCCAAACAAGCGGCCGCGATCCATTTTCCCCAACCACCAAATCGCGAGCGACTTGTCGAAAGCTTGGGCGCAACAGATGGTTCCTCAACCAAGCCTCGTTGCCAAAGTGGGTTCCAGTTCATATCCGATTCGTCTCGAATAGGATTGCTCTTTGCTCTTTGCAAAAGACCGATCAAATCCGCATCGCTGGCATAAGGTTCCAGTAGCTCGGCGGTATGAATCGCACTGGCAGGTCGCAGGGCTGGATCTCGTGAGAGCATGGAGTCAACGATGTCACCTAGTCCACTCGGTGCATCGGGGCGCAACGATCGCAAACGAGGTGGCTTGTGACTGCCGAGCAATCGCAGCTTCTCCAGGGGTGTCAAATTCGGAGCTGCGGCTAGTGGAGCGCGGCCCGTGAGCAGCCTGAACAGCGTTGCTCCCAACGAATACAAATCGGCTCGGTAATCCACCGCGCCGCCTCGTTCGGCTTGTTCGGGTGCCATGTAATCGAGAGTCCCCATCAATTGACCCACCGTCGTAATCTCGGCAGACCCAGAATCCCAAAAGCTGATTTGAGCCAGCCCGAAATCCAATATGCGAACTTGTCCGTTGCAATCGAGCATTAAATTGGATGGCTTCACATCGCGATGCACGATCCCCTTTTCATGGGCATGAGCTAATCCGATCGCGGTTTGCTTGATCAGCTCGCAAGCGTTCGCGATGGTAAGCTTCCCTTCGGCACGTGCGATATGACTCAGATTCAGTCCATCAATCACATCCATGACCAGATAGTGAATGCCGTCTTGCTGGCCCGCATCGGTGGTCCGCACAATGGCAGGTGCATCGAGTTTGCCAGCCGCACGCATTTCGCGTTGAAAGCGAGCGACAAATTCCGCGTTCTGCGACGGCAACGCGGG
>JBKCTT010000027.1:0-4247 GCA_046318795.1 Pirellula sp.
TGCGCGCAGAACATCCAGTTTTAGCTCGATCGGCTTTGGCTCATTATCCAAGACTACTTCAACGGACGGTAGCTTCTTAAATGTGATGCCGTTAGTGCTCGAATCTAGTGAAGTCGTTTCACCGCCAACCTGTGCGAGACAAGTTACAGTGAGCGAAAGGAAAGCTACTAACCACCCGATGACACCCAAAAACCACGGGGGGGGCCAGAATGAAAGACGGTGCGTGTGTTGGTTTCGTGGGTTGGCGTATAACTGCATTGTGACCTCGGTTCGTCAAGCTTAGTTCTTCCACTCTTCAATCAATCTACAGGTAAGAGGAGGCTTGTCAACATTTTGCGAATGTTATTTTCGGAATTTATTTTTGTGGTAGTGCTAGTCTAAAAACATTGACACGCGAGGTGCAATCATTTAGCGAAAAAGACTCAGTTCGCGTTTTGTTTTGATTATTGTTTTGTGATGATAAAACACGTAAGTGCACCGAATATTTAGTACCTTGTTGCGAGTAGATCGAATCCCGTCGTAGCCGGAGTCGCCAAGACTTTGGACAGCATGCCGACAATACAACTAATCTGTAGCCAGATCGGCTACCGAGGGGAGGCGTCCCAATCATTTACAAACGAAAAAGATCTGCATATTTTGGCTCAAGCACCAACATTTGAGAATTGCGTTCTGCCGACGCGGAGATACTCAAAAACGGATTGCATGCGATCGCAGTTGGCAAAATGGCACCATCGCAAACATACAACCCCTCGTGAATCCAATACTCCCCGCTCCAAGCACCAAGATATGAGTTGTTATAAATTCCTGCCTACGCTTCGGGTTACAAATAAACCGGGTTGAACAAGCGAGCTTGTACTTCGCCCGGCCACGCTTGTACGACCTGACCACCAAAGATGGGCAAAAGTAACTTGCCCTAGGTTTGTGGAGGAACCGTGATCGCCACTTGCAATACATCGGATTGCCCTGGGTCGCATAATTGCCAGCAAAGAATCCCGCTGCGGACAAAATATATCCATAGCCTGCCAAACATCTTGAACTTACGAGCTGCTGCAGCGAACAATTGAGATAGTACGAAGCGTGTTAGATAGGTGCTTTCGTTGTTTTGTCGTACTCGTGGGGATTTAATTCATGCTGTTTCGCAGGGCTTTGCTCGCTGGTTTGTGTCTTACGCTGGTTTTGCTGCGTATCTCCAATGCCCAAAACGAGGACCTCGACCGAGTTGTCGGAAAGGGGCTTGAGTATTTGCAGAAATCCGGTCAAGCAGAAGACGGGACGTTTTCCATGAAAGCAGGTCCGGGGGTGACCGCACTGGTGGTTGCGGCAATGCTTCGAAACAAAGTCCCATTGAGCAACCCATCGCTCGCCAAGGGACTTAAAGCTCTTGAGGGATTTGTTAAGCCAGATGGCGGAATCTATGGCAACGGACGACTTATGAACTACGAAACATGCGTCGGCGTTTTAGCGTTCGCCGAGGCGAACAAAATCGCTGGTGACGGTCGATATGATAAGACGTTATCTAACGCAAAAACGTTTTTAACCTCGTTGCAATACGGAGAAGCCGCTGGCGATTCGACAACAGATCCGAACTTCGGCGGCGTTGGCTACGCGGGTAAAGGCCGGCCTGACTTGTCGAACACGACGTATCTTCTCGAAGCTTTGCACAGTCTCGATGCTGGTAGCTCCGATCCCGCTATTCAACGCGCTTTGGTTTTCGTTTCACGCTGCCAAAATCTAAAGAGTGAACACAACGATAACGAGCTCGCAGCCAAGGTAAACGACGGTGGTTTTTTCTACACGATCCCAACCGAAAAAGAAGTGGAATCCATCCATAAGAATTCACCTATGGGTGGACTACGAAGCTACGGCTCGATGACTTACTCGGGTTTTAAGAGCATGATCTATGCGGGGCTGAGTAAAGAAGATTCGCGAGTCAAAGCAGCACAATCCTGGATCGCCAAACATTACACTCTCACAGAAAACCCCGGCATGGGTAAAGCGGGACTCTATTACTATTACCACACGTTCGGAGCAGCCCTAAATGCGAGTGGACTCAAATCATTAACAACCTCCGATGGCGTGGATCGAAACTGGAAACAGGAATTGATTAAGCAGCTTGGTTCAACACAACAAGCTGATGGTTCTTGGCAAAACGAAAACCGCAAATGGTTCGAAGATGATAAGAACTTGGCAACAGCCTTTGCGCTACTTTCCTTAGCCTACTGCCGAGAATGAGTACGATAGTACCTCCCAATACGAAACGCTGGGCCAATAAGAAACGTTGGACTGTATCGCCTGGACGTCTTTGGGATATCTTCCAGAGTTCATCCTGGCGATGGGCTCTGCGTTTGTGTTGGGTGATATCGTTTGTTATGCCCATCGTATTCTTGGCATGGCTACTGTATGACGGATATGCAAGTCGTGCGTTGTCAGGAACCTGGATGGATCTTTTGGAGGTTCCACAACGGGAAACACAACAGGAGCCACTTTCGCAATCGTTGATTGGTCCGCGCTTGTATTGGGTGCAGTTCATTGCGATCACGGCAAGCTTGACGAGTTCCCTTTCCGTGCTGGGATTTCTTTTTGGACCACGGCCATTCAGCGGGCTTAAGAGCTTGTTCGGTTTTATCCTATTGTCCGGTGGATGGCTATTGATGCTAACCCAGTGGGACCGAATTCATTATCTTGGGCGTTCCGCATTCGTGACCGCTACCTCAAGCTCTGTGGCTGAGTTCGCAGATCGGGTCAATCGGAATTGGAACGCTTTGGTTACAAATACAAACAATGAATGCCAAATCGAACTCGGTAGCTTTAATGCCTATCCGATTCACAAGCCAACGATGTTGATGTTCCTTGGGGATCAATCTATTCCGAACAGTCCACTAGTGTTCCGCGCGATTGAACGAGAGGAGGATCAAGCCATTCGGTTTGAGCTCTCAGGCGAGAATCTTGGGTATTGGATCGAGCGACGTTATGATCGAAAAGAGCCCACCGACTTTGTTGGTGGATTGGCCGAGGCATATCGAATGGGCAAATACCGAAAAATCGCAGTTCAGCTTTATTTAGTCGATTATCGATAACGCACTTGTTCGAATCCACTGTTTAGCGTCTTCGGTGGTTTCAATCTCGCGATCCAGCTGTTTGGCTCGCAGTGTTTTTAATATTTGCGCAAAGGCCGGTCCAGGCGAAAGTCCCAGCTTTTGCAGATCATTGCCTGTTAGCAGCGGAGCGGGATTCAATTTTTCTGGATCCCATTCCAATGCCTTGCGGCACTTGCTCAGCCCATCCAGCGATAGCTCATCAGCGATTGCAACAGCCATCGCTAGATCGTATGCAACCTTTACATGTGGGCTGATCAATAGTGGTTGAGTGACAGACCATGGTAATTGATTAGCATGGACGAGAGTATCAAATGCCCGAATCGCAAACAGGACTTCGTCATGTTCGAGATTGGAAAGTTTCCAGCGATCTCTACAATTACCAATCGCGATTGCTGCTTCCTCTCGCTTGCAGTCCGCGGTCCAGAATAAGCTTGCGAGTAGGCTCGTAAATCCGATGTGGTTCCCCAATGCGGATAGGACCTCGAATGCGCGATCCATTTTGGAGCGGTCCGCCCAAGCGACATGAACCTCGGGTATAAGAAACTGCAGCAATCCGACGCGAAAGGTTTGCTCAAGCCCATAGACCAGATGTTTTGTTTCCACGAATTTTCGAAACTCGGCCGAGATTCGTTCGCCACTTACGATTGCAATCTCTTTAGCATGAGTCCGAATTGCAGTCGACGTTTCTGGATCGATTTGAAATCCGAATCTCGCAGCAAATCGAACCGCTCTTAACATGCGAAGCTTATCTTCGTCGATGCGTTTTTCCGGATTTCCAATCGCGCGAATCACACCTCGTTTGAGATCCTCTTCGCCACCCACGAAGTCATGCAATACTTCGGCAACAGGATCAAAGAAGATGCCGTTGATGGAAAAGTCTCTGCGTTGAGCATCTTCTTCGGGGCCAGTAAAGCGAACCCAATCAGGTCGTCGTCCATCGGAATAGGAGCCGTCGCTTCGAAACGTGGCGACCTCAACTTCGAACCGTTGTTTATCGACTTTGCCTGTAACACATGCCACGCCGAAAGCGGCGCCGATGATTTTGGTTTGTTTGGGACCGAATAACGATTGCACTTGGTCAAGGGTCGCGTTTGTAGCCACGTCGTAATCCGATGGCATGTTCCCCATGAGAGCATCTCGGACGCAGCC
>JBKCTT010000028.1:0-3884 GCA_046318795.1 Pirellula sp.
GACTTCGATCAACGGATTTCATCGCATTCGCTAAGGACCAGTTCAAGCAACTCATTCAATTTCATCTCGGTGGCATTGGATCTAATATCCGATTGCTGCTTTTCAGTGCAGCTTCGAAAAATGCTGCGAAAGTCCCGACGGCTACGCTCGCTTCCTTTGTCGATCCAAATTAGTTTCGAGAGTGCTGCATCTAAACGCGATACGACCGGAAGAAAAACACCATCAAACAATTCCATTGCCTGAGACCGTTGCAACTCACCAGGTATGAGCTCTCTTGGGTAGATATCCAGTTTCAAACTTTCAGACTTGTCTAAGAGCTGAAAACGACCACCGGACTGAACCGCCTGCCGGACAACCCGTTCCGTGAACAAGAAATCAGAGCGTGCTAGCTGGTCAATCAAATCATCGACCCGACTCCTTGCCACCACCGGCGAGACCACGATATCGATGTCTTGCGTTAAACGAGGTTCGCCATAGGCAGAACTGATCGAGCCACCAGTAAGGTGAAAAGGAAGACCAATCGCATCTGCGATAGCCACAAACTTGCCAATCGATTTTTGAAATGCTTCAACGAGAAACACTGGAAAGCTGTTCCTGAATGAGTTTGACCACTTCCGGTTCTCGCTCGTAAAGCTTTAAAGCGACGTGCCACTTCACCTCGTCTTCCGATAAACTCGGCTGATCGCTATGAATCCGTCTGGCCATCTGCTGTCTCGTCCAGGCGAACATGGCAGCGCTACGAGCTATCTTCTCCGCTGCCGACATTGCTTTCCAACGCCTCTCGTATTCCAGATCAATTTCGGAAGGTTCCACCTTTATTTCCTCATTTCTTTTGTTACGTGGCCAATGAAATCGAAAGCCCCAATTGAACACCGTAACGACGTCATTATTAATCGATCTCTGCCTTCGATTGTATTCTAGCGGTGGAAGAAGTGGAAATACCCAGGGATAGAGTCTCTCGTCCTGCTGCGACAACTCGGAGTAGATGTTGATCATTACTCGACGCGTGCACGAGGGATTTTGCTGGGAGAATTATCCCTCGCTAACGGGCGTATTACTTTCAACAGCCGTAACGCGCTAGCGTCCGATTATAGTCCGTTAACCGTGGGCTAGCACGCTGCGGCTAATGCTTAAATTTCAAAAAGCCATTAAAGCAACACGACCTCACGCTGCGGGTTGGGATTTCGGAGATTCTGCAATGAAGATTATCTCCAAGTTGTGGCATTTGTTTCGGAAAAGGAAATCGCGTTCGAATCGGACACGCAGTGGGATCAATTCAAATCACGACAAAACGCCGTTAACATACACTAAACAGTTGTGTTTGATCTTGCTCCTTTCCAAATGAGTATTTCGTATCACTTGCAAATCGACTTTACCCGACGAAAAAGTCGGAGCTCGCTCGGTGAGTGGCGTTTTTGTTTATACCAGGGTTCGCCTCTTGCCCCATAGCCAAGCTTTAGAGAGCTTTATATGTCCCCATATCCATTTCTTCTCGCCGTTTGTGCACTACATGGTTTCGCGATTTTTGAGGTAATGTCTGCGGTCGCTGTGGCAGATGAGCCTCGTAAAGTTATGGTACGAATCATCGATGAACGCGATCTCCCCATCGAAAATGTGACAATCGCTGAAACGTGGAAATCGATAGAACCAGATAAGAATCAGCCCTCTGGAAAAAACGAAATACTACTAACGCCTCAAAGTGAACCAACCAATGTTTCCGATAGTTCTGGCAAATTTTCACTAGAAGACCACAACTCTTGTATTGGCTTCTTAGCTTTTGACTCTCGCGGTGAGCGAGGAGCGATTGCGTATTGGAATGAACTCAAAGAATCTGATATCAATGAGATTCGTCTTGGCCAACTAACGCAGATTAAATGTCGAATTCCCAAACAATTTTAATCTAAAGAGATTGACCGAGTCTATCTAACGCTGTGTCTAAAGGAAGTTGAAACACAACCTCTTGCTAATACACGCTTGGTGGACATCTCCGGTGTGAGCGATCATTACAATTTCAAGCTTTCTCCAGGGAGTTATCGACTGCTAGCAACCGCCCTGACAAAAGGCAATGCAGGCTTGGAATTAGGTCTTGCTTATGACATGAAATTTACCATAAGTGGGCAACCGGAGTTGGAGTTAGGCGAACTGCCGTTGCGTGTTCATACAGACCCCACTCTCGCCTACGCAAGAAAAATCAAAGCTCTTAATAAACGTAAATCAGAAAGTGAATCAGAGTCGAGAACAAAACTATTTGGTCAAATAGCACCGAACTGGAATTCTATCGATGGTACAGGATTGGATCATCGAGCGAACATTGAGGCATTAAGGGGAAAATGGGTGCTTCTAGAGTTCTGGGGACTTAACTGCGTACCGTGTTTGAGAGAGGGAATCCCCGGACTAATTGACTTCTATAGACGGAATGAGCAACATCGCGAACGATTCGAAATTGTCGGTTTATTTCTGGACTTTTCGGGTGAAATTAACAGTGTCGCTTCGCTTCAAAAAGAGCTTGAGCCAATCAAGAAAAATGTCTGGGGTGGAAAAGATATTTCATTCCCCATCATAATCGATAACACGCTCGCCAATTGGGAACGTTATGCAATCCTGGGATTAGGTGACTACCTATTGATCGACCCCAATGGTCGAGTAACACGGGGCGATCTTGGCACGTTTCAGAAGATATTAGACGGCAACTAACATCTCATTGCACCCAACTGGAAAACGCCCCTGTCTGCGGTGACCAATCCAAATAGGGTAAACAGCACTATTTTCGATGCGATCGAAAGTAGCAGGCTATTTCGTCAGTACAAAGCGTTCATTATACTGAGCATCACCCATAGATTTAGCAGCTTCATTCCAAGGCTAAGCCCCAAATGCCAATTTTCCAAGAATCATTTGATCGCCGTGAGAATCGTGTACACTAAGCGGAATCACTACGGTTGACCGCTCGGTATTCACTTAGCCAAAGTTGCCGCTAGAAGGCGCTCTCAAATATCCAATCCTGGTCGTCCCCCTCCATCCCTCCCAATCATGAAACAACAATCGAATCCAAAACCTGCTAGTCGTCGTCAATTCCTAGCAACTGCTGCGGCGTGCACGGCAACTCTTACATCAAGTAAACTTGTTCGCGCAAGCTCAGCCAACGACAAGCTTCGGCTAGCCTTTGTGGGCGTCGGTGGTCGAGGCGCCGGAAACCTAGAGGAGATGATCAAAGATCCTGGCGTGGAAGTCGCCGCAATCTGTGATGTCAATCGCACTACGCTCGATCGAGTTTCAGAACGCTTTCCCAAAGCTAGAAAACAAGTCGATCTTCGTCGGTTTGTTGAAGACCTTAAAGACATTGATGCTGTCGTAGTTAGCTCGACAGAACACACTCATGCTTTCGCAACGTTGCCAGCACTGCAACAGCGGAAACCGGTCTACTGCGAAAAGCCACTGACCTACAACATCCAAGAAGCCAAGCGAATCATGGACGAAGCCGCCGTCGCTAACGTCGCGACGCAAATGGGTACTCAGATTCATGCGACGCCCAATTACCGACGCGTCGTCGAACTGATTCAATCCGGCGCTATTGGACCAGTCTCAGAGGCTCACGTATGGACCTCGCGAGCTTGGGGGCTACAAAGCCAAGAAGATGCACAAAAGAACGGGGACATCGTTTATGTAACCGATCGACCCACACAAGAAATGGAGCCTCCCAAAGGCATCGACTGGGATCTGTGGATCGGTCCCGCACCGAGCCGACCATTTCATGAAGTCTATTTGCCAGGCCCAAAATGGTATAGATGGTGGGACTTTGCTAACGGTACGATGTCCGATCTCGGTAGCCACTTCAACGATCTCCCCTTTTGGGCGCTGAAGCTGGATCATCCTCGTACGATCGAAGC
>JBKCTT010000029.1:0-11654 GCA_046318795.1 Pirellula sp.
AACCAGCGCGCGGCTGAGAGCTGACACACGACCGCTAGCGTTAAACCGGCTAGGATCCAGCCTTGACCGAACACCCCCGACGCGAGAAGTATAACTAGCCCGGTAGATTGTCCAGCGACCGACCAGCGGATCGAGCATCAATGTGAAAAGCGACGGCGCACCATCGGCTTGGTTGAAGTTCAATTAAACATTCGGACGCTCGCCGGCAATAGCCGCACAATCACGCACGTCCGCCAGCAAAGTGAAATCTAAAGATCGAATTACCATGCGTACCGTAATTAACATCAGTCTGATTTTCTGCACTTTCATTGTTAGGCAGTCTAGCGAAATCACGCAGGTTCGTCGTTGCTGCGGGAGTTTATGAGACCGTGGCGAGACTCGCAAACATTGCTGCACCTGGGATGATTGCTGTATTCACAGCGTGCAGCATTGTTGCGTGGGGACAGGTCGTAGCAATTATGATAAGTTCACTATCCGAGGGAAATTTTTGGTCCGATGCGATTGCTTTCATGCAGGAAAAGAATGGGCCCGCTGAGTTTGATTTCTGGAAAATCGTTATTTTCGCCCGACTGTGCGATCAATACGCACTACGAACGGGAATCTCATTGAAAAACACCGTTCTGATTGCATGGCTGGCGCTGGTGGCCGCAGGACTTTACTTGTTCATTGCCACGGGCCTCTTTGCGGCTTACTTCGTAATTCCGTGCTGGTTGACTTGCGGCTCGATGTATGTGATAGTCAGCACGCCCAATTATTCCCTCAAAATCAACGGCTCAACTATTACAGTACAGAGACAGGAGTTGTAGCATGAAACAGGTAGCGAAAATTCTTTCTTTGATTGCGCTGGGGTTGGTGGTCAATCAAAATACTTTATTCTTTGGCGGTACGATCGGATACGGCATAGCCAAGTTACCAGCACTAAGCGGTACCGTGATGTAGTTCATTGCAACTCCAAACTGGATGAGTCAAAAGTTGGCTTTTGACCTACTAAAAGCTAGTACTTAGATCACGAGAAGCGATTCGTTGCCAGACTTTAACAAGATACTTAACGCCGATATACTAGTAGAACTTACTTACAGTGTGCCAGCTATACGATGCTAGATAGTAGGACGATTTTTCTTACAGCCGTGCTGATAGGTTTATCCTTCTGCGTTGTGACTCGCGGAACGGAGTATTTATCAATCAAGGCAGTGCTTTCGATGTCGCCTTCTGAAATTGAACAGCATCCACCTGTACTAGTCCGTGGTGTGATTATCGCATTGGGTGAGGGGATCGCAACTCCCTCTCCCAAATTCGGTTCGTTAGTCTTGGATGATGAGACTGGAGGCATATGGGTCAATATAAATCGGGCTGAGCAAAGTGCACTTCTTGAGACCCAGCGGGCTGCACTTGATCGTTTAGAGATCGGCATGGAGGTAGAAGTAACGGGTCGAATCGCAAGGGGTGCCTATGCGCCCGTGATAATTCCTATTTCCGTTAGCATGACAGGTCGCCGGCACACACTACAAGCCAAAGTGGCCAGCTTGGAACAATTTCTTCGCGGCGGCGATTTTCTTCGCTTGGTGGAGGTGCAAGGCGTTGTTCAGCGCGTGACCGAAGAAGCCAACTATGGATGGCTACTTCAAATCGAAACAGGATTAGGCTATTTCTTATGTCGACTACCTAAACGGGAACCGTATTCTCCAGAAACGCTAGTAGATGCTAGGTTAAGCGTTTCGGGAGTTGCTGCGGCATCGCGAAATTGGCGTAAGGAGTTCGTTTGCCCGAGATTGATCGTAAATCATGATTCGGCGGTGCGGATATTACGTGAACCTGATGACGATCCCTATCAAGCCAAATTGGTCGAACTAACCAGGCTGAACGCGTTTTCCATCGAAGGTACTTCTTTGCATCGGATTCGGGTGCAAGGGATCGTAACCTTTGCCGACAATTTGGGGGATGTATTCATACAGGAAAAAGATTTTGCTGTTAGGGTCAAGTCTCATGATTCGCCGTTATTAATGCCGGGAGACTTCATTGAAGCGATTGGCTTTGTCGACTCATCAGGGAATGTCGCTCAATTGAACGGCGCCAAGATCCGCGTTATAGGTCGACGCCCTATTCCCGCGCCAGTAAATCTGAAATTCGCCGATATTTTAAAGTCGAATGAACAACTGAGATTGGGAATAAAAACGGAAGTACCGGGCTACGACGGAATCTATGCTGAGCTAACAGGTACTGTGCTTGGGCACTCGTTCGAGGTAGATCGCTCGAGAAGTTATCTGCAAATTGACTGCAGCGACGCAGTATCGACGATTACAATTGTAGGTCGAGCCAACCCTATCGCGCCTGGTAGCGTGGTTTCTGCACGAGGAGTAGTCGATTTGCAATATGAGGGTTCTTTAGAAACCTCATACTATACACCTCCCTCCAAGCTTAATTTGATCGTCTCAGGAAATGCACAGATAAACTTACTATACGGTCCACCATGGTGGACTGTAAAGCGATTATTGACAGCTCTTGTTGGAGTAGTTTGCTTTAGTTCAGCAGTGCTAATTTGGATTTTCTCTCTTAAACGAACGTTGAAGAGAAAGACTCAGGAAATCGCGTTAGAGATCAACCTAAGGCATGATGCGGCGTTGGAGTTTCAGGCAGCTCTCAAGGAACGAACTCGCTTAGCGGCCAATCTTCACGATACACTTCTTCAGACATTAGCGGGTGCAAATTATCAGTTAGAGGCCTGCATGCGGCAGCTCCCTGAATCTAGCTCTAAGCAAAGCCTAACAACAGCGCAGAGAATTATCCAAAGGGGTCAATCAGAGATTCGTGGAGCAGTTTGGACCTTACGTGCTCTACCACACATCAAACGACCTTTTGAGGAATCGGTTCATCAAGTTGTAAAGCAATCGTGTGCCGATCGAGCTTGTGATATTTCAGTCGCTGTGGAACTTCAATACGATCACTTGGCGGATTTTGTTGCGGGTAATCTTTTATTGGTGATTCAAGAGTCGGTCATCAATGCACTCCGCCATGCCAACCCTAGTAAGATTTTCATCGAGGTTCGAACATTACCAGTTGACGGCAATATTCAGGTTCGTATCCAGGACGACGGCCAGGGATTTCAGGTTGGAGAGCAAGCGAACGTAACGGAAGGTCATTTTGGAATACAAGGCATGAAAGAGCGAGTAGAGCGATTGGGAGGGCAGTTTAGAATCGAAAGTCAAACCCAACAAGGCTCTACCGTTATTGCGGTGGTCCCGCTCAGCGAGTTCGATGAACTGTTGGATGAATTATGAACACTATAAGACTTCTGTTAGTCGACGATCACGCTGTCATGAGGGCTGGGCTGGCCAACATGCTTACCACGATCCCAATTTTTGAAGTTGTTGGCGAGGCCGACGATTGTGATTCCGCGATCTCGCTCTACCACCGCTTGCAACCTGATGTGGTGCTGCTGGACATTTATATGCCAAATACAAGTGGACTGGATTGCCTAAAACGTCTTAGAAACGCTTGGCCTGAAAGCCGCATTTTGATGCTCAGCTCAGCAGAAATCGAAATGGAAATTCAGGCATGTTTTTCTCTGGGTGCTCGAGGTTTTGTTTCGAAATCGGCCAATCCTCAGGAGTTGATCGAGTCGATACAACGTGTCTTTGATGGAGAACTAGTCCTCAACAAACAAATTACCGCTCGTCTGGAGCAGTCTCAGCCTATTCGTCTAACGGCCAGAGAGTTAGAAGTCCTTCAATTGCTGCGAAAGGGATTTAGCAATCCAGATATTGGACTTCATCTAGGAATAACGACGCGAACCGCCAAGGCGCATGTAGCAGCTTTGCTTGCAAAGATGGATGCTGCCGATAGGACTGAAGCGGTTGCAATCGCTTTTGAACGAGGAATAATCAAGCCGTAAATGCCAGCCAAGGTGAGACTATTGGCCATTCGGCCAATAGATCTTTCCATACTAAACCAGTAATATCGGCCTAATCTGACATTTGTTCTCCTCTCCTCTTCTGTCATTTTGTTATTGGATTTTTTAAATGATGAGCAAATCAAACCTAATGCATCCACGCGGTTTCACGTTAGTAGAATTGCTGGTAGTAATTGCCATTATCGGAGTCTTGGTAGGTCTGCTGCTACCAGCCGTACAAGCGGCGAGAGAGGCCGCGCGGCGAATGCAGTGCAGCAATAACATGAAGCAGATCGGACTCGCTCTCTTTAACTATGAGTCCGCTTTCAAAAGGTTTCCCGCCCGCCAATACGGCACGACCGGGTCCGATTTACCGATTTTTAACGCCGCCAATTCCGGTTCATTTCCCGTCAACCGAAATCACAATAGCGGTAGAATAAGCGGTTTTGTTGGGTTGCTAGCATATCTTGAACAAGGAAATATGTTCGAACTTATTCAAGCAGGAGATGCCACCACAGCACCTGGTGGACCACGTGCTGATCTAGGATGGTCTGTTTGGAACCGCCCGCCAGCAACCTACCGCTGCCCCTCCGATGCAGGAGGGGCTGGTCAAAATCAAGATTCGCGTACGATAAGCTATGCTTTGTGCAGTGGCGACACTGCAGGTGCAGAGGGAGCGTTTCCAATGACGGTGAGCCAGCGGGGGCTATTCGCTAGTCGTTTCGTATGGCGTGGGATCCAAACGATCACCGATGGTACGAGTAACACCGTCGCGGTCAGCGAAGTCTTTTCAAGCACAGGAACACCGCTAGCCAGTACGGGCACGCCCATTAGTTCCAACAACGAGGTTCTCATCCGCCAGGGTTACGTCATGGTTCCCGGCGTAGCTACGTCGCCCATCACTTGTCGAACCTCCTCTAACGGTCGATTCTACAACGCAGGTCTATCCGTACATTTTCGGCGAGGAATTAACTGGACCGATGGCCAGCTTGCATTGCGTGCATTCAATACAGTTTTGGGCCCGAATTCACCATCGTGTGCACAGCAAGGCAGCGGAAATTTCGGCGACCAAACGCGCGGAGTTTTTCCCGCGACTAGTGGGCATACTGGAGGAGTTAATGCGTCCTTCGCGGATGGTTCCGTACGGTTTATTAGCGACGGGATCGATACTGGTAACTTGGCTCTTCCGCAACCTGAGGCAGGCCCTTCGGTCTATGGTGTTTGGGGTGCCCTAGGGTCGATTTCCGGCGGTGAGGTAAACCAGTCCATCGAATAACCGATAGTCTGTTAACAAGTAATGGAAACACACTTCAACCTGACTCGCCTTCAGAGTCAGGTTGTAGATTTTCGTGACCTGAGCGACCTGATACTTCTAACCAAGCTGCTTCTAATGATGATATCCACTCCGATTTGCCTCACTCGTTCTTCATGCCTCGCCATATTGATTACTTTTGCACTGGGTTGTAACTCGAATTCGAATCCAAAAACCTATAAAGTCAGTGGTACCGTTACGTACAAGGGAAAGCCAGTGGATGATGCAACCGTAGTTTTCGTACCCACAAAGGACAAAGGCTTCCCAGCTACCGGGGTCACAGACAAAGCTGGAAATTTTCTCCTGACATCTTTTGTTTCCAATGACGGTGCCGTACCAGGAGCCTACTCTATCAAAGTCTCTAAGCTTGACTACAAAGATGCAGATGCGGCAAACGCACAGATCTTCCAGAACTCAGAAGAAGAGTCTGCCAGCTATCAACTAGACGAGGGGTCAACAAAACCGGTCAAGAATTTGATTCCAGAAAAATTTTCGAATCCAACGACATCGGGTCTGACGTACACCGTGCCGGAGAGTGAATCAACTTATGATATCGAATTGAAATAATCCCAGTCGAGAACATTGCCGTCAAATTCACAATTTCGCCAGAAGCGGCAAAAATCCCGAGTCTCTGCGCTTTCATCTCGGGCAAATCCCGTGGAAGCTTTGCTATTATAAAGTTTTTCATCGCACCATTCGTTCTCACCGAAATCAATACGGTAGTCAAGGCATTTCCTGTAAAGACCTGCAGCTAATGGCCCAGATAGCCAGTGCCTTAGCAAAGAAGGACGACGCAGTAGCGTTAGAGACTCGTGTTGTGTTTAGCAGCCATTTGGGCCCTGCAAGCTGGTAAAGATGTTTACTTGGAAAAACTGCTCAGCGAGATTCGGTCGGCACGAGTGAACCATTACTTCACTCGTCAATCGATTGGTACTGGGATTGAAATACCGGTTCGGGGACATTGGGTAATTGGGGAGTGGATATGCCCACTGGCTTTCGCACAGTAAACTTTACAAGAAACCGCTTGCAAACCGTAAAACAAAACTATGAAAACCATCTATTGCCTCGTCGTCCTGTTGTTAAGTTCGGTTTCCTACGCCGCGCCGCCGAACATCGTTCTTATTCTCGCGGACGACCTCGGTCAGGCCGATCTGAGTTGTTATGGTAGCACGTTTCACCAAACGCCACACATGGATGCGCTGGCCAAACGCGGGATGAAATTTACGCAAGCGTATTCGGCAAGTCCACTGTGTTCGCCCACCCGCGCGAGCATTCTCACGGGGCTAGCTCCAGCGAGGATCGGCATCACGGCGCCGAATTGCCACCTACCCGAAATTAGGCTCGAAAAACGACTCGCCGCTGGCGGTCCGAACGCACGCGTCTTGAATGCTGACAGTATCACGCGACTAAAGACCGATTACATCACATTACCGGAATTGCTTCGCAATGCGGGCTGGCGAACGGGGCATCTTGGTAAGTGGCATCTGGGGGCCGACCCCTACTCGCCTCTACAACATGGATTCGACAGCGACTTGCCGCATACTCCCGGCCCCGGTCCTGGCGGAGGCAATGGCTACTTCGCGCCGTGGCAATTCTGGAAGGGGGAAGGACAGCCCGGTGATCACATCGAAGATCGCATGGCCGAAGAAGCGGAGAAATTCATCGACACAAATAAGAATCGACCCTTCTTTCTGAACTACTGGGCGTTCAGTGTTCACAGTCCCTGGATGGCGAAGGACGAATATACCGCCCAGGCGGCCACTCGCGTTGACAATACAAGTCCGCAGCGAAATGCACTTTACGCTGCAATGCTCCGCAGTCTTGATGAAGCTGTTGGTCGCATCAGTGCCGCGCTAGAGAAAAACGGTGTTGCAGACAACACTATCATTCTCCTCAGTGGTGACAACGGAAGCTGGCACAATGTACCTCGTGATGCTTCAAGAAACAAAGCTTGGGCCGAGGTACCAGTGACAAGCAACGCTCCCTATCGCAGCGGTAAGGCGAGCAATTACGAAGGTGGCACTCGGGTGCCATTGCTGGCTGTGTGGCCGGGCAACATCGCAGCGGGTTCGACGAGTGATGCAGTCGTTCAGAGCACTGACTTTTTCCCGACTTTGCTGGAGCTCACAGGCCAAGACATCGCAAACAAACCAGCGTTCGACGGAGTAAGTTTTGCACCGGCTCTGCGCGGCGAAGCGTTCCTTCGCGATACTATCTTCTGTCACTTCCCGCACGGAGGACGCGGCGACATCGACGGCTTTCGACCTGCGACCTGGGTCCGGCGCGGAAACTGGAAGCTCATTCGCTTTTTCGCGGACAACGAAGATGGTAGCGATCTCTTGGAACTGTACAACCTACGCGAGGATGTGAGCGAAACAAAAAATCTCGTTACGGAGGAACCTGTCCTTGCTGCCGAACTTAACTCCCTCATCACCAGCTATCTTGCTGACACCGAAGCCGTAGTGCCGAAGCGGAATCCCAACTACAACAAAGCTTCGGCAGCCTCGCCCAGTATGCAGGACCCGCTGCTCGGCTGGAAAGCGAGACAATGTCAAGCCACGGTAAAAGGCGATTCGCTGCAGATCACCTCAGCAGCAGATAAGCCATTCCTAGGTTTCGCCGCTGGCAAACTCGAGCCGGGTGCGAAACTGCGATTTCGCATCAAGAGCAACGGTGGCAACGGCCAGGTCGCGTGGCTGGCCGCTCCTGACGCGATGGACGCACCCCCTCCTTCACCTTTCTCGATGAAAGCAGGCGAGTTCACCGACATCACCGCGCCGGTTCCCGCGCCGAGCGGAAAGGTGGGTATTATCCGACTGTATCTTCCTGTCCCTTCCGAACTCGATTGGATCGAACTCGAATCGCCCGGAAGCAAGCTGCGGCGGTGGGATTTCGGTGTTAATTCGAGCCGCGATTGAGACTATCCCGCCTCGGTATGCAACCACTTTGAAAACGAACGGCAGAATTTGTAAAGCTCTTCGTCGGCGGGATGAATGAAGTAATAGTCCCGATCCGATTCAAGCATTTACTTTCCAAAACAAATAAGCTGGTCGTACTTTAGCTCAAACTCGATAAATGCAAGCGGACCTAATGCAATACCTAAACCAGCAGTCGCAGCTCCAATCAGCAAGTGGAAATGTTCAAAGTTTGGATCCTTCGATTATTTAGCGCAGCGATTCCAAGCCTTGAACCACTCGTCCGAGCTTTATAGGCGTGTTGAAGATTGAAGTAACGGTAGTTGAAGGTTGCGGAAAACTAACTGAATCATAAGCGCAGCTTAGGGGCCTTGCCCGGCATTAGGGCACTGTTTTGCTATACCGTATGCGGCTAGACATTCAGTGAGAGTTGTAATACAGCATCTATAGTGTTCTGTGTACTCTCAAGCACCCCTGAGGTAAGATAAAAACGACTGTGAAATGAGATTGATACCCTTTTCATTAAAATGCTGGCTTATGTTTTTAACACTATTGGCACGCTCCAAGCCGTCTACGCAATTCCTCGCCTTGCTCATCGCCCTATTAACTAGTGCGCTGTCCTACGCATCCCCACCTAACATTCTTCTAATCGTTGCGGATGACCTGGGCTATCGAGATCTCGGCTGCTATGGGGCCACAAAAGTTAGGACACCTCGCATTGACCAATTGGCTGATGAGGGAGTTCGCTTTACCGATGCGCATTCCATTTGCGGCACCTGTATGCCCTCGCGGTATGCAATTCTAAGTGGCACTTATTTTTATAACGCAAAGAGAAACGGTGAGTATTCGTTTCACTTTCACGAAGGGCAGGAGACACTGCCTTCGTTGCTAAAATCGGTGGGATTTCGCACCGCGGCTATCGGAAAATGGCACAATGGATTCGGACGTGATTCCAAGCTGGATTGGAATTCTGAACTAAAGCCTGGACCGATGGAGATCGGTTTCGATTCGTTCTTTGGCACTCCTCGTACACACAACGAAGCGCCGCATGTTTTTGTAGAAGGCCATCGCATTGTAGGCTACGATTCCAATGATCCAATCTCGATCGATATGTCGCCTGGAACTGGACGCTGGGGGAAGACCGTTGGTGGTGCTAAGGCTCAGGCCGCTAGACCCGATGATCGTATTGATTTAATCCTCGTAGAGAAGGCAGGTGATTTTCTTGCAGCGCAAACAAAGGACAAACCGTTTTTTCTGTACCTTGCCTTTGCAGCTCCTCACACGCCCATCAATCCAGCGCCAGAATTTCGCAGTACGAGCCAAGCGGGAGTTTACGGCGACTATGTGCAAATGCTAGACCACTGCACAGGTCAGGTCCTGGATGCCTTGGATAAAACAGGGCTGACCGAGAATACCATTGTGATTTTCACTAGCGACAACGGCGGTCGTTACGAGCGGGCCGCACTCATGGCGGGACACCGAACCAATGGAGAACTGTTAGGACAAAAGACCGACTGCTGGGAGGGAGGGCATCGCGTACCCATGATTGCCCGCTGGCCTGGACACATTCCGACTGGTTCGACGCGTTCGCACTTCTTTCTTCAGTTGGACCTTATGGCGACGCTTGCCGAGGCCACGCAAACGTCTCTACCTAAAGGAGCGGGGCCGGATGGAAGTAGTGAATTGCTAGCCTTCACGCACCCCGATACTGCTCCAGCAAAACGGATGGAGGGAGTGTTTCTAGGCTCTGGTACCTATGCCCTGCGGCAGGACGATTGGCTTTACATTCCAAAACAAGGCTCGGGCGGTTACACTGCGCCCGAGAAGGAAAAGCCATGGTCTGTTCCTTACGCGTTGATGAATTTCGCGAACAGCGATGTAGACCCAAATGGCCAAATTAGAGATGGGGCACCAGCGGCGCAGCTATACAATTTAAGCAATGATATTTCTCAAGAGAAAAATGTTATCGCCGAACACCCTGAGCGCGCCGCCGCCATGCGTGCAAGGTTAGAAGCTTTGACAGACAAGTCTCGTAACCGAAGGCAAGCCAAATAGTTTTGTTTAGGACCGCAACGAAGTAACGAATCGTGTTGTACCATCAGGGACCAGCCATCATCGCTAAAAATTGGACACTCCGAGTTTTATCTCCTTCATCGGCGGTGTAACAAGGGTAGAGAAGAAATCAGACGGCTCGCTAAAGCGGTGGGTTAACAAAACCAAAGCAATAATAGTAAAGAACTCCACATCAGGAAAACAAGCATCCTATGTAAACAGTATCACTTTACAGCTCTACCTTATTCGTTGTCTACCTGCTGAACTCAGCATTGGTCACATAACATGCTGCCAATGTATCGATGCCCAATATCGTGTTCCTCCTTGCTGATGACCTTGGTCAGAAAGACATCTGCTGCTATCGAAATTCCTATTATGAAACCCCAAACCTCGATCAACTAGCAATCAACTAGCAAAAGACGGGGCAAGATTTACGAATGCTTACGCTAAAGGATTCGACATTAACATGGGTGGTATCGATCGAGATGCCCATATCATCTAGGGTGGATTGTGTCTTGATTCGCGTGCGGGATTACTTAAAGGGGCCGATAGTATCTAATTTCCGTACGTTGATCTGCTTGGAACCCACTGCACAATTAACTGACAGATAACAACATTTTTGATTAGTCAACGGATTTGGCCTTTGTTGCAACCGCTTGTTCTAATGAGCCTATAACCTCCCTGTAGATAATTAACATCCGTAGATAACTTGCAAGCGATACGACTAGGATTAGGATGATTGCCATCCCACCGAGCGGTACCGAGATCACCCACCCGATGCCCCATGACATTAGTCCAAATAAGAAGGCGGCTATCGCAATAACCACTGACGAAACGCTGGAACCGTAGAGGCTGATCGCGAAGAGGTTTAACCGTCTACTCAGGTCGGTGATCCTATCCGTTAGGTCGGGGCGTTCAATGAACTGAGCAAGTTCTGCCAGATAAGAGACGAACCAGCGCGCGGCTGAGAGCTGACACACGACCGCTAGCGTTAAACCGGCTAGGATCCAGCCTTGACCGAACACCCCCGACGCGAGAAGTATAACTAGCCCGGTAGATTGTCCAGCGACCGACCAGCGGATCGAGCGAGAGTTAGCGATAGGGCCTTTGAGGCAGAACATCCTTCCCACCAGATCGACTGTTATGACGAAAGCGGCCATTGCCATAATTATGTAAGGGCTCATCGAAATCAGTGACAAGGGGAGCACAATCAACAGCAGCATTGAACCGATTCGTTTGAGCCACAGGCCTGTGCGCACCGCCTTCAATTCGCTAGTGGCGTCAGTCATCATTGATTTCCTTCCTACCTAAATACCTCGATCATTTCCTTCGTTTTTCCATCCCTTCATACTGTCTCAAGGATCTATATCTTCCAAAAACTCCACGGTCGCGTAGCCGTTTGCTGCGAGATGTTGGGGCAACATGGTAATGGATTCCCGAACCATCATACGGGAGCTGGCGACAATCGTGCTCCCGTTTCGCATCGCGT
>JBKCTT010000030.1:0-5149 GCA_046318795.1 Pirellula sp.
GAGGGGAACGTCGATACATCAACATCAGTGCCTGTTGATACGACGGATGCAGAACGTATCGCGACCGGCAGTATGATTCGCTCCCTCTTCGCCTCGTTAACCAGTTCATCCCCAAGCAATTCAACACAATCATTCAGCGAACGCACTGTTGCTACGTCGACCAAGGAATGGTTCGGTGCGTTCTGCACGATCGATGGTCATGTCCAATTCGTGGAGAATTCTGGTCTCAGCGGAGGGATGGCACCATGGTATGTCCCCGAAGGAGAAGCCCCTGACGAAGGGGATGATGGCATTGTACCAAGTTTCGAGATTCCGGAATTGCAGTCGGTTTCGCACGCTGGCAGCTACTCGACCTTTAGCCCTGCCACCGCTGGCAATTCGAACTCAATCGTAACGTTTGGTTCGTTTACTCCAGCTTCGTTGACCAATCCTGACTTGACTCTTAACGGTCTACACTGGGTACGATCAACACAACAATCGTGGTTAAGCAACTCGCAGTGGCGATTCAGTGAAACTTTGGTTTTATCATTTCGATTGTCCAACGAGGTCGAGCAAGAGTGGGAATCGACGATCATCGATGGCGACTGGGGTGGAGATGATAACGCAGGAGACTCTGGTACCTCAGGATCATCAGGTGCGTCAGGATCGGGGCAACCTGGTGAAGGAGGTCCTGGCGGTGGTGGCGATACAGGCGAGGATAATGAGGACGAAGAAAATCCACTAAAGGGACTGGATGGAGCATCCGCGGCAAATCTCAACGCAACCGCAGGGCGTATTGGCTTCATGATTTATACCTTTGAAGCATCCAAAGGAATCACAACTCCCGCAGCGGCTGGAGTGAAATGGTCCGTTTCCAGTTCCTTTTCCGATAGTATCAATGTCGCTTTCGCTGCATCGGGAAACGCGACGTTTTCGCCAACCCAAAACGGAGGTGCAACCAATGGTGGCACAACAGGTGGCGGAGACTCTGGACCGAGCGGAGGGGCTGGACTAGGCCCGGGTAGCGGGCCGGGCGATTCCCCCGATGGACCGAACGGTTCCGGCTCTGACTACCCTAAAGACTTCACCGCAGAATCTAACTGGAATGCCTCAACAGCCCTTTCGGTTCAAAATCATGGTTCATTCTCGATCAGTGTTACTCCCACGACTACTTTTGGCGGTGGGACTCGAAAAGCAATTACAGCAACCATGTCCTACGGGGCCAACGGCGTGGGAGCGGCGTCTGCTGATTGGGCTAGCACGAGCAGTTCTGGGAGCGTTAGCCTTGTCAATCAGACTCCTGGAGTTTGTATCATCTGCATGATGAGCGGAGGGGATTCTTCAGGTTTCGGCTCCGAAACACCCAGCGATTGGTACAGTGAAAACCCATCGGAAGAAACCGACATTACGATTGAGCCCTCTCCGGTCGGCCCTATTGAGGGGACTGGCCATTCGGCATCAAGTTCTGGCAATGCAACATCTTTGGGCGCTGGCAATACCAGTGGTAGTTTTCTACTCAGTGCATTGTTCGATAATGATGAGCTCGTGACCCTAGGTGGTGAGACGACTAATTCTGCCTCAGGAACCGCTGCCGATACCGCATCGGGGGCACACGATTTTATCTTTCGCGATCAATTCGTGACCACGCTTCCTAATGGTATTTCCACAACAACGATCGAGTATGTCAGCGGATGGTCTGGCGATGGAGGTGCAAACGGACTGAGCGAGGGAGATTCCGATTTGGACTTTGGGGTCACGACTAGCGGCACGCCTCAGGCGACAGGCGCCCTCATTGGCAAAGTCAATGGCGACGGTCAGGCCAACTCTGGTGATATGCACTATATCCGATACCACGTTGTCGGAAGCGAATCCCTCGATGCGATCGCATCTGCTCCCGGTGTCAATAGCTCAACGATTGGCAGCAGGGATGGGGAAATTCTCATTGTTTATCGATCACAGAATGGCGGTGACCTCGTCGGCGATGCGGAGGGTGACGCGTCCAACGGGTCGTCTTCTGCGGAAATCGAATCCGATGTCGATGGCAAAGCGAATAGTCTTTTGATTCGAATCGAAACGATCGATTGGATCTCGCAGACTACAACGCACGACATGACCGGAACGACAACCATAAGTAACGAAGAACATTATGCCGCAGTCGTAATCTCAAAAGGAAAGTTTCAGCTTGATGGGAACATCGGTGCAGCCAGAACGAATAATGGCCCCATTTCGTTTTCGATCGATGCCGAGGCGACCGATCGGCTAGATTTGGAATACCGATCTTTATGGACCGTCTTCTACAGCAATGTTCACTCCACACTAGGTGGAATGGGAGGTTACGATTACGTACGTCGCGCGAGCATGAGTGCGTTTCGTGATAATCAATCCGACACAAATGGCAGCGTTAGTTTGGGGCTGTTACCTCAGGACGATATCGGCTCTTTTAATGGTTCAGGATCATATTCCTTCTCAAAAGGGCATCTTCAGATCGACGTGGTTGGTGTGCATGATGGAGGAGCGATGCTACCAAGTCCATTTGAGGAGGAGTTACTCGGGCTATTTGTCAAAGTAGAACCAGATCCAGGGGAGGGTAGCTCGGGCCCTCCTACAAACGGGTCAGGTGGTGGCGGTGGCCATAGTGGTGGAGGAAGTGTAGCTTGGGCAGCCGTAAAAGGGGGCCTAGCCGGGTTGGTTCAGGGAGCGTGCAATATTGTCAACGGTGTGCAGGACGCCGCTGTGGGAGCCGCCAATTTGGCGATAGCCATTCCCAATACGGTTGCAGGTGGCATTGACTATGTTACGGGAGTCACAGATCCGAATTATCAGATGCGAATTTCCTATCTCAACAGTCCTGATTGGAGTAGGAATTTAGTAACAGAAGAGTCTGGTACACCGGGCGGTTGGGACGACATGCATGGCTGGAGTAAATTCGCCGGTGGCGAAGGGTTGGCTGCATTACTGACGAGCGGTGCAACAAGGGCGGCGTCTGTCGTTGACGAAGCGGGACATTGCGCCAACTGGTTTGCACGTTTTGTTCGAGGTGGTTGCTTTGTAGCGGGAACCAAAGTCACCGTCTCTGAACTTCCTTACTTCGAGGCACGCGAGTCTCAACTTTGGTCGGAAAACGAATGGCTAGATGACAGACTGGAGGCGGGAGACTGGAGGCAGGAGGAATCCAATCCACGATTTCAAACTTCACACTTCGCACTTCAAACGTCTCTCTTCATTCCGATTGAGCAAATACCCCTCGGCGCTCGGATCCCGACCAAGAACCCCAAGCCATGGGAATACGACGACTCGTTCCTTGAGCCCGATCAATCGACCTGGGCCAAGGTGTCGATCACGATGCATCGCAACGACGGCGGTATTGTCGACGCCGAGTTGCTTCGCCCTCGCTGGTGGATCGCACAGCACAACATCGTGGCTGGCAAGCACCTGCCGATGAACATCGAGGAGCTACAAGTAAAAGGCTTAGCGTTGGTAACTTCAATTGACGATTGCCCAGAGATCGCAGGTGGGGAAGGTAGTATTGTTACGGCTACCTTCAAGACGCGAGAAGTTAACACGATCGCGCGAGCTGAGATCATAGGCCCGGATGGAACCATCGAAACCATCTCAGGCACTCCAATTCACCCCATCTGGTCGATTGATCGCAACGATTGGGTTCCCTTCGGTGAACTCCTCGAAGGAGAAACGCTTCACGCAGCCGATGGCATCGCCACAGTGTTATCGCTTGCCCTCGTCACTTGCTCGCTCCCTGTCTACAATATCGAAGTCCACGGCGAGCACGTGTACCAAGTCGGTGAGCTCGGGCTGCTAGTGCATAACAGTGATCTTACTTGCAGTATGCTAGGCCTAGATGATGCGAAGTACGTTGTGGATGGTACGATTCATGTGATCGATGACGTTGCCTACGCTTATATTAATCGAGTAGGTTTGCAGGCAGGTGTCAAATCAGGAGGAGTGGGTTTTATGAAGATCACTCAAAAACTAATGGACTCTGCGAAGAACATGGGAGCGAAATCAATTTTTGCTGAAGCTGAAATAAAAGAACAATCGGGTCGACTAATTGATATCCTCTATAAGCAGGGTTGGAATGGGTATAAGGATTCGTTTAAGATTTTCTTGATGAAGGATCTCTAGGCAATGGAAATTGACATTACTCCAGAGATCAGGGCATTTCGAATATTCAAACGAGTGAAATGTTTCCGGTTTTGCGATTGCGTGTTGGATTTGCCTTCGCAAGCAGGTCCCTTAGTGGATTTGATTGCCAATCATCACGAAAAGCCGATCGGGTGGTTACCGAATCATCCACATGTGGAGAGGGATAATCCTGAGCAGAATGGCCAGCGTTTTTTGATACTGACCGACAAAGCTATTTATGATGTTTGGTCCGAGCGTGTGACGCGGTATTGCTACAGCGATATGGGCTGGCCCAGTTGGGAAGGAAAGAAATCGGATCTCGATCGAGGTGGAATTCTCCAAGTGTCGTCCGTTCGCGGAAACGAAATGCAAATACCGGTAAACTACTGCGACAGCACGGGAGCCTCGATCTTCTCCGTCTGGAGATATCTTATTGCGATCTGTCATCGAGAAAGACTTCGACGGAATCAAAACGGAAACGCTGAGACGCAGAGTTCGCAGAGAGAGCCTTAAGCAAGCGATAATGGGACGGGGGTGGTTTTGTTTCTCGCCGTTATAAAAAGGGGGTTGTAGTGGCAGAAAAATCGAACGCAGAAAAATGAGTCGTGTATCTTTCTGCGTTCGATCTTTCTGCCCTATCAGGATTTCTCTTCTGCATTAACGGTGCCGTAACGAAAAGCGAAAAGAGGATGGGGACCGGTGTGATCTGTGCCACCCACTTCAATGTGATCTGTGCCACCCACTTCAAGGAAGGCTGAACGCATGGCTGCATAAGAAGAAAAGTAGTTTATAATTCCAACATGGAAACAAACAAAACTCCCATTACTCAACCTTGTGAGCATAGCGATTCTCCGTCTAGCGTCACACGCGGTTGTCCTCCGCCAACCCCAGAGCAAAACCGACGGAATTGGGCTGCTTGGCACCAAGCAATGGAGCTTAGTCATGAAATGTTGTTGATGGGACTCCGGAACCGAATCGGGCCAGAGGGCGATCTTATGGCTGCCTATCGCGAATGGTACGAGCAATATCA
>JBKCTT010000031.1:0-26341 GCA_046318795.1 Pirellula sp.
CGAGAGCGATGTTTTGGCAAAATTGGCGTAACACCCTACAAAAAATCAACTCAACGATAAGGATAAGCTAAGCGTGGCAAAACAATTACTATTTGACGATCAGGCTCGTGCACGAATGTTGCAAGGGGTCGAGAAGTTGGCGAACGCTGTCGCTGTCACCATGGGACCAACCGGTCGCAATGTGATCATCGATAAGAGCTTTGGCGGACCAACGGTCACCAAAGACGGTGTGACTGTTGCCAAGGAAATCGAATTAGAAGATCGATTCGAGAACATGGGGGCTAAGCTCGTGGTCGAAGTCGCTCAAAAGACCAGCGATTTGGCTGGTGACGGCACAACGACTGCAACGGTTCTCGCTCGGGCCATCTTCAAGGAAGGGCTCCGCAATATTGTTGCTGGCTGCAATCCAACTGCGATTCGACGTGGTATCGACAAGGCTGTCGAAGCTGCCTCGGTCAAGCTTCATGAAATGGCAAAGCCAGTTAGCAACCCAACGGAAGTTGCCAACGTTGGCGCGATTTCGGCAAACAATGACATGGCGATCGGCGAGCTTCTCTCCGAAGCTCTACAGCGAGTGGGCAAAGATGGTGTTATCACCGTCGAAGAGGGCAAGACCGCTCAAACAACAGTTGAGTATGTTGACGGTATGCAGTTCGATAAGGGCTTCGTATCGCCATACTTTATCAACACTCCGACCGACATGAGCTGCACCTTTGAAAATGCTCTGATTCTTCTATACGAAAAGAAGATCAGCAACATTCGCGATCTAGTGCCTGTTCTTGAGAAGGCCAGTGCATCTGGTCAGCCGCTGTTGATTATCGCCGAAGACGTCGATGCAGAAGCGTTGACTCTATTGGTGGTTAACAAACTACGTGGCACTCTCAATGTTTGTGCGGTTAAGGCTCCTGGATTCGGGGACCGACGCAAGGCCATGATGGGTGACATTGCTGTTCTCACCGGTGGCACTTTCATCAGCGAAGATCTCGGCGTTCAGCTTGAAAAGATTTCGCTTGAGCATTTGGGACGAGCTAAGAAGGTTGTTGTTGACAAGAACAACACCACAATCGTTGAAGGCTCGGGCGATCGCAAGTTGGTGGATCAACGTGTTGCACAAATCCGTGCACAGATCGATCAAACCGACAGCGAATACGACAAAGAGAAGTTCCAAGAGCGATTGGCAAAGCTTTCGGGCGGTGTTGCGGTCATCAGCGTTGGTGCTGAAACCGAAGCCGACATGAAGCAGAAGAAGGCTCGTGTTGAGGACGCTCTTCACGCAACTCGCGCTGCTATCGAAGAAGGCATTCTTCCTGGTGGTGGTGTAGCGTTGCTCCGTTGCCGCGAAGCGATCAGCCAAGCGGTTGACAGCCTCAAGGGCGATGAGAAGATCGGCGCCGACATCATTCTTCGGGCTGTCGAAGCTCCGCTACGTCAGATCGCTGACAATGCCGGTATCGATGGCAGTGTTGTCGCTGACGAAGTTAGCCAAAAGCCAGTTAACATCGGATACGATGCGAACAAAGGTGAGTACGTTGATATGCTTAAGAGCGGTATCATCGACCCAGTCAAGGTTGTTCGTACAGCGCTAACCAACGCAGCGAGCATCTCTGGTCTTCTTCTCACGACTGATTCGTTGGTCACCACCTACGACAAAGAAGACAAGAAGAAGCGTAAAGTTGAAGGTTCGATCAACTAGTTTGTTGCTCGAGTTATAACGATTAACTTGCTGACTTCCTCTAGACGATAGAAGTCAGCAAGTAGCAAAGAAAAATCAGTCGAATGAAAATTTGACTTAGATTAAATTTGAACTCCGAGCGGTCATTCGCGGTTGATACACGGCGCAATGACCCTTTTTTTTGGACGCAGCCTTTCCAATTTCAACGCATCGGGTTTCACGTGTCAGAAAAACGAGATTTTTACGAGGTCTTGGGTGTCCAGCGCGGAGCCTCGCAAGATGAGATTGCAAAGGCTTATCGCAAGCTGGCATTGAAATACCATCCCGATTCCAATCAAGGAAATCAGGACGCGATCCACAAGTTCAAAGAGGCTGCAGAAGCGTACGAAGTCCTCGGTGATGAGCAAAAGCGAGCTCGCTATGATCAGTATGGTCATGCTGGCGTAAACAATGCTGGCGGTGGATTCCATGATGTGGGAGATATCTTCGAGGCCTTTGGAGATATCTTCGGCGGCTCGATCTTTGGAGATTTCTTTGGTGGTGGCGGAGGACGACAGCGACAGAGAGTTCGCAAGGGTGCGGACTTGCGCTGCGATGTCGTGCTCGAACTAGAGGAAGCAGCACGTGGCGTTGCCAAGACTGTTTCTCTAACACGCTACGCGAGCTGTAAGACATGCTCCGGCTCGGGCGCCGAACCCGGCTCTCATCCCGAAACCTGCCGCCGTTGCCAAGGACGTGGACAAGTTGTGCAGGCCAACGGAATATTGCGAGTGCAGACCACTTGCCCCATTTGTCGAGGCTCGGGAAAGACCATCAGCAACCCATGCCAAGCGTGCGATGGTCAGGGACTCGAACCGAAAGAGATCAAGCTTGAAGTCAAGATACCGGCAGGGGTTGATGACGGCATGCGAGTTCGATTGCCTGGTGAAGGGCAGCCGAGTCCGGACGGAGGTCCAGCGGGAGATGCCTATTGTTTCATCCGATTGAAGCAACACCCCATCTTTCATCGCGACGAACACAATCTCATTTTTCAGTTGCCGATTTCCTACAGTCAAGCGGCACTGGGAACAACCGTCGAGGTTCCAACGCTGGATGGAAAGCGTTCCTTAGAAATAGGTGGCGGAACCAAGAGTGGCACCGTGTTCCGACTCAGAGGACTGGGCATGCCTGATCCGCACAGTGGAGCGAGAGGTGACCTGTTGGTCGAAGCAGTTATTGAAGTGCCCAAGAAGTTTTCCAAGAAACAACAAGAGTTGCTGCGAGAGCTCGCAGCGCTTGAAGACAAAGAGATTACGCCTGAAAGAAAGGGTTTCATGGATCGAATCATGGCCTATTTTAGTGCCAGCGGTTCGGAACCAATGAAATCCAACTGATCCCTCACGCCTGGATCGCTAAGTTTTTTCTGTTATTCGCATCGCACGATTGCACAGCATATAGTTATGAGCCAAGAACCTAATCAAAACAAACCCGAATCAGACGTTCAAGACGAAGCTTTGGATGCTGCTTTAGATACTGTCGATGATTCGGACGATCAATCCCCTGAGCAGATAGTTGATTTGCTCGAGCAACAACTATCCGACTTAAAGGAGCGAGAGTTGAAGGCACAAGCGGAACTCGAAAACTTTCGTAAGCGGATGCTTCGCGATACAGAACAACAGCTGAAATACGCTTCAGCCGGTCTCGTTCGCGATTTGCTCGAAGTTGTCGATAATCTCAATCGCGCGACCGAAGCGGCAACCCAATCCGGTGAGAGCGGTGGTCTGGTCGACGGCGTAAAGATGGTGTTGGGGCAATTGACCTCGGTGCTTGACAAGCATCATTGCAAACAAATCCCGGCCCTCGGAGCACCATTCGATCCCAACATCCATCAAGCCATATCCCAGCAACCGAGCGCCGAGTACCCAGCCGGCACCGTCGCTTACGAAGCATCAGTTGGATACATGCTTCACGACCGAGTGGTTCGACCGAGCATGGTTATTGTGTCGACGGGCTCTGGATCTTAACAGGATTCGGCGCGACGATTTGTTTATAACTTTCCTACACCTCATTGCTTACCATTTGTTTGGATCAGGAGAAGAGCATCGTGCCAACCTACGACTACGAGTGTGATGCATGCGGTCATACGTTTGAGCTTTACCAATCGATTTCCGCAGAACCTGAAAAGAAGTGTCCGGCGTGCGGAAAGAAGAAGCTTCGTCGATTAATCGGCGCTGGAGCCGCGGTGGTTTTCAAAGGAAGCGGCTTTTATCAAACCGACTATCGAAGCGAGTCTTATAAGAAGGCGGCTTCCTCCGACTCTAAGACAACTGACAGCTCCAAGTCCGAATCTAAGAGTGAGTCTAAGAGCGAAACCAAGCCGGAGTCCAAGCCCAAATCAGAAAGCAAATCCAAGCCGAAGAAGAGCGACGGATAGACCATCGGGGTCTGAGTTGCTTGGGATCGGTTGATTAACCAACGTAGAATGGGCACTCCTGCCCGTTCACTGTAGCCGAAGTCGCCAGACTTTGGACAGCTCGCCGGGGCTGAAACAAATTGTCGGTTTCGACCTCGATCGCCATCGTAGATTTCCCTTCGCATTATTCACCCTCCCAACAAACTTTGGGAGGACCAGAGTGGAGTTTACGATCACTCGGGGAGGGTTCTTTAAAATCTCCGACGACTCGGGGCTTCTTTGCATCGCTATGCCTTCTCCCCCTCTCTTCGCTACGCTCGACTCTCCCTCGGGGGGCGAGTAAATCCTAAGGGAAATCACCCTCTTGGTTTTGAGCCCGGCAGGGCGACATATGCCTGCCGGTCTGCGTGAGCCACCGGCCCCAGTGCGCAGCACATCCCAAGCCCGGATGGGCGACACAAGACCGCCTGGGCCGAGCCTTGTTAACTCCGTTGGGCTTCGTCTGGCATTTTAGACCGCCATGGTCTTCTTACCCAAAAAATCCCAAAAACTATCTAGCGATCCGCCTCTTTGACCGCTTACGATTCAGGCTATGAATATTCACCCAAACACCACACCCGCAAGCCCATCTCTCGCATCGCCACTACCCGATACTGTATACGATTCCATCGAATTGCTAACTACTTCTTTCGCTGCGTCTGTAGCACCTACACTAGAAACCACGACCGTCACCGAAGTCGCATTAGGCTACCATCGCAACCAACAGTACTCCATCACCGCTATGACCACGTCCACTGGCGCGGTCACGGAGCGCTACGCTTACACCGCCTATGGTCAACCTACGATCCTTAACGCCAGTGGATCTGTGCTTACGAGTTCTGCGATAGGCAATCGATACACGTATACTAGTCGTGAATGGGACGAGAGTCTTGGCCTCTAGCACTTCCTTGCAAGATGGATGAATCCACAGAATAAGAGATAGACCCAGTCAGTAATGCCACCGCCCAAGGCGGACTGAGAAGTTTGAAGAGTGAAGTTGAAAGTTTGAAAGAAGGCCAATCTTTTCTAATGCGGGTTTTCCAACGGTGTTTTGGTTTTCCTATCGTTCCGATCGGGGCTTAAGCAAGCAATGAGATACCGTTTTTGAGCACTTTGTTGCACCGAATTCGGTTGTTAAGCTAACCACAGTGGTTTATCCCAGTGGGAGCATGACTGAGTAGCTGCCGACACCGCAAACTACAGCCCCCATCTTGTTCGTCTGGCCGTAGGCCAGACGAACAAGATGGAAAAAACGGGGGGCGCATTTGGTATCCACACAGTCATCGCCCCACCGGCGCAGGGCCGGAATGTTGGCGGAAGCATCGGTCACATGGGGAATGTAACTTTCTCTGTGGTTCGGGCATTGGCTCTTTTGTTGCTATGCATGTTATTTCAACCGCCTGATGACACCGGGAGCTTCAATCGTGTGCTAGCGCACCGCGGCTCATGGTAAGTGGACCATCGATAGTGCAAAGCTGCTGAATCTTAAGCACGAATACTCTAGTTATGAGCAGGTTATTGTTTGGGCAACTTCGATCTCGATGCGGTACGAATCGGACATGTTCTACGACCAAAGCAAAGTCCGTAACAGTTTGATCTTAGGAGCTTGGTGCTTTGTCGATAACGATTTTCGGCAACCGTAGAATGGGCACTCCTGCCAGTTCATTGGTGCTCGCGTCGGGCAGGAGTGCCCAACCTACGGTTGGGGTAAAAGGCCCTTTACGGATGTGGCGGATTGGCAGCTGTATCCAAAAACCATATCAACCGACCATGCTTCGGTTCGATCAGTTGAGCGGGATATTCGACGGGATGTCTCGGGCCGTGTAGAACGACTTCCATGGCGGCTCGCTTGGCACCGCCGCAGACTAAGAATGCGACATTGCGAGCGGAGTTGATCATAGGCGCAGTTAACGTGAGTCTGTATGCTGCGAACTTGGGAACGTAGTTCGCAACAAACATCCGCTTTGATTCTTCGAGAGCTTCGGTTTCAGGAAAAAGAGAAGCCGTATGGGCATCGTCCCCGAGCCCTAGCAAAACAACATCGAGAGATGGAAAGTCATCAGGAGCACTATTGCTAGGATCAATGTTCCTCCTGATCTGAAGCTCGTATTCGGCGGCCGCACGCTCGGGCGCATTCACCGAAATCTGAACCGGCAACACACGAGGAACGTGTTTGGCTTGGGTTGGATCAATTCGATCCAACCACGCTTCTCTTACCATCTTGTAATTGCTATCGACGTGGTCATGCGGAACATTACGCTCGTCGCCTAGGATTAAGATCACCTTTGACCAATCCACATCGTCCAAAGCCGATTCGGCAATGAGTTGATAAAGACGTTTTGGTGTAGATCCTCCCGAGAGGGCAATGCTACAAACGCCTCGCGAGGCAATTGCTTCCTGAATGGTCTCGATGAGCCATTCTTTTGCGGCCGTTGCAACATCCTCTGCATTGGTTTTGATGACGGTTTGGTGGTACATGTGCGGAGGGTAGTTAGGGGAGGTTTCGCAATGCGATTTGAAGTGGGCAGGTCTCTGGGGAAACTGGGTTGCCACGTCGATAGTTGTCGAGTAATTCCCGAGAACGCTGAGCAAGCTGTCGACGTACGTCGCGCCGTTCGCCACGAATTCTAGCAATTTTCATCGAGTCGTAGGCGGTCGTTTGGTGTCGCATCCATGCAATCACGGCTGATTCCGCTCTTCGTTCGACTGAAATTCGTTCCGTTCTAGCAACGGTGCCGCTGCCAACAGGAGTTGCATGTTCGGTTACTTGTTTGGCGAGTTTAACCGCAATTGACTCATAGAGGGGAGCAAAATCTAAAAACTCCAGGACGGCAGATTCAAACTCGTTCACATAGTTGGCTTGCTTCTTGTCGCGGCGTGTTTTGTCAGCCAATTGGCGCTTGGCGTAGGCTTCCGTTGATCGTTCGATCTCGAGTTCTTTTTTCTTTTCTTCAATGATTCGAGCGTCTGCCCACACACCTTGAGAAAAGACTCTACGCCCTTTTTTTTCTTGCACCGTCCAGGTTGGCCCTGCTGCTTTTACACGGCGGGTCAAACCTGCATCGCCCGGTGGGAGAAGGGCCCAGCCTTGAGGGATCGTGAGAACCTTGCCACGTTGATCTTTGCAGGTTCCAGGCCGATCCCCAGGAGAAACGACCAACGATTCAGGCATCGCTAAATTCACCCTTGAGCGAGCGAAGCATACTTCTTGGAGAGAAGGTTGCGAGGCCACGCGAAACCGAGTCCAACGCCATTAAGCAATTCGGTTGGCACAACACCACCGAGTACTCGAAACATGGGTCGGTAAAGCGATTCCCAGTCTTTATTGCCGGATGGGCAATACTGTCGTCCATTTCCTTCGACCGCTTTGAGGCCGGCAATTCGTGAGGCCATCGCAGCCGAGGCCAAGAACGATGCACCGATACAGGTTAGGTCTTGGACGTAACACTTAAGGTTGTAGTGCTTTGCCGCAGCGGCGAATAGCAGTGAATCGCTAATTCCTTTGCATGCCTTGATGGCAATACCAGAATAGCCCTGTTGCTTTGCAAACATAAACATGTCTAGGTCAGTCAGCGATTCATCGATCACGACAGGCTTGAGTCGACTGACGCGATGCATGGTTACTTCTTTGCGCAGTCGCAGATCTCGCCCCATCGGCTGCTCGATGTAGTGAATTCGCGGAATTGCCTCGCGAGCTAGTCGATCGATTCTCTCTAAGAAATCGATCACATAGTCTTCATTGTCGCATGCTTCATTAAAGTCGAGGGAGTAATGCCATGCCCTAGTAGGTGCGGTTCGGACTGCGATTCGTTCGATTTCGACAACGCGGCCTACATCGGCATCGAGATCTTGTCCGGTCAACTTGATCTTCAAATGCGAAAGCTGTTGCGTGTTGATCCACTCTTCAAGCGTCTCCGGCAAACCGTCTTTGATGGGCGAATTCAAGTCCGCAGAGGACAACGGATCGAGCGAGCCAACCAAGTGATAAAGAGCGAGTGTTGGAGCTGGTGCCGGCAACAACGAATCTTGAAAACCTTTGCCAACAAACTCTTCACCGAGCCAGGGGGATAGATCGCTACCAATGTGCTCGGGGGTCAAGCAATCAAACGAATTGGCATTGTTGAGTCGTCCATACGCATCATGAATGGCTATGTCGGCACTGGATGCTGCCAACGCAATCGCCAAATCTGGAATCGGTTCGGTCAGCTTCATCGCTTCTTGAAGCTCTACCGCCTTAGCTTTGGCAATTGCCTTGAGCTGGGTCGATAAATGCAGCGGGTGCTGGGCGGGTTCTAGTTCTGGCAAAGCTGCCGTGATTCGCTCGGCAAGAGTAATGACGGCACGAAGAGCCATCTCAGGACTGAGAGCTTTCGACGGCCACGCCCATGCGGTGCCCATCGTCATTTCGCCCATCCCGATGGCAGTCTTCTTCTTGCCCTTATCTTCGATGGTGATCGTCGTGCGAAACGTCGTGACGTCCTTGACGACCCTACCGCCGAACTTCAAGGGAGACCGGTATACGAATGGGAACTTTTCCGATTCAGATTCTAGAATCGCAATTTTTTTCGACATATTACCTAGCAAAAAGGGGCGTCCAGCGTATTTTGAAACTTCCATAGCATACGATGCCGGAACTCGTTTTCGATACCCCTATCTCGAATTTTAGACCCAGGATTTTCCGGAGAGAAACTCCAAAAACGGGCGACTTTCCTCTCATTTTGGGGATAAACTGCTAAAATCGAGTCAGGGCGGACCAAACTCAAGAAGTTGGTTGCATTCATGAGAGCCTCACGGACGGAAACGGCTCAGTTTCTTAGACTCATGAAAATAGCCCAGTAAAAACTATATCTTTAGTGGGAAGGGAATCCAGAATGGGAAAAGCTCGACGCAACAGCTTCAATCAAGGAAGAGCTCCCAAATCGCAGCAATCGGTTCTAAGGCAGCTTCTAGCGGGCCTCCAACTCAACTCATCGGTAGATGTCGGTTCATGGAAAGCACCCGTCACGCCATCGGATTCATTTAGCAATCCCAAGCAGAGGCAATTCTTCCAGTCCTGTCGAGCTGCCATTCAGGCAATTGCTTCAGGACTTGAGCGACAGCGATTTCCTTCCATCGCCCCAAATACGATGGAGTTTGATTTATTGGAGGTGCATTCGAACGGCGATCTCAAGATAGGGGTCAAGATTTATGGGCCCAGCTCGACCTACATTGACGATGATTACGATGAGTTTTCGGATGATGACGAGCTATTAGAAGAGTTTGAGCTCTTTTTAAGCTTGAACAATTCGACGCCGAAATACGGATGCACCTGCTCAGATTCCATGGGCACCAAACCCTGCATTCACATTTCCCAGGCGGTCAAAGAACTCAAAAGCGACAAGGACGAGTTGCACTTTGACTTTAAAGAAGCAGTGATCGAAGACGAGATTGTTGTGGGTCCAATCGACAAATCGTCGTTCATCGTCAACAGCGATCAACTAGCCTTGGCTCAGATTGCAAGCCTAGTGAAGATGCATGAAAAGGACCCCGAGACTCAAGACCGCTTCCTCGCCCCTGCTGCAAAGAACGCGGAAGTCGACCAAACGCGTATCGCTTGGAATTTCTCTTTCCAAGGAAACGGCTTTAAAGTAAAGCCTGTGCTTCAGATCCCGAAAAAAAACGGGGGATATCGTAAAGGAACTAAAGTCACCGTCCAGGATGTGGCGCTAAAGCATCTAGATGCTTTAAAACCACACGACAAACAAGTATTGAGACTAGCCGAAAGACTCTCCTACCACCAGGATCATTACATCAATCCTTTTGACGCCATCAAGCTATTGGTGTCCGCCGATAATGTTCTCTTCGATGATCAACCTCTGTCTGTTGTGAATGGTCACCTGATGATAGGCGTCGAGATGCAAAACGACGAATCCCTCAAGATCATTCTTTGCTCAACCCCCAATACCAGAATCTTAGGTAGCTTTGCCGTTGGAGGTGATTTAGTTTTTCATTTGAACGACGACAAGTCCATTGCTACGCTTTATTCGCTTTCTGAGCAGACATTTCGCAGCATATTTAATCTTACCAAACTCCCTGCCGTCTCCAAAGAACGCCGTAGTGAATTGCTCGATGTTCTGAGCAAATTACCTGGTGATATTCCTGTTGTGTTGCCCGATTCGCTTGGCTATCGAACCATGGTCGATCCCACAACGCCATTGCTACTGTTGCGATCGGGCAAACAGGGGCAACTCGATTATGGATTAAGAGTTCGCACCAAGGGAGGACGCATTTCCTTACCAGGAGCTGCACCGACGTCCTGGACAGAAAAATCAGGCGATGAAAAAATCCAGTGGGTACGAAACGCCAAAATAGAATCAGCCCAATTAGTAAAGTTGGCTGATGAGCTTGATCTCGATCTCAATGCGCATTTGGACTACACGGGTTGCATCACTTCATTCGAAAATGCAATCAATCTTCTCGAAAAGGTGGAAACCGTCCGCGATCAAGTTGAAGTACTTTGGGACAAGGATAGCGAAAAGCCGATTCGTGTTCTTGGTTCAATCACAGCGAAATCGCTTAAAGTAGAAATCACGTCTAAACGAAATTGGTTTGGCATCACCGGTAGCTGCAAACTCGGAAACGAGGAAGTTTCGATTGAGAAATTGCTGGAGAGCATGAATGATCGTGACAACCCTCTTACAAGCAACTACGTTCGATTGGCAGACGGTCAATTCGCAAAAATCGAATCAGAGCTGCGTAAGAAACTTGAAAAAGTTCGAAACGTAAGCCATATGGACCGAAAGAGCCTAGTGCTCGATTCCACTGCAGCTCACGAAATTCAATCGCTTGCGGAAGAAGATATCGAGTGGAAATCGGCCAAAGCGTGGGAAGAGCGAATGCGCAAGTTTCAAAGCGCAAAAGATCTGGACCCCAAACTCCCTGCTGGCCTCAAAGCAGATTTGAGAGATTACCAAGTTGACGGGTATAAGTGGCTGCGTCGATTGTCGGAATGGGGGGTTGGTGGCATCTTGGCTGACGATATGGGACTCGGAAAGACTCTGCAAACCCTCGCCGTGTTGCTTGACCGGGCCGAAGAAGGCCCAACATTGGTCATCGCTCCTACATCCGTGGGATTCAATTGGTTGCGAGAAACACAGAAATTCGCTCCAAGCCTTCGACCGCTTCTTTATCGCGAGTCCGATCGAAAAGAATTGCTCAGCGATCTAAAGAATGGCGACATCGTGATAAGCAGCTACGCACTGGCGCTGCGAGACGGTTCGGAGCTTGCAAAAATAAAATGGGGCACCTTGGTCATGGACGAAGCCCAAGCGATCAAGAACGGTCGTTCCAAAACCAATCAGAGCATCGGTGAACTGAATGCCAAATGGTCTATCGCACTAACCGGTACTCCGATGGAAAATCATCTCGGGGAACTATGGAGTCTCTTCAATGTCGTATCGCCCGGCGTCTTTGGTGGTTGGGAGAGCTTTAGAAATCGATTTGCGACCCCGATCGAGAAACATAATGATCCAGTCGCTCGGGAGAATCTAGCCCATCGCATCCAGCCCTTTATCCTGCGTCGCACAAAAGAGAATGTACTGAAGGAGCTTCCTTCGCGCACCGAGGTGGTCCAATACGTTGACTTGAGCCCAGAAGAACGAGTTCAATACGAAGCGGTTCGAAGATCAGCCATCGGTGAAATTCAGAATCTTGCTGTTTTGCCCGACATCAAAGATCAGCGATTCAAAATTTTGGCCCTACTAACACGTTTGCGTCAATTCGCTTGCCACCCGGGGATTGTCAACAAGAACTGGGAACGTTCTTCAGCTAAGCTGGATCAACTGTGCAGCATTCTCGAAAACCTCAAAGACGAAGGACACCGTGCTTTGGTGTTTAGCCAGTTCACGGAACACCTCGCTTTGATCCGCAATGCTCTCACCGAACGAGGTATCTCATTCCAATACCTCGATGGCTCGACGCCGGCCGTGGAACGACAAAAGCGAGTCGACGCATTCCAAAATGGTAATGATGTCGCCTTTTTGATCTCCCTCAAAGCAGGCGGAACCGGACTCAATCTAACGGCAGCTGACTACGTGATCCACATGGATCCCTGGTGGAACCCGGCCGTAGAAGATCAAGCGACGGATCGCGCTCACCGTATGGGGCAACAAAAGCCAGTTATGGTTTACCGTATCGTGGCTCGGGGAACTATCGAAGAGGAAATCCTGGCTCTTCACGAAACCAAACGTGATCTCGTCGATGGTATCTTGGACGGCACCGATGCCTCCGCAAAACTTTCAACGAAAGACCTCATGGATATCATTATCAAGACGAACGATATTCCATCTTAATGTCACCTCGTAGGTTCAAAAAGACTGCGACGCTTGTTCGATTCCACTCGAACGGCGTTAGAGCATGTCGACAGGATCGATATCGATCAAATAAAGATTCTCACCAGGCGGTTTTGTAGTCGCCTGAATCCGGGACAAGACAATGTGTAAACCTGCCGAGTCATTTGTCACCATCATCGCGTGATAACGATAGTGGCCTCTCAATTTCGCGATGGGTGGAGGTGCTGGCCCTAACACTCGAATCTTATATCCGCCCTTTGCAATCTCTGCCTGAATACGCTTGATGACTTCCTCCGAGAATTCATGAACCTCTTCTTGGATGGGGCCTCGAAAGATGAGACGGGCCAGCGATGAGTAGGGTGGATATCCGAACTGCTCTCTCTGCTTTAATTCCGCTTCAGAAAACATTTCATAATCATGCCGGCAAGCAGCAATGATAGCTGGATGGTCAGGTGAATAGGTTTGCACCAAAACCTCTCCAGCCCGATCGCCGCGCCCCGTACGCCCAGCGACCTGCGTAACCAATTGAAACGTGCGCTCGGATGCTCGAAAGTCTGGAAAGTGTAGAGTGGAGTCGGCGTTGATGACTCCAACCAGTAAAACGTTGGGAAAGTCGAGTCCCTTGGCGATCATTTGCGTTCCAAGCAGAATCTGAGTCTTGCCATCTCGAAACTCCGAGAGGACGCGCTCATGACTCCCGGGCTTTTTCATGGTGTCGGAGTCCATGCGAGCGATTTTCGCATCTGGGAACCTCTGCTGAACTTCCATCTCCAGTTTCTGCGTCCCCAAACCAGCAAAGCGAATCCCTTCGAAACCACATTTAGGGCAAACATTCGGGGCAGCAATCGTGTAGTCGCAATAATGGCAGGTGGCTTTGCTTCCGTCACGGTGATGTGTCAACGCGAGATCACAGTCAGGACAGGTCACGACATGACCACACGATGGGCATTGAATCGATGTTGCATATCCTCGACGATTTAACAAAAGGATGCACTGCCCTCCATCGCTGATCGTTTTATCAATCGCTTTTAGAAGCGGAACCGACATGGCTCCCCTGTTTACATCTATCCGCGATGATCTTAGGTCGATTGTAGTCACTTCAGGAAGGGGACGATTGAGTATCCGACGAGGCAACGCGACTTTTTTGTAAGCTCCTCGTTGTGCTCGTTCAAAAGTTTCTAAGGATGGAGTCGCCGATCCCAACACCAAAGGGATCTTCTCCAGCGATGCTCGATGTATGGCAACATCCCGAGCATGATATCGCGGGACCGTTTCCTGCTTAAACGTATTTTCATGCTCTTCATCCAAAATGATCAAACCCAAATAAGGGGCGGGAGCGAAGATCGCGCTTCTTGGACCAATGATCACTTGCGCATGGCCATCGGCTATCCGTCGCCATTGGTAGTGCCGCTCTGGACCGCTCATGTTGGAATGCAAAACGGCTACCGATGAAAAACGATTTTGAAATCGTGATCTGGTTTGCGGAGTCAAGCTAATCTCAGGAACCAAGACAATCGCTTGCCTTCCGAACGAGACCACTTGCTCAATCGCTTGCATGTAGACCTCTGTCTTGCCGCTCCCTGTGACTCCATGCAGCAAGATGGTTGAGTGTTCACCCGAATCGATGGATTCATAAATCGTTTTGAGAGCAATGCGTTGGTCCGCTGATAAGGCAGGCGCGGGTATTCTCTCAAAGGTTGTATTAACCGTTGTAGCATCGAACGTCATGACTCGTTCTTTGTATGTATCGACAAATCCCGAGTCTTTTAGTTTCTTAATGATTGCATCGGAGCATTGCGCTAAGTGCTTTAACTGATCGACCGATAGCGGTTCATCGGCGAGTATCAATTGCTGCAACGTTTGACGTTGCTTAACGGGAAGTGTTTGAACCAAATGATCATCCGAAGCTTGCTCAGATGGTTTGAGCAGCGTCTGATTTCGCGTTCCAGCCCCAGCTCGCACACCTGCAGGGATCACCGCTTCGAAAATTTGTCCGAGCGGAACCAGATAATACAAGCTCATCCATCTAATCAATTCGATGATTTGCCCTGTGCAAAGTGGTTCGTGATCCACAAGGCGAATAATTGGCTTTAAAGTCGAAGAATGCTGAATCGCGATTTGCAGGCTGACCACATAACCAACAATTTCTCTGTTCCCCTTACCTAAGGGAACAACGACTCTCATCGAGGGCTTGATCAGACCGGACAATTCGTCCGGTATCCGATAGTCATACGGTCCGAACGGTGCCTCAGGGAAAACGACTGATACCGAGGGAACTTCGCTCGCCGCGTCGAGCTCCCAGGGAGGAATGTCGCTCGAGAACAATTCACCCTGTTGGTAACTCATGGATTGTCTCGAGGTTGAGGGATGGTCTGGAGGACTTACACAATTCGTTGTTCGACTTCGCCGACTACATCGTCGATTTTCACACGCCACTGTTCGAGCGAATCTCGATCGCGAATCGTGACGGTCTTGTCGACCAATGTCTGGGAATCAACCGTGATGCAATACGGCGTTCCGATTTCATCTTGCCGGCGATATCGTCGACCTACAGCCGCCTTCTCGTCATAGAAGACGTTGAATTTCTTTTTGAGCTCACCATATATGTCTTTTGCTATCTCGGGCATCCCGTCCTTCTTAACGAGCGGGAACACGGCAGCCTTGTATGGTGCGATGCGAGGATTCAATCGCATAACAACTCGCGATTGCATTTGGCCTGAGTCGTCGGGAGCTTCGTCCTCATGATAAGCTTCGCATAAGAAAGCCAAAGTCGCTCGATCTGCACCAGCCGATGGTTCGATAACGTGAGGAATAAATCGTTCGTTGGTCAAATCATCCCGATACGTTAGGTCCTTACCGCTGCCTCGATGCTTAGGTTGACCATGTTCGTTTAGTTCCAGCTTGAGTGGTCGCTCTTTTGGATCAAGCTTTCCTTCCATGTGAGAGCGAAGATCAAAATCACCTCGGTGAGCAATTCCCTCTAATTCCCCATACTCTCCCTCGGGCAAGAACGGGAATGCGTATTCGATATCCGCTGTGCCACAAGAATAGTGACTCAATTCATCTTGATCATGCTCGCGAAGCCGCAATCGCTCACCTGCGAGGCCGAGGTCTGTGTACCACCGCAATCGGCGATTTCGCCAGTATTGGTACCACTGCGGTGATTGCTCTGGATGACAAAAGAACTCGATCTCCATTTGCTCAAACTCGCGAGAGCGGAATGTAAAATTCCTCGGGGTGATTTCATTGCGGAAACTCTTACCGACTTGAGCAACGCCGAATGGAACTCGAATCCGTGTGCTGTCGAGAACGTTCTTAAAGTTTACGAAGATTCCTTGGGCAGTTTCGGGACGAAGAAAAGCAGCTCCCTCTTCACCACTCAGTGCACCGACGTAGGTCTTAAACATAAGATTGAACTCACGCGGATCGGTGAGAGAATTCAATTCCTTGGCATCGGGCGCCAATACCTGGGCTCGCTCCGCGACAGACAATTTATCGAGCGACTTAAATCCTGTATCGAATGTTAGGCGTTCGACATCTTTGTTTCGCAGATTGAAGAACTTGAGAGCCCGTTGCTTAACCTCATCGTCCTCGCTCTCCGGTTCGCACATGACGGTCACGAAGATTCGTTGACCATTGTACTCAACCCATTTGCCTCGAACCTGATCGAAACGGTATCGCTTTTTGCTAACGCGGCAGTCGACCATAAAGTCGTGGAATAGGTCGTAGTGTCCCGAGCACTTCCAAACTTGTGGGTGCATGAGGATCGTGCAATCTAGGCCAACCATTTCGTAGAGGGTCGGTGCTCCCTCGGGCTGTATAAGTTCGTTGTGCCCTTTGCACATATCGGTCCACCAAGCGTCTTTTATGTTTCGCTTTAGCTCAACACCCAGCGGACCGTAATCCCAGAATCCATTTAGCCCGCCGTAGATTTCGCTGGATTGAAACATGAACCCACGCCGCTTGCAGAGCGACACTAGCTTTTCCATTTGCATGCTGGCAGATTTTCTACGCTAAGAGGAATTTGACTGCGATGACCTAAGACGACGGTTATCTAGACTCCACACTTTACCAACTTCCACGGTTTTCCCAATAGAGATATGCTGCGCAGCCGTTTTCTTTCCTCTCAGTAAGGTATTTCTTGGCTACTTGCCCCCGACAGGATGTCTTTCAATACCTCCAAGGACTCGGCCGTTTTGCCATCACTCAGATACTCTTGAACCGCTTGAAACGCTTCAACATGCTCCCTCCGAAAGGGGATTGCCGTTCCGCTAGGTGGTATATGTGGCACCAAAGCCCTTTCTACTGCGTGAAGTAGTCGTTCAATCGACTGGGGTTCAGCAACACTGGTGGCGATACTGGGATAATTCACGCTGAGCCCCTTCACACTTCCCAGATCGGATTTGGTCTCAACGACGATGACGCGGTCTCCTCGATAGCCACTGAGTATCGCGTTATGCTCAGCCTGCCAACCAAGCTCGGGAGACACCAAAAGCAAAAGGCAATTCGCCGATCCAACGGCTACGAAACTTGCTGCGATCCCGGCTCCCTCAATTCGGTCTTCGGTCTCGCGAACTCCTGCGCTATCCACAATAACGACAGGCCAACCGCCGACGCTAGTATGCTCAGTAAGAAGATCTCGCGTCGTGCCGGCTTGCTCGTGAACAATCGCCCTTTGATATCCCAGAATAGCATTCAGAAGACTGCTCTTGCCCGAATTGGGTGGGCCGGCCAATACGATTTTCCATGGCTCAACGAGATGGGTCCCTAGTTCTGCCCATCGAATTAACTCCCGTACAGAATCTACTGCTCCGTTCGTATCCCCCTTGTTGATTAAGACCATCAGGTTGCGCACGGCCTTTGAAAGTGCGCCACGGCTTTGATCCATCAATAGCGATGCCGTTTCTATAGACACAGATCGCTGTAGATCCTCGATCGCTTGATAATCTATCGCGGATTCTTCCGGTGAATCGCCAAATCCTCGACGATTATCCTGTTCGAATCCGGCATCCTTAAGACACTGAACAATGATGTTTGCGGCCGCCAGACCACCGTGACAATGCAACTCGTAGCAATCCGATCCTGTACGACATAGGACCACCGCTTCGCCTGCAATACTATGGCTGTCATTGCTTGCTGACAAACCAGAAGCAGAAAAGAGACCGAATCGAATACTATTCTGCTTGAGCTCCGCTCTGCTTGCGGACGGAGCGGATAGTTCAAAATGACCAGACGATGCTCGTACTGCGAAGGAGGGAGACCAATGCTCCCGAATCCACTCGGCAGCATGGCTTCCTTGGAACTCAATCACAGCAATCGCTGCTGGAACCCCAGAAGTCAAGAGACAGTAGCGATTGACGTTCAAAGTAACCTGTCGAGAAAAACGGTTAGCCGAGATCAGTCGCCCCGAAGCTTGAGATTCATCAACGTCAGCTTCTCACGAACCTCGGTCAAACTGGTCACACCAAAGTTTTTGCACTCAAGAAGATCATCGCCGGTTTTGCGGATCAACTCGCCGATGGTGTTCAACTGCAATCGAACCATACACTTGCGAGCTCTAACGGAAAGGTTGAGTTCCGAGATTGGACGATCCAACATTTGCTGTTGATCAGGCGTCATGCCGGAAAGATCGAGTGGTGGCTCAGCTTCGCGTTTTTCGTGAGCAAATTGACCGAGCGACAATCCGCGTGCAGTCAACATTTCCTTGATCTCGTGGAGTGAGGTCTCGCCAAAGTTCTTGCTAGACAACAACGCTTGCTCGGATACGCGGGTCAAATCGCCAAGCGTGCGAATACCCATCTTCGAGAGGCAATTTCGAGACCGAACCGATAGTTCGAAATCGGAAACAGGAACGTTGAGCAATTGCGACATTCGCTCGTTCTTCTTTTGCGAATCCTCGTCGTACAAGACGTTACCGCCGGCTGCCGCATCCTTTAAGAACAATCTTGCCTGTGGATGATCGGGAGCGGTTTCCAAAATTCGTTTGTAACATGCTTGAGCGCGAGCATAGTCGTTGCGATCTTCATACAGGAGACCTAGATTGAGCAGTGTACCAATGTGAGCCGGGATCACCCCCGCACCTCGTTGATAGTACTCAAACGCCTGGTGATCGTTGCCTAATCGGTCGTTCTCAACTGCCAATCCAAAAAGCGAACCGGCGTGCTTTGGATTAACCTGTAGTGCTCGCTGATAAAGAGCCATAACCTCAGGCAGATTCCCGCCAATCGCTGACAAAGTAGCCGCACGCTGATAAGGATACTCTGGGTGTTGCTCGACAGGTCCAAAGATATTGTCGAGGATCTTCAGTGCTTCTTCCTTCTTGCCCTGATAACGAAGCACTTCCGCACGACACAATTGACACCATTCGGCGGTATAACCCGAGTTCTCAGCCGCGTCGTAATATCCTAGCGCTCGGTCGTACTCCTCCAGTTCGAAACAAACGCGACCTAAGTAATATTGAGCGAGAGCTCCGCCATCGCTTTGCTTGAGTGCAGACTCGGCTTCTCGAAACTTTCCAATCAAATAAAGACAAACTCCCAAGCGAGTCATACCGGCTGGGGAAAGCGATGGAGATTGTTGAAGCTCCTGAACGGCGTCGCGAAGCAATGCCGCCTGGGTAAAGTCCTCTTGTATGGCTCCCGTCAGTTTGTCGATGTCCTGAGGACCAAAAGTCTGATTGGAAAGAACGATTTCCCGGATGTCGATTGTGACCGCTTGGACCATAAGTTCCTAATTTCCCTTGTGTTAGATGACGTGTTTTGGGAGGGCCTCAACCCTTCAATACACACATCAAATGTTAGTTTGTGCCAACAGCCCAAACCAATGAATCCTGAGGACCCGAAAACCAAGGAGTCCAGTGGACTCCTCTTTACCTGTAAGCCGGCAGTGGGAGTCGAACCCACAACCCCCGCATTACGAATGCGGTGCTCTGCCAATTGAAGCTATGCCGGCAAATCTTCAAATTCGGTCGGTTCTTACCCAACCAGCAAAAGTGAGGCCAAATACGTTCGACCGCACCGAGAATTGCTAAGGATAATTTTTATCCCTTGTAATCGTCAAGGGCTAACCAGGGCGATATGCGAGGGCAATGCAAGTTGATCTAGCCAATTCGCCCCGACCGATCTCTCCCACACCCTCCCCCGTTTTACCCTTGATCCGAATCCGATCAGGCTCGATACCCAAAATCTCACCAATTCGAATGGACATCTCCCCTTTGTGGGGGGATAGCTTGGGTCGCTCCATCTCTATTACACAATCTAATTGCACAAGCACCCAACCCTGATCTCGGAAGAGCGCTACGGCTGCTTTCAGGAAATCGGCCGAATCTCTCCCTTTGTTTTCTGGGAGGTTGTTGGGGAATAGTTCGCCAATGTCAGGCAAATTGGCAGAACTAAGGATCGCATCGGTTATTGCATGAAGCAAAACATCGGCATCCGAATGGCCTACGAAATGAAACGGGTAGTCGAGTTTGACTCCCCCAATGGTGAGTGGGCCACCAGATTCCAAGCGGTGGGAGTCCATTCCTAGGCCAATTCGTAGGTCCTGCATTGGGTCCATAGAATTACTCATAAAACAGTCTAGCTAATGCCAGATGGGTTAAAGTAATCGGGTTCAGCCCCAGGCTTCCATTTGATGTTGCAACCGATACTTGGCTTCTGATCCATAGATACTGGCTTTCCGTCCAAAACGGCATCGAGGGCTTGCCTTAGGTCTGCACCTGTTAAGGGGCGATCGTTCTTGGGTCTCGAATCATCGAGCTGTCCTCGATAAACCAATTTCATGCCGGAATCAAACACGAAAATATCTGGGGTGCACGCGGCTCGGTATGCCTGAGCCACCGATTGATCTTCATCGAACAAATAAGGAAATAAGTACCCTTGGCGATTGGCTTCTTCAGCCATCTTGCTCGGTGAATCATCGGGATGTTTTTCGATGTCGTTGGAGCTGATTCCAACGAAGCCAATTCCCTTGGCCATATACTCCGCCGAAACCCTCGCCAATTCGGGAGCAACATGCTTTACGTAAGGGCAGTGATTGCACATAAAGATGACCACCAGTCCTTTGTGCTCTCGAAATTGGTCAAGGGAGATGACCTTACCGTTTGGATTCGGCAGTGCGAAGTGAGGAGCTGGAGTTCCGAGAGGCAACATCGTACTAGCTGTTCTTACCATCGTGTTTCCTGATTATTCGGGTTTTCTCAATAAAAATGCGGACTGATCCGAGACCGGGGGCGTTGTATATCGCGATATCAAGAGCGACCACGCCCGACGTAGACCGCGTTCTCTGTTACAACTTTATCCATATAAATGTCGTGGCTCTCAGCCGGAATTTCTTCAAACATTTGGCATTCGAACGCCAAGGCGATGAGTGGCGTGGTCGGTTTGGCATGCTGAAGCAGCTTGTCGTAGTAGCCTTTGCCGTGACCCGTTCGGCCTCCGTTACGGTCGAATGCGACGCCGGGAACCATGATCAAATCGAGATCGGTGGGCTGCAGTTTTTTGCTTGCCACCTCGCGAAGATCAGCGCGAGGCTCCAGGATTCGATACATTCCCAGCTCGAGCTCATCCATGTTTTCCAGCCAAAAAAGCTCGAGCTCACCGTCAACACAATACGGAACGACAATTCGCTTTCCACTGGCCAACGCTTCCGGTAATGCCTGTCTCGTTCTGACTTCGTCTCGAACATCTACGTAAAACATCACAGTATTGGCAGCCAAATACTCTGGTAATGTCATGAATCGATCGACGATTTGAACCGAAACCGCATCCTTTTCTGGCTGGTTCTTTCGGTTCTCGTGAGCTTGTTTTCTGATTGCGGTTTTTCGTTCAAAGAGATCGTTGGGAGCTGGCAGATTCATTATGGATAAGAGATTAAGTGAGGGGACCTGTGATCAACATCGTTGGGCTCTTCGCAGACGCTCGAACCTGCATATCGTATCGATCAAGCTCGAACAATGTAGTCGAAATTCCGCACATTCAGCCCTTCGTTTTGAGAATAACCTGCCACTGGGTAGAATATCACCGCGCAGGAGCGAGGCTCAATTCCATTCCGAGCCTCCGACCATTAATTCAATTGGAGACCTTAAGTGATAACCAAATCTGGTTCAACGCAATATACGGCAGCCGTTGCTGGCGAAATCACTCCCGAAATGGAGTTCGTCGCAAAGAGAGAAAACCTAACCCCGGAAACGATCCGATCTGAAGTTGCAGCAGGTCGAATGGTTATTCCCGCCAACAAAGTCCACTTGGCAGGTCGACTTGAACCTATGTGTATCGGGATCGCTGCTCGCTGCAAAATCAACGCCAATATCGGTAACTCAGCTGTCACCAGCAACGTCGCCGAAGAATTAGAAAAGCTGCACGTTTCAGTCCATTTCGGTGCCGACACGGTGATGGACCTGTCGACCGGCAAAGAAATTGACAACATTCGAAAGCAGATCATCGATGCCTCTCCGGTGCCCATCGGCACGGTACCGATCTACCAAATGCTAGAAGAACTCGGTGGCAACATCGAAGACATGCGTGCCCAACATTTCCTCGACATGGTCGAACACCAAGCCAAACAAGGGGTCGACTACATGACGATCCACTGCGGCGTGCTGCTCGAACATCTCCACCTAACCACCAAACGTGTTACCGGTATCGTAAGCCGAGGTGGCTCGCTGATCGCCAAGTGGATGATGGCTCACCGCAAACAGAACCCACTCTACGAAGCGTTTGACGACCTTTGTGATATCATGCGTCAATACGATGTGACATGGAGTTTGGGGGACGGCCTGCGTCCAGGTTCGATTGCGGATGCCAGCGACGAAGCACAATTCGCAGAACTCGATGTACTTGGCAAACTCTGCAAACGAGGCTGGGCAAAGGGTACCCAAGTCATGGTCGAGGGACCTGGTCACATTCCGATGGACCAAATCGACATGAACATCAAGCGTCAGATCGAAGTCTGCCACGGTGCGCCGTTCTACGTGCTGGGGCCGTTGGTTACCGACGTTGCTCCTGGTTACGATCACATCACCTCAGCGATCGGTGCTGCCATGGCAGGCTGGAGCGGTGCTGCCATGCTTTGCTATGTAACACCCAAGGAACACCTCGGTCTGCCGAACCGCGAAGATGTCAAGCAAGGAGTTATCGCTTACAAAATCGCTGCCCACGCAGCCGATGTGGCGCGCAAACGACCTGGTGCTCAAGACCGCGATGATGCTCTTTCGCGAGCCCGATTCGGCTTCGATTGGAACGAACAGTTCCGACTTTCTCTCGATCCAGAAACGGCCAAGGCTTACCACGACGAGACATTGCCTCAAGACACCTTCAAGAGTGCTCACTTCTGTAGTATGTGCGGACCAAAGTACTGCTCGATGCGCATCACGGAAGACATTCGCAAGATGTCGGCCGAATCTCCCACGGGCGAATTGGTGGAACTCAAGAAGTAAACAAAATGTTGCACCTAAAAAGCGAGTCTCAAGAGCGGTGGCTCAAGCAGGTCGATACCAATCTCGAAGAGATTCTTATCGATCATGCGCACTGCGAACACAAAGCAGCCGCCACCGCTATGAGCTTGCTAGGTTCCTACATTGAAAAGGAAGTGCTGACGCGTGAGATGACCCGCATAATCGAAGAAGAGCTCGAGCACTTTCATATGGTGCTAGCGCTCCTCGCGAAACGTGGCATTCGATTTCGATTGCAACGGCCCGGCAACTACGGCCGCTCTCTCAACGAATTAGTCCGACAAAATGAACCTCAGCGAGCCGTCGATCGATTGCTCATCGCTGGTTTGATTGAGGCTAGGTCTTGTGAACGTTTTGATTTGCTGAGAAATCACGTGAAAGATGCGGAGCTCGCGGAGTTCTACGGTTCGCTCTTCGAGTCCGAAGCCCGACATCACACGACCTATATCAAGATGGCCAAGCTGTTCGACTCCGACGCAAATGTTCGACGTCGACTCGAGGAATTATCCGAGGCAGAAACCAACATCATCGCCATCGGCTGTCCCCTTGCGAGAATGCATAGCTAAATCTTAATCAAAGCGTTACTAGGTCCCGCCGGAACAAGGTCATGTTTCTGATTGCACTCAAGATGTTGTTCCACGATAGAGCCAAGTACTTAGGGCTCGTGATTGGGGTCGCATTTTCGACCCTTTTGATCAATCAGCAAATGGGGATCTTTCTCGGCCTCCTTTCAAGAGCAGGAGCCATCATCACCGACATCCCAGAAGCGGACATCTGGGTCATGGATCCAGGTGTCAAAAATTTAGACACGGTCTTTCCCCTTCGCGATACGGAACTGGGACGCATTCGTGGCGTGCCTGGTGTCAAATGGGCTGTACCTCTGTTTAAAGCTGTCGCGACGGTACGTACTGCAACAGGTGATCTCGAGTCGGCGGTTTTGATTGGAGTGGATGACTCCTCTCTGGTCGGCTTGCCTGCACGTGTGGTGATGGGTGATATCGAAGAACTACGCCGACCTGATGCCGTCGCTGTTGGCGAAGATGGTTTTGGAAAGGTGTGGAGAGGTGAAACGATTTCATTAGGCAAAACCGTCGAACTCAACGATCGACGAGCTGTCGTCGTCGCAATCGTAAAGGACTCACCTAAATTTACTTCCTCGATTACGTTCTTCACTCGCTACTCACAGGCCTTGCAATACACCAACAATGGCCGTAACCAAATGTCCTTTGTCTTGGCCAAGTCGGAGGATGGAAAAACCGCCGAGGAAGTGTCTAAAGCAATCCACGAACGAACCGGTCTGCAGTCTTTAACCGCCAACGATTTTCGTGACAAAGCTATTCAATACGTTATTGATAACACCGGCATTCCCGTTAGCTTTGGTACCGTGATCGCCCTAGGTGTGTTAGTGGGCGTCTGCGTTGTCGGGCTTATGTTTAATCTCTTTGTGCTGGAGAACCTTAGGCACTTTGCGGTGCTGAAAGCGATTGGGGCTCGCAATAGTAAACTCATTCTTATGGTGCTGCTCCAAGCTAGCGTGGTCGGTTTTGTTGGCTACAGTCTAGGGCTTTTCGGAGCAGCCTTCTTCTTTGAGTCTGCTGGCCGGAACTCCAATTTTGCGGGCTTCTATCTGCCCTGGCAAATCGGTGTCATTTCGGGGGTTGTCGCGGCAGCCATCATTTGCTTAGCGTCGTTGGTGGCGCTGAGACGATTGTTGTTTGTAGATCCAGCTGTCGTTTTTCGAGGTTGATAACGTAATGAACTCGAAACGAGAGCTCGATCTAAAATCATCCGAATCAAAAACTGAGGAGCTGGCCGTAAAGTGCATTGGCATCACCAAAGATTTCGGCGAGGGACAAGCCAAAGTACAAGTGCTTCGGGGTATCGATTTGTCTATACCCATAGGCAAAACCACTTTTTTGGTGGGGCCTAGCGGCTGTGGTAAAACGACTTTGATATCCATCATTGCCGGGCTCTTGACCACGACAAGTGGTTCGGTTTTCGTTTTGGGGCGAGAGCTGACCAAGCTACGAGGGGGAAGTCTCGTTTCCTTTCGTGCTCAAAAGCTTGGGTTTATCTTTCAGCAGTTCAACCTCATACCGGCCCTTACGGCGGCGGAAAATTCCGCTGTTTCGTTAGTGGTCCAAGGCCGAAGCTTAGCGGCTGCGAAGCGAGAGAGTATCAAGCTGCTTGATCGACTTGGCATGTCCAAGAACTTGAACAAGTTCCCGAATCAACTATCTGGCGGCCAGCAACAGCGAGTGGCTATCGCTCGTGCTTTAGTGCACAACCCCAGCATTGTTATATGTGACGAACCAACCGCGTCGCTTGATGCCGAGTCAGGTCACGCGGTTATGGAGTTGCTACGTGAGGTGGCTAGCCGTGACGATCGGGCGGTCATTGTCGTGACGCACGATAACCGAATTTTTTCCTTTGCAGATCGAATCGCCACAATGTCCGATGGAGTCATTGACTCTGTCGACGATAACTCAGCGATCGCCAATGATCCGGGCCCGTAAAGACTTTTAAGATAAGAGGACTACTGTGAGCCGATTTACAAAAAACTTGTTTTCGATCGCAAGCTTGGTAGCCGCAGGGGTCATGTTGTTTGTGGCAGTCTCATTGATCAAAAAGAACTCCCCAAAAGAGCAAAGCAGTGAGGTGCGTCATATGCCACCGACTGCACCAAACTCTTCTACCAGCTTGGTGCGTCTCAATATAGCCGATAAAGATTCGGCAACCTCCAAAACTGGTTCGAACAAGTCCACGAGCCATGCTGTTACTAATTACATCGGAGGGGTCGGCTTAGTTGAGCCCGTGAACGAAGCGATTTCTATTGGCTCTCAATTACCTGGGATTGTGGAGCTGATACTTGTGCAACCTGGCGATAAGGTCAAAGCCGGTGATGTTCTCATGCGATTGGATCGACGGTCTGCCGCAGCAGATCTAGGTGTCGCAAAAGCAGAACTACTGGCCCAGGAGTCGCGACTTCAAGAATTGCTAGCTCAGATTTCTATCCAGCAAGCACGCCTAGCAGCGTCAAAGGCACTGCTCGATCAAAACACTGCCACGGAATCCAATGCGAAACGAGAGTACGAACGAGCGATTTCCATCCGAAATTCCAACGCACTTTCTGAAGAAGAAATTGATGCGAGAAAATTGAATTGGGAGACTGCTAGAGGACGCAGTTTGGAAGCGATCGCACGCGTTTCGGAGGCGCAGTCGAATCTCAATCTCTTGGCAGGTGAACCTATTGCGGCAAGCATCGAGGTGCAGAAGGCTACGATTGAGTTAGCTCGAGCTAACCGCGAGAAAGCTCAAAATCATTACGACCTACTATCGATAGTAGCACCGAAAGATGGAGTGATTCTTAGCGTTAAGATTCGCGTCGGTGAGTTTGTTCCTGCTGCAGTTCTGTCGAGTCCGTTTATCACTTTGGGGGTAATCGATCCATTGCATCT
>JBKCTT010000032.1:0-2521 GCA_046318795.1 Pirellula sp.
AGCTGTTACGAGCCGAATTTTGGTCGTAGTCGTCACCGAATTATGACTGTATGGTTTTTGGGATGTTTTCGATCCAGTTGACCAAGTTACTTTGAAAACTAGAGTCCTTTGCGGATAATCTGCGGACGAATTATACTTATGATCGTATCGATCAACTTACCGGTACCAGTACCAGCATCATCACCGGCATGGTAGCTCCCTTTATCCCGACCAACGAAGCCTATTCTTACGATGCCTCTGGCAATCGTCGTTCTTCGTCAGGAGCCATCCAATCGAGCAACGGCATTTTGATCCATGCGATTTAAGTGGTACCGAACGGTTCATTCGGTGATACCGAGGCGTTTCGCGATGGCTTGATGGATTCACCCTGGCGGCGCAGAATGCCCCTGGTAATGATCTCCTTTATCGCAAATTGAATCGTAGAAAAGAGGTCTCGTGCCTTTGTAATTAGACAATTACCACCGCACAACGTTTAAGTTGGGAACAGCGAGAAGGTCGCTGTCCGTCGTAACTACTGTGCAGTCTCCGAGATTTAATGCGATCGCTGCAATCATAACATCAACTACCTGCATCGGGCGTCCATTTTGGCGAAGCTCAGATGCAACAAGGCCATATCGAAAAGCGGCATCATTATCGAATGGCCAGACAGTTAGGGAGGGAAGTGCGGCAACGAAACGCTGCATGTTCGTATCACGGCTTTTGCTTGCTTCTATACCGAACGCAATTTCAGCCAGCACAGGGACACAGGTTCCAATCCTGATTCTCTGAGCAGCGCATTCTTTTACGCGATCGTAGACCGAACGGCGGCGATTGATGAAATCACTAAGTATTCCACTATCAAGGAGAAGCTTTTTCACTCGAATCGACTTTCGATCTTCTTAGCACGTTCTTCTTGCTGGGCCTTTTCCCAGTCAGACGACTCACTAGCAGCCTTGCTCAGGTCTTCGCCTTCCTCATTTTCAGGAAATGCTTGCTCGAACGCACTCAGAGCGGCAAGAGTTCTGGCAAGCTCAGCATCATCCATTCGTTCGGGGTCAGGTGAAGTTGAGCCAAGCATCAAAAGCGAGACCCTTGCCCCATCGGTGAGCTCCCGAGGCGCAACGAGTTCGATCTTCCCATCTCTCACTGTTCCCGTCAGCTGTATCATCTCGTTAGTCCTTATACATGGAATCGCCGCTCCCTTATTATATCATCGGCTAGGAGCAATTGGCGAGTTGAATCGCGATGTTGGCACCGACGGCTAAAGATTAGCTCGTCATAAATGGCTGAATTCCCTTCAACTTAGTCAGATAAGAACGGCAAACAGAACGGCAGCAAACAATGCCATCCACTTGCGGGTTAACAATTTGTGGCGGCAAAAAGCGCTACAAGAACAGCACGCCTGAGGAATTAGCGGACCGACGTAAGAAAGCTCTTAAACGCAAAGGTCCCAAGATCCTTCGAGGCGATTGGTTGGCGCCGCTGACGATCGGTCCTGGTCAGCACGGTCCCGTGGCCAGCAAGACCTGTTACCGAGCAAGCGACAAAGGATTTCTCAACATGATCTTGGAAGATTACTTTGAACTGCTGGTATTTACCGGTAAGAAAGGCCGCTCGGACAAGCGGGGTAAGATCAAAGCAGATGGCGAGTTAGCTTCGACTCAATCGGCGTCTGCGATATTAAGCAAGCTTGGAATTGCAGATGGAATTTGGTGCGATTTGGTACGGAATTTTAGGGAGTTCTTTGGACGCAGTCGCGGATCAGGATCGCCGTACAGCATGCGAGAGGACGTGGTATCGCATAGCTTGTCCTCTCAACCAGGGCAGGAGATGGCAAGAGAGTGTTTTGCGAACGCGAGATAACTAGCCGCTTTAAGGAATCGATTGAAGGGGAACAAATAAATCCAATAAAGGGCATAAAAATCGAACGCAGAAAGATACGCACTCATTTTTCTGCGTTCGATATTTCTGCCACATCTTGATTTCATTTCTGTTGTGACAAGGTAAACAGGCGCAAGTCATGCAACTCACCTGGACATGGAATGGAATGTGCGAGTTGCTCGAAGTGGGGAAGAGAAGAAATGGAAACGCAGAGGCGCCGAGAACGCAGAGTTGATTCCATTGTTAGTACTCCGCGGCGAAAGCAATGGTGCACATCACGTGGATGGCTCGACAGGCACGAATAACGATCGAACGATTACCGTCGTGTTGACTGATTGATTATCGCCGTTGGCGAAAACGGCCCGTTGGGCATCCAACCAGGGGCGTTGCCCCTGGTTATATTGACCATCGCCCTTGGCGAACAAAACCATGGCCAAAGGCCATAGACAACATAGACAGGGGCATCGCTCCTGACTTTACCCACATCTTTTTGATTTTGCTCCCCTCGCCCCTTTTAGGCATTGGTCTCTACACAACTTGGGGGATTTGGTATTAGCTGACGAATGACTATAAACTCAAGCTGGATCGTCGTTTACAGGATCGGTACCACCTCTTAGTGAGGGCTCACATGGGAACATCAACGCGTAATTCGTATGGGCCG
>JBKCTT010000033.1:0-5881 GCA_046318795.1 Pirellula sp.
CGACGCGGCCGGTAATGCGGGAATCTTGTTTGTGGCCGCCGCGGGTAATGGCAACATCTTGGGAAGCGGCGTGGACAACGATCGCAATCCCTTTTACCCAGCTAGTTACGAATCGGACAATATCATCTCGGTTGCCGCCAGTGATGCGACGGATCGTTTAGCTCCGTTCAGCAACTTTGGTCTGCGATCGGTGGATATTGCTGCCCCGGGAGTTGGCGTGCGAAGCACATTGCCCGGTGGTCGCTATGGAGAAGCCAACGGCACCAGTATGGCCACGCCTCACGTTGCCGGAGCAGCAGCGTTAGTCTGGTCGTTGCAAACAAGTGCTACGGTCAACGAAGTAAAACGAGCGTTGCTGGAATTTGGGGACACCTTGCCTGTTCTTGGTTCTAGTGTCGGAAGTGGTCGTCGCCTTAACGCCAACAAATCGCTAGCGGCCGATGTGTTTGCCCCGACGGTACAGCTAGTCAGTGCAGCCAATATCATAACGGCAGGCGGGACATTACAGGAAATTACGATTCTCTACTCGCATCGTAACGGCATCAATTCGAGTACCATCGGAAATGATGATCTCGTCGTAGTGCGCCAATGGGGGCCTGAAGAAAGTTATTATCCGACTCTTAAACCTGGCTCTGTTGTCCCATTTGGAACTGGCTTCCGAGCGACATATACCTTGAATGCACCAGGCGGAAGTTGGGATCCGCTAGATTACGGTCCCTATGAAATCCGGACCCGAAACAATGCAGTATTTGGAACACAAGGGCTGGCGGTTCGCGAAGATAGGATCGGGCAGTTTCGAGTTAAGATTAGCGACCCCACGATCTACTACGTCGACACAACCTTAGACACCCTTGACACTAATCCAGGAGACGGCTTTGCTTTAGACACATATGGAAAGACCAGTCTTCGGGCTGCCATCATGGAAGCCAATGCGGCGGGAATGGCCGCGAGGACTATCATCCTCGATCGCGGCTTATTCAATCTCGCGATTGCACCAGTGCCGGATCCGATTTTTCAATTTATGGCACCGGGACAAGGTGGGACGGTTCCCCCGAATCCTCCGGGCTGGTCGGATGTGCGCAGTGGGGATTTGGACGTGCATGGGACTCTTTCCATATTTGGAGACAACCACGATACCAGCGTAATAGATGCACATTTGCTTGACCGGGTTTTTAAGGTACATCCGGGTGCAACTCTGAACCTGTCGCGGGTGACTGCGAGATATGGACGAGCACCCGCTGGTCAGGACGGAGGAGCCATCCTATCAGCGGGCACACTTAATTTGACTTTGAGTACGATTGCACACAGTTCCACTCAGCATGGAGGTGGCGGCATCGCCGTCTGGCAAGGCTCAGTCGACGTCAGTCAGAGCACGATTTGGCACAACAATGCGCAACTGGGTGGCGGTATCCTTTTGAGTAACAACAGTACGATGCATATCGATGCCAGCACTCTCGCGTTTAATGAGGCACCAGTAGACGGAGGTGCAATTCTGAGTTGGTATGGAGGAGTAGGACAGATCACTAATAGCACTTTCTCGGGTAATCGATCGCGGGGCACTGGTGCTGTGGCGTCCTTGCCTGGGGATTTCTTTCGAGCTAACCATTCTCCAAAAACGTCATTCAGTGCAGATGGAAGATTCGTAGTGTTTTCTACTGACTTAGGCTTGGTGCCTGGAGACACAAACGGGACGGATGATGTCTTCGTTTACGACTTTCAGAGTCGGAACATTGAACGAATTATGCTATCTAGCGAGGGTGACCGTGGATATTCATATAGCCGAAACCCGTCCATAAGTGCCGACGGACGATTTGTTGCATTCGAGTCCTTCGGATCGAAAGTTTCTCCAGAAGATTCCATCGATATGCAAGACATATTTGTTTACGATCGACAAAATCAATCGATCGAACGTATTAGCGTCTCCAGCAGTGGTCTTCAAGGAAACGGCAATAGTTACAATCCATCGCTCAGCGCCGATGGGAGGTATGTGGTATTTGTATCTTACGCCACGAACCTAGTCCCGACAGATACAAATGAAGGATTAGACATCTTCGTCTTTGACCGGTATACACGGACAACAGAGCGGGTCGGTGTAATGGCAAGTTTCTCCAGTCTGTTCGAAAAGATTTTTCTAAGTGCTGAAGGTCGATATCTCACATTTTCTTCCGAAGCATCAAATTTAGTTACTGGGGATACAAATGGATTTAAAGATGTCTTTGTCTATGATCGGCAAAGTTTTTCGATGCAACGCGTCAGTGTTCCTAACAATGGTGGTCAAGGCCTGGGCGATAGTGACTCTCCTACGCTTAGTGCCGATGGTCGATATGTGGCGTTTTCATCGGCAGCAGCAAATCTAGTCCCTGGAGACACCAATGGGGTTAGGGACGTCTTCGTTTACGACCGCCAAAGTCTCACCTTGGAACTTATTAGTGTCGCTGGTCGTAACGAACAAGGGAATGATCACAGCTTTACTCCGTTCCTGAGTGCAGACGGCCAGTTTGTATCATTCGCCTCTTGGGCTTCAAATTTGGTTTCTGGAGACACGAACGAACGAATTGACATCTTTGTTTACAATCGTCAGAGCCAAAAAATTGAACGTGTTAGCGTCTCTAGTAATGGTGTTCAAGCAAACGACAGTAGTTACGCGCCCGACATTAGTTCAAATGGGCGTTATGTTGCATTTACCTCTGGGGCCTCGAATCTAGTCTACGGAGACACAAATAATGTTGCAGACGTCTTTGTGTACGATCGCCAAGATCGCCTCTTGAAATCCATGTCGACGAGCAAAACCAGTCCAATTCGTTTAGTCAATGCGAGTTTCGTAGCAAATAGAGGCGTTAATACCATAACGGGTCAAGCGGAAACCTCAGATTCACTTTTCGTTGGGAACGAACGCCCGAACGGCGGTGCTTCCGAGGACTGGGGGAGTGGTGTTTTGTCATTGGGTTACAATTTGGTTACTTTTCTGGATTTCCTTAATCGCCCAATATTAACCCCTTCTGACAAATTGGTTCCTGATGCGATCAGATGGATAGGGCCGTTGCAGGATAACGGCGGATCCACTTGGTCGCATGCCCTGCTTCCGGGCAGCCCGGCTCTTGACGGTGCCAATCCTGCATCCACGCTGAGAATGGATCAGCGAGGGGAATTTCGTCCCCATGACGCGGATGGACGCTTCAGTCCTCGTTCGGATATTGGCGCTGTAGAAGCTTTCGAAGGATCTATTCAGGGAACGGTTTTCTTGGATCGCAATCGCAACGGGGAGCGAGATACTATAGAGCCTGGGATTCCTCTTTTGCCAATCTACACAGATATTAACGGTAACGATACCCGCGACGAAAACGACTTCTTTACGCTGACTTCAATCGATAATCCTGCAACCCAAACGGTAAATGAGCAAGGCAGTTTCCAGATTACGGCGCAACCGGGGAATCACGTCGTTGCTATACAAATTCCTTTGGCATGGTCCCAATCCGTTAAGGGAATCGAGGTCATTCGCATATCTAACGAGGCCATAGGCAATCCAAACGAAGAAGTTCGTACTATCAGTGCAGATGGGAGATATGTTGCATTTACCTCGATTGCATCTACGCTAGTATCGGGGGACACGAATAATACATCCGACATTTTTGTTTACGACCGTCAGAGCCACACAATAGAACTTATCAGCGTTTCCAGTGCTGGTGAACGATCGAATGGAGGGAGCTATACACCTTTCATAAGTGCCGACGGAAGGTATGTTGCGTTTTCCTCATCGGCCTCTAATTTAGTTCCTGACGATACGAACGATGCGGTTGATGTTTTCGTATTCGATCGATGGCTTCATAATACAGAGCGTGTAAGTATTGATGGGAGCGCTCAGCAAGGGAATGGTTGGAGTGGATCCCCTTCCTTAAGTGCAGATGGAAGGTTCGTTACGTTTTCCTCTGAGGCATCCAACCTTGTTCCAGGAGACACAAACAATGCTAGCGATATCTTCGTCTACGACCGTCAGAGTCATACCGTTGAGCGAATCAGTACTTCCAACGATAGCGATCAGGCGAATGGCAGGAGCTTGGAACCATACTTGAGTGCCAATGGCAGGTTTGTTGGATTCTCCTCAGAAGCAACTAACTTGGTGCTAGGGGACACCAACGACGCATGGGACATCTTCGTTTACGATCGTCAAACTGGCGTGATGGAACGAGTTAGCATATCAGACGGCGGCGAACAAGGGAGTGGTTTTGGCCAAATTTCCCTAAGTGCTGACGGCCGGTTTGTTGCTTTCTACTCGTTCGCCTCAAACCTGGTTCCTAGTGATACTAACAACTCATTCGATATTTTCGTCTATGACCGAGAGATTAACGGCATTGAACGAGTCAGTATTTCAAATGTTGGTACTGAAGGAAATGGGCATAGCGTCGCCCCTTCGCTCAGCGCCGACGGTCGGTTCGTTGTGTTCTCCTCCTTGGCATCGAACCTCGTACCAGCAGATATCAATAATGTAGATGACATCTTTGTCTATGACCGGAGTTCACGAAAGGTGGAGCGTGTAAGTGTCTCGGATTCGGGCGAACAAGCGAATCAGTTTTGTGAGTTTCCGTCTATAAGCGCAGATGGACGATTCATCGTCTTTTCCTCGTTTGCATCCAACTTAGTTCCTGAAGATAGTAACGGCGAAACGGAGATTTTTGTTAGCCTCAACAAGCGATCACCAAAAGCATTTATTCGAAATATCGGTCTGAATGCCGGACAAGTTGTAACCGCAATTGACTTCGGCATGGTACCCAACCCCGGCGAGATTCGCGGTGGGGTATTTACCGATGCGATTGCGAACGGAGTTTATGATCCAGGTGAACCTTTGCAAGGAGGGATTTTGGTTTACCTGGACCTAAATCGTAATGGACGCCGAGAAACGAACGAGCCGACCTTCACCACGGGCGCAGATGGTAGCTACGTATTCCGAGAACTCGATGCTGAGATGGAATATATTGTTGCAATCGAAGTTCCAGCAGGCCAATCACTGGTTACACCATCTATGCAAACGCAAGGCATGTGGCAAATTTACCTTCCAGCAGGTGCGAACATCACAGACCGAAACTTTGGATTTGTTCCTGCCACCACAGGTGGGCAATTTGAAAATGCGTCCATCGCGGGGCGATTGTTTAATGATCTTAATGGCGATGGGCTAATTCAATCTGGCGAGTCGGGACTTGTTGGCATCACGGTCTACCTCGATCTTAATGGCAACGAAACTCGTGACTTTAATGAACCACGAACCGTTACCGACGCGAACGGCAATTACTCCTTTGCTAGCCTCGGGAATCGGGCTTACACTGTTCGATCGATACTCCCCACAGGTACCGTGCAAACATCACCCCTCGGGTCGAAGTTCGCTTCAACTGCTCTATCACTCACCACCGGCTCGACCCAACTCGCGAACCCACAAGATGTCCTCGCTGAGGATTTCAATAACGATGGTTGGGCCGATATCGCTGTAGCCCTCTTCTCAGGCAATAGCGTTTCGCTCCGTCTCAACGACGGCGCAGGTAATTTCACCTCCACACCTATCAACGTCTCCACCGCTCCCGATGGGTTAGGACCGATTGCTCTCGCAGCTGGCAGACTAAACTCAGGAACCGCGATCGATCTTATCACCGCGAATCAACTCAATGGGACTGCCACCATTCTTCGTGACTTCAACGGGACCGGGTTCGCCTCCCGCCAAACACTAGCCGTCGGCCAGACTCCGACCGACGTGATCCTAGGTCGCTTCGATAACGACGAAGATCTCGATGCCGTTGTGGCCAATAAATCGACCGATCAATTGACCTTGTTAGTGAACAACGGCAGCGGAGTCTTTACCAAGGGTGCATCGTTCTCCTCAGGCGGCAAGAACCCA
>JBKCTT010000034.1:0-3655 GCA_046318795.1 Pirellula sp.
AGAGAAAACCGAAATGAATCAGGACCAATATCATGACAACGGCTGCAATCGGGAACGAAGCTGCGTAGCGAAAACCTAGATTCACACGATCTTGGACAACCCAACGATAGGCGATTCTGTAGACCGCTGCTATGAAAAAGCATGCTGAGCCTGCCAAAAATACGGTGTACAGTTTGTACATGATCCCCTGTGACGGGGTCCTGGACGCTATCGGTGGGTTCATGTTGGTTATCATAAAGCTATGATGAGATGCCCAGCAGGCGGTAAGGACTAATACCGTTACCGTAACAGCTATAATCGGCCTACGAAAACATAGCGATCCAAAAGCTCCTATCGAAAAGGCAAGAAAAGCTACTGGAGGAGACAAGACGCTTCGGGGGAATGAGTTGATCCATTCAACTCCATAATTCATACGAGACTCATAAATGAAATATGCAGCGACTGCGAAGGTCATTGCTGCTATCAACCGGGTCGTTACGAGCTTCCTAGGGCTAACTCCTCGATCAGCAAAGAACCGGAATCGACCAGAACTCTGATCGCCGGCAAAGGTCGTTGCACCAATGATTCCAATGATCTGAAAAGCCAAACCGCTTAGCAAAAGTTTTAACTCATAAGACTTTAACCAAGCTGCTGCCAGTCCTAGTCCAACAAGACATATCAGCCTAACGACCAACGATTGTCTGAACGACAAAACAATTTGACTTCCCAATTCTGTCGGCGATACGTTTCTCCTGATTCGATACTCGATCGCTTTAACTGGCGAGGATCGTAATCTACCACGCCAAACCCCGAGCGGCGTTGTCTGTCCATAAGTCCATCGCCATCGAAATGCCCACACCATGCAAGCAGTCCCAGTCACAAAGAATAGCGTTCCCAAACTAAACATGAGAACCATCTCTGCCGTTTCGCGTGATGCAGCTAGACCAGCCCATAAAAGAAAGTCAGTAGAGGCTCTGGTCAGTGCACCTATAACAATCAACTGAGCGGTAGAAACTGCAAACGCTGCTACAACTAATCCCACCAAGGGTTCGCGAAACAAAAGCAAGGCCAAGTAAAAGAAGGCAACTATCTCAAACCAAACTAGAAAGATGACTAGTGGAACTAAAGCAAACTCCGATCTGAAACTTGCGAACGGCAGCTGCCCTGATGCAAAAAGCACCGAAGGGATGATGGCAGAGATACAAAAGACCACTAGGCAAGCGATTAACGTGACAACAAGCTTACTCAGCAAAGCTGACCGCCAACTTGTGGGCAGCACGCTGGACCAGCCCCATGAGCCCGTCTGTCGCTCATGCCCAATGAGCATACCACTGCACCCAAGAGCGATGAACGTTGGTGCCAACATGGCAATTAACACCGTGGGGCCAAGGATATCTTCGTGCGGACCGCCGCTTGCCAATATGCCAAATGACAACATCACGAGTAGCAATTGAAGCACAGGCATGATCACGGCAATGGCCACGACGACTTGCCGAACGACCCGCCAGTCTTTCCAAAGCAATCTTCCGAATACGGTTCGATTGAAATTGTCTGTCGATCGAATTGCGGCCTCGCCATTCCCGCTTAGCCCGGGAGCCGTCATCATCGCGTCACTAACTGTATTCTGCATGATCCCCTCCTTTGCTACATGGCCTTAGAGAACTTGGTGCGATCGAGACTAGCCAGATCGCCTTGCATGGGTTGCGTGAAGCCGATGTATAGCTCCTCAAGATTCGGACGCACCGCCTTTACCTCGAAAAGATTGGCGTCTGCATGGATCGCTCGAAGCGTTTCATCTTTCAAACCTCGAACCATGAGCTGGATGGTTCTACCGTTTTGCGTCGCGTGCAACACTTCGAGCGAGTGCATTTCGCTTGGAAGCATGAGCAATGGATCTTTCATTGAAATGCTGAGCATGGTCACGCTCGCCTTGATGTCTTCGAGCGGGGCTGCAATTTGTAGCTTGCCTTGATGAAGGATCGCAATCCAATCGGCAACACGCTCCACTTCGTGAATCTGATGCGAGCTCAAGAAAACAGTTTGCCCAGCAGCAGCGCGATCGATCATGCTCTCTAAAAAGGAACGTCGCACGACAGGATCAAGTCCCGATGTTGGTTCGTCCAAGATCAATAGCTGCGGATCAAAGGCCATCGCTAGCGAGAGAGCAACCTTAGCTCGCATCCCTTTGGATAGATCTCGCAATTTGGACTTGGGCGGCAATTGAAACTCTTGGATCAATTGATCGTAACGAGCTAAAAAACCTTCGGGATAAAAGCCCGAGGCGTACCAACCTGCATCTGAGATGGTCATCCATTCGTAAACAGCTGGTGCATCCGAGACGTAACCAACCGCACGTCGCAATGGGAGGGGCGATTTTATCGGATCAAAACCGCATACTTGTACGGTACCCGATTGAAATTTGTGGTAACCGAGTAAGCCTCGAATAAGCGTTGACTTGCCAGCTCCGTTCTCCCCAAGCAACGCGAACACGACCCCTTGAGGTACATCGAATGAGACATTGTCGAGAACGACTTTGCTACCGAATCGTTTTGATACCAGATCTACCGAAATCGCTGCTGTCATGATTGGTTCTCCCGTGTTTGGTCGCTGCTAAGAATCGCTTTTTTTAATGCCTTTTCAAACATGTCTCGCAGTCGCTCAGGATCGAGCCCACCGCGAATCGCTTCCTCGAGCACGCTTTCCAACCGTTCTGCGAGCAACTGCTTGCGGTCGCTCACGCAGCGTTGTTTAGCGCCCGGACAAACGGCCATGCCGCGACCGCGTAACGCTTGAAGAACATCCTCATCCTGTAGCTGCATAAATGCCCGCTGGACCGTATTGGGATTCACGGCCAGCTGGCGAGCTAGCTCCCGAACACTCGGTATAACTTGCCCCGGGACCAAAACCCCCTCGGCGACGGCGTATTTGATCTGCCGCACCAACTGTTCGTAAATCGGGATCCCGTTATCAGGCTCGACTGAAAGTTGCATACTTCCCACCTCCCTTTTTGGTGTATCGGTGTAACCATACACCAAAACTCATGGGAAGTCAATAGATTGGGAAAAATGTGGTAATGTAGTGAGTGGGGAGTCGTTGTTGTGAATAGGTCGACTTGGTGCGCATCCCAACCCGCAGCGTGAGTTCTGAATTTGCGCAGTAACAGGTTTTTCAGGCCAAAGGCCTTACGTTTGCCTAGCCCAGGCAGAAGGCCTGGGAATTGAGAAAACGATAATGTTAGGGCCATAGGTCCGACCGTTTGCTATGTCTTGAATGTTCGCAGAGAACAAACGATCGGGCCGTTGACCCTTGAAAAATCTTGAGGAATCGTGGTCCAGGCCCTCCAAGCTTGGCTAGGTAAACGAACTGGGCGTTGCCCCTAAAACCAAAACAGCACAACTTGAAAACGCGTTAGCGAGGGATAACGTTCCGCCCCCGAACGCGTCAGGGAAATTGCATTGTTTGTAGGTTGGTCATTCTTGCTCGACTAATGTCGCTTAAGTCGGTCAGGAGTGCCTAACCAACTTTTAAAGCAACAAAGCCCTCACGCTGCGAGCTTGGGATCGTTCCTATGGCCCGCTTTGTGATTCGAGATCGGTCCTGTCGGTGTTACTTTACGCCGAATGGATGGCTCGGCTGTCTACGGCCAAGGCGGCTTCGTGCATGGTTTCGGCCAGCG
>JBKCTT010000035.1:0-8358 GCA_046318795.1 Pirellula sp.
AGGCCGCAAGGAGTCCACTCGTTAGCCCGTGGAGGACGCAAGGAGTCCACTCGTTAGCCCGTGGAGGACGCAAGGAGTCCACTCGTTAGCCCGTGGAGGACGCAAGGAGTCCACTCGTTAGCCCGTGGAGGACGCAAGGAGTCCACTCGTTAGCCCGTGGAGGACGCAAGGAACTAACTTAATCGACGTGAATAATGGCTTTTAGGACCCCGGTGCTAGGATCGGTCCACGTTGGGAATTGATTAGCCACATCGTTGAACCCCGCATGATGCGTGATCCACTTGTCGGTGTTAATGGTACCCTCGCCAATGAGACCGATAATGCGTCGAAAGTCTTCCGGCAATGCATTCCTGCTCGCCAAAATGGTTAGTTCGCGACGGTGAAGCGAAACAGAATGCGGGATCATAAGATTCTGTTGCGTGATCCCAACAAATGCGACACGCCCGGCAAAGGCTGCAAAATCTACTGCGCGACTCATACTGTGGTGGTTCCCAGTTGCATCGATCACAACGTCGGCGCGACGTCCGTCGGTAAGTGCCTCAAGTTTCGCAATGTCCGCTTCGGAACCGTCCATGAGGATTGTGTTGGAGATCCCCATCTTAGTTTTCACAAAATCGAGCCGTTTATCGCTCAAATCCGCCACAATTGCCTTGGCTCCAGCAACCTTAACAAACTCCAGTGCCGAAAGACCGATAGGCCCAGCCCCAATGACGAGGACGCTATCGGCCGAAGTGACTTTTGCCCGATTGACTGCATGGCAACCAATCGCGAGCGTCTCTACCAAAGCAGATTGTTCGTACGTCAGCTCGTTGGCTTGATGTAGCTTTCTCGCCGGGAGTATCATCATCTCGGTCAAGCCACCGTCACACATAACTCCGAGAGTTTTGTTGGACTCGCAGCAGTTAGTGTGCCCCCGCACACATGCGTAGCAAACACCGCAGTTGATATACGGCTCTACACTGCACCGATCGCCTACCTGGATGTACTGGACATTCTTTCCCACCTCAAGAATCTCAACACCGAGCTCATGGCCAGGGATGCGTGGATAAGAGAAGTATGGAAATTTGCCGAGGTAACCAGCGATGTCCGTTCCGCAAACCCCGACCCGATGAATGCGTACCAACGCCTCATCGTCCTTGGGGCGAGGTGGTTCGGAGATATCGATCTGGTTCCAGAGTTTCGGTTCAGTGAGTTGTAATGCTTTCAAGATGCTTAGTTAACTGAGAGATTGCAAAGAGGATTTGGCTATTGAAGCGGAGAAAAATCAGCTGGCTTCAAGAATATGCTTTTGACTCCTCCAGGAACCGTTAGCGATCCGCCAGCCGCGGCCTCGGATTCGGTTCGAGCTTTTTGCCATGCTGGGTCAGCACCAAACTTGCCAAACGACTCTTTCGCGGCATCCTGGGAGGCATGAGTTATAAAGTAAACCAACGCATTTGGTGATGCAGCCAAGTCACTATCAACTTTAGCTTCCGCTTTGCCTACGGGAGACATGGAATTAAGGAGTTGTCCGCAGGTAGTTTTTTCTCCCTCCAACACTGACCAATAGATGATGTTGGTCATACCATGCTTTTCAAACAAAGCGAGTGTGTGATTTCGAAAGCGATTGTTTAGGGCTGTGAGATTGTTGGGAGTCGCAATGTAGGTTCGTAGTTCGAACACGCGGCCGCCGACCTTCTTAATATCGAGCTTTGGACTGTAATCGTTCACCGATAGAAATGTTTGGCTAAAACCTTTTACCGGCTTAACACCGTTCTTTTCCGAGCCAACCACGGCTTTCTTCCAGTCCGCATCCGCTTGGAACGCACCCCATGACTTACCCGCTGCCTCGCGGCTATCATGTCCTACCAGCATAAAGATTCTCTCATCCGCCACATCGGTTGGGGTCCAAACGCCGACTAGCTCCATATTGTATTTCTTGATAAAGCCCATGCCGTGCTCGGCCATCAACTGCAAAGCATCGGACTGTCTGCCAGCTTCAACGGTATAAGCTCTTAGCTCATAAACTTTGGCCGAAACAGTCGCCTGGAACATTCCGACGCAAAAGAAAAAGACCATAGAAAGTGCAAGTCTCATCATGTTTTTGCCTCTTGAGAAAGGGAGAAAGGAAGGAAGCAAAAGTATATCCTAATCTCATCCTGCATAACTACAGGCATCCCAATAAAACCGCCAATCTTGATCCAAATGTAGCTTGGGCACTCCTGCCCGACGGAGTCCGTGCCCTCGGGCGTGAGTGCCAAACTTACGCATGTTATTACTCATCCCCTCGTGCAGGAGAGCCCAAAGCACGTATGCGAAACGGCCCGGGTTCGAGTATTATGTTACGACCAACAATTCGAACTCCGTGGAAGATGAATCGGAAATGCTTGAGGATTTTCTTCAAAAAGTGACTCGTCACCAAGATCTTTCGATCGACGAAATGCAAATGGCAATTACATGGATGCTTGCCGGCAGAGTCGACAACGACCAGATAAAAGCTCTATTGCTTGGATTGCGTGAAAAAGGAGAGGCGGTCTCCGAGTTGGTGGGTGCCGTAAAAGCCATGCGAATGATGATGACTCCCATTCGCACTCAGAGGTCTAATCTGGTAGACACCTGCGGTACGGGGGGAGATGGTGCGAAGACGTTTAACATCTCAACAGCAACGGCTATCGTGGCTGCGGCAGCTGGTGCCTCGGTCGCCAAGCATGGCAACCGCAAGATCACTAGTCTCACTGGTTCTGCCGACGTTCTGAGCGAACTAGGGGTTAAGATCGATGCCTCGCGGGCTATTGTGGAGAAGTGCTTGGACGAACTCGGACTTTGCTTTTGTTTTGCACCCCTGCTGCACCCCGCCATGAAGCATGTCTCGGAGGTTCGAAAGTCGATCGGTGTCCCTACATTATTTAACTATCTCGGACCTCTGTGCAATCCTGCGGGGGCCTCGTTTCAAGTGATTGGCGTCGGCAGTGAAGAGCTTCAAACCAAGATCTCCGCAGCTCTTCTGCAATTGCCTATCGAATCGGCTGTTGTCGTGCGAGGTAGTGATGGTATGGATGAGGTCTCATTAGGTGCGGAGACGAATGTTCATCATGTGGCGCACGGATTCTTGACGCAAACCGTTTGGACACCAGAAGACTTCGGCCTAACCCAGATCGATAACCGAGATCTCGTGGTTGATTCTCCAAGCGAGAGCGCAGACGCAATTCGGGGAATACTGCAAGGAGAAAGAGGAGCGAAACGAGATATCGTTCTGGCCAATGCGGCAGCGACGCTTTGGATTTCCAATCATACCCATTCGTTAATAGATGGAGCGCAACGGGCGGCCAAGGCGATCGACTCCGGCGCAGCGCGAGAGCTTTTGGAAAAGCTATCGGTTTTATCCAATTGCGAATGATTATCACCTCATTCGCAATGTCGATAGGCATTACGAGCGACTCCGCGCAGGAGTTTGTTGCTCGATCGCTAGTTAACTACTCGAGGACTTTGTATTCCCACTCTTTTACTTCGCAATCGGATTGAAAAACGCAGTAACCTAGTGGTCTCGATTTGAGAACCTCTGCACGAAGAGAAAACTTCTTTCCTTCTCGGGTCACGTTGATGATCTCCTCATCCTCAATCCAGACCGTCACGTGTGTTGCGTTCACTCTGACTCGAAAGGAATACCACTTGCCATTTTTGAAGTCCTTAAAGCCGCTTGTCTCGTTTTCGGACGCATCGTTTCCGTTGATGCTGCTGAGTCCAGTGAGTCCACCACCCCAGCCGCCACAGATGAACGAGCAATGCTCTTTGCCTACGGGAAACGTCATGCCGACAAAGAAATCGGAACCGGTTACCCGTCTCGCTTGCCATCGCAATTCATAGTTCTCAGTCGGTAAATCCTTTTTCTTCGAGGTGACGCCAGTTAGCGGATCGCCCATGCCGAGTTTTAGAACTCCATCCTTGATGTCGACCTCCCCCTCGCCACCAAAATTAGTGATCTCAAAACCATCGAGCGTGTCACTCGAAAGGAGTGGTGTCCATTTTTTTTCGGCATTTGCTTTTGCATCCTTTGATTCGCCGCTGGCCGGTTTGTCCTGCGCGGAACAGAAAGACGATAGAGCCAGTGTTAACGCGAGTAACGGTAGGATGGTTTTCATAATGGTAAGCCATGGTGAGGTGGGAAGACAAAATTGTTGCGCCCGATGATTCTAACATACAAAGGTCGACTAAAAAGTCGACTAATGGGCCAGGCAATTCCCTTGTTAAATCTCAATGAATTTCGCTATGTCAACAAGTAGGCTAGGCTCCCGCCATGTAGATCTCTTCAAACGGTTGAATCACCACAAACCCGTTTCCTCGAAATTCGGTTTGAATCGATTCGCCGCTACCTCGTCCAAAAAAGGTTTTCAGACTTACATCGGTTTTGAATACTGGTTCCAGACCGCCAGACCATACAACTGTTGCATTGGGATCGGTGGTGACTGGGTTGTCAGGTGTGACTATCAAAGTAATCGGGTCGTAATGCGTCGTGAACGCAATCATGCCAGTCCCCTCGAGTCGTACGTTAAACAATCCTCCTGCGATCATCGAAGATACCTTACGCATCATCTTGACCTCGTAACGAATCGATGGTTCAAACGCGAGGAGGTCGTTACCGTTAACAAAAATCGTATCGTTTTGGAGATTCAGAATGGTGATCTTCTTGCCGGCATCTGCCAAGTAGACTTGGCCTCGACCCTCGGCTTTGGTCAGGCTACTACCTTCTCCTGTTAGAGACTTCTTCAGCATATTGCCGAACCCTTGTTCCAATATACCTTCACGTGTGAATTTTACCTGTCCTCGATAAGAAACCATGGACCCCATCTTGGTCCAGACAGAACCGTTGAGATTGAGTTCTAAAATGCGTTCTGTTTCGAGTTCAAATACTCCCTGTTCGCGATTCTTCTCACGTGTGGAATTCACGAATTCCTCGATGCTATAACGACTCATGGAAATGACTTTCTGTAGAATTGGGTTGTAAAATTAGCAGTGCAATTTAGATCATTATCGGTAGGAATGGCATCACTCGATCAAGCCGTTCTTGGTAATAATGATTACTGCGTATCAAGTTTATGATATTATCGTCACTGACGACAGACCCGATAACAGCCATGACTCGATTGCGGTCATCTAAGGCTTTGAGATCTTCTTCATCGCGTCCCTCGAGCCTGGCTAGCCCAAATGCGGCTTTCAAATCCAGTGAGAGCTCACTCAGTCGTGTTTCGTAAACATCAGAGAGAAAGTTCTCGGTAATCGTCGCAATATAAAGCCCGAATCGCCCCACGGACTGTACGATCTTTTCGGATTGTTCCTCCTCTTCAGGGACAAAACCACTACTGTGGACCATCTCCAAGATATTAAATATCCAGTCCCGAAGAGTATCTATACGATCGATCCTCGCAGTGTAATCGATGAAACTCTTGTACGTTTGACGGTCAAGTATCCCCATCGTAGCCAGGAATTCCGTTCCTCGACGGGCTTCAAAACGATCCAAATCGTCCGCTGGTTCTCGACTTGTGATCTCTTGTAAACGGGAGGTTACATTGCAGATAACTTCGTCATTACTCTTGACCATAAAGATTTTGTTGTTCTGCCAAAAGTCCTCGATCGTGTTGGGTTTGATCCACTTCTTCTCCGCCTTCTTGAACCTGTTGACTAATTCAGGTTAAAGAAAAGGAATGTTGTCAGGACTCAATTCCTGCAGATATCCATCACTCTTGACCTTGCGCAAACGTTTGCCTTGAAACCTTTCGCCCAACCGAATCAATGCTCGCCTGATCGCGATGTCTTGCAGATGCGTGCTTCGTTCGGTTTGGTTGTACCAGTCCGTACAGCTGTTTATTTCGGTTTTGTGGGTATCGTAGACATCGCTGGCTTCTTTAACGAGTTTGTTAAGTACGTCTCGATTCTCTTTGAAGAATTTGACATAGCTATCTTAGTACAACTGTAATGCGGAGTCGCGGGATATCATGGAATTGCCATAGCTGTAGCCAATGGTCCAATTTCCCTCGCCGAAAGTTCGATTCATACCGGCGATAAATTTGTCTTTTGCTCGGCCGATTTGTCCCATCCTAGCGATCGCAATCATCCCTTCACCGAACGGCTCTCTATCGAGATCTTGTTCCGAACTAATAGGGGTATTTCTATTAGGAATGTCCGAGATTTCGTTCTCATTATCGGAATCGGATTCTCCTGTTGTGTTCATGTTTTTTTCCTAAATCTACTTTCTTAAGTAAGCAGATGGACAGATACGCAAGCGAATAGGTTCGATCGAATCGAACTCGATCGGCATAGGCATAAGCAGCTTTTTTGAACCGAACTTGAAGCATGTTCACACCAGCGTGGATGCCTCCAAAACCTGGGAGAGTATCGACTGGCAATCTGATTGTTGTGGCGCGGTCAAAGCAGAAGAAAAATCTTGAATTGGCAGAAACATCGAACGCAGAAAAATGGGTGCAGTATCTTTCTGCGATCGCTTTTTCTGCTCGGGGAATACGAAATCTGGTAGATTCGGGATCGGGGGCTATTCACGAACGACTTTGCTGAAAATGTACCTGAGTTGGGGGCAGCGTATCAATCGGTGACTAGTAACGTGAGCGGTTCTTATTTCAAACAGCTACCAGATTCGCTTCAAATCGACTCGGACATGGGGCGCGATCGTCATGGTGACCTCGTCGTGGCAAGTGACCTCACGGTAGGCACCGTTGTCGTACACCAGTTGTAGCAACGAATGATCTTCGGGATCGACGATCCAATACTCTGAAATTCCCGCTCGTTCGTAGAGTTGTCGCTTGACGATCGTGTCGTGCTTTGTGTTGGAGGGAGATAAAATCTCGACGACCATGTCGGGCACGCCTTTGATTTTCGTCGGAGTTAGAATCGACTTGCGATCGGTAGAGACGAACACCAAGTCGGGTTGAACAATGTCATGAGGCCCCAATTGCAGGTCGACCGGCGAGTCAACCACAATCCCGAATCCCTTCAGTTCGATCTCCATCAACAATTGATGTTGAAGATGACGGGAAACATGTTGATGGTAAAGATTGGGAGCCGGGTTCACGATATGTTCTCCATCGATGATCTCGTGGCGGAGGCCGTCCGCTGGGATCGCAGCATAATCTGCGTAAGTCAAAGCAGTTTTCGTCGACATGCTCCGTTGCTCCTCCTTAATGGTCAATTTGAAATCCCCGCAGCATTCAAGCCCACTGCCCTTCTCAGCGATCACACCTGCCTACAGTATAGTCGTGAATAGCAGCGGTTGCACGTGCCGCATAAGTTTCAACACCTAATTCGTCGGCAAGAAAATGCTATCGAGTCTTTAATTTCTTGCCCCCATCTTCTTGCCTAAATCATTTAGTGCTACGAGAGTCGCATTCACGTCCCCTCGCTGCATGTTGACGGAGTTGCCCGCCCCCTGTTGGTTCTGTCAAATCAAGACAGAAATCTTCATTGGGCAGAAAGATCGAACGCAGAAAAATGAGTCTTATATCTTTCTGCGTTCGATTTTTCTGCCCTCATAAGGATTGTATAGAGGTGGGGTTGGCATTGCTTGTTCTTTTCAGCGATCGAACCGAAAGAGGAATGGAACACTAATCTTCACTAATCAACACTAATCTCAAAGCCCGGTGGCTGGCCGCCGTGTAGGCTGTAACAAAGCATTGTAAGGTTAGGGCACGGGAATTACAGCAATTCAGCCCTAAACCGACTAGTCATTTAGTCCTGGCGTGCAGTGCCGTAACTGCGTCGCATTGCGACTTGTTACGGCCTACGTGGACGTTTTGTTCGGTGCCAGCCACGAATGGAACTGTACGAATGACGATTTGTTAAATCAGGTCTGCAGCAAGCCATATAGGTTGATTGTGTGAAGTAGTTTATCGTCAGGGTTCTGACGAACTCGACCTACTGCAAATGCGAAATGCGTCCCGAGTTTCCCTCAGAAATTTATGGCTGCTGGGCAGAATTTTGCAAACGATGTTTCCGTCGTCATCGGGACTTGGTCAATTCCCCGAGAAGTCGATCGTAAAATTGACGCAATTCTGCACGATGAGGGGCGTCCTCCGGTATCGTGCCAAGCGTTTGGCCAAACATGCTTGTTGTCGTTCAGATTCCAGGAGCGATGCCCTCAGAATTACCCACATTTTAATTCGATTTAGAAATCAAATTTCTTTGAAATCAAACGAAAACCCTGCGATTTCCTCCCCTTCGCCCCTTTTAGGTATTGGTCTCTACACAACTTGGGGGATTTGGTATTAGCTGACGAATGACTATAAACTCAAGCTGGATCGTCGTTTACAGGATCGGTACCACCTCTTAGTGAGGGCTCACATGGGAACATCAACGCGTAATTCGTATGGGCCG
>JBKCTT010000036.1:0-4995 GCA_046318795.1 Pirellula sp.
TCGGGAGGAAGAACCATCGAAACCGAGCACTCGTCTATCGACGGACGAGTCGCTGCCGTCGTTGGCGGCCTCTCGGCATACCGAACCGAGAAAGCTCACGGCACTATTGCGGGGCGAACTGGACTGTGTGGTGATGAAGTGTCTGGAGAAGCACCGCGAACGGCGGTACGAGACGGCCAACGGTCTAGCCCGGGACATTCAGCGTTATCTGGCCGACGAAGCGGTTGAGGCCCGGCCGCCAAGCAACGGATACCGACTGAAGAAATTCATCCTTCGCAATCGGGTGATGGTAGCTGCGGTGAGTGCGGTAGCGGCATCGCTGATACTCGGAATTATCGGCTTTGGCTGGCAGGCCAACGTGGCAAATTATCAGCGGGTCGCCGCCAACAAAGCTAAGGAGTCGGAAGCAAATCAGCGTAAATTAGCCGAACAGGCTCGGGACGCGGAAACAGCCGCTCTCAAACTGTCCGAAAAAGCCCTTTTTGAATCGCAACAAAACGCCGCTCGAATGACCTATGAGCGAGCACAGTCGCTTTGCGAGGAAAACGAGGCTGACAAGGGCATGTTATGGATGGTACGAAGTCTTGAGTTAGCGCCGGAAGGGGACCATGAATTGGGGCGTGCCATCCGAACCAGCCTCAACCTTTGGGCAGGGCAATTGAGTCTTCTTGGGCGTCGATATCCCTTGGACATGGCAAACATCGGTGAGGTTGCTGTAAGTCCAGATGGTCTCAGTCTCCTTATCGTCGACCGAGAAGGCAACGCAAAAATTGTTAATGCGCGAACCGGTGAACAGAGATTTCTTCTAGCATTCAACGAGAGTAAAGCCAATCTTTTTGCTCCCTTTGTTCGAGGTGGTTTCAGTCCCAATGGTCGATACGTCGCTATTGTGTATGGCGACGCATCTGCCCGAATTTGGGACGCCACGACTGGCGAACCTGTGGGCCAACCGATCATGCACGAGGAACCAGTGACTGGGGTGAGCTTCCACCCCGACAGCAACATCCTTGTGACGTGCGCGGGAAAGAGCATTCACTTTTGGAATATCGATCGCGGTGAGCGACAATGGGAATCCTTGCTTGCAGAACAGAGTCTTCGAGGAGTAGAGATCAGTCGCGATGGCACTAAGTTGGTCTCGTGGACTAGGACTCCAGGACAAGTTTCTGTATGGGACATAGAATTGCGCCAGATGCTGCATTCGCTCGGCGGTGTCGATTTCGATGTCGCTCATGCTGGAATCAGTCCCGATGGTCGATGGGTATTTGCCGGGGGATATCAAAATCCAGAGGCAGGCCAACTGCCGTTTGTTGGCCAATTCTGGGACGCAGTAACCGGCCAACCTGTCGGTCGCAGGATGCGGTCGATGTCGCGAGAAGCGTCCAGCGCCTTCTTCGATCGTGCCTGCTTTCGACCTGACAGCCAGTTGTTGGTTACGGGTGGAACTCCACTTTTGATGTGGCAGGTACCCACGGGTGCACCCGTGGGAGCCGTTTCCTCTAGTATTTCCGCCGAGAGGCCCGCCTTCTTGCCGGATGGCAATAAGCTAGTCGTGATACCGTTTCGAAATCTGCTGTTCGTAGAATTAGCCCCCGTGCTCACTCCTGCAACCCTCGCAACCGAGCTGGACGGATACGATCACCGATTTGTTGTTGCCACCAAGGACGCATTGCATATTGCTCCTGACGGACAATCCGCAATCGTGGTGGTTCTAGACAGAGAAGAGAGTCGACGAGTATTCTTCCGATTGCTCCACTTGCCATCGGGTAAGGTTATAGGGGAGCGGGCGGACGAACTCGGATATGGGATACATAATGGATGGGTGCCAACACCCTCGTTCAGTTCAGACGGGAGGAGCGTGGTAACGGTCATTGGCGGCAATGCATGCCAAGTTCTAGACACTACAACGGGACAGGAGCGTGTGCCTCGCCTCACGATGGAGTCCCGAATCATGGCTGTCGTGTTCTCTCCCGATGGAGAATATCTCGCTACTGGAGATATCGACGGCAAAGTCCGCATCTGGAACGCCTTGACGGGGCAGCCAATTGGTCCACAGTTGCTTCACAAGAGCGCGGTCACTCAACTCCGCTTCAGCCCGGACAGCAGAAAGCTTCTCGCTTCGGGCGGTCTCAATAGCCAGATCTATGGCGAAGCCCGGCTTTGGGATGTTGCCACGGGACAAGCGCTAGGTCCGGAGTTGGATTTACTCGGGGGGGTAAGAAGCATTGCATTTAGTCCGGATGGCAAGACCTTTGCCACGGGCGCATTCGAGTTGGCAGCTTGGGATACAGAAACGAGCCAAAACCTTTGGACTGTTTCTGCAAATGACCTCTACGAACGATTGCGTTTCTCACCTGATGGAAAAACACTTCTCGCGAGTCACGACGGAGTAAACGCGGCAAGGATATACGATGCACGCACTGGAGAACCGCGCACACCCTTCATGCGACACCCAAGTGAAATCCTTTCCACGGACCTTAGTTTGGATGGCAGGCTCATCCTCACCAGTTCCGCGGGGAGGCGAACGCGACTCTGGGATGCCTCAAGTGGCCTTTCCCTTGGACCAGGATGGTCTGAACTCAATGGTGGCATCGCCGCATTCAACCCCGACGGGAAGAGTATTTTGATCATTGACGAAATGAATAGATTGATGCGATGGGAACTCCCACAACCTATAGACGGTACTCCTGCGCGAATTCGCACTGCCATCGAAGCCGGCACGAGAATCTCCCTCGACTCCTTTGGTACAACCCGAAGTTTGTTTCCTGAAGCTCAATTCGATCCCATCTCAAAACGACTCAAGCTCGGCCCGGACCCGTGGGAACCAGTCGAAAGGCGACTACGGGAACTTGGTGGCCCACCAGGCAATCTCCAGCGTTGACCCATTCGTTGCTACAGGGAATATTACCGATGAACTGACGATTGTTGAAAAGCGATAGAATCCGCCGAGGCGTCTAAGCAAACTTAAGTTCCTCAACGGCCTTGTTGGAACTCATGTTCTGCTGATTGAGCATCAACGCGATATTGGGTCTGCCTCGTATCCGCACGGTACACTTCCCACTTTAGAGCCGAGTGAATTCCGCTCCTTCGTTTTTTCCGTCCAACCCACGCGAAATTCTCTTCGCAGATTTTCAATATGCGTTCCACAATCTTCTCGGAACATGGAATAGGCGAATACTCGGCCTTCATGTTTGGTCTTAAATAAAGCCCGTTTCCCGTCTCTCCGAACGACTGTTACCTATGTCTCTTGCCTGTACAACCCGAAGACCAGGATCAAAGCTGTGGGTACAATCTCCGGCAGAAAAAAATGAGGGTTAAGACGATGCCAACTGTATAGGAAAACCAAAGTAATGCGACTACGTGAATCGCATACGGATCACCGATCGCATAAAGAACTCCACTGATGAAATCCGTGCCAAAAAAGCCTGCGCGGCGATTGAGGTGAGGCCAGTGAAAGGCATCGCCGACGTAGACCATAATCGCGGCTAGCACTCCCGCAGTAATACACACCGTCGGCATCGACAGACGCCGCGTTTGTCGATGGTTCGTTTCGCCGGACGAGTTTCTTGGTGATGAATAGGGATTGCCCAAGTGGATACTCGCGGTCGACCTCGTTAGGTTGAACTTGTTTCTATGCGGATCGGCTTAAAACCTCTCGGCTGCGCCAATGCGGCCTACCACTAAATTCAACCTCGGCCCGCAGTTCGATGATATAAGGCACTAGTGAGCCAAGCAATGATTTGATGCAGCGAGTTCTTTATTCGCTAGCTACTAAGGAATGATGTTCCGATTCCAAGCGATGATTGCGGATAGGGAATCTTCGTAGCCGGTATACCCTAGAGATTGGAAATCCCCTCATCGCATTGCGATGCGAATAGCAGCGGTACGAGTGCAAGCCCTCCGATCCCCCGGAGCGAAGCGATACAAATCAACCCTGATAAGGAACCTTTTCTGAGAAGTCGAGTTTACAATTCCAACAAAAACATGCTCTTGAAGAACTCGAGACCGGTTCGATCGATTGCTCTAAGCTTGCCTCGTTACGGAAAGTCTGCTTAACTTTAGGGACTTTCGCTTCGCCGATTTTTAGTCGTTTCAACTTTCCACGACTTGCACATAAGTGCCCACAAATACAGTCGTTAAAGTCCTTTCGGTTACAAAGGTGCCCCGCATCGGACTCGAATCTGGGTGACACGCTGATTAACTGCTCCGAAAGAGGCAGGATTTTGATTCCTACCAATCGTCCATTCCATTCACGGGCCCTGCGGCTACAGCCGACCAATATTCGGGTATCCTATATCTTTATGTCTGATGTAACCCGACTCATTGAAGCCGCTAACCAAGGTGACCACCGAGCTGCCGCGGATCTGCTACCGCTCGTCTATGACGAGCTACGGAAACTGGCCAGTGTCCGTATGGCCGCCGAGAAACCCGAACACACCTTGAATGCCACTGCGTTGGTTCACGAGGCCTACCTTCGTTTGATTGGCGATCAGCAGTTCCAGGGACGCGGTCATTTCTTTGCTGCGGCTGCAACTGCCATGCGTCGTATTCTCATAGATCGCGCTCGCAAAAAAATGCGTCGCAAACATGGCGGTGATCGACAGCGGCAGGAAGGGAACCTGGAACTGATCGCGGCACCTGTTGAGTCCAACGAATTGCTCGATCTCGACGCCGCACTTGTCCGCCTGTCCGAGTGTGATCCCGTCAAGGCAAGACTGGTGGAGCTTCGTTACTTCGCGGGTCTAACGGGAGATCAGGCCGCCGAAATATTGGGGATTTCGCCAAAAACGGCTGACCGATATTGGGTTTATGCACGTGCTTGGCTGCGACGAGAAATGGAGGGTAGCGACACAAATCAAAAAAATCTAGAAAACGGATGACGCTGGCAACATACTTCCGACGCATGGAATACAGAGTGAAGTTCGAAATTGGCGCCCACTGAAAGATTGCTATGACTGAGGAAACTATTTTCCAGGAAGCGTTATCCCTATCCCCCGC
>JBKCTT010000037.1:0-2033 GCA_046318795.1 Pirellula sp.
TGATCACCCGTCGTGAAAATGAGAGGCTCCCACTGAAACAATTTATCTGTTCCCATATCGATGGTCAGATTCAACGTTACATCAATAAACCGAGCCACGTTTTCGGCTCGTTCGGTATAGCGACTCATCCAAAATATGGAATCGGCAACTCTCGATAACATGGATACGAATCTCCCGCAGTACTACTTTGATCTCTATGACTATGATCTTTGCCCGAGGATGGCGCATTGAACATGTCGATGCGCCGAATAAAATTCATTCGCGATCACTAAGATCGCAGAACCCAGGTATCTTTGCTGCCGCCACCTTGTGATGAGTTCACAACTAAAGAACCCTTGACCAAAGCGACTCGCGTCAAACCTCCCGGCACGATGTAGATATCTTCACCGTACAAGATGTAAGGACGTAAATCGACGTGACGCCCCTCGAGCCTTTCCCCGCAGAGGGTCGGAACAGTCGACAACGCTAGCATCGGTTGAGCCACATAGTTCCTTGGGTTGGCTTTGATCAACTCTTTGTATTGATCGTGTTGCTCTTTCGTCGACTTCGGCCCTAGCATAATGCCGTATCCGCCTGATTCATTGGCGGGCTTGATGACTAGCTCGTGAATGTGCTCCAAAACATATTGCCGCTCTTTTTCGTCGGCACACATATAGGTCGGAACGTTTGGCAAGATCATGTCTTCGTTGAGGTAGTACTTAATCATCTTCGGAACAAACGCGTAGACCGCTTTATCGTCTGCGACCCCAGTCCCGGGTGCGTTGACCAACGCTACGCGTCCTTGACGATAGACCTCCATAAGGCCACGAACACCAAGTGTAGAATCCGCTCGTAAACAATCTGGATCCAGAAACGCGTCGTCGATTCGTCGATAGATTACATCGACTCGCTTTAGCCCCTTGGTAGTACGCATGAAAACAAATCCATCGCGTACGACCAGGTCGCTACCTTGTACTAGCTCGACACCCATTTGCTGCGCCAAGAAGCAATGTTCAAAATAGGCCGAGTTGTAGATCCCAGGAGTCATAACTACTACAGTCGGATGGCGTGAATGATCCGGTGCGACGTACTGCAACATCTTGAGCAATTGCTCGGGATACGTTTCAACCGGCAGAATGCTATGCCCCTCGAAAATCTGCGGGAAGCTACGCTTCATGACTTCGCGATTTTCAATCACGTAAGATACGCCAGACGGACAACGCAAGTTATCTTCTAGAACGTAGACTTGTCCGTCAGCACCGCGAACTAAATCCGTCCCCGTGATGTGGCACCAAATTCCCTTGGGAGGTTTCATCCCTTTGATCTGATGCAAGAAGCCTTTGCTGGAGGAAACCATGTACTCAGGGAACACACCATCCTTGACGATCAATTGATCGTGATACATGTCATTAATGAACATGTTCAATGCACGGATCCGCTGCTTAAGTCCAGCTTCGATGTGGAGCCATTCCTTTTCATCGATAACGCGAGGAATCAAATCGAACGGCCAAATCTTTTCTGTTCCCGCAGCATGACCGTAAACGTTAAAGGTGATGCCCATGTTGAGGAGCTCGTGATCAGCCGCTTTTTGGCGGCGCTGCAACTCACCCGCCGCGAGGGAAGCTAGCTTTTGTGCCAAGAATTGGCAGCTCGGTCGCGCGACGCCATCAGGCCCAAACATCTCATCGTAAAAACCACCCACCTCGTACGAGGTTAACCCGAGCGGATCATGGTTCGCCGGATCGACTCGAAAGTCGTTCCCAGTGACCCCCATGCTTTGAAAATGCATACCAACCTCAGAACGTCGTAACAAATAACCAACGGAGCGAAAGGCAACGTAGCTTTTCGCAAAATTTCTTCTGTGACTGGAGAGGATAGCCAGAAGGGCCTATTGTTACAGATTATTACGATCTGATGGCAATGCCAGGATGTTTTTTCCCCGAATCCTGAATACGATTTTCTTGATTTTTGCCTCTTGCTCTCGCTGGGCAGACCGCCGACCTACAGGGTTTAGGGGTTTCCGGGCTGTTAGAAAATTCGACAATCAACATTGC
>JBKCTT010000038.1:0-11470 GCA_046318795.1 Pirellula sp.
AAATGAGGACTAAAGCGATGTTGGTTGAGGACGCCTCTTGGAAAGAGGCTATTACTGTAATAGCCTCTCTCTGAGAGGCGTACGCGGGCCGGTTCTCGTTCCCGAAGTATTAGTAATCAGAACGCCAATCCCCCTTGCAACAATCGCATGCAAGGGATCAAAACTATTAGCGTAAGGGCGCAAGACCTACGGTTGGGCGTCAACATATCACCGACTATCAACTACTCGGGAATCTATCTAACACAAAGACCCGGCTCGCTGACGCATTGCGTGAAAACCGGGGCTAGCACCAAAACCCGGCTGATTAACAGGGACTAAAGCAGTGTTAGTTGGGGGGCCTCTTGGAAAGGGGCAATTACTCGTTACAGGGCGAGAGCCCTGTAACGAGTAAGAATGTTAACCGCGAGCGGACATCGCTGTGGGTCTACGCGACTGCAGCATTGGCCTAGATCGTTTACGGAATTGCATTAGCATGAATCCTCCTGCAACGATCACAATACCGGTTTGAAAAAGCGTTCCGGCCAAGACTCCGGCCGCCATCTCAAATGACACGAACGCATAGATCATCAGAATACAAGCCCCTACCCCCTCTAAAGAAAGTAATGACTTACGAGTAGACCACGTTTCAATCAACCCGGTTACAAATCCCGCAACCAATCCAAATCCGATGGCACCAATCCATATTCCAAAATTCCCTATCGCTTCGGGGAGCAATCCCCAAGCAATGTAGGTCTTCTCCGTTTCTGATTGATTTCTTTGGCGATCAAAGTGAAGATTTAGCAACATCTGCCCCTCGTGCGACCGAGGCTTATCTTTCCAAAAGATTCTAGGAATAAAAACCTTGGGTAGAACAGCGTAACCTGCTCCATTTACTGGAGAGTATCCCAGACCGGTTAAGGCACGAACTACATACGCGAGATTATCGAAACCAATAATTCTGTCTGTAAGAGCCTGTCCCTTTTCTTCATCTTTTGCAAACTCATCGTTCTGCTTTGTTAACTTAGAAGTACTTGCTTCCACCCACTCAGCAAAAAATCCTGGCAAGTGAAGCAAACTAACCTGCATCCCTTGTTGATCCGACCAATACCGGGATCTCATCTCGAACTTACCTACATTCAAAAAACCAAGTACGAAGAAAATGGCAATGGTTGGCAGCCATGCCATCTTCTTTGTTCCTAGATACAGTCCACCAAGGGTACCAATCACCAATCCAATCGCAGATGACAGTAAGACTGTTGCCATCAAAAGCATAAATAAACATATCCAGACTGACCAGAATGCCATTCGATGCGAAGTTATCCTCGTTGTTGCATAGGCACCCAGAAATGCTCCTGAAACTTGGCAAGCACCAGCAATTGCTTTACCAATTGACAAAAGTCCGACACCGGAAGCCCCTGTTACTTGCCAATACACATTTGTTATCAACGACAATTGAAGCAGGATCGGTATAATGAGTAACGTAATACCAGTACTTGCGATAAATCGGTGTGTCAGATGAAGAGTCCCCTGCTCAAATAAAATCCACTTGGATTTACCAGATTGCATTACGGACTTCCCGATTTGCCAAGTTGCAATCGCAACCACCACGAATAGGCTGTAAGCGATTACGGATTGTAGAATTACAACGCTCTCGTATTTTTCTAGAATCTTGTTTTGTACGGCCAGTGGAAAGCCATAGACAATCCCATGTTGCAATATGAAAACAGAAAAAACGGGTAGGCCGCCTGTATTGCCAAACACTCCCAGCGTAAACGCGACCCAAGAAGTTAGTCCCACCAATAGAAATGGGATTGCATAGACGCTGCCAACAGTAACCAAAAAAATCGTCTGCGTTAGCAGCACAATTGCGAGGAGGCCGACCGACCGTCTCATTGGGCGACGTACTTGCCCAACCAAATCCTGCATAAGCAGTTTATCGGCAGCACGTTCAGCAACAGGCAAAGTCATCGTTCTATTTTTTGACATCCTTCAATCCATTTTTCCAATCTCGTCATCGTGCTAACGCCTTCTGGCGCAGCTTTATTTAGCTACTCGTTACAGGGCTAGTTAGCTACTCGTTACAGGGCTCCTGCCCTGTAACGGGATGCTCCCAAGGCTCCGGCCTTGCGTCCTACTTCACTCTCCCGCGCGCGGGAGGGTCGGCCGGGGAGGGAAAAAACAGTAGCGTAAGGGCGCAAGACCTACGGTTGGGCGTTAACCGATCAACGACTAACAACTACTCGTGTGTCATTCTAACAGAAAACAGCCTGCTCGCTTCGCATTGCAAAGAAACCCGGGCTAGTGCCCGACCAGCTGGCTAACGCATTACTGGCACCCGGGGGCTCGCGCCCACCCCGCTATTTAATAAGGACTAAAGACACTGTTGGTGGGAGACGCCTCTCGGAGATAGGCTACAGCGTGTTACAGCGCTTCAGCCCTGCAACAAGAAAAAAGCTAACGCTTTTCGCGTTCGAGGAAACTCGCGAAAAAATCTGCGAGCTGCTTCGCCTGATATCGGGCCGTATAAATCTCGAACTTTTCAGCATCCAAATGCCTCGGCCTAGCATAGGCCTGCTCCTCAAACCACTTCGCGAAAACATCATTCTTCAATTGATCGACATTTTCTGAACTATCAAACGTTACCAGAGTTGCTCCACCAACTCGATCAATCACATCAGCCACCGAGCTGTTTTCATGAAAAATTGCCAGCATCGGCTTCCGAGCTAATAAATAGGGATAAATCTTGGATGCCGTATAACCAGGATCGTTCGATCCAGGCACAATCAGCGCATCTGCATCCAATAAACACTTCAGAGTTTGCGAGTAGGGAATCCGATCCGGATGTTCAATTACAACGCCTTCAAGACCGTACTCAAGAGCAATCGGTTCCACTGTCTTTACTCCGTATCCGGTTGAGGCATAAGACGTTCCTACGAAGTAAATTCTTAGGCGATTACGACCGATCGATATATCGGCGTCATTTAGGTGTTTACTAAGTGCGGAAAAAAAACCTCGTAGGGATGTTTCCATTATCCGGCCAGCAGCACCAATATACACCCAGTGCTTTACTCCGTCCGCAATGTCAAAAACATTTTGATATGCGTTTGTATCCGACCGCACACGTACGAAATCTCTATAGTCTCCAGGAAACGGTGCGACCAATACTGGGAATTCATCCCCTAAAAATGAATAACGATCCTTTAGTTGTTTTGGATAGGCAGATGAGACGCTCGTGATCCCCGAACAATTTCTCAATACGTAAGGCTCCATTTTTTTCGCAAGCCAATGGCATATCGTATACTTGAGACGCCCCCCAGGTGGATCAATTTCAGGATGTTTAGCATAATAGTCATTCACCCATGGATCCTGGTAATCCATAACAAACGGCACACCGAACTTTCTCTTCCAATACGGACCGAGTTTGTGGATTCCAAACTGTGTTGTCGAGAAATAAACCAAATCAAAAGGTCTTCCTTCTCTTCTGGCTAATGACAAAACACGATTGCCACCTCTTCTTACCCCCCCAATCACCCGATTTGTCAAAGTCCCAAACCCTGGCACTGCACACCAACCAACACCTAGCCCATTGACCCTTCGAACAGGAACATCTACGGGCAGCCCTTCCTCAAGCCATGGATCCAGTGGCGAGCGAACAATTGTGGGATCTACAGCTAGAACTGTTGCGTGCACATCGGCGGCCCTTAGGTAGGGTAATACAAACCGGACACGCTGAGCATCTGCCGCATTAGTCGGTGGGAAATGAGGGGAAACTATGAGTAATTTGAATGGCACAGTGAAAGATGAGCGTGGTTGAGCAATCAAAGTTTTTTCGAAAAGGAATTCAACAACTACTAAATTTCAAAGCCGTAAACTTCTACTCGCGGAGCAGAATGGCACTTCCTTTCGACTTCATCAAAGTCCCTTATCCAAATGTTGTTGTTGCCGTCGTTGATATCTTCTATTCGACGGAATCTCCTGGTAAATGGATCGTAACCCATTCTGATGAATCCGTTGCATTTCATGGTTGCGCGGATCTGATCGTTGTCCCCCTCCAACAAAACGATCTTTAAATTCGCGTTGTTAAGTGTTTGAGTTGCACCATGTAGGACTGATTCTTCGAATCCCTCGACATCGATTTTAAGCATATTAACCTTAAGACCCTCAGTCAAAGAGTCCAAGGTTCTTACTGGAACATCCAACCACTCTCCGGCGTAGCTAGAGTCGACAACCGAGTTCATTGTGTCCTTATCCACACTAAAGCGAATCGACGAGTCAGTTTCTCCCAAAGCACACTGGTGTAGTTTTACGAGATTTCCAAACCCGTTTAGGGTAATGTTTCTCGCCAGTCTTTTCATCGTTTGCGGTGCAGGCTCAATTGCTAAGACATGAGCTTGTCCAATCCCAGCAGCAAGCAACGAAAAGCTACCAATGTTTGCGCCAGCGTCTACGAATACCGTCGATTCGTCAGCACGTTGGCTCCCACTCAGATAGTGAATCAGGAGTGACATATCTGTAAACTCATGTAAACCACAATAAAAATTTCCAGTAGCGCCAGTCATACCTCGTTCCATCACTAAATTCACTCCACAAATCCAGGGAGTAACAATTGGAAAAGGCAGCATTCTAGATCCAGCCTGCCAGCGTAACCACCGGCACATGCACTTAAGTACCTGAGTGCGTCCTAAGGGGTGCTTTCGTATGAATTCTATAGTTCTAAAAATATCGGTAAATATAGCAAATACCCTGTGATTTAAGTGAGCTAGAGAACTGGATTACAAACGGCTTGGAGCAAAGATTCCATCACAATTTTTTCGTAATATGACCAATTCCAAACATCTCGGCCGGCAAGACTTGAGGATAGTTTCATCCTCGTCAATATTGAGGGATCATTAATAAGCGATTGCATAGCGTTTTGTAGCACAGAATCAGACTCATTTTCAATTAACATCCCTGCGTTACTCGCCTTACTTAGGACCTCGCGCTGCCCTTGTGTATCCGTTGCAATTACAGCTAAACCGCATCGTAGATACTCGAAGATTTTGTTACTTGCCGTAACATCTTTGTTCGGAACTGTGGATGTCTCTAAGGCAAGCCCCACGTCATGGCACATTGTGTGAAAGGGCAACTCAGAATTGCGAACGGGAGAGTGAATATAAACATTCCTTCTCCAATCACCTTGAAAAAGCTTTTCAAACCAGGATTCATAGTGCCATAAATTTCCACGTATATGTAATTCCCACCTACCGTGTAAACGCGGCAGCACGCTGGCAATTCGTTCCAAACCTCGACCTGGACCTATGGTCTGCGAAAACCAATAAAAGGAGACTGCTTGCGGGACTTTTTTCTCAATAATTCTGCGTGAATTAGAGGTTATCGTTTCAACTGGAAAACTGTTGGGCACAGCAGTGGGAACGCGACTCGAGTGAGCGTCAATTGCTAAAGATCTACACATCGCTTCCGTTGTCGCAAAAGTAATTGTCGCGTTGTTTACCAACCAATTTTCATGAAAAGCAATCCAGGACTGAACAGATTTTCCCGACTCTAGGGCAAAGTTATCTCTCGAAAACCAATCCTCGAAATCTACGCCGACCCTAAAACCCTTGGAAAGAAGCTTTTTTGCTACCCACAATCCACTTTCGGAATGGACCATGGTCAATTCGGGTCGCATTGATAGTGCTGTTTTCAGCATTAACGGTGCAGCCCGTCCAATTGCTCTCGGCGTTACAAAGTCTAGCCTTTTGCACAATTGGTTAGCAACCCATCCAAATCCTCTTAAAATGTTTACTCTTGTAGATGATTGGCTCCAGTCAACAAGAGGAGCAAAATCGATGTTGTTTGAAACCGCAATTTCTAGATCCTCTGCTGCCAAACGAGGATCAGTCCAGGCGCCACGCACAAAAACGTCGAATCCGGCCTTTTGGGCCGCGAAAGCTTCCTTCTGAGCCCGGGGAGCGTTTGCGAAGTGCCCAATAATTAGAATAAGCAATCTTGGACGTGCCATCGTTAACAACGATCTGTTGAAATGGGATACATACTATCCACGCAGGAATCGTTGTAATCGACGAGCTAATTTCCAACCAAGAAAACAACTTAGACGCTTAAAATTGGGTGGGCCATCGGGACGGAGTGTGCTACCGCCTAATTCCTTAATCCTGTCCAATACTAGCCTTCGAAGATCTTCATGGTCAGGATAATACATATACTCAAAATCCTGGAGAACATTAGCACAAGCTTCTTTGGTTCGTTTGTCGCATTGAGCGTTAATTAAGCACTGCGTCCCCTTCAACAATGAATGGAACGCGGATTCAACGGCATCGCGCGACTTACGCTTTGATAAACTTCCTACAAGTCCTGAACGGTAAAAAAGTGGAGTGTCACTACAAAATTTTAAGTTTTTTGCGAGACTTAGAAGTCTTGAAAAAAATTCGAAGTCATCGATTAGTGAAAGCGTTTCGTCCCATCCGCCACATTTCTCAATCAATGACCTCGGCGCCAAAAACTGTCCAGGTTGCATCATTGGACGCGCATCCATTAACGATTCAACAAGCCATTCTCGCGCATCCATATCGCGCCATACCGGCTGTGGACTTAATTCGAACGTAGACAAGTCATCATTGTAAAAACGGCCCCAACCTGAAAAGGCAACATCTTGATGCGAGCCGTTTAATCGCTCAACTTGCTTCTCAATCATCTGAGGATGAAGCAAATCGTCAGCATCAAAAAACTTGATATATTCACCCCGCGATTCACGCAACGCTCGATTACGCGCCTTAGATGCACTGCCGCATTTTTCGTGAATAACAACGACACCCCGATCCTCGAAGTCGTTCAACACCTCACTAGACCCATCAGTAGAGCCGTCGTTAACAACGACAACCTCAATTGCACGATAAGATTGCGACAGTACAGAATCCAACGCTGCGGCAACATAGCTTTCGGCATTGTGACATGGTATGCATACGCTAACTACAGGTATCACAATACGTAATTCAATATTCTAGATGTCTTTTTTGAGACATAGTTTCCACGCCTTACCGAAATACCATGGTTTGCTATCGGCAACATAATGCTGTAGTACACCGAAGGCGTCAATCACCTGGCGTTGAGTGGGAAATGTGATGTAGGTTTTCGCGGGAAGAACGGAAAGATGTTCGCTTCTTGCCGCGAGCATAGCGATTAGTGCTTGTTCAAGATAGTAACTGTTCCCTTCGCTTTCGATAAGCGATCGAGTCCATGATTCGAGCATGTCCCAATCGATCAACTCACTTGTTAACCCCGTCACACCGACGTTCAATAGCGATGGGATACTCGCGCCACAAAGTGATTCCATGAGCGTTCTAGAGTATCCGTAAGACTCAATACAGTCTGTCATGAGACAGATGCCCTGCGGATTATCAACCCATGCCATCAACTCCTCTGGCCGAGAAAAAAATAACATGTCCGAATCCAGTACCAGTTTCGGACCTTTGCTTCCAAGATGTACGTCGATTAGCTTGCGTATATTGATGTAATCTCGCCACTTCTTGCGTAGATACGGGAAACGTTTTTCAGGCAAGTGAACGTTTAGCCTGTCTAAAACGTCCTCTTTGTCAACGGTTATGCCACTGGGAAACAATCGCCTGAGTTCCAAAACTTGTGATTGCTCTAACGTGCCGTCATTAATCAGATTTAAAACAACTGTTCGCCTCGTGTTTCGCTCCAGACTCCAAGCACAATAGGCAGTTTGATACCAAAATCGCCTTCCAGTCAAAAACCAGCAATCATTTACTTCTGCGTGTGAAAAGTTATGCACTATAAGCTTTGGCACAGATTCTTCCATCTCGCGTGCCCAGGCGTCGCAGTGAAAGTAAGCTCGTGGGCCCCAACGCATGAACCGTCCAAGTTTCTCCATTGGTTGCCTGTAGAGAAATGTTTTTAATTGACTTAGCGAGCTCACTAGTCTCGTTCCTTCATCACTAACGCAACCCTACCTTCAAACTGGCCTACTGAACTTTGCCACCGAATTCGCTCCACAGGCCCACGCCATGCCTTACATTGAAGCCACGATTTCAAAACACGTAAACAAAAACTGAATCTAGAAATTCTTGACCAGGGACATATTCGATGCATATCAAGCACAATTACAAAATCTCTAAAGGCCGCTCTCGAGATGGCTGCGAGATATTTCTCAGCAAGCCGGCTAGACGGAATTAGGTGTTTTAATTCTAGTTGAGGCCAATAGGCACAGTCGTAACCGCTTTCTAACGCGTGTAAAACCATGTCACAGTCTCCTGCCGAACTCAGTTGACTTCCTTTTCTATCGGTGATTTGGGACCGCCCTACATTTAGTTTCCAGCTCTCCATTGCCTTTTTACGAAATACCATCCCGGCGCCAATGGGTGCTCGATCGGGGTATCTCTTGTCCCGATTAAATTGCCCTGATGTAAACACATAGTCATCCTCCCCAAAGTCCTGACACCCAAGTGGGGCCAGGCCGGTTTTGTACCAACTCGGTGGATTGGAAAGGAAAAGGGGAATGGATTTTCCGCCAGCAACACCTACATTTGGATTTTTACTAGTCAACTTGACCGCATTTCTGAGAAAATCCTCATGAAGGATATTGTCGTCATCGCAAAAAACAATTGTATCGTTCTTGGCTGCTTCGATCCCTGCAAGTCGCGCGAATGATAGCCCCAGCCTTGGCTGACAAATTAAGTTAACCCTTTTCTTTACCTGATTCTCAAGACTCTCTACAGAGATCGGTGTTTCAGATCGGTTGTCAACGACAACTAGCTCCCAATCCTCCTTAGCTATACTTTGCTTAAGTAGGCCCGAAAGCGTTTGTGAAAACCGCTCAGGATCTGGATTATGAGTCGGAAGTACTACAGAAATCATGGCACAGCCTTGATAATCATCCTGAATTCCGGTAGGTCTTTACATTCTCGCCACCCCCGAACTTTAGCTGGAACGCCAACTGCGATTGATCCAGCGGGCAAATCCTTAGTTACGACAGCACCCGCCCCTACTATACATCCATCCCCAATCGTCACCCCTCCAAGTACTGTCACCCCCGCTCCAAGCCATACGTCGGTGCCGATCCTCGTTGGCAATAGCACGTCTGGTTGACTGCGAATCAGTTTCCCTATCTGTGGAATCGAATGGTTGGACGATAGGACTTTACAATGCATTGAAATGAGCGTGTTACCTCCGATTTCAACGCCGCCCTGACCGTACACAACTGTAAACGGCCCAACAAAAACGTTATTTGACAACTCGATATATCCGCCCCTTGCTTCAAGCCTGACATACGGTTCCAGTTCACAATTCCTACCGATCTTAATAGAGGACTTTCCCGCCAAAGAACGCGTTGTCTCAAGACAAACTCCTTCGCCGATCTGAACTCCTTCTGCTATTTCCACATCCCGATGTGTAGCAGAAATAAGGATTCTTATAATTTTTTTCCTGGTGCGAATCCAAACATTGCTATTGAATATCCTTCTCAGCATCTAAGATTATTGCCTTTTGATGCGATTGATTTTATAGCCGCAGAAATGAAATGTCCAAAACGAACGGGAAGATATCTTAACATGAGTCGAAAATAAGGATTTTGACTTATGACCTTATCGCCCCCTAGTTTCTCCACTAATGCATAAGCTCTAAGAGCGAATTGGTACTGTCGCGAGTACATCAACAAAAAACCAATTCGCAATAGCTCCTGTTGAAATACATCGTTAGAAATAGGAATTCTCTGGTCGATATAATTCTCAATAAATTCTAAACGACATCGGTGGCAGTATCCATGGTTACTTGAAGCACCCGAGTCGTGTCTTAAGCTAGTTGCTAGAACTTCAGTAACGATCTTGAAATTTGCACCAGCGGCTGCTAGACGCAAATGCATGTCTCCATCTTCCCAACACCTTCGTTTGGTATCAAAGCCTTGAATGGCAATAAATGCTTTACGTCGAATCACCGAGCAAAAGGTCGGCACGGGGGAAATAAAAGCCGCCCGGACACTATCATCGGAAAAAGAGGCTTGATCAAAAATCCAGCGGCTAATCTCCACCTTGTTCTTTTCATCCAAAAAAAGGCCTCCGCAAACGATAACGTCATGGCCTATATGCAATTCAGGCAAGACTACCTCAAGAAAATTGGGAGCGATAAGATCGTCAGAATCGAGAAACCGGATCCACTCACCTCGGGCATGTTGCGCCAATACGTTACGCGCTCCTCCTGGACCTAAATTTTTTTTCGACTCAATTATAGTAAACCCTAACTCCTTAGCAATCGCAAGAGTCGAATCGGTACTTGCATCATCGATCAGCAAAACTTCATCGAACGCCGGGTCAATCTTGTCAACAACCTCCTTTAACTGTCCCAAAAAACGAGAAGAGTTATAGCAAGGAATCAGTAAACTTGTAAACACGGGAAGGCTACAATAACGACATGAAAAAACAAACTGATCACTTACGAATACTCAAAAACAGATTCAATAATAAAACAGTCATCGAAGGCGATTATTTGGCTAAATATTTGAATGAAAAAAAACACTTGAGTTTCCGAACTACATTAAGACGAATGGGAAAAAAAACAGGTCCATCCGGGATTACCGTGGGTTTGGTATGATTTTGGGTCAAAGGAGACCCCATGGAAGACAAAGAATTATACCAGCACTTACTAGGACTAAAGACCCCTTGGACTGTCAAGGAAGTGAAGCTCAACGTGCAAGCCGAAGAGATCGCTGTTCAGGTCAATCACCCTCGTGGTACGAAGTTTTGTTGTCCGGAATGCCAACGTGAACTTCCTTGCTATGATCACGGGGAAGAACGACGCTGGCGACACGTAGATTCGTGCCAGTTCAAGACAATCCTGATAGCACAGGTGCCTCGTGTTAACTGCCCTGAACACGGGGATGTGAGCCCTGCCTATGTGAAGGCTACCAAGCAGTGTATTCCTTTGGCCGAGAGCAAAATTGTGCACGACATTTTCCATGTCATGCAGTTAGCCAATAAAGCAGTCGATAACGTCCGAAAAGCAGAACATCGACAACTCAAAGGCGAGGGGGATGACCAATTGATGGGTAGCAAGTATCTTTGGTTAACATCCTATGAGAATCTCACCTCGTCGCAAGTTGAGCGATTTGAATCGCTATGCACTTTGTCCCTTGAGACTGGCCGAGCGTGGTCCTACAAGGAGTTGCTTCGCGATCTATGGGCTCACGAAACGGAGGCTGAGGCCAAGAGTTTCTTTAAGCAGTGGTACAACCGAGTGATCCATACAAAACTTGAACCGATGAAGGAGCTCGCACACACACTTAAGGAGCGAATCGACAACATCGTAACCTACTGCACTCACGGGATCACCAACTCAGTAGCCGAAGGCATCAACAGTAAGATCATGTCCATCAAGAGACGAGCAGGCGGCTTTCGCAATAGAGAGAACTTCAAAACAGCCATCTTTTTCTACTGCGGTGGACTAGACCTTCACACACGGTAATCCCGGATGGACCAAAAAA
>JBKCTT010000039.1:0-37301 GCA_046318795.1 Pirellula sp.
TGGGTTCCTTTCAATGAAGCATGGGGACAACATCGTACTGTTGAGGTTGGTGAATGGATGGTCAAACGAGACCCTTCTCGCTTGGTCAATATCGCCAGCGGCGGAAACTTCTGGCCCGTCGGAGATGTAGCCGATGAACACAACTATCCAGATCCGGCGTTCCCATTTAATCAAGACCGATTCAATGCCTACGTAAAGGTTGTTGGTGAATTTGGCGGACATGGCTTCCCAATCAAGAATCATCTTTGGGATACCGAAGCCAATAATTGGGGTTATGGCGATCTACCAAAAACAGAACAAGAGTATCGCGATCGATATGTTCGAACTTTCAAACAGTTGATGGAACTTAGAAAACGTGGCATTGCTGCTGGTGTTTACACGCAAACGACCGACGTCGAAGGTGAGATCAATGGATTGATCACTTACGATCGTAGGGTCATCAAAATTTCAGCCAAGGAGTTGAAAGCGTTGCATTCTCCGGTTGCGAATGCCGATCCAAAACCATGAGTTGCTCCTTGACACACTCAACACACTACATCTGAATGTCTAACTCTTTAACTCAGAGATTGTTTCCTAGCGGTGTGATACTGGAAATACTCGAAGACCCCTCTCGGGCAGAGCCATTGACTGCCCGAGAGCTGCAACTCGTATCAAAAGCGGTACCAAAAAGGGTTGACGAGTTTCGTGCGGGCCGACATTGTGCACGTCATGCATTGCGCAAGCTAGGGATTGAAGAATTCGATTTGTTAAAAGGACCTAATCGCGAACCAATTTGGCCGGCTGGCGTGGTTGGAAGCATCTCTCATAGCGACAAGTACGCGGCCGCTGCAGTCGCCTCGTCTCAAGTGTATCGATCGATTGGTATCGATATCGAACGAGCTAAACCACTAGCCATGGGACTTATCAAAACGATTGGAAGCCCGGATGAGATTCGAATGGTAGACTCGCTCGCTGGTGACAGACCATGGGACACATTGCTATTTAGCGCAAAAGAAGCCTTCTACAAAGCTTGGTTTCCAGTGACGCGTACAGTTCTTGAGTTTCACGATGTCCGTGTAGACATAAAACCCGCCGAAGAACGTTTTGTCGTTCAACTGATGAACCACGAACAATACCGAACGATGGAAATCACCGGACGGTTCTTAGTCACAGAGGACATGATTTGGACCTCTGCCATCATGTCACACTGAGATAGGCGATGTTAAAGAGGCATGATCCCGGTCAATAGGAATTACTTGCCGTAACTATCGATCTGGAAAATGCCGTCGAGGCTATTGGGCCCCTTTATTGCCCGATGCGACATTAAACCGAATGCAGATTGAACCGTGGTCCACTCAGGAACCATAGATCGATTCTTGGACGCATAATCGGTGCCACCCAGAATCGCTTCGATGAACACAGACGCGAATAATGACCGATCGTTGACTTGCTTAACACTTTCCCAATCGACTCGAAATGACTTCCGGCCATCTACACCATGCATAATGGAATGAGGCTGTCCCAAGTTGGTACCAAATTCTTTAGCCCACGCTGGATGCATAGCAACAAGTCCAGAAACGTTACCGCGTGGACGACTCAAGACCGATTTGAGCCAATCCGTGCTAGTACAAACAACTACGTACTGCGCGTTGCATGCCATTGCCCTCATGTGATTCATAGATTCCGTTTCGGCTGATGTCAAAAGGGGCTCTCCATTCTTGGTGGTCCAAAGAGAAAACTCTCCCAGCTTTTCGTTTACGACCACATCATCACCTTCAAACAATTGCTGCGCCATTTGGTTGGCATCAACACCTCGTTCGAGCGTCATAACCAACAAATAATCCCGAATCGTTTCTTGGTTGGCGGATGTGGCGGATTTTGAAGCCATGGCTACCGACGGACTGCATCGATAAAAGAGATCTTTCTTGAGATCCAATCGCGGACCCTCTGGATCGGTTAGCACAGCATCGATCATGTCATCAAACAGACCAGGTACCTTGGGATCGATGGCAATATTCATCGATTGACTTAAGCCTTCGAACCAATCTTTCATTTGTACACTGAGCCCTGCCCATGCTTCCGCATCACTGAGATCAAACGGCGGAATTTGTATGGGGAGATCGGATTTCAAACTCAGTAACTTTGCAGCACTGGTCAATGTTGGTTTCGTTTGCAACTGATAACGAACATTCCATGCATTCCCACCTTGAGGAACCCTGACTGTTGCACTAGCCGCATTAAGACTTGGCAAAAATGCGTCCTTCCAAGCGATTGCTGCTGGAGTCAGCGATTTGTTCCAACGACTTACGAAATCGGTCGGTTTGATCCACAACCGTAAATCACCAGTATTGCCATTCTCGAATTCGACTAAGCCTTGTTCTGCCTGAGCTCTGCTGGCGGACGCAGCCCCTGCGTTAGCCAGAACTCCACGTGCCGTAGCGTCTTGGAGCCAACTCTCTAGATGCTTCTGGCTAGCAGACAGCAGTACAATTTTGCCCATGCTGACGAGATGAGATTTAGGTTGCGGATTGGTGTACCAATTCAGCTTGGACTGATTGACACCTAAAGGTATTTGCGCGGTTTTCGGGCCGGACGGTCCTGCATCCTTACTCCAGGCAACGATAAATCGCTGCGACGAGGCCTCGTCAGTGAAGACCAATGCACTTACGGTCCCACTTTCGAGTCCTGGCGACTTCATCGAAAACAAAAGACCACGAGCATCCAATCCAGATAGATGCTTCCAATCAAAACCAAACCACGGTTGAGGATTCAGGAATGACCCAACGCCATCGTTAGCCTGCTTAGTCGCGATCGCTTGCCATTTTGGTTCTCTATACTGCTTGCCTACCGTGGAATCGGCCAAGGCCCGCTCGAGCCCCTGACTCGATCGAAATGCCAAATAGGAATCAGCCTCGGATGGCAAGATCTGAGCCAGTCGCAAGTCATTCGGCATAGATTGCCCCAAAAGAGGAGCGGCCTTCCAGCTTGTACCTGCGAGGCAAAGTAATGAAGCAAAAAAACGAAGGGATTTTTTTACGCCTTCGTTTTTTCGAACGATCGTTCTAGCGGCATTTAACATAGTTTCTAATCTTCGTATTGAAGTGATTGCTTGGGGTCAACCCTGGTTGCTTGATAGGCTGGGACCAAGCTCGCCAGTACAACGACGAGCATCGTTCCTGCAATGCTGATGAGTGGTAATCGTACGGAATATTCAAACTGCGGAGTATATCCCAAAATGGCTTCGCTGCACGCATGAATAATCCAAGCAGTCGTGGTGCCGCCGATCAACCCGAAAACGCTTCCAATAAGCCCTAGCAAAAGCCCTTGAATGAGCACGCTGCTGAGCACCTGTTTTCGAACCATACCGACTAAACGCAACAAAGCGAAATCTTTAGTCTGCTCCGCTACGTTCATGGCCATCGTCGACATGATTCCCAATCCTCCGATGACGAATGAGGTCACGACCACCAACGTGATCCCCAGAATCACACTCGATATGGTCGCATCAATGTCCGCCCGCAATTCGCTTCCAGCAATGATTCGCAATGAGCCAGCTCCCTCCAAGGATTCGATTTCCTTCGTCAAGTTTGGCCGATCCGCTTCGGGGCATTGCATGGCCATCAGATCAAATCCGGTCACTAAGAATCGATTTTGTGCGGCTTTGCGTTCCAACAAAATGGACATCCCTCCATTCCTGAAATCGACAAACGTACCGGCAACTTCAAACTCCAATCCTTGTCCTGCATGTTGCAGCAAAACCTTGTCACCAGCCTTTTTGCCAAGTCGCTTGGCAACGATGGAATTCAAAAGCAATTTACCCGCCTTTAACTGTGAGATCGCTTCGGTTTGCTGGATATCCTTTAGCACCCCCGGAAAGGGCGCTCCCTCCGGAAACTCTCTAATGATGCTCGAAACGGCCACTCCCTCGATCTCCATATCGATAAATCGAATCGAATCGATCCATTGCAACGGCTCAGGTGACTTAGCAAATAGCGTAGTTCGTATTGGATCGTCGGAATCGTTCACCTGAGATGGTATACCAACCAAGAAGATATCGCCCGCGAATGCCACTTCGTACCAACGCCTTAACTCAGCGATGTTGCTCATCAAAGCTTGTCCGAGGCCGATCGCACCACAAAGTGCGATGACCAAAAAGCCAGCCGATAAAGACGTCCTCTCGGTGCGACGCGTAAGTTGATATTTCGCCAAATCCACTCCGAACCACTGACCTTTTCGATTGAAATACGAAAGCACGGACAGCAATGGAATCCAGCCTAACGGCAGGAACAATAGATAGGCAATCACCATCACGAGCCCAGCCGGTATCGCCCAGCCGTATGGAACTTGCTCTCTCTGGACCGCGAGCAATCCAATAAACGCGACCAACCATAGGCTCAACCCGCTAAACACTACGAGCAAAGGAAATCGTGCTGATGCGACCTGCGGACTCTCTCGAAAATTCTCTAGAGGGGAAACATCTCGTTGCTCCCAGTACGCGATCGTTGTGATTATCAAAGAGCAAATAGGAATAATCACAGCAACGACGCTGACTGGTAGCCATGGAATCAAATAGGAAGATGGAGCTGCGTTCGTCATGTTCAACAAGACATCTTGCAGGAGTCTACCTAAAAACACTCCAACGATGAGCCCAAAGCATGACGCGAGCAAAGACAGTGTCGCTGTTTCAACCATCAGCGCGAAAAAAATTTGCCCTTGTGTTGCTCCGATACAGCGCAAAATAGCGAATTGCCGCCGACGCTCTAAAAAATTCATTCGAATAGTATTGAGCAATATGTAAAGTGACATCGCCCCCGCCAACGTCGTAGCAAAGCTCAAGCCCAACTCAGCCGATCGAAAAATGTTCGCCGCGCTTCCAAACGCGCTGGTCCGGACTGATGCGGTCAATTCGTTGATCAACATCAGCCCCAAATTTTGGGCGGACTTTTCCTTCACCGACTCATCCGTTTCCTCGATGAAGTAACGTATCCTGTCCACTTGCCCAACAAGTCCAGACCATTGTTGCAGGCCACTCAAATCGACGATGATCGATGGCTCAACAGCAAAGGCCTGCCATACCTCGTTGGGCACGACTTTGCGAACGGTAAGTTTTTGTATTTTTCTTCTAAAGAGAAGCTGCACTTCAGAACCTGCCTCCAGTTGCAAGGCTAAGGCAGCGTTCTTCGAAACGAGACACTCATTACTCGCGAGTGGCCCGACATCAGCAGCATCGAGATAGCTCAGCAAGACATTGCGATTTTTTGCGTTATAAAAATCCGATGCCCCATCTGCTAAGGGAATGCCGAGCAGAATGCATCGCAATCGCTCTGCTTCGTGCCGCGCAATCGTTCCCCGGAACAGCATGGGAGCTTTAGCGCTAATCTCGAACGGTGGCTTCATTTCTGCAATGTTCGATGGATCAAACCGCTCTCCTCGTCGTTGATGAATATCAATAGCTGGGAGCCCTGCTGCCAATTGATTCAACCGATTATAAGAAGCCCTCGCGTTGTACGAAGCACATAGTACGGCCACAATCGCCGTAGTCGCCGTCATGAGCCCCAAGACGATGAGAAAAAAACGACCCGGTCGCTCAAACCAATGACGAATAAAAATCTCTTTCATGTTGTAAAGGTCTTCGTGGGACGATCCACATGAGAAAAGAAAACGGTTTCGACTACGGTCCCGTCACGCATTCGAATCATTCGATCAGCTGCTTTGGCCACTTCTGGATCATGAGTCACCAGAATCAAGGTCTGATTGTGATCCCTTACCAAGGAGCGAAACAAATCGATAATCCGAAGACTATTGACGGAGTCTAATGCGCCAGTAGGTTCATCCGCCAAGATCACAGCTGGGTCGGTAGCGATCGCTCTCGCGATTGCAACGCGTTGAGCCTCACCGCCCGACATCTCTCCAGGCCGATGGTTAGCTCTTTGTGCCATACCGACTGCTTCCAATGCTGCATCCGCACGCCGGAGACACTCCGATGCGGTAACACCATCCAGCTTCAGAGGGACACACACGTTCTCTCGGGCGGTTAACATCGGTAGCAACAGCCCTTTCTGAAACACGAAACCGATTCGTCTCCGCCTAAGTTGCGTCAATTGTGTCTCGGATAATCCAGCCAAGTCTATCGCTTCAAATAGCACGTTCCCCGTGGTGGCTTTGTCGATTCCACCAAGCAAATGCAACAGGGTGCTTTTACCACAACCCGATGGCCCCATAATCGAGACGAATTCTCCACGCTCGATTTCGACATCAACACCCCTCAAAGCTTGGTGAGAGGCTGTGCCACTTTGATAGGTTTTTGTAAGCCCGATCGCTTTAATTATAGTCGACATAGTTCCTTCTATTCGGTGAGCTTTATCCAGGAAAAGTATCTCCCGCTCGTATGGACTCTACAACTGCCAAAACTTCCTTCGCAACCAAATATCTCAGCCATTTTGCATGAGTGACTGAAATCTCTTGTTCATCAAATCGGAAGTATAATCGGATGGAATCTTGCCATAGTGTAGCGAGAATTGCCAATTCCGTACCCGGACGAGTCGGTGGAGCCGCCGATAATCCCTCCAGTTTTGCGCCTCCTAACCAAACGTTTCCGTCTTTCTCTTGAAGACGATTGGGGAACCGTCTTAGCGGATCTCCTACGTAACTCCACACGAAGGACCCTGGCCTGGATCCCCAAAGTACCAAATTAGCTAACCATTTTGGCAACCGCTGTAGCCGATCTAATGCGTCCAAAAACAATCCAGCCAGCTTCCAGTCTTGGATCGCGTCAATATCCGTTTTCAAGGTTAAAAAATTCCTAAACCAATCTACGCACTGATCTCGCTTGCGTCTCAAAAATGCATACCCTATCCCATTGTGACACGGAACCCTTTGCTTGGAGGCTCTGATCATATTGACCGGTAGCACCGCAACCCAAGACCCGATCCCCATGAACCAACCCCGTTGCTGATTAGCAAAAGCCCTCAATGTCACCGCTAACAACAGATTATTCAAACTACCTCCGTGCTGCTGAGCGAATTCTCGCAATGTCTTGGCTACCTCTGGCGAAAACTCCAAGTGACTTAAACCAAAGCTCTGCCAGCGAATGACTTCTCGAACACTCTCACTCCACTCAGCATGTGCATCGATGCTATCACGCGTCGGATTCCCCTTTCGGTTACGACTTAAGCGACTCATGCGCACAGGAAATGCAAAGAGAAATTTCACTAACTCCAAGGCTAAAAAACGCATCGCCGTTCCGCGACTAACCGGATGTGGTATCCTCCGATCCATGATGCCGCGATCAACGAGCAGTTGAGGAGCAATCGTTCGACGACTCTCTTTCGCAGGTTGATCTGATTTGTCATTTTGTTCGCAACCATTTTCCACGGATGTACTATCGTTGCTCATCCGCTCGTATTGAAAAAAGACATCAGAACAAAATTCCAACGCTCTCAATCCATCCGAAACTGCATGATGAAACTCCACGGCGACGGTCCAGGCTCGTTCCGATTCGATTGCATCTGGTTTCTCATTATAGATGCGCATGCGACAGGTGACACCAGTCATGGGGTTTATCGCATCTGACTCATAGCGAGCAGGTAGCCCCTCAGTTGGATCTCGTTCGTCCAGCATTGCCGAAAGATCTAAATCTCGTTTGCGCCATTCATACCGAGGCCATGCAGACGTAGGGACAGCGACGGAAGTCAACAAGGGATGCATCTCAATTGCCAACAGAAACGCTCGCTGCAATTGGGCGACGTTGAGATCACCTCGGATCGCAAAGCAAAAAACAAAATTCATGGGATGACGAGTAGAATGATCCGTCAACATGTACCACTCAAAAGGCGTTGCTGGCAACGCCTGTTCGCTTGACGGCTGGAAATCAGATGGGCCCATTACCCTCTGTCTCCTTATTAAGAAAAGCCTTCGGCAATTCCTCGGGATTACAAATCAAAACGTACCCTGAGACTCGGCTTTCGATCAAATCCCGAAAATGGGCTACTCCTTCCTGAATGGATATCAACGAATGCCCCGCTCGCTGAAGCGCCCACTGGCTACTGGCTCGCGCAGCCATGCCAACCTCTTCCCATCCTGGCCAACCAATTGTTAAACATTGAATATCAGACCAGCTATTATGCCTCTGCATTGCCATTTCACCGACCAGTCCATTTGCCCCCGCATAATCGACCTGACCGATTCCGCCAAAGTATCCCGCTAAGGAACCCAATACAATAAACCATCGTGTTTGCGAGCAGACAGCCGCTTCCAGATTCACAGCACCTGAAACTTTGGATTCGATCGTATTTCGAATCGACTCATCTGACTTTTTAACTAACAAGGTTGTTTGTTCATATCCTGCCCCATGGAGCACTCCATCCATCCCGCCGCGTTGCATCTCAATTTTGTGGATCGTCGATTCTAATTCGTTCCGGTTTGCGACATCGACCTGATGGTAATGTGCTTCAATATTCAAGTCGTGCAGCAGCTTGAGATTTCGAGATAATTCTACTTCTGAATCAAAAGATGCCGCTATCGCTGGCAGTGAACGCTTGTGGATCGCTCCCTCGCGCAGCAACTCCTTTCGAATAAGTTGAATTTCCTCCGCATCCGTTTCATACCAAGCTTTGCGTGGAATTGGGGTCCGACCGAGCAGTTCCAATCGCGCGCCATGCTCCCCTAAGTGCTTCGCCAAATGAAAGGTGATGCCTCGTCCACCTCCACTAATAATCCATCTGCTCCCTCGTACGAGGTCCGAAAAATGCCTGTGCTCTCCCACACACAGATTTCTAGTCACAGGCAGTTTGCGCAGCTTTTGGACTCGCCATACTCCGCGTTCATATCGCTGATGAACATGCAGCAGTTGTCTTGCTAAATTCTCTTTGTCGCTTTCCGTTGTTTTCACAACGGCCTTTATTTCCGTGGTTGAGTGAGGCCGATTTATCGAAGCACAGGCTCGCCGCGCAGATTGCACGTCGACCTCTAGATATCGAATCGGATACGAATCCTTTATTGCCTGTTTGTGTGTACCAATCTCGTTACTGGATTTCAATCGCCTCGCAATTTCTTCAAGCCATACCGATCGAGCTAACCCAGATAAACCTGGCCAATCATACCGCCACGGCTTCTCTCGATCCGTACATGCTATGATGAGTAGCTCGATGTCCTTACCAGTGACAGAATGCATGCCAGAGAAGAGTTTAACTTGATCCGATTTAATTCGATGAATTAATTTAGTGACCGCACGCGAAAGACCGCCCCCACCGCAACAACTATCGCGATTGTCGTCAACCTTTGTAAAATCGGACCAACGTAAATTTGATTTTTCGTTTGGTACGGTACCAACATAGGCTGGGGTCGGTTCCTCCCCCACACGCTCGCAGTTTCGGAGTAAATCGTCAATCTTCACCTTTGGCAGCAAATCTTCGTCAGAACTGTCCCATTCCCATTGATAAACGCAGAATCTTCGTTGAGGTAAGGCAACTGGCGCAGTAACGTCGGATTGCGAGTGAACAGATTTGAATGCTAAGTCGGGTGCAGCAATTTGTTCGCATTCCTGCCGATCTAGATTACCATCCCAGCCTTGCATGAATCGATGAGCTCGTATCGAACTTTGATCACCAATGTGCTGTACGGCATTATCCAAAATTTGACGTATTGTAGGCAAGCCGATTTCGAGCATCATGCCGAACGGCCCTACGGGCATTCTCGTGACAGCTCTCCAGGCGCGTTCGACATCTTCCGGATGGCAGACACCTCGTTCGACTAGCTCCATGGAACGCACGAGCAATGGGTGCAATAAATTGTTAAATATATACCCTGGATATTCGCGTTTAAGGACAATGGGAGTCAGTTGCATCCGATCGACCAAGTCCGCTAAACGCTCCAGAACAAACGCCGACGTTCGAGTGGCAGGCATTACATCTACAGCCGACGCAAACCATGGCGGAACGTGAAAATGAAATCCAGCGAATCGCTCTGGATTCGAGAACCCTCGAAAGATCATCGAAGGGGCTAGGTAGGAAGAATTTGAGGCCAGGATCGTATGCTCCGTACACACCTGCAACAGCGGTCGCAGCGCCTCTCGCTTCAGAGATAATGACTCTGGCACCGATTCCCAAAGGAGATCGACTTCTTTAACCAGGTTCAGATCGTTTTCCCACTCCAGTTGCAGATCTCTACCGAATTGCGTTTCGAAGTTGCTTCGAGCCACTGATAATCGCTCTGCATTGGGCTCCAAACAAACGACTCTGAGGCCAACTCTGGCCATTAAAAAAGCGACTTGTCTACCGCAATGCCCCGAACCCAGAATGGCGGCCGATTCAATAGGTTTTGCAGCGGGGCACATCAACAAACGACATTTCTGAAGATAGACAAAAATCACAAGCGGAACAGAAAATAAGCCGATTTTACTTTGGGAAAAGCAGCCCCATCTCGCCCGACTTCCAAACAAAATCCATGGTTGGCCCCAACGGCTTATTTGACTTTCATAAAGGCACTATTACTATACAGCCCAGTTATTTGACCTACAAGACTTTAACTCGTGGGCCTCTTTTCCGTCGAGATTGAACTGTTTTTGTTCCCTTCTACTTGCCAGGGAAACTAATGCAAACCGGAAGTGTTTTTTTGTGATGAGATTTGTCTTAATGTCGGGGCCGACAGGTTTGCTCGGCGAATATCTGCTAAAGGATTTGCTCCTAGCTGGATGGAACGTTGCCGTGCTCTGTCGGGATGCTCCAGGCAGCCGACCAAGCGACCGCATCGAGGATTTGTTGCACCGCTGGGAAGATCGATTGCGACTCGCCCTGCCTCGGCCTGTCGTCATAGACTCTGATCTGACGCAACCTATGTTGGGTATCAACGAGTCCGATTTAGCATGGATTAAAAGACGCTGCACATCTTTCCTGCATAACGCTGCGAGCCTGACATTTGAAGCAAACCGAGAAGATGGGGAACCATGGTTGTCGAATTTGGCAGGCACCCAGCATGCCATCGAAGTCTGCAAGGTGGCTGAGATTGGTTGTGTTTTTCACGTGTCGACGGCTTATGTCTGCGGGCGGCGTACGGGCAGAATATTCGAAGATGAGTTAGACCTTGGCCAGAGTTTTGCAACTGAGTACGAAGCCAGTAAATGTGCCAGTGAATTGGAATGGAAACAGGCCTCTTTCAGCAACCTAACGATTCTAAGACCAGCGATTATCGTGGGGGATTCCGAATCAGGATACACGAGCACTTATCACGGTTTTTACGCTCCTCTGAAATCGATGGCGACCTTGCTGTCACAGGCCGCGAGATCGACTGTTTCAGCAAGTAGTCACGTCAACGGATCTCCAAGTGATTCACGAAATGGTATGGGCGAACAAAACATTGACGCATCGCCCGTACCGCTCGAACCAATGCTGGCTGCTTTGGGCCTATCCGGAGATGAAGAAAAGAACTTTGTACCAGTCGAATGGGTTTCTAGGGTCATTACTGCCGTCGCTTCAAATCATACGGCTTGGAACAAGACGTATCACCTAACTCCGTCGCAGCGGGTCTCCGCCAGAGCCGCAGCCGTCGCTATGCAACGTTCCCTTGTGAAGTATTTTGAGAACAAGCAGAACGCTGCGGAAATGCCAAAGAACTCGGTAAACCCTAGCATAGTTACAGAATCGACCAACAATACCGATTGGTCGATGTTGGGTCGAGCCTTTTCGCACCAAGTCTCTGCCTATCAAGAATACTGGCGAGATGATCCGGTATTCGACGCAACTAATCGCATCGCCTTTGCCCACGCACATGATCGGGCCGATCTTGATTGCCCCGTCTTAGACGAGATCGTTCTGGAACGATTATGCGACTTTGCGATTCAATCCGGTTTTGGTTGGCCTAAACGACGCATCAAGCCAAGGACGGATTCTCTCCAAAAGTGGCTCGAAGAACACGGTCTGGAAGCAGGAGTTGTTGACGCGAGCTTAGTGCAGCTCAAGGCTCTCGGGCCAGGGGGTGGACAAGCGGTGATCGGTTTTGATCAGACAGAAAAACTCATTTACGAGAATTACGTCGCTACCGAGATTCCGAGCGTGACGTTCGGCCTGACTCATCTCCGATCACGAGAATCCTTTTCGCAACTCGAGTCTGTGGGCCTAGCCTGGGTGCAACTGCCTGTTAATGTCGAAGAATTGAACCGCTCCGTATTATCGGAATTATCGGAGACGGAGTCTGTTATCACGCTTCTTGATCGTATAGCGGCGCAGTCATTTTCTAGTAATTCATTGACTATTGTGGCGAGGAGTTGATCTTTCGATATACAGCTTTGGCTCAGATTGATCTGCACGAAATTAGTTAAGGAGAGAATAACGGCACGGATGGCTAAGACCTTTGCAAACGAAAAGAACCTTATCCATGTCGAGGACTCATTACGGCGAACCAATAGCAATCATCGGGCGAGGCTGTCATCTGCCCGACGCCCCAACGCTCGATGCATACTTGCAACTGATCCTCTCCGACACTCCGACCATTGCTGAAATTCCCGAAGATCGTTTTGATCGCGAGCTATTCTTTGACCCAACGCCCGGCAGAAATTTTAAAACGTATTGTTCTAAGGCTTGTTTGGTCAAGCCGGTCCCGGAATCGAAGCAACGACAGTTGCCTAAAGCGTGGAAAAATCATCCCGAAACAGCGTTGCGAGATTTGCTTTCGGTCACGCGTGACGCCTGTTTAGATGCGGGTCGACCGCTCGAATCCTTTAGTGGCGAATCTGGGGGCGTGTACATAGGTCATACGCGTGGTGGATCTATTTCGGGAGATTTAGCGTACGCCAGCTACGTTGCTCAAGCGGCTGCACTTCTCGAGCAACTCCCCGAATTGGTACCCGGTGTCGACCGCGCGTCCTCGTCTCGATGGCGAGATCGCATGATCGAGGACGTCCGACGCGCGATGCCCAAGCGAGGCGAAGGTGCTGGCCCAGCCCTCGGCGCTCCCGTCGCGGCGATGGCTGCTTTGCAGATGCTTGGATGGGATGGTCCTTTCGCGGCGTTTAATGGCGCGTGTGCATCATCGCTACAAGCTCTTCATGCCGCCGTTCTCTCGCTTCAATCAGGTAAAATCGACATTGCTGTTGCTGCTGGATTGTCCTGTTGCCACAGTGACTCGCTTCTATTGTTCTCGCAGGCCCACTCGCTCAGCGGAACCGATACACGACCTTTTGATGATGCCGCAGATGGGCTCATTATCGGCGAAGGGGCAATCGTTTTACTTCTCAAGCGACTATCCGATGCGCAGCGTGATGGCGATCCCATTCACGGCATCATCCGAGGGATCGCGGTCGCCTCGGACGGCAAGGGGAAGAGTCTTTGGGCTCCTCGTAAAGAGGGGCAAATGCTGGCCGTTCGTCGTGCTTATACCGATGAAAACATGATGCGGCGAATTCAATATGTCGAAGCTCACGCGACCAGCACTCAATTAGGTGATGCAACGGAAATGGATGCCCTTTCAAGCGTCTTTGGCTCCATTATTCCAAAGGGAAATCGCGTCCCCGTGGGCAGCGTCAAAGCCATTGTCGGGCATACGTTGGAATCAGCGGGGCTGGCGGGTGTTCTTAAAGTTCTTCTCTGCATGGAACGGGGCATCATTCCTGCTCACCAACGCATTCAACAACTGAGCTCCAAAATTGCATGGAACGATATTCCATTCTATGTTCCCAATAAACCATTCGATTGGAACGCAGATCATGAAGGTCAACGTTGGGCTGCAATTAATGGCTTCGGTATTGGTGGCTTGAATGCACACGCCGTTATCCAATCGGGCCAACTTAATTCTTCCTACACGAAATCGTCAAGCAGTCACATCGTTCCAAAAGCACAACCCAAAATCGCTATTATCGGCGCAGGCTGCATTCTGCCCAGCGCGTTAACCTGGGAGGCCTTTCATCAACAATCCCAGGCTACCAATGGAATCAAAGAGGTTCCCACCAAGCGATGGGTCTCATCTCCCGATAGCAACTCAACATTTCAATACCCAGTGGGTACAGTTCGAGGCGGCTTCATCGATGACTTCGAATACGATTGGCGTCGACATAAAGTGCAGCCTAAACAGATCAAAGGGGCGAGCCCGCTTCAATTCATGATTCTGGAAGCGGTCGACCAAGCCATTCGTCCCTCCGGTATTCTCGATGATGCGTCCCGACGCGAACGAACGGGGGTTGTTGTTGGCACGATCTTCGGCGGCGATTTTTCAAATCAGTTGCAGGTTGGTCTTAGGATTCCTGACATGTGCCGCCGGCTTCGCAAGTTCTGGGAAGAAGAGGGCTTTAACGCCGCTGCGATTGAACAGATGACGAACACTTTTCAATTCTTAGTGCTCGATCGAATGCCCGCTTTCTTCGATGAAACAGGTAGCTTCACAAGCAGCTCTCTTGCAAGCCGCATCACAAAGAGTTTTGATCTTATGGGTGGTGCCGTCGCCGTGGATGCTGCGCATGGGGCTTCGGGTGCCGCTCTCAATTACTGCGTTGATCAACTTCATGCTGGCAACGTTGATTACATGGTCTGCATCGGAGCTCAACAAGATATGGGACCGATGAAGTTCGAGGGCTGGACCGCTAACGGTTGGCTCCCCTCGCCAAACGACTCAAGCGGTGCATTTCCAGGCGAAGGTGCGGCCGTCATCATCCTGGAAGCAGTCCGCTCCGGCAACTCACCCACCAAACGGCCGATGGGTTGGATCCGAGGAGTTGGACTTTGCCACTCTGGAAGCGGCTACACCAATTTCCGAGGCTCACTCGAACGTGCCATGCGATCATCGCTTCAAAACTCGGCTTGCAACGACGCAGCTCGGGATGGCTCGTTCCGGTGGAGCCCGACGGGTGTTCCCGGCATCGACCAACCTTGCGAACTTGGAACGAAAGCGGCAGATTCCACCCCTATCCACCATACAACGGCCGTATCGAGATTCGGACACCTTACCGGCGGTTCAGGAATTGTTGAGTTCCTAGCCAGCCTCGCCGTTTCAGCACAAAACCATTCGCAGTCTCATGAAAAAAATACAAAAACAAAAGACACATACGTGACGGATCGAATTAGCATCGGTAGTCCGTGGGAATGTATCTACAGCGTTGTGCTCGACACCATGATGGAAGAAAATGTCAAATAGCGAACCTCTTAAACCAAATTCTCAACCGAATCTACGTGAAGTCCTCGACGATGGCATCATCCATTTCGATGCGACCGGGGCCCGCCGCGAAGCCATGCGACGAGCCGCTGCCAACCGAATCGAAAGCTCTTCTCACAACGCTTCGAAAAACGGATCAGCTCATGTCGTGTCGAACTCGAACGAGCATCGCAATGGCAACGGGCAATTGCACGCAGCAGCCGCACCAACTACTGCCCCGACTGTAGCCCAGCCCGCTCCACTCTCTCGCATCGCTCCCGATTCAACCACACCAGCGCCTGGACCAAAAACTCAATCGGGCGTCTCTTCTTGGAAAGAACGAGTTCAATCGGCCATCGGTATCAGCGTACAACCTGCTCACACACCCAAGTCCTCGCCTCAACCGACGATCACTCAATCCGCACCAGCGGCTTCGCCCTCACCTGCCGTTTCAACAACGCCAGTTGCACGAACCATCCCTGAACCACCCAAGACTACCACACTCCAGAATACGATTCAGTCAGAGTCTACTCACTCTGCCTCAATCGCTATATCCCATAACGGATCTCAGCTTTCGCGAGACCAAATTCGGCACTTCTTGGTCGACTTCGTGATGGAGCAAACGGGCTACCCGGAAGATATCGTTTCTGTTGACGCAGATTTAGAAGCCGACTTGGGCATCGATAGTATCAAGATCGCGCAGATGATCGGTGAAGTAATAGAACACTTCGGACTTGATGCTAAAGCGCTCCAGCGCACATCGGCCGACAATTACAAAACGCTCAACACTATTATCGATACGATCGCATCGCTAAGCGGAACGAACGTGGACAGTTCACCTGCTGCACAACCATCCCCCGCAGCGAGTCCTACCAAAGAGCCCCTCGTGGTTGCCCCCGCTGCATCGCATATCGCAGAGGAACCGTGCGCTCCAGAACTAGCTGGCTCTGACGAACGACGTCAAGTCATGACCAAATTCCTTATCGATTTTGTTATTGAACAAACTGGTTACCCCGAAGATATCGTCTCACTGGATTCGGACCTCGAAGCAGATCTCGGAATCGATAGCATCAAGATTGCTCAAATGGTGGGTGAACTCAACGATTACTTCCACCTTAACGTGGCAGCATTGCGAACCAAGACGGCTGCTGACTTCAAAACGATTTCTACAATTGTCGATGCCGTTCTATCGGTAGAATCACCTCAGGTTGATCAAAGTAGAACAGCGACGCGGACCTCGCAAAATACCGTGAGTTCCCAGGAGACTTCGAGACAATCAACATCGGCAACGATCGCGACACCAACATCGGCACCAGTCGCGACACCTGTTACAGCCATGCCTGCTCCACAGGTCTCGACCACAGCCACGGCCTCCGTTTCTGCCTCCGGAAAAACACTCAACGCTCACGATCTGCAGAGCTTTTTGACCGCGTTTGTCGTTGAGCAAACCGGCTACCCCGAAGATATCGTGACCCTCGACGCAGACCTTGAAGCTGATTTAGGAATCGATAGCATCAAGATCGCCCAGATGATGGGGGAAATGAACGATCACTTTGGACTTACGATAAAGGACTACGATGGGCGGACCATGGATGATTTCAAGAGTCTTGGTGCAATCATTTCGCACCTTACGAAATAGAAAAATCCAACATGATCTCTAACGCCACGAGCAATCACGCGGCTCAATCAAAGCTTCCCGCAAATCAGCGTCCCCTCGCAATCGTAGGCATGGGTTGCAGGCTACCCGGCGGTGGTAGCTTGACGGAGTACTGGAACCTGATTGCATCAGGACAGAGTGCCATTCGAGAACTGCCTTATCACAGGTTAGATCAAGCGACCTATTACTCACCTGAACCATGCGTACGGCCTAGAACCGTAACGCGACTCGGCGGGATCGTATCCCCGTATCGTGGTGTTCGCAATCTATACCATCTGACCTCTTCGGAGATAAGGCAGTCCGACCCGGCACACTTGGAACTCTTTGGTGTGATGGAAGACGCCGTGGTGTCGGCTGGTTGGGATGTTGAGAATTTCGAATGCAAAAAAACCGGCGTCTATCTAGGACACACACGTGGCACGGGTCGTTGCGGTGAAATCGTTTACCGCACGTTGGTGCCACAAACAGCTCAGTGGCTGCGCGAACTCGATGAAATCGCAAGCCTCGATCCAATCCAACAAGATCGTATTATCGCCAGGATCGTTGCCGATGTTCAAAATCGATACGTTGGATTCGACCACAACCGAAGCGAGCGACTCGCGGCCTTCCAAGCTGCTTCGTTAATCTCGAAAGGCTTTCGACTCAATGGCCCGAGTCTATCACTCAATGCCGCTTGCGCATCTTCCCTGGCAGCACTCAGTTATGCAGGAGAGGCGCTGAGCGTTGGCGACATCGATGTTGCCGTCGTTGGATGTGGATCTTTCGTAGAATTTGATAGCCTCGTCTTGTTCTCCCGGGCTGGGAGTGTGTCCAAAACCGGTTCGAGACCCTTTGATGCAGGGGCTGATGGCTTGATCCCCGCCGAAGGCTACGTCATTCTTCTGGTCAAAACTCTAGAAAACGCCTTGCAAGATGATGATTCCATTATGGCCATCATTCGCGGCTTCGGGTATTCCTCAGATGGAAAAGGAAAAAGCCTTTGGGCGCCTCGCGAAGAAGGCCAAATCCTGGCCATTCAAAGAGCCTACGGCAATTGCCTAACACCGACTAGGCTTGGATATCTCGAGGCCCACGCGACAAGCACAGCGGTCGGGGATGCCACGGAAATGCGTGCCCTGACTCGCGCTCTTGCCGCTCCTTTGGCAGGTTGCCCAAAAGTCCCAGTGGGAAGCGTTAAGGCTAACATTGGACACACGCTCGAGACTGCTGGTTTGGCAGCGCTCGTGAAAGCAGTCCTCGCCATCCAGCACGCTCAAATCCCGCCTGTTGCCAACGTAAAGACTCCCAATCCCAATATCGACTGGGACAATAGCCCTCTTTATCTGCCGCGAGAACTAAGCTCCTGGAACGCGAACCCGTCACAACCCCGACGCGCAGGGGTCAACGCATTCGGTATCGGGGGATTGAATGCTCACGTGATACTGGAAGAATTCCTCTCGGATCAAGCCGATCGGTATTTCCTTCCTGACCCTGAATGCGATACCAATGCATCGATCGCATCCTTACGTTCACCTCAGGCATCATCCTCCCGCGCAGCCAACACAACCGAAGATCTTAGTCAACTCGTAGCTATTGTCGGCGTAGGAGCCATTGCGCCAGGAGGCAAAATAGCGGAAGAGTTTTGGCATGCGACCAAAGACGGTGCGAAACATCTTTGCGAGCCGATCGAAAAACGATTGGCCCCTGAACATTTGGATTCGAGTAAACGTTGGCCTGAGAAACTAGTTGGTGGTTTCATTCAAGACTACCAATACGATTGGCGTAAACATAAGGTTGCGCCGAAGCAAGTTGCAGACGCGGACCCACTGCAGTTTATGTTGCTCGATGCGGTCGACCAAGCGTTTGTGGATACCGGCATCACCCTTTCGCCTGAACTCAGAAAACGGACCGGTGTCGTCATTGGCAGCGTGTTTGGTGGAGAATTTGGCAACGCACTGCAAATGGGACTTCGTCTGCCTGAATTCTCTCGATTAATGGAGACCTATCTCAAGCAGGCCGGCTTGTCTCAGGATACCATCGAATCTCTGATCGATCGCTATCAAACGCTGCTTCTATCTCGTATGCCCGCCCTAAACGACGAGACAGGTAGCTTTACCAGCTCGACTCTCGCGTCACGAATCACCAAAACCTTTGATGTTATGGGAGGTGGTTCTGCCATCGATAGCGGCAACGCTTCCGGATTAACTTCATTGCAAATCGCTGTCAATTCTCTTCGCTCAGGCAATGCAGACTTGATGGTTTGCGCCTGCGGTCAACGAAGCATTGGACCATTTAACTATGAACTACTTTGCCACTCTGGTGCATTGAGTCCTACTGGTAAAGCATCAGTCGGATCAAACCATAGCGATGGACTTATTCCCGGCGAAGGTGCTGCAGTCGTTGTTCTGAAGCGACTGGACGAAGCTATCCGCGACGGAAACAAAATCTACAGCGTTATCAAAGGCTTTGAACAAGTTCAGTTGCCAAGTGTGAAGCAAGCCTTTACAGCCCTCGATCGCTCCTTGTCAAAATGGCTTGCACCTGGCGAGTTAGCTTACGTCGAGGTTGACGCCAACGGATGCCCCGAAGCCAACGACGAGTTCTATGCGATCCAGTCGGAACTAACCTTTCAAAACCAATATCGTGTCCCTGTCGCAGCACTCAAAGAGCAAATCGGCGAAACGTGTGGTGCATCGGCCTTGCTAAGCGTCATTCGCGCAAGCAAAGCGCTGCAGTTAGGGGTTCTTCCTGCTACATCATCGGCAGACGAAAAACGATTGCCTCGTCATTTAGAGTCGTTGTCCCATTCCGAAAACAAATGGGACCCTCAATCCAACACTCGTGCTTCGGTCATCGTTCACTCCAGCAGCGATGGGCTTTACAGCGGTGTCGTGCTCGGCAACTTAGCGTCCGTACTCAATCCACAATCTTTGTCGAACTCATCGAGCACTGACGAGCTTCATCCCGCATGGCAAGAACAGAAAATTAATCTGTCCGAACCTGCTGATCAAACAGCCATTTTCCGCTTTGGTGCTGATTCGGTCTCCGAACTCTTACATCAATTGCAAATAGCGATCGCCGATCCAACACCATTTCTCGCTAATCATTATCGCCGACAGCAAGACATTGATCTCGTCTCGAGCGAAGATCCGAGCCTGCCTCGCTTATATCGACTTAATATCGTGGCGGGCAATCGAAAAACGCTTAAACAGAAAATGTCGCTCGCCGAGAACGCTCTCTCGCAAGGTAAGAGCATTACCGCATTACAGAACCAAGGCATCTTCTTCGCTGAACGCGGAAGCCATCCTGGATCGAAGATCGCTTTTGTATTCGCCGGACAAGGATCGCAGTATCCCAAAATGCTCGCGTCGTTTCTCAAGCATCCGTTGATCGATAACCAGCTTCTCAGTCAGATCGAACTAGCGACCCAAAAGTGGGTAGGGCAGTCCTTTGAAGACCTTGTTCTGGATCGTGGAAGAAAATTGGGTACCGATTTGCTTTCAACGCAATTCGGGATCTTGGGATGCGAGTTACTGCTGCTCGATGTTCTTGAGAACATGGGAATACAACCCGATTATCTCGCGGGGCACAGCTTTGGCGAATACGCAGCCATTTACGCATCGGGCAGTCTGGATGTCCCCAGCGTTTTCGAAGCCGCTTCGTTCCGAGCGCAAGCGGTCGCACAGGCGTCGGTCATCTCAGGCCAACTCATTTGCCTTTTCTGCGATGAAGATACTGTTCTAAGAACCATAAACGAGCTAGGTCTCAATGCCTACATTGCGAACTGTAACTCTCCGCAACAAACCGTAGTAGGAGTACCTAATGAGTCGCTTAACGATGTTCGCAAAGCGTTCGAAGATCGACGAGTGCGTATCATCACGCTTCCGGTTCCGTTCGCGTTTCATACTCCGTTGATGGCTAATGCATCGGTTGTCATGGCAGACCGTGTTGCCTCGTTCCCAATCAATACTCCGAAACGCCCTCTACTCAGTACCGTTACGGAATCACTGGAAACCAACCCTGAAAATCTACGAAAAAATCTATGCGATCAATTCGTTAAACCGGTACGCTGGACGCGATTGGTTCATAGTCTGCGTCAAGAAAACACGACTCTTTTCATTGAGGTCGGACCAGGACAGGTTCTCACCGGATTAACACGCAGTATTTTTAAAGGTGACGAGGATGTCTACTGTGTAGCGACAGACGATCCTCGCACGACTACGGAAGAACAACTGCTCGCAGTGCGTGCCGCGTATGAAATTCATCTTCATCGCGCGAGAATACAAGAATCTCACAACCCGGTTGCCAAATCTCTTCCTACCGGAGTCGATCGAAAACCCAAAGATACGATAGCGTCGAACGGCCCATCTCAAAGCATTCCCCTTGTACGATCTTCAATTCAGACCTTTTCTAACGAACCTCTCTCGCATCAACATCGAGACGATTCAATCGACATGGATGACAACGGAAACCAATTAAACCGACTGATTTATCAACCGCTTGGTTCGGAGGAGTTGGGATTGCAACGAACCGCTGCAGCCTCAATCTATTGCGAAAGTGCACCGACATCGACCGCATCCGGCGTTCCTACGACTATGCTCATGGAAGATGAAAAGACCGCTTGGGATTCACTCGCCCAAGAATGGCGCATTAACGAGAACGCTACATTTCAACTTAATGCGATCCGCGAATCGCAAACCCTACAAAGCCGTTCGCATCGTATCACCGTAGACCAAACTCATGTCGTGGTTGATCGATATGACATATCCTTACCGACATCGAACGAGGATTTGTTTTGGCACGCATGCACACCGAAATCCGGTCTCCGATACGTCGTTCTGAAACGTCGTGGCCAACGCTTTGGCACACTCGGTATGAACGAAAGTGGTCTGGCGATTAGTGGCCTAGCACCTCAGCATTCCCACGCACTGAGTTTAATAAGCAATGGCACTCCATTGCTAGGTGAGGTGATCGAATCGACTCTGCGTAGTTGCCGCACCACCGACGAAGCCGTTGTGGCTTTAGAAGCGAATGAAGCCTGCCGAAATCTCTCTTGGCTCGTGACCGATATTTCTGGAGGGGCACTAACACGACAATGCACCGAACCCCATTCATCCTTTAAGCCAGCCCGTGCGGCAATCAATGCTGGTGATAATGCAGGAGGCGAATTGCTCAAATCAGGCGAGAGTCGATTAGTTGTATCGATGATGCCGAAAACATTGGAACTCAGATTCGAATTTCGAGCTGCCGAATTTAATACGACAACGGTCAAAGAGGTTGCCCTATCCGCTCTTTTCAGTGAGCTATCGATAGCTACCCCTCCGACCATCTCAGTTACATCTAACAACTCCGTTCGTCACTCGACCGTTGTCACTGGTACCGATCAACGTGTTTGGCAAATCGAGGTTTCTGCGAAAGAGCTTGCTGCGGCAGGCAATAGTCGCGACTCCCAACCGCCACTCGGGGATCATGATCGCATTTGCACGAGAATCGTACCAAAGCTGATCGCGGCACATGGAAGCGAAACCAAGGATTGGTATCGCAAACTAGCAAACGCGAAAGTCTTAATCCTTGGAAACTTGTCTACTCTGCGAGACAAGCTTGAGAGCAGGGGAGCAGTCGTCACGAATTTTGCAGGATGGAGCTCCGCTGATGAGCTTTTGCAATCGTTCGCTTCCGCACGAGACAATATGGGATCATTCGATCATGTGATCGTTGCTCCCTCTTTCTTTAGCCATGTTGGCAACGGCGGAGCAGCACCAGCCAACTGCGTTTCTTCATTGCTTGATTTCGACTTTGACCGCGATATTCTTGCGATCTATCGACTGGCTCAAGAATGGTTTTCGGGGCTAGGGGATGCCTTGTCTCCCTCGGAACGCTCCTTCATTGTCGTTACGAAAATGGGGGGAGATCTCGGGCTGTCGGGCTTGAGTCCGCGCCATGTCGACGGTGCGTTAACCGGATTGTCTAAAGCCATGTTTCTTGAGCGGGCAGTCATGGTCGGTCCAGATGTGCGATCGCATGCTATCGACTTAGAGCCCGATGCGAACGAGGCATTGGTCGCGGAATGCGTCCTAAGAGAATGGGCTCAAGAAACGCGAGAAGCTGAGGTTGGATATCGATCAGGTACGCGTTACGTATTGCGAAGTGTTCAAGCCCCATTGCCTCGTCCAACTAATGCAAACACCAGTAACACTCATTCCAAACAATCGTCACCGACATTAACGCGAGAATGTTGGATTGTCACGGGAGGAGCACGAGGCGTCACCGCTGAGATTGCTAAGTCTCTCGCGAAACGATGTCGAGGTACCATTCATCTAGTCGGTTCAAGTCCGATTCCTTCTATCCCGAAGGAATGGTTGCAATATGACGACGTTCAGTTAAGAGCTCTTCGATCAGATATCGCACGCAAAGCAGCCGCCGAAAAACGTCCTGCGGCTGACCAATGGAATTCAGTCGAGAAAGCGATGGAAATCGAAAGAAACTTTCAGGTCATGCGCGATGCTGGTTTGAATTTCCAGTACCACGCATGCGATGTTTCTTCACTCGATGCAGTACGAGAGTTGGTTGCGAAAATTCATGCGTTAGGCGAACCGATTGTTGGCGTCGTGCATGGCGCTGGCTTCGAAAAGGCTAGCCGATTCGCTGGTAAAAAGCTCCCTCTTGTGCAAAAGACGTTCGAGTCCAAGGCGATCGGTGCCCTGAATTTGATGAATGCAACAGTAAACGAACCAGTCAGAACATTTGTTGCTTTCGCATCGATCAGTGGTCGATACGGAGCTATCGGTCAAACCGATTATGGTTCCGCTAATGAATGGTTGACTAAGATTGTTGCCAGGTATGCTTACCTCAATCCTCAATGTCACGCTGTCGCCCTCGATTGGCACTCGTGGGGCGAGGTCGGCATGGCCGCACGACCTGAAACCAAACACTCCCCCATGCTGAAAACCATGCGGTTCATGCCTGTCGATGAAGGGGTCGATCACTTCCTGGCTGAGGTTGAACTGGGCCAATCCAGCTTGGCGAATAACTCATCAACTAGTTCGATTGTTTGTCCAGCCGAAGTGGTCATCACCGATTGGCAATATCACAAACTCTATTTCCCTGACTCCGTTGTTCCTCCCACCGCAGTGGAACCGACGAATTCGCTCGACACAACTCATAGCAATGGTCTGCAATTCGAACGGTGGGTGAAATCCGATGAAACATCATCGACCATCGATCAACTCACTGGCCTATGCGTGATTATTGGTTCTAACAATGCAGCCAGGACTCTTTTGGATCAACTTCAGGCTCGTAATTGCCAAGTACTCTACGTTCCAAGTCCAACAAACCATGAGGACTACGAAAGACTTGCTGAGCTGCTCAAGAATCTGCCTGTAAGTAACCTGTTCTGGCTCTGCTCGCTTGATCTCGACGCGTACTTAGGACTAGGTTGGAAAAAAGAGCGGGACCGGCTCGATCTATTTGTATCTAGGCCTCAAGAACTTATCCTACGATGGGTTGAAAAACAGACCGAACAAGCTTGCAGGCTGGTCGTTGCGGGAAGTACTTTTCCCCTCGATGAGCATGACAAATTCTACGGCCAAGCGTTTACCCCAGAAGCGGGTTGGTTAAATTCTTTGTTGGCCGACAATCCTGCACTGCAGGATAAATTCGCAGTTTGCAAATCGGTCTGGTTGTCGAACCACATTACCGCAGCCGCCGTGGCCAACAGCCTGCTCAGTGAGTCCTTAATCGTAGATCGCATGACCAAGATCCATCGTTCCGATACTGGACGTTGGGTCGCAGACATGGTTCATGTCGATCAGCCCGATGCGAGCGAAATTCCTCAACCCAACTCCCAGGGAACTTGGGTTCTTGTCGGCGAGAACGCTTTGTTGGATCATGCCAGTGTAGCGAAATCGCTTGGGCTTCCCGCTTCGCAACTCGCCACCATCAATGTCGAAGCTTGGACAGAACTACAACGCAAATTAACGCGGTGCTGCACCGATAACGCTTTGCGTAATACCATTGAAGGGCAACAGTTCCGTATTTTGGTTGAGTCTCTTCAGTCGATTCGAGACCAATCCCAAGATACGATCACAGGAATCATCCAGTGCCTGCCATCAGGCAAAGCTTCTAATTTGCTTGGCGAAATAGAACTTACGAAACTTCTCTCTCAGTTGTTGTTAGCGACCCAGCCTGACAACCTTTGTGATGTGGTATTGATCGCGGCTCAACATGGTAAGCTTGCGGTCACCGAAGAGTGGCTACGATGGCACTCGGTGCGCAGAGGTTTGCACTCGACACTGGTCACCGGTTACGGAACATCACAAGATTCCGCCATCGCGGTTGCGTTGTTATCGCGTCCCGACCAACCCGGGTTGTTCGCCATAGAATACGCAAACAATCACTCTAATGTAGAGAACCAGTCGCCTAACAGTCCGAGAGATTCTGTTCAATATGCATTGAAGCCGATTCCATCTAGAATTAACGATACGCTGGTCTGCGAAGTCCTTGTAGACCCCTTAAGAGATCCCTTTTTAACCCAGCATCGTTTTCGGGCTAAACCATTGATGCCACTCGTGGGAATTGCTGAGTTAATGGCACAGTCCGCGGCCTCCGCAGGACTGATGGACCCGCACCTGGGGATAACAGTCGAAAATCTCTTCGTAGAGAATGGCCTTAAGTTTGCTGACGATGTCGCGAAATCTCTCTTCATTAAACTAGAGGCATCACCGACTCATACGAAAGCGACGTTGTTTTACCCTTTCGTAGACTCGCGAGGTCGCACAGTCGATCCAGAACGTGTGGTAGCGACAGCCATTCTCAAATCGGTCACGTCAAAAGTTGCGTCACAACGATTGCCACACATTCCTATCGCTCCCTGGCACAATGTTGGCTACCCCGGCGAAGAAAGCGTGATTTACCATGGCCCTCCGTTCAGATGCCTGGAACAGACGCAATACTTTGAAAATGGAATCATTGCGACGCTTCGCGCCCAAGATCCATCGACCATGGGCGGAGCAAGATTGGGTACCTGGATTACCCCAATGGGAATAATCGATAGCTCACTATTCGCTTGCGGAGTTCTAGCATGGACCCGCAGTCCAGGCACCGTGGCCATTCCCTTCGGTATCGATTCGATAACCATCTATTCCCAATCGATAGCAGGGCATGTCTACCAAGGGATTTTCTCACTCGATGAATTGACCGCCAACGAAGGTCGATTCTCGGGAACCGTCCTAAGCCAAACGGGAGAGGTGTTGTTCGAGATGACCAGCTATCGAGCAACCCTCGTGAAATCAACACACTGATATCAACACAACAGTAACCTAAACCTAGATTGACAACATGATTGATTTACGAAACCGAGTTTCATTGGTAACAGGTAGCTCCCGAGGTATCGGTCGAGCCACTGCTTTAAAGTTAGCTCAGGCAGGCAGCGATGTGGTTGTTAACTATGTTTCTTCGAAAACCGCAGCTTTAGAAACGGCCAAGGAGATCAAACGTCTGGGCCGACAAGCTTGGGTGGTTAAAGCGGATGTCAGCGAAGAACTAGATGCCAGAGAACTTATCGGTTTCATTAATCGTGAAATTGGAAAACTCGACAACATCGTGTGCAACGCTGCGACAGGTGGATTCCGGAGCCTTTTCGACTCGGAGACGAAACACTTTGAACGCGCCATGGCGACTAATGTACTCTCCCTGGTTTATCTTGCCCGCGAAGCTCGTGACCTGATGATCAACCGTCCCTACCGGACTAAGATCGTTGCGATCTCGAGCCACGGTGCTGATATTGCTCTACCGATGTATGGACTGATCGGTGGCTCCAAGGCTGCCTTGGAAAGCATCGCACGACACTTGACGCTTGAGGTCGGTCACCTCGGTGTTAATGTTAACATCGTAAAAGCAGGCTTGGTCAAGACGGATTCCACAGATCGCTTGCCGGGTGCCGAAGAAATGTTCGCTGGTCGAGTTCACAAATCCATGATGGGGACTCGCGTGCTGGAAGCCGACGATGTAGCGAACGCAGTCTTGTTTTTGGTTAGTCCATTAAGTGATCTCGTTCAGGGAGAAACGCTGACGGTGGATGGAGGCTCCGCAATCCATGTCTGACCAGCCCTCCGAGGGCCGCTTAGGTTTATCGACTGAGGCACGACAAGGTCTGTCTCGATATGTCTGGAAAGTAGCGATCCCTCGCGAGTGCGCGATTGTTGTCCTTGTTAATGCTCCATGGGCTTGGCTTGTCTTTCGAGGACGCGAGGATATAACCCACCTTGGTTGGGGCGGACTGATTGCCTTTCTCGGCCCGATGTCTTTTATTCTTCCCTTCTTCACAAGCTTTTTCGGTTGGATGACTGGAATCATTTTGAAACCGTATTTCGGATTTGCCAAAGTACACCTTTCGTTCCAGAATTGGATCCTGCCTGCCTCCCTGGTTGGGATTTTGAATGGGATACTGGGTGCAGTTACGACTGTTTCATGTCTCTGGGGTATGGATAGAATCGTTCCAAACCTGCGATGGAATACGTTTCAAGCGGTACTCATCGTTTCCATTGTTGCCTGTATGTTGGCTACCGTTTTTCATCCTTGGTGTATCCGACGCTCGCTTCAAACCTCTCGTTATCGCACATAGGATTCGGCCCCATGATCGCTGAGTATTGCCGTTCGCTTTTTCTAGCCGTCATGTTGTCGCTAGCTGGTTTTCCGGTTGTAACCGCCCAAGAAACGAGACTGATTAGTCAGGATAACACTTCTGCAAATGCGACGACTCCAGAACTCGCTTCTCGATTTCCGTTGCCATGGACGAAGGCACGTAATGAATTGGTTTCCTACTCACCGGCTAGCGAATCTAGTTTGCAAGTTACCCAATCAAGCTTAGCTCAAACGCTCACCACCCTGAATGGCTTCTTCACTGCGAATGCGTCGTGGAGAGCCTTTCTTGAGTACGATGCACTGCTGCGAACATCGCAACAAAAGTTTGAGTCCGAATCTCAGATTATCGTATCTTCAGAGATTTTAAAGCGATGGGATGTTGCTGGAGAATCCCTCAATCTATCGCAGTTATACCTGGCCAGCAGACAACTACGAGAACGGAACGCTCTAGCTCAACAAAAGCTAAGGGGCGAAACGGCGCAAACTCGCAAGACTCGACTCGATTCACTCGCGAAAGCGTACGCATTGTTCGCCAACGAGCCAAGCAGTGAACGTCAAGTGGAGTTGGTAAAGGTGCTGCGAGAATGCGAGTTAGTAGGTCAAGCCCCTGATTTAGTTCGCGAGGTTCGTAGAATCTGCTTGTTTCCTAATTTAGTTATCAAAACCCCACGATCGAGTCTTGTCGCAAACGAATCGAAACCCATACGCGAAACATTCTCTACCTCTGGTACCTACAATCGAATGCAAATGAACGGTACCGGCTCGATGATAGGTACGCAAAGCATACGATTATTACCTAATGCTAACGCCGTGGAATGGGAGATTACACTATCGGGTACCTCGCAAGCAACCAGTCGAGGAGCTATTGCGGAAGTTTCAATTCAATCGACGTCAACAGCTCCAATTACAGCTGCCAAGCGAGTCACGCTGACGGGTTGGGGACGATGGTCATATGGACAATCAGTGGCTTCAGCGCCGACGACGATTCGCTATGACTCAATCGTACCTAATTCGCGTGGCATCGCACGGCAGCGAACCATTAGTGAAGTGCAAGCGTCGAAACGATCCTCGGAATTGCAAGCGCAACAAGAAACGGAGAGAACACTCATAAACAGACTAGATCGTTCTGTAGAATCGTTTACTCGGCAGCTCGATTTAAGCCCGTTGGTACAATTAAGAAATACTCTGATCGCTACAACTGCAGATTTGCTAACAATAGAGCATCAGTCATCTGCGGAAGATTGTACAATTTTCATGCAGTGCTACGATCATTCGATTCCCAACTTTGCTCAAACCGTACCACCGAGAGATGCAATTGGCGGAACGGTTGCTTCCATTCACGAATCGTTGATCAGTCTCCTTCTGCAATCAAAGCTGATGAAGTCGCAGTTGGGCATTACGGTAAAGCCAGCTGGAGAGGCAGATAAGTCAAATCCGGATTCCCCAACAGGATTCGTTGGGACTAATGTAAAACTCGTCTTTCACCCTTCATCAGCGATACAAGTAACATGTACCGAAGAAGGGTTCAAAACCATTATTCGCTTAAAGTCGATTTCCGATGGCGATACGGTTATCGAAAACTGTCGGATCGAGTTGGATTGGGATCTGACTCTTACCCGATCTGGCATCAACATGCGTCGTAAGGAGAGTATAAGAATTCTTCCCATCGATTTCGTATCAGGACGCGATCGTCTAGGCCTGAGACAGGTATCAACCTATCGCGCGTTAGAACGATCATTGCATGATGCGATAGGACGGGAACAAGTATTGGATTTACCTCAAGCTTTGGTAGGAAAGCTGAATTCCGAGACCGCTAAAGTTGTTACCAGACTTGGCTGGTTACAGTTGGCCAGTCCCTTATAAAGTCGCGACGCTGGGGGGGACTAAACTGGTTGCGTTCCGTTACACGCGGGATACTTTGTGCATCCCCAGAATTGATTACCGGCATTGCGTCCCTCTTTAGCGGTTCGCAATGCCATCTGACCTCCGCAATTCGGACAATCGGGTATAGAGGCAGTGTTGGTCGAGTTCGATGGAGCACGATTTTCGGACCGTTTTTGCAATCGAGCGGTAGCCAATTGTTCGCTGTATCCACCCTCGTCGATAAAGAGTCGTTCGAGTGCATCGATCTGCAGATCGAGCAAATAGTTAGCCTGATGAATTAGGCAGATGACCGCATTGGCACGAACTGCCGCATAGCTATGATCCAGCCATGGCGAATACAAAGACCAGCGTTGCTGGTCTGAAAGATCGGTCAGATCAGTCCGACCCGACTGATCTCTTAGATCCGACTGATCTTTTCTCCACTGCGAAGCAACGCTTCGCACCGCCGAAGCCTCTGGGCTATTAGGGGCCCAGAGAGTCAATCGCCGATGACGCAAAAAATCCTCATAGTCGAGAAGCAATTCTTCCAGGCTCGCGCGAGCTACATTCACGAGTCGTAGTTCCGTTTGAGAAGAGGTCGCTCCGGCACGACTCCCCTCAGCGATGTTTTGTCGACCGGAGCGAGCCGCCTGGACCATTTGGTCTACAGTACGGGATTTACGATCATCAAGAAATTTTTCGCAGAACCACACCGTCGCATCGTAGATGATGGTCGTCGTCTGAAAGGAGGCCAGTTTGCGGTACCCTCCACTTTTGCGAATCCGAGCCATTGCGTGATCTCCCCAGAAAAGTCTGACGTCCCGTCAGACATTATAACAGATCCGATAGATCAGTCGGATCAGTCGGATCAGACCGATCAAATAGATCCGACCGATCAGTCCGATCAGACTGATCTAAAACACCTAATTGCGGGAAAGCCCGCATGCGGTATCCTAAATAGCAGTCCCACTGTCATTCTCCCTCCCACCCGATACTCTCATGTGCCTATCTGCTGCTGTTGTAAACTTTGCTCCCACCAAAGGGTCCGTCGAACTTCGCGATGTACCATGCCCCGCCATCGGCGAAGACGATGTTCTCCTCGAGGTCTCAAACGTTGGCGTATGCGGCAGCGATCTGCACCAGTGGACCGCAGACCACTCCTGGCCGGTGAACTACCCTGTCGTTCTCGGTCACGAATTCAGTGGCACCATTGTCGAACTCGGGAAACGAGTTTCCGGCTGGCAAGTTGGCGAGCGAGTCGTTAGCGAAACCGCTGCCATCATCGACACGAATAACCCGATGACCAGACAAGGTCGATATAACCTGGACCCGACCCGAAAAGGATTCGGATACGGCGTCAACGGCGCGATGACTCGCTATGTCTCGGTTCCCTCGCGCATCCTGCACCATGTGCCGGACCATCTCCCGATGGAATATGCATGTTTGACCGAGCCTTGCTGCGTGGCTTACAACGCAGTCGTTAAGAATGCTCGAATCGAACCAGGTGATCGAGTCGTTGTGATGGGACCCGGTACCATTGGGATCTTGTGTGCTGCGATGGCTCGCTTGTGCGGCGCCGAAGTTGCCATCGTGGGGCTCGAAGCGGATCGCAAACGGCTCGAGGTTGCCCAAAAGAGTTACGGCTGTACTCCGATCATCGGCAACGCAAGCGAGTGGGCTCGCGAGCGAGATGGCTTAGGAGCGGATGGAGTCATCGATGCCGCTGGTGCGAGTATCACGCTGAAGCTGGCTCTCGAAATCGTGCGACCGGCGGGCTGGATTAGCAAAGTGGGTTGGGGACCGCAACCACTCAACTTTAGTTTGGATCCACTCGTTCAGAAAAATGTCACCTTGCAAGGTAGCTTCAGCCACCACTGGACCATCTGGGAACGAGTCATTGCGTTGCTCGCCAGTGGTCAGCTCGATGTCAAACCGATCGTTGGTGGTATTTGGTCCCTCGATCAATGGCACGAAGCATTCGAAAAAATGCACCACGGCGAAGTGATCAAATCGGTGCTCAAGCCACGATAGTCGACAGCACGTGAAACTACTGATCGCGGTACTTCGTCTCTAGGTAAGAGGGAAGATTGATGGGTTGATCCAAAGGTATCGTAAAGCCTTTGGACTTGAGCAGTTCGATCGCTTCCGGTTTGTCTTGCAAATCCGAATTGGCAATAACGCCATCCTGTTCTTTGTTTGCTTTCCTCAGCAGATCTCGCCACTCTTCAAGTGATTCCAAATAGCGTTTGAGTGCAACCCCATCTGAAGCACTCTTCATTGGTTTGGGGTCTCCATAAACAGTTTGGTAGACCAGCATCTCACATAGTCTTAGCTGGAGCATTAAAGCCTGGGTCTGCTCCCATAATTCAGTTTGCGTTTCTGTAGTTAGAGAGGACACAAACGCCAACTCTGCAGGTTTACCCTCTCTTCCATCACCCCAAAATCTCTCCACAATGCGGAGAGGGTATAGTGCATCAACGGAGTGGTAGAAATCGTAAGCCTTGACGGATTTAGGAAGCAAATCAATGCTTAGATCGACAAAGTAGATGTGCGGAGTTTGTTTTATTGTGTTATCAGGAAGATTTAACAATGCATGCGCAAGATCAACGTTCCAATTCATAGAGAACAAGTTGTATAGCTTTTTTCTCGTTGCATAGTCTTGTTGCCAAACGAAGCTTAAGCGTTGTTGAGATGGGACCTCCGAGAGTAACTTCTTGTATTCTGTTATTATATTCGCTTGAGTACTAGTCGGCAATTTATACAGAGCGTGCATCAAGATATAAGTGGCAAAAACTCTGCTTTGAAAACTATCGCTGCGAGATTGATAGACTCTCTCTGCGACCCGTTGGATGTATTCATGAGAGTTGTAACGACCGCGTCCAATATGACTCGAGCTGTAGCCAGCTACGAGTTCTTCATACATAGTACGTTCCAAATACATCGAGTCATAGCGATGGAGCAGTGACGGGTAATGAAGCTCAAGTTCTGTTACCCAATCATAAGAGCCTGCAATATAATGAAACCAAGTTCTTGCATCGCCTACGTTGTCTGCGAATTGTTTTTCGATCCACTCGACTATTTTCGATAGATGACGGCTTGTTACCATGTTAGCCTGCACTAGCTCGAGGAGCAGTTTACGCTTTTCATCCTTATCTAACCCTTCAAATCTTTCGAAAATAGTTTGTGAAATCCTCGGATCAGTCCAGTCCCTCAAAGCTTTCGATTGACTGTTAAGTAGATTCTCGCAGAACTCTTCAAAAAGAGATTGCTCTGCAGAATGGCCTAACAACACCACCAACGCCTGCGCCGTTTCGTACGGCAGTTTGCCATCCTTCTGTCGCTCGTAGATTTCTAACCACTCGGTCAGATTTTTTCCTTGAAAGCGTGCTTCCATCGCCGACGCAACTGGCGTTGGGATCGCAGGTGGTGGATCTGTATCAACCACGACTGCCGGTGATTCATTTCGCTTCAGCCTAACCTTAGCAACGACGGTCTCCCCTTTTGAAACGACGAACGTGTCATTCTCAATGGAGATGCTGTCGCTGGGGCTGTTGAGCTCTAGTGAGTACTTGCCCGCTAGTAGTTTGGTTACTTGTGGACCGAAATCAACTTTGAGCCGCTGCTCGTGTCCGTCTTTCGCCCTAACAATCTTCAGCTCACCCTCTGGCAACTCGGACTCGATAAGGAGCATTCCTTCCTCAACAGGAATCTGCAAGATGATCCCCGCAACAAACGCAATCGGAAGCAACCCCAATGCAACTAATCCACCCATCCGTCGCCATCTGTTAGGCGGCTGGGATGGAATCGTCTGCAGTTGAGCAGCGGGGGTATCGGGGACATTTTCATTCAACCCCTCGCTGACGTGCTTTGGTTCGACCGGCAATTCCTCAACCGATTGCGATGCACGCCCCAATTCGATCAATCGCCTTAAGTTCGATCCTTCTGCTAAGCGTGTCAGTTGCTCTGCGACACTTTCGGCGTTAGGCGGGCGATTGTTAGGATCGGTTGCCAATAACCTATCGACAATTTGAACTAGTTCCTCCGGTGCATCTTTGCGGATGGTCCTTAGACTGGGGGGCGCATGGTGCGCGAGTCGTCGCAGTTTCTCTAGCGGCGATAGATGCGGGGTTGTTGCCAAAGGAGCTCGACCGCACAACAAGCGAAACATCGTAGCCCCTAGTCCGTATAGATCAGCTCTATGGTCAACTTGCCCTGCTCGCTCCGCTTGTTCGGGTGCCATGTAATCGAGCGTTCCTAAAAACTGCCCGACCGAGGTGAGCTCGCTTAGTTCGTCGTTCCATCGATCGAGTTGAACTAAACCGAAATCGAGCAATTTGATTCGCCCCTCTGTATCTAGCATAATGTTCGAGGGCTTGATATCTCGGTGAACCAGGCCTTGTTCGTGCGCGTAGGCCAATGCCAATGCAATTTGGCGACCGATCTCGGAGACATCACAGACGGAAAAATCTTCAATGAGACGACTTAGTTTCGACAGATCGAATCCGTCCACATATTCCATGACCAGATAGTGCAACGAACCTTCTTGCCCAGCGTCGGAGGCCGTGACGATGGAGGGGTGGTGCAAGCGACCGATAGCCTCGGCTTCTCGTTTGAATCGAGATTGAGCCCGAGAGAAAGATCTGGGGACGTAGAGCAATTTCATAGCAAACTGCCGACGCAATCGAACGTGTTCCGCTAAAACAACCGCTCCCATGCCACCATAGCCAATCGTTCGTACAACGCGATAAGGCCCAATCAGCTTTGTTGGTGGTAACCAAGATCGCCAGGAATAGCCATCACTCTCCTCATCGTACTCCTCAGCAGAACGAGCATGCGTCGCCGGTGATCCTTCGTTCAAGTAACAGAGGTCAGGCGATCCCTGATGAGGCATGGCGAGTTTGATATCGGCGGCGAGCAAATCGCGCAAAATGTCCACTTGTTCGTTGGCGTTTTCGAATCGCTTAAACATAGCCATGCACTGCGAGCAATTTTGCAAGTGTTGTTCGATCGTTTCTACTTCATGATCGGCAGCGAGCCCTTGCCAATAGGATCGCATCGTGTCGGCGGATAGACACTCCGTTTGAATGGTCGCTTGGTCGTTCACTCGTGCGATTCCTATTTGAGAACTGATTGGTGCTACACTATACTAGGACGAAATCCGCGTGACAAAATTTCTTAAAGTCTTCCGAATGCCATCGACCGATTCGACACGTCCCAGTTTGCTCGAAGGGGTGAGAAACTCATCGCCGAATGCTTGGTATCAATTGTTTGATATCTATTCCCCGCTAGTGCTGGCATGGGGCAAACGATTAGGCTGCAATCCCGAAGAGTGCGAGGATTTATCGCAAGAAGTCTTCCAAACCGTATCATCGAGCATCCATCAATTTCGTGGTGATGGCCAATCGGGTAGCTTTCGCGGCTGGCTGTGGAGAATCACGTATCGCAAATGGATAGACCGCACTCGTCAGGTTCGTGATGAAATGCGAGCAGCAGGTGGAAGCACGGCGGCAGAAGAGTTAAACCAATTCGCTGACCCCGAAGCGGAAGGCATGCCTGAACCGAGTACTCCTGATCTGCTGGGTGCCGTATTGCAGAGGGGAATCGAGATCGTTCAGGGCGAGTATCAAGAACGGCACTGGCGGGCGTTTTGGTTGACCGCGATTGAGGGGCAGTCCACGGACATTGCAGCCGACAAACTGAGTATGTCTGCATCCATGGTCCGGCAATGCCGAAGCCGAATCCTACGCCGACTGCGACAAGTCATGGGCGATCTGGGGTGATCTGGTGTTAATACGCTCGGCGTTCTTCCATGCGGATGTGGGCGTCGGTGCAGCTAAGTGTTTCTTTTAGATAGGCTGTGGCGGCGTCGATGTCTAAGGTTGCCGTACAGGAAAAGATATCGATGCAGACAGCTCGATGCTCGGGCCAAGTGTGAACCGCAAAATGTGACTCCGCGATAACTAGCACGCCTGTTAAACCGTGTGGCGAAAATTCGTGAAAACAACGCTGTACCACCGTCGCTCTTGCTAATTTGGCCGCGTGGACCATGATCTCCTCGAGCTCGCTGGCTTTGCTTGGGATCGATTGGCATTGCCGAAAGTCGAGGAACCAGTGCCAGCCTAATATCTCTTTGGAGCTTGTGTGGCTTTCTATGCTCATCGTGGGCCTTGGGAAAGGGAGGCTGCAATCTGAATCGCTCGGATCATTCCCGTATATTGAATCGCACTAGTGCTCGCACGTTGCTTGCTCCACGCAATATCATGAGCGGTACCGTGGGCGACACTCGTGCGAACGATTGGTAGACCTAACGTAATGTTAACCGCATCGAACATATCCAAAAGCTTTAGTGCAATGTGGCCTTGGTCGTGATACATAGCCACTACAGCGTCGTACTCGCCGGCGGCTGCTTTGTACATGAGTGAATCCACTGCGAGTGGCCCCACGACGGGCATGCCGTTTTGCTTGGCCAGCTCCACGGCTGGTTGAATAATCTCAATTTCTTCGCGTCCAAATCGACCTTGTTCACCGCAATGAGGATTCAAGGCTGCGACAGCGATGCGAACGTTGTAAGGATTGCCAGTGGCTTTACCGATGCGATCAAAGACGTGATGAGCTAAACCGATCTTTTCTTGTATGTTTTCAACCGTGATATGTTCGAATACGTCTCGGAGCGCCATGTGAAGTGTGACGTGAACGACTCCCAGTCCCAGCGGGCCGAGTCGTCCGTTTGGTTGCGGTGGCAGATAGAGCATCATCGCATGGTCGTGCACACCACATAGTTCAGCAAGTAGTTCTGTGTGGCCGGGCCAATCGTGGCCAGCGAGATGCAGAGCGACCTTGTGCAATGGACAAGTGACAATTGCGTCAACTCTTTTAGCGAGGGCCAGTTCGGTGCCACGGACTAAACATTGGTAGGCCGCTTCGCCACCTTTGGCCATGACGGTTGGTTGTAAATCATCCCAGTTATCGGGGCCGGTGGGCAGACAGCAGATCGAGTTTTTGGTGCTGAACGGAATGCTGGCAACGTCATCTACCGAGTCGATGCAGTTGATAGCCATCTCGCGGTTCACGAACTTGGCAGCCCTGCGTAGCACCTCGGGGGAACCAAGCACTATCAATCGAACTGACTCGGTGATATCCGAGCAAGCGATCGATTCAATGGTAATCTCGGGACCGATACCAGTCGGATCGCCAAGGGTTACGGCGATGATGGGTTTGTGGGGCATTATTTCGTCTTGCATTATTTTTCAGCGGCTTCGGAGACGGGTGTTGCCAAAGCGGTTTCGATCGCAGCGCGAACTTCTTTTATCTTAAGAGAGCCCCTCCATGCACCTTCGACTTTGCGATCTCGATTGAGAACCAATGTGGTTGGATATTGAAACCCGCCTGAAGAGAATAGGCGGCTGACTTGCGTGCGTGAGAACTGATAGATATCGGTATAGACAGGCAATTCGTCCCACCGCATCTTATCGAAGTATTTTTTGGTATAGAACGACGTCTGGTCAAGGGTGTCTTTATCGTTTTGTGGGCAAGCAACGCTGATGACGAGGCAGTCTTTGTTATCCGCGTAGTCTTTTTGAAGCTGAATGAAATCGGGGTAGGGAGTTCGACTAGGCTCGTTCCAAAAACCCCAAAAGTAGAGCACCACAACTTTGCCGTCAAAGTCCTTGTTGTCGAGTTCGGTTTCGGTGTAGAGGAGCGGTTGCAGATCGATTTCCGCGAGTTGTTTTTGTCGTAGACGGACCTCTTCTCTGCCTAGATAGACCAAGAAACTGATGCCTAGCACCATAAAAACCGCCGCTCCTATGAGGTAGCGATAAGCTGTGTTAGAGCTAGAACGAGTGGTTGGTAGCGGTTCTTGGTTCGGCAATTCGGAGCTAGACATGATTTGCGTCTGGATAGTGGCGGCTTAGGGATTTTTAGGGAAGCAATGTTGATTGTCGAATTTTCTAACAGCCCGGAAACCCCTAAACCCTGTAGGTCGGCGGTCTGCCCAGCGAGAGCAAGAGGCAAAAATCAAGAAAATCGTATTCAGGATTCGGGGAAAAAACATCCTGGCATTGCCATC
>JBKCTT010000040.1:0-2451 GCA_046318795.1 Pirellula sp.
CTGCAACTAACCCCAATGGAACTAGTATCTTCCATTTCAGACTATTCGTCATTGATAATGCTCCTTGGTGTTCGCTGGATCGTTGGAATTGCAACGTCGATTCACGGGAAGGTAGCATTGCGTGCCAGAGGAGGTCGTCCAACAAGCGAATTCGTAGGTTTTTTCTAGACCGCCAGCCGAGAGAAGTATGGCATGTTCTGATTGCAGCGATTGAAGGATGTATGCCAGTTATGCAAGTGACACAGCCCCGGTAACGGTCTTTGGTTGGATTATGACTCAAGCATTTGGAGGCTCATCGGTCATGCACAAGGTGACGCTTTGGATTGTCGATGAAGACATCACTTCGCCACTTTAGCAGCTAGCGTGAGGCACTCACCGCCGCCGGCATTCACCTGGCCAACGTCACTCGTTACGGACCAAAGAACTCTGGACGCCGACCCCCATTTCTAAAACGTATCGTTGAGTTCAGTGATTGGTCAGGATTAAAGATTCGACTAGTTTACGATCCACCGTATCACAGCAAATACAATCCAATCGAGCGATGCTGGTCATCATTGCAGAAAAAATCGAATGGCGTCTTGCTGACATGTTGGCAGGTCGTTCGAGTGTGCGCTTCGCGTATGCCATGCCGGTGTTGAGACGCTGGTCGATGGCAAGCTCGAGAATCTATCCGATCCGAGGGTTAAATACGTTGTACCCATATCGGCCGCCGGTCAATCGCACATCAGCGACGAGGCGTAATCCTGAGACGAGAATACCAACCGGACGAACTCCGGTTACACCAAGTTATGGAATCTGGATAATTCGTGCCGGACCGATTTGGAATTCTTTTTTCAGCCGATTTGCTCAACTGGAAAAAATGGTACCGGTGACCCACCGTACGCTCGCGTTGTAAGTAATCCCTGAATGATTGAATTCGAATCGATCAACCTACTTGTTCAGCTTGGTAGCTTTTATTTGCTCAATGTACCAAACTAGGCTCTCTCCATCCGAGGTATTGTTTGGGTCGGTCTCGACGAGTCGCTGGTAGATGTCCAAGCCCTTCTGAAAAAACTCGACCGCATCGCTCGTACGCCCCAATTCCACCGATACCACTCCCCGCCTTCCGAAACACCAGGCTAGCTTGCGTTGCGATAGTGCATCGTTTGGGTTGCGATCCACGGAAGACCGCCACAGCATTTCCTCCTTCTCATAGAAATCCATTGCTTTATCGAATTGCTTCAAATCGAAATTCGATTGCGCAAGCTTGTCGTAGCAACGAGCGATTAGTTGTTGATACCACTCGATGTCCTCTCGATCCTCGGTATTGTTCGGCTCAGCCTCGGCGACTCGATGGACGATTGCTAACCCTTGCTGAGAGACATTCAATGTCTCCTCCGTCTGCCCCAATTGATCCAAAAGGTAGGCGTGCAAGGCGAAGATGGCTGCCAAATCGCGTTGTGTTTGTGCATCCTTTGGATTGCGATCCGCGAGGGACTGTATCAGCTTTTCCGCTTTTTGACAGAACTCCATCGCAATCTCGAATTGCTTCTTGTCGATATAGGATTTCGCAATCTGTTCATTACAAATAGCCAATAGTTTCATGTTCCAAGTGAGCGTTTCTTGATCGGCGGAGTGCTTCGGATTGGCGTCAGCAAGTCTTTGACAGATATCCTTGCCTTCTTGAAGGAGTTTCAACGCTTCTTGTGTTTTACCGAGCTCCATCGCTACTTTTCCGTACATGCCGCAGCTCCAAGCCAGATCGCGTTGCGATTGCAAATCCTTCGGGTTGCGCTCCGCAAGGGTTCGCCTTAGCTTTTCTCCTTTTTGGTAGAATTCCAGAGCCTTGTCGAGTTGCTTGCGATCGAAATAGGATTGCGCAATTCGGTCATAACAACTAGCAAGTCGCCTCGAATCGTCCACGTTTTTCGGCCTCTTGCGGAGTATTGCTTCACGGAGAGCCTGCTCTTTCTGATATTCCGCGAGTGCTCGCTCGGCGTCGGTGGCCGCCTGGCCCCGTTGCATGTACTTATCGGCTTCGATATCGCTCTCCCCCATCAGTTCAGAGATCGTCTTGCGCGACAATTCCCATTGGGCTTTCTCTAGGACTGTTTTGGGCAGACGCGCGGTGATCGTATCGGTCCATTCCATGCTCTCTTGCTGATAGCCGAGCTTCCGCAATCGCGCCTCGAGATCCGGCATATGCGCTCCACCGTAGATGATACCGACACTCTTGACATTCGGCTCCGATTCGATGATCCCATGGAGGTCATCCAGGACCACTTGATTGCGATCGTAGATGATCACCTGGTCCCGTCCGGTTACGTTAGACGTGTGAATAGGTATCCGTGTCATCTTGGCCATCATCTCTATAAAGAGTCGCTTACCCGTGTTTTTGACGTTGGGCATGCGTTGGATCAGACCCAGGAAGGGTTCCATGATTTGCATCGGTAGCCATGTTTCCGTCCCGAA
>JBKCTT010000041.1:0-3122 GCA_046318795.1 Pirellula sp.
ACGATTCTATTCGCTGAGCGAAGTGCTCCGCCATGGTCAAGCTGAATTTGCTGTTAAGCATCGTTAGAGCTTGTAATGCGGTGAGGGTTTCGTTCCTTTGCGGAGTGCTTTGGGCTGAGTCGGCGCAATCGAGCGTGGTCAGGTAGGGATCTGGTTGCGAGCGAACCACAAATCGATAGATCGATCGGCGATGTGTCGCGGGATTGGCTGGGTCGAATTTGTGATACTCGTAATGAGGCGAATGTTCCGGTCTCTCGAGTTCAAATAGATAGTAACCAGGTCCCCCCATTTTTTTATCAAGTCGACCGCTTATCCAAAGCTGTAAATCTCGAATCTCTTCGGCAGAGAGACGACGCCGGGTCATCCGCCACAGGTACCGATTGTCAGAATCGATGGCAGCGTTGTGGCTATCATGCTGGCTGCTTTGTCGATAAGCCTGGCTGGTTACGATGAGTTTGTGCAGCCATTTAAACGACTCGCCATTATCTCGAAACTCACAAGCTAAATAATCGAGCAATTCGGGATGGCTTGGTAGAGCCCCCATTCGTCCGAAATCATTCGGTGAATCGACAATGCCTCGACCAAAATGATATTGCCAAATGCGATTAACGATCGATCGCCACACCAATGGATGATCTCGTCTAGTTAGCCATCGTGCTAACGCGGCGCGACGATCGGCTTCGGTGTGATCTGTTGTTAAGCCTAATTCGCCGGTTTCCCCTGGAAAGATAGGAATCGTGCCTGGTGTCGACAGCTCGCGAGGCTGCTGAACGTTGCCGCGATGCAGGCGACGAATTTCACGAGGTTTGCCCATCGTTGGCCGAAAGGTTCCAACAACAGGAAAGTCTGTTGCAGCGGCATGAACAAGCCTTCCCGCGGGCAAGGCTGCAAGCTGAGCGGGGATTTTGGCAAGCTGTTCTTGTGCCTCGGCTCGTTGGGCGGCTTCCTCGGGAGTGACCAGCGTGCGGAGTAAAGACTCTCGCTCACGGCGGGCGTCCAAGAGCTGTGTGGCTGCCAATTCCTCTTTCGCTTGTGCGTATTTGCCATCGATCAGGTTGGCTTTGCCCCATCGCTCGGGTGCTTCGATGGAATCCAACGCGTTGACTGTGCACTGCGATGCGATGTTTTCACCTGAGGTTGTCACGATTTCTACCTCGGCTAACGCAAAGATAAAATCACCAGATCTTGGAGTTAGTTCGTCGGCGACAATTCGTATTCGTCGGACACTGGTGTTGTTGCACTCGAAAGAGCGAGGAGCAAGGCCCGGGTTGAGTTCCGATTCCTTGCCGGATTGGTAGATAACTTGCCATGAATTGTCAGCAGAATCGTCCCGCGATGTTGCATCGCTTGAATCGGAAGCCACGTGTATGCGGTAGCGTACAGGGAAACCAAAGCCAGCGCCGATGTTCGCATATTCATCATGGCAAGGACGCAAGACGATTTGCTTTATGTCGATCGACTTTGGTAGTTCCAATTCGAACCATTTCATTTCGTCGGCTTTGGCGGCTATTGCGCTGTGGTAACCGAACTCGGGTGGTTTTGATGCAAGCTCGGCACGTGGACTTAGTTCCGCAATTCGCTGGTTGAGTTGAACGAGTGGCTCACCACCACGTTGTTGGATCGCTCGGTCGAGATCTTGGATTCGTTGCTTGTTCGAATCGAGAGCGAGCTTTAATTCTGTGCGTTGTCGAGCGATTTCGGGATCATCATCATAGACCCGATCTGCCTTATCGATGGCGGCGAAAACCGATTGCAAGTTGTAGTAATGAGTTTGCGTAAAGGGATCGAATTTGTGGTTATGGCATTGGCAACATTGAATCGTAACGGAGCAGAATGTATTGATTGTGGCACTGACCATTTCATCGCGATCGGTGTGACGCGCGATCTTGCCATCGATTTTTGTTTCGGGCACTTCGGCGTGACCGATCCAATCCCAGGGGCCGGCGGCCAAGAATCCTAGACCGAGGATGCCATCGGGTTCACCGGGAAAGAGGGCATCGCCGGCGATTTGTTCTTGGAGGAACCGGCTAAAGGGTTTATCCGTGTTGAAGGAGCGAATGACGTAATCTCGGTACGGCCATGCGTTTGGTCGTAGTTTATCTTTATCGTAACCTGCGGTGTCAGCATAGCGAACGACATCGAGCCAGTGTTGGCCCCAACGTTCTCCGTAGTGAGGAGAAGCCAAGAGTCGATCGACCCATTGCGCATAAACCTCTTCGGATTGATGTGACCCAGGTTGGTAAGTTCGCTCGAATTCTGCAAGTTCCTCTTTTGTGGGCGGCAAACCCGTCAGGTCCAGAAACAATCGTCGAAGCAAAATCTTCGCGGGGGCTTCGGGCGATGATGTGAGTTCTAGTTCGCGACGCTTGGCTTCTAAGAATTGATCGATTGGGTGGGTGGAACGAACGGGTGCGCCGAAGTTTCCGTTGTTATCAAGCTTGGGTAGTTGAGGTTTAACGAGCGGTTGAAATGACCACCAATTCAAATCGGTAATAGCTGGAGGAGTGATCGTTAGATTGTCGGGCCACTCGGCACCAGACTGAATCCACTGGGTCAGTGTGTCGATTTCTTGTTGGGTGAGTGGTGGGCCCGATTTTGGCATGCGGGGTGGATCGTTGCCCGCGGGTTTAACCGAGTCCAGGAGTTGGCTACTCTCGGGATCGCCCGGTTCGAGCATACCGCTGGCCAAGGCAGCATGTTTTTCCGTTAAAGAAAAGCCTCCTTTGAGATCGTCAGCGTTATGGCAGGAAACGCAACGGGATTGAAGAATCGGAAGAACCGACTCTTGAAACTGTTGGGAATGGGTTAACGTGGCAAGGTGGGATAGGAACGCCACGAAACCAAGGTAGGGAACGATTGGGTTTCGCATGAACGCATTGTATTCGACAGTCGGATCGACAGCATGGTCACAGTTGGGATAACCGGGGTTTTTTTGGCTTGCGGGGATTGGGACAGGGATAAAGATCTGGAATACAGCTGTTCAATGGCGTATTATAAAGGCATGAACACCAATCATTCATCCAGGGATTTGCTGAAGCATCTCTCGGCCCTCCCCCCTACCCGCAGGGAATTTCTAAGACGCAGCGGGACTGGATTCGGAGCACTCGCCTTGGCGGGCATGC
>JBKCTT010000042.1:0-50644 GCA_046318795.1 Pirellula sp.
ATACTGCGGTGACATCGGTCGATTGTCGAGCCTCGACCCCGAGAGGTTCTAGCAGGATTGAATCCTGCATGCTTTTGGGAGGTCCTTTGGTCGTTCGTTTAGGACTCTGTTCCATCCAGTCGTCAAGAAGTCTCGCAGCCCATTGCCCAGCCCCTTTCGCGTCAGGAATAACGCTGGTGATCGAGGGATGAGCCAAATTGCAAACAATTGTGTCATTGTCGACCCCCACAACGGCGATCTCCTCGGGAACTTGAATCCCCAGATTTCGACAGTGATCCAAAACAATTTGAGCTTGAATATCGAAGGCGCAAAACAGCCCCACAGGTTTCGGAAGACTTTTAAGCCAGCGATCAATCGGCGATAACGAATCTTCCGTGGACAAGGAATCGATGAATTGCGTCCTGGCCCGAAACTCGGTCCAGTGCATATGACACTCCAGACCTTGTTCTTTGCATCGGCGTTGAAACTGCTCGCCTCGCCAGAGTGACCAATTGAATCCCTCGGGGCCGCAAAAGGCGAATTGACGAAATCCCTTCGTCCGCAAGTGTTCGAACGCTAAATCCGCAACCCTAACGTCATTCGTTTCGACCCATGGTATTCTGGGTACTCGTCGAGCAGCGCTAACGTCAATGGTCGGGACTCGTAGATTTGTGACGGCTTGTGCAATTTCCTCGGTCTCGATGCGAGCAATGACACCATCCCCTTTCCACTGAGTAAGCCAGCTAGGAGGACGTGCCCCCCGCTCTAATTCAGGCAGAAAGATCGACCATTGATCTCTAGTACGTTGATACTCCACAATGCCTTCCAATATCCCACGAGCGTAGGCATTGGACGTCTCGATTAGCAAGGCAACCGTTTTTCGCTTTCTGACCATTTGTTAAAAACCTCAATTTTTTTGCGCATTTTATCATAGCTTGCGATGGCCTTTTCAAGCATTATTTACACACGGTTAATGGCAGTTTTGTAAATTTTGTCGGCACTTTGGGGCGTATTGTGCTCCCAGAACTCCGAAACCAGTGCCGCAACAGTCCGCAGATCTGCCGTAATTTCCTCCCCCCTTTCCGTTCTAGGATGATTCGCTGTGTCTAAAAAAGTCAATGTAGCCATGGTAGGGCTTGGGTTTGGTGCCGAGTTTATTCCCATCTATCAGCGGCACCCCAACGCAAACGTTGTTGCCATTTGTCGGCGTAACGAAAAGGATTTGAATGAAGTTGGCGACCGTTTTGGAATCGCCAAACGTTATCAAGAATTTGATAAAGTGCTGGAAGACCCGGAAGTGGATTTTGTGCATATCAACTCTCCTATTCCGGACCATGCATGGATGAGCATGCGAGCGCTACAAGCTGGCAAACATGTTATGTGCACGGTTCCTATGGCGACCACCATCGAAGATTGCGACAAGATTTGTCAGCTAGTCGCCGATACCGGCAAGAAATACATGATGGCCGAGACCGTCGTTTACAGCCGTGAGTTCTTGTTCATCAAAGATCTGTATCAACGGGGAGAGCTCGGCAAGATCCAGTACATGTCAGCCAGTCACCCCCAAGACATGGACGGTTGGCCCGAATACTGGGAACGCATGATACCGATGCACTACGCAACCCACGTGGTATCACCGGTGTTGGGATTGGTTAATGGTCGTGCTGAGTATGTCTCCTGCTTTGGATCCGGTGCGATACGCGATGATCTAGCCCAGAAGTCTGGCAACCGATTTGCAGTGGAAACATGTCATATCAAGATTAAAGACTCTGACATCTCGGCACACATCTGGAGATTCTTGTTTGATACCGCCCGTCAGTATCGAGAGAGTTTCGACGTTTATGGAACAAAGAAGAGTTTTGAGTGGTCACTTGTCGAAGGCAAGAAGCACATTTTGCACACTGCAAAACTACCAGAGCACGAAATAGCCTCGGAGGTAGAAGTGCCGGATTTTGCCCACTTGCTTCCGGAACCCATTCGTCAGTTTACACAATCGATTCAGGATGCAGATCACTTGTCCTTTATCCAAGGTGGCGGCCATGGTGGCTCACACCCTCACTTGGTTCACGAGTTCGTCAGTTCGCTGGTCGACAACCGCGAGCCATGGCCGAATGCTGTGACCAGTGCCAATTGGACTTGCGTCGGACTTTGCGCGCACGAAAGTGCGATGGCTGGTGGCCAAGTTGTTAAGCTTCCAGCATTTACGTTACAATAAGCGAAGCTCCCAACAGATGTTGCATTGAGTACAACGCAGCGGTTTATCGAATTAGATCCACGCAGAATCCATGTAGAAAACGACTTGAATTAAGTCGATTCAGTAAAAGACGGTTACCTTCCCACCTATAAACTTGGTAAGTCATTTATGAGTCATTTGAACCTCATGCCAAACAGAACTTCCACTCGACCAGCCTCGATTCCATTATGGATTGCTTTATTCGCATTTATTGGGACATTTCTTGTCTCGAACTCCATTGCTTGGGCAGAGGATGCGATCAAGGTCCTTTTGTTGGGTGACAATGGGCATCACCGACCTTCCGATTTTTACCGATCGATCCGCGAACCGCTCTCCAAGAACGGGATTGCGATTGAATATTCGGAGAATGTCGCTGAGTCATTATCCAAAGAACGATTATCAAAATTCGATGCATTGATGGTCTACGCCAATATCAACAGCATTGAACCTGAGCAAGAAGCCGCACTGCTGGAATACGTGGAAAAGGGCGGAGCCTATGTACCGATCCACTGTGCATCCTTCTGCTTTCTCAACTCTCCAAAGCTAATTGCTTTAACGGGAGGGCAATTCAAAGAGCACGGTGGCGAGCGATTCCGAACTGCAATTGTGATGCCCGACCATGAATTGATGAAAGGCTTTGAGGGCTTTGAAAGCTGGGATGAGACCTACATCCACCACAAGCACAATCCAGAAGGACGGACCGTGCTCGAAGTCCGCCGGCAAGGTAAACTTGCCGATGGTACCACCGAAGAGCCTTGGACATGGGTCCGTACACAAGGCGAGGGGCGTGTCTTCTACACGGCGTGGGGGCACAATATGGATACTTGGGGACAAAAGGGGTTTGTCAATCTGCTTGAACGCGGAATTCGTTGGGCTGCGAAAAAGCCACTAGACAAGGTTGCCCCCTTCAAGGACGAGAATCTGTTTACTGTTCCGAAGATGACGGAGATCGCAAAGGATCTTCCACCATTTACCTACAGCAATGTTGGCAACGCCATTCCTAACTATCGGGGAGGGCAACGCTCGGAAGATGGTAAGATTCTTAGCGAAATGCAGAATCCCTTGCTAGCCGTAGATTCCATCAAGAGATATTCCACACCCGTTGATTTTTCGCTGAAGTTATGGGCTAGCGAAGATGATTCCTTAGGTGGATCAAAGCGATCCAAGTTTGCAGGACTCGCTGGCAAAGCGATGGCTATGACCTGGGACCATCGCGGCCGTCTATACCTGTGCGAAACCATCGACTATCCAAACGAACTGCAACCGGTTGGCCAAGGACGAGATAGGATTCGCATTTGCGAAGATACTGATGCCGACGGCGTCGCAGATAAATTCACTGTATTCGCGTCAGGACTCAGTATTCCAACAGCTATCGTTTGTTATCGCGGTGGCGTGATTGTTCAAGACGGAACAACTACCGTTTTCTTAAAGGATACCAACGGGGATGATATTGCAGACTTCCGCCAAGAACTCATAACGGGTTGGGCCATGGGTGATACTCACGGTGGTGTTAGCAATTTTCAGTATGGTCTCGATAACTGGATCTGGGGCATGCAAGGCTACAACGGTTCGCGTCCTGTAATCAATGGTGAACGTCAACAAGGATTCAGCCAAGGCTTTTGGCGTTTTGCTGTCACAGCAGGTGCGTCCGATGACACAGCTCCTGTGTTTGAACTAAAGGACGGGAAGAATACTCTCAAAAAGTCCAAAGCGTTTGATGCTCACAGCATTCGCATTACAAAACTAGAGTTTGTCCGATCTACCAACAACAATACATGGGGAATTGGAATCAGCGAAGAGGGACTCATCTTCGGGTCCACCGCTAACGGAAACCCAAGTAACTTCATGCCGATCTCAAATCGTTACTACGAACGAGTCAATGGCTGGTCACCTCAGGTGTTGGGGCCTATCGCTGACACGTACAAGTTCCAAGCAATCACTCCAAAGGTTCGCCAAGTTGACTTCTTCGATGGCTACACCGCTGGGGCTGGTCACGCTCTCTACACCGCTAGAAACTATCCCCGCGAATGGTGGAATCGTCTGGCGTTTGTTTGTGAACCAACTGGCCACCTTGTGGGATCGTTCGTACTCAGTCGCGACGGTGCCGGATACAAAAGCACCAGTCCGTTTAATCTTGTCGCGAGCGTTGATGAGTGGGCTTCGCCGATAATGGCCGAAATTGGTCCTGATGGGAATGTTTGGGTTATAGACTGGTACAACTTTATCGTCCAGCATAACCCGACTCCACAAGGGTTTAAGACAGGCAAAGGAAATGCTTATGAGAGCGAACTTCGCGATAAAAAGCATGCTCGCATTTATCGCGTTGTTTACGAAGGAAAAGATGGTCTGCCAAAAGATCAACTTACCTCGGCAAACAAACTTGTAGAAAAGGGACTTGATCCAAATAATGAGAAGCTTTTGGTGGAAGCGCTGAAGCATCCTAACTTTTTGTGGAGAAAAATTGCCCAGCGTTTGTTGATCGAAAAAGGGAAGCTCTCCGCCGAAACACTCGCCGCTTTATCGGGATTGCTAACTGACAAATCGGTTGACTCCGTCGGACTGAATGTCGGAGCGATCCACGCGTTGTGGGTTCTAAAGGGAATCGGAGAAGCCATTCCAACAGCGACCGTTCTAGGACATCCTAGCCCAGCCGTTCGAAGGAATGGAGTACAAACATCTGACGAGTCTATGGTCTCCCTGCAAGCGATCTCAAAAGGTAACTTGCTCGCTGACGTCGATGCACAGGTTCGGTTAGCAGCGTTGCTGAAAATTGCGGACTCCGAGGCCTCGGAGCCTGGAATCATCTCAGCATTGGCCAATCCGACGCTGATAGCAACTCTTCCTGGCTCAAGCAAGACGGACACTTGGCTGCTCGATGCATGGACCAGTGCGGCGAGTGCCCATTGGGAAGCCGTTTTGCCAAAATTGCTAGCTGCTACGGAGCCACAAACCGCGGATGCAGTAAAAAGAATCGCAATTGTGGCGGAGCACGCTGCTCGATCGAAAATGTCTCCGAACTCCTTTGCTCTGTTGGGAGAAAAACCAGCCCAGATGGATGTAGCCAGTGCGATCGTGTCCGGCATTGCGAAAGGATGGCCTAAGGATTACGAATTTCAGGCACCCGCTGGCTTGGGAACAAAGATCTCTCAAGTATGGTTAGGTTCCGAAGTGCCCGTTGATGTGAAGAGTCAGGTTCTGATGGTAGCCAACAATGCTGGTATCAAAGAAGTCACGGAAGCACTTTCTCAGATTGTTTCTGAGCTTGCAACCGCGGCAACAGACAGCGAACGGCCTATACCGGCTCGGATTGCTGCAGCAAAACAAGCCATGGTCCTACAATCGGATAGCCCGACTTTGGTGAACCAACTGATCGAACAGTTGTCGGCCCAAAGCCTTCCTGAATTGTACGACGGTGTTTTGCAAAGCCTGAGCACTGCTCGAGTCGACGGACTCGGAAAGAAACTCATCGAAAAGAGTAAGAACATGCCACCGGAGTTTCGACGTAACGCTATTCGCGCCTTGATGTCTCGTCCTCAAACCACGGTGGAACTACTCGATCTCATCGAGGCAGGTGAGTTGACTTGGAACGACTTCCAGCTCGATCAAAAACAGGCATTGCGAGATCACCCTACGGACTCGATCCAGAAGAGAGCCAACGACTTGCTCAAGTCCAAGGGGCTGGCGATGAATGCCGATAGACAAAAGGTTGTGGAATCATGGATAGACATCACACATGAAACGGGCGACCTAGACAACGGAAAAGCAATGTATTCCAAGCATTGTGCGTTGTGTCACGTTCATGGAACCATGGGTGTTCAGATTGGGCCGAACCTGACAGGGATGGCAGTTCATCCGAAAGAAGAGTTGTTAGTGCACATCCTCGATCCAAGCCGTAGCGTAGAAGGCAACTTCCGAACCTATAGCATCCGGACTGTTGACGACACCATCGTAACCGGGATGCTAGCCGGTGAAAGCAAGACTGCCTTGGAGATCATCAATGCACAAGGCAAGAAGGAAGTCGTTCTTCGTGAAGATATCGACGCCCTGGTGGCTTCTCAAAAGAGTCTTATGCCAGAAGGTTTCGAGAATCAAATGACCAAGGTCGAGATGCGAGACTTGCTCGAGTTTCTCACTAGCAAGGGCAAGTACGTACCGTTGGCTATCGATACGGTTGCGACCTCGATCACGACCAAGGGTATGTTCTTTGATGATGAGGGTAGAGCGGAGCGTTTGGTCTTCCGAGACTGGGGCGTAAAAACATTCAAGGAAATTCCATTTACACTGGTTGATCCTCAGAATGACACAAAGCCGAATGCGATCATGCTGAACGGTCCATTCGGGGTAAAGGCACCCAAGATGCCTAAGCAAGTCGAGTTGCCGTGCCGCACCTCAGCCGTTGCCATTCATATGCTAAGTGGTGTCGCTGGATGGGGATATCCTGCCGCGGAAAAAGGCACTAAGTCGATGATAGTTCGATTGACCTATGCGAACGGCCAGACCGAAGACCACGAGTTGTTGAATGGCGAGCACTTTGCTGACTACATCAATCGAGTCGATGTTCCGAAGAGTGAGTTCGCATTCAATTTGTCGGGGCGACAGTTGCGTTATCTATCGATTGCACCGAAGTCGAAAGAGCCACTGGAAAAGCTAGAACTAATCAAGGGTGATGACGTAACAGCACCTATCGTGATGGCGATTACAATTCAAACGACCGAGTGAGATCGTAGGGAATGTGACAAAATCGTAGTGACAAATTAGCAAAAGAAAAAGGAGGGATCAAAGCCCTCCTTTTTTGTTTGTACTCTGTGGAAATCGTGTGCTTGCCGTAGATGTTAATTCGAGGGCGATTTGATCGTTAGCGAGGTTTATTGGGAAGCTGCTTGGACGCTCTAATCGCACCACTTCGGATTCTCCCGTGAATCCATTCCACGACGTGGGTTAAAACTCGATCTTTCTCTACTTCAAAGTGCAAGTCGTGCAGCAAATTCAGCCAAAGCTCGATCTCGCAAATTGTACCCGCACGCTCAGCAAACTCGCGACTAGCCTCTGCAGACGTGATGCGGTCGGCTGTGCCGTGAATGATTAAAGTCGGTGTTGCTAACTGACTGGCTCTAAGCAAAGTGTTCTTGCCCGCTTCTAACATACTAATCCCAAGAGCCGCCGATACGTGCCGCAAGATCAAGGGGTCATTCAGATAACGCGTCACCTCGGCGGGATCGCTCGTAAGATTGTGGGGATTGAGCCCGGTTCCCAAGGTCAGTTTAGGCCAGAGTTTTCCGAGTGTTCGGCCGATAAACAACTTCCATGCCGGTGGTTTGAATGCTGGTCGCAATAGTGGACTCCCCGCAACAATTGCGTCGACTGGTTCGTCCACAGAAACACCATGATGCAAGACAACGCCACCACCTAAGCTTTGACCGAACAATATCACTGGTACCGTGTATTGGGAGCGAGCCAAACGAATCACCTTGATCAAGTCCTTGGTCAAAACGTCGAACGAGGGCATCGCACCTCCCGTCTTTCCGTGACCTAAAGCGTCGAACCCAATAACGCTGAACTTCGCGCGGCAGAAGAACTGAGCGACCGGTTCGAATCGACCAGAGTGATCCCCCAAACCATGCACCAAAACGATGACCGCTTCCGGCCCTTCCACAGCCCATGATCTTGTAAAGAGCTTGCTACCAGATGTTGAGTCAAGCCAGCTTTCATGGGAGATAACACTGTGCTTGACGTCCATTTCTATGGGCCCACCGTATGCTTAAGCAATCTTCTAACGCGATATTTTGGGGATTGATGACGTATTCGCATCCGCATTAGTGCTGGTTGCCTTGTCCTTTTCAGACTTAGCTATCTCCTGCTCCACGGTTTTGCTATCGAGTTTCTTTGGCCAGTTGATCAATTCAAACGCATTCACAATTTGACTGTCCTCAGCACCGAATACCTCAGCATCGTCTGCGTTCAACATAAACGCAAGAACGGCGCGTCGCCCATCATCGTTCGAAATGTGATAATGAATCCACAGGACGTCGACATCTTTAATTCGACCATGCGACTCTACCCGTATCGCACGCATTTTGGAGCTTGTAATCTTTTCAGAAGACTCTCGAATTTGTGCCGAAGCTCCTGCTAAGGACGTTTTGACGTCTGCTACGAATCCTTCCATACTTAGTTGTCGACCTGGATCAAAGTCCACCATGTTCGTAACGATGCACTGTGCGATTCTTGCATTGTCCACAATGAACCGATAAACCGCTTCTTCACCATTATCGCGAAACGTCACCCATTTGCTATCGGCGATGAATCGAAAGTGCCCGAGATCGGAGTGAAATTGTCGTATGCTCGCAGCCTCGATCGATGGGATCCGGTTCGTAATTGTCTCCAAGCTCTCGCCACTGGTAAGCGCATCAATTTGCTTTTTGCGTATTTGAACCTGAGCTAGGACTTTATAGCCAGGCGCTCGTTCACTAATCTCTCGCTCTTCTTCCACATTCGCAGCGAACCAAGTAATCTCGCCAGCTTTTCGATCTAGCTGCGCTTTGGCGTCTACATCAATCGTTGTTCGAATTCCGGCGACAACTCCTTTAACCTGTCCCTTAATCTCAATCTGGGCGACATCGCTGTCAGCCTCGACGAGACAAGCGACCAATTCACCCTCGCGGATAGAATCGAGGCTAAGCAATCGAGAAGCGAGAGCTTCGGCTAGAGTCCACTTTTCAGTAATCTTTACTTGTTTCCTGGTGACGATCTCATCAAGAAACGTACTATTAATTGGCAGCTCAATGAGATTGACTTCCGCTGCAAATATCGGTGCGTTAAGCCCCGAGGAAAGCATTCGCTTCGAAGTTCGCGAGAATCGTATGATTTCGTTGCATTCTTCACGAAGCTTCGTCTTCGTCAAATGACGATCGACTTGAATATCCGAGTTGGCCTCGATCACGTTGATTAGGCTCGTGCAATCAATGAGGCCATCATCGTATTGCGAATTCTCTTCATAGTCTAAATTTACCGTGGACTGAAACGGGGCCTTGCGAGCGATAGCGGTTCGCCCGGTTGTATCGGTCGCCTCGGTCACTTGACTTTTCAGGTGTACTTCGCCGTTGAGCTTAACAATGGCTTTCGCTCGAAAGGTCTTGGTTTTATAACCATCTGTTTGGCTAGCAATCGCTGGCCGCGCGTTGAGGATTAGGCCAGCGCTGATGAGCGCAGCCAAGACCTGGCGTCGAGTTGGTTGAAATGCGTTATCCATTTTAAACATCACGATCATACCCTGCGAGTAAACGAAGTCATACATTTAAGAATCGGTTTATATGATGCGGAGACGTGACTAGAACCGCTACAAACCAAAAAGCTTGGGCAAATTCGCATTTCAGTAATGCAAGCATTTACAATGCAGTTCGTAATTGTGCTTGAATGCAGAGACTTCCCAGGAACGGTTCGGGGCGATTTGCAACGAGTTGACGAGACGCGAGATTTTGACAGCGACCAAGAGATTCATTACACAGGCAACATCATGAGAATTAAACCCGCCTACCATCACGATATCGAAACTCCGTCCGGACTGATGCGGACGCATTGCTTTTCACCACAAACAGAGCGCGCTATCCCGGCGGTGATTTTATACAGTGAGATCTATCAGATGACGGGCCCGATCGCCCGAACGGCAGCTATGATAGCAGGACAGGGTTACTTAGTCTTGGTTCCGGAGGTGTACCATGAGTTCGCAGAACCGGGAGAGGCATTCGCGTATGACAAGGCAGGAACAGACCGAGGGAATCTACTTAAGGTCACAAAATCGATCGAGGCTTTTGACTCGGACACAAGAAGTTTGCTCGATTTTTTGATTGCTCTTAAGGAATGCAATCAGAGAATCGCCACGATGGGCATTTGCCTCGGAGGCCATCTAGCCTTTCGCGCGGCCATGAACGCGGAGATAAATGCAGGTATTTGTCTCTATGCGACGGATATACACAAACGAAGCCTCGGGGCGGGGATGAACGACAATACTCTCGATTTAATCCCAAGCTTACGGGCAGATATGTTGATGATTTGGGGCCGGCAGGACCCACACATTTCTACTGAAGGTAGGCGATTGATTTATGATGCAATGACCGCGGCCAATGTGAGGTTCGCCTGGCATGAGTTTAATGGAGAGCATGCCTTTATGCGAGATGAGGGGCATCGTTACGATTCTGCCGTGGCGCACATCGTCTATACGCTTACTTATCAACACCTCCGCGAAACCCTACTCTGGCATTAAACAGGGTACGTAGGATGTGCTATCGAATCTGTTCCGCTGCCAGCATAGATGCTTCGGCCTCCGTCGACCGGTAAAGAAACGCCTGTGATAAAACTCTGTTGTGATAAAAAGAAAGCCGCTTCTGCAACATCCTCAGGCGTTCCTAACCGTTTGAGTAAACAGTCTTGGGCAATCTTTCTCGCCTGCTCATGACCGATCGATTGGTCTAACATAACCGGGCCAGGTAGCACGGCGTTTACGCGAACATTGGGGTTTCGAATCGCAAGTTCCACAGCAAGAGATTTCGTCATGGTCTCAATTGCTCCTTTGCCCGCAAAGTAAGCTGCGAAATTTACATAAGGTCGCGCAACCGCCCAATCCCCTATCAGCACGATAGCGCCTCCAGAAGATTGCCTTGCCATGGCTAAGCCCGCGTGCTGGCTGCAAAGGAAGGTTCCTAGCGAATTCACTTCGAACTGCTTTTGCACATCATCGCGAGTAATTTCGTCAAATGGCTTCCAATCCCAGATCGCTGCCGAATTAACAAGCACATCGATACGCCCAAACCGATCAACAATCTGAGCCACAGAACTTTCCGCGAATTGGGGATCGGCTAAATCACCCTGAACGATCATATTCTCGACGCCAGACTCCAGAAGCTCATTCGAGAATTCCGTCGCCGTGTCAATGGAACGATGTGCGTGAACCACAATTCGATATCCGGTCGATGCGAATCGCCTAGCGATCTGCCGTCCAACTCTCGCAGCACCACTGCCTGTTACCCAAGCAACCGGCTGATTGTTACAATTAGTTTCTTCGCTCTGTTGACTTTCTTGCATTCTCTGATCCAGATCTGTAATCCAGGCTCTATCTGTCGTAACCGCACTTTAGCTAAAGGCTCTGTAAAAATGTCAAATCCGTCCATCCAGTCGCTCATTCACTCTGGAACCAAGTTATATCTTGATTCCATCGATCCGAATCTTGTAAAACAGAACATTGAATGGGGAGCTGTGGGTGCAACCAGTAACCCTATCATCGTTTCAGCATTGATTCGCTCTGGCAGATTTGATGATTCGATCGCCTCCTTTATAGCAAAGGGGCAAGATGACGAAACCATTTGCTGGAATGTTACGGATGCTTTGGTGCGAGAGGCTCAGGAAAAGTTTCTGCCCATTTGGGAACGTACTGAAGGTAATGCGGGCTGGGTAAGTTTTGAATTAGATCCATTAGTAGAAGATTCGACGTCGGGTTTAACCCATCAGCAGCAAGTTGCTCGCTACATCGAACTGGGACAATTCTGGTCCAAGGGTCATCAGAATCGAATGATCAAGGTACCAGCAACTCCGGCCGGCCTCGATGCTGTAGAAGCATTGGCATCTCACGGCGTTTCCCTAAACGTCACCCTCATCTTTACTAAACGACAATATGAACTTGCTCGAGACGCCGTATGGAGAGGAGCGCAGAAACGAGCTTCTCTTCGTGGCTTCAAAAGCGTGTACAGCATTTTCGTTTCTAGAATCGACCAGTACACAGCAGAAAAACATCCTGGATTATCAAAGGGAGCCCAAGGTGAATACGGAATACTGAATGCAAAAAGATTATGGCAAAACAATCGTAGTTTCTGGTCTTCGAATCCCACCCCGCTCGAACAAGAAATCATTTTTGCGAGCACCGGAACGAAAAACCCTGCAGACGCGCCCTGGAAGTATGTGGCTTCGTTAGCTGGCTCCGACATTCAAACTAATCCACCAGAAACCAATCTAGCTGTGGCATCTTCGGGGCAGCAATTTGTTTCTAGGATTGAAGAAATGCTAGCAATTGATCTTCAAGCAGAGCTAGACTTTGCTATTGATATCAACGACCTGGAAGGAGTCCTGATGGAGCAAGGAATCGCCAAATTCGTTGCTCCACAAAAACAGTTGCTAGAAACGATCCGTCAGAAGCGACAGTCGGTTACCTAACGATCATTGTTGCGCGGTCCCCGCCCACGATTTCGATCGCGGCCATGGTTGCTGCGTTGATGATTATCCATGTTGGATTGCAAAATGCCATCCAAAGCCTCAATCCATGAAGGCACCTTGATGAATTTCTTTTCGCTTTCATCTGCTTCCATGCGATCTGCATCTTCAGCGCTATTTGTAACTCGGCCAGAAGATCGCCTGCCGCGGCGCTGATTTCGCCCTCGACGAGAGCCGTCTGCGCTACGCTCAGTGGATTCCTCATCTATGGAATCGGTAGTTTCGTGTTCAGGTGAGACGAAATTGACATCGTCGTCAACCGATTCTCGAAGGCCTGCCCCAAAGCCGACTTCATCAACAGGAGCTGCTCGTCGTGCCGCTGGGCGTCGTCGCTCAGGTTCACTCCGAGAATCGTCATTTCGACTTCGACGATCACGATTTCGACGACCACTTTCCCGTTCCGGTGCGTCCGAGACAGATGCTTCTCGGTCTGACGAGTCTCGAGCGACAACTTCTCGCTCGACTCGATCCGTTCGTTCTGGACGATCCGTTCGTTCTGGACGATCCCGATTCGAGCGATTGCGAACAGAGGTGTCATGTCCCGCTCGATCACGGCTGGATCTATCCTGGCCGGATCTATCTTGGCCACCTCGCCTTCGGTGTTCGTTACCGCGAGCATCTTCGGTTCGTGCTACAGGCTCTTCGGTGCTGTCTTCATCATCGATAGCAATGGAGCGAGTGTTGTCTGCTGACCTGGACCGCCGGTTCGATGGGTGCTCTTTTCTTTCCGAGTCTTTTCTTTCGGTGGCACTGCGAACCGATGGTGCTTCCGCCTCGCCTTCGTCCAAAGCATCGGATCTCCCTCTTCTCGGCGCTCGCCTCTGTGAGCGGCGTTCCACAGGTCCGTCTATGTCATCAGACTCTAAAGGACTAGGTGCAATGGAAGCATTCAGTGATGGAGTGATCTTTTGGCGAGTCGTTTCGCCAGTATCAACGGATGAATCGCGAGGTTCACGTCGAGGTTTGGTATTTTCCCCCCGGGGGGTGCGTTCGCGTTTACGGGCTCCAAACGACACAACCGGCTCGTCGCCGCTCGATGCAAAGACCTCCGTTGGGATCGTTTCTTCGACCGCTCTTGTGTCGGATTCGGTCGGTTCGACCGACTTACTTACATCGTCAGCCCAGAAGCTCGACTTGTTACTTTTCTTGTTGCCTCGGGAGCCTGCTGCTTGTTTGCCTTCTGACCGTTGCTCTCGGGCGGTAGGAGGTTGTTTAACAACTGGCTCTGAATCGCCATGCGCCTCGTCCGATTTAGATTCCTGGCTCGAGGATGACTGAATTCCAAAAAAGGAGGTGACCGCATCCCAACCCGATCGAAGCTTGGACGGCTCCTTCGCGGGGGTTTTGTTGGTTTCTGCTGGTGCTGTTGACTCGCGCAGAGTTGTTGACTCATGCGGTGGGGCGATTTCCTTTGATTTGGCGCCACTACCGTCCGTCGATTTTTTTGTCTGCGGCGAGAGAGAGGGAGTGCCGAGGAGATTTGCCAAACTGTTCCAATGATCCGACATATATGCAGTTCGTTTGTGCCTGAGCCGTACAGGGCCAGTAAAAGTAGAAATAATAATAGGGCGGCAACCCGCCTGTCAAAGTCCGACTACCAGAGTCGAGTGGTCAGATAGAGTGCTTCCCTACAAACTTCCCCTGATTCTAGCAAGAGGTTTTAGGTTTGAGGATAACCCGTTTCCGGAGTCAGGTCGAATTCCTCCGGATTTCAGAACCTTCTTTTAGAATTGAGGGCAAGAAAGTTGACAGCGGGGGGGACAAGGCCGTAATCTGGATAAGAGTGTAAAAAAACCTAAGTTGATTGGGTCTTCTCTTCTTTTTAGTGGTGATGCCATGATTTGGAAATCCGTAGCCAGACGTTTGTTTGTTAGTTTGGTCATTGCAACGGGGACTATTGCCGCATCAAACTGGTCATCCACAGCTTGGGGACAAACCTACGCTGAGATTCCTCCTGCGATTTCAAGTCAGGACGCGAACAAGCTCTCTAAAGACAAAGCTAAGATCCTCAAGGGGGAAGGGGATGTGAAGGTATTGATGGAGTACTATGCGAAGTACTTAGTGCCGGCAATTACGCAGGGAAGTCTCGCGAACCAATCCAAGATCAACCTTGCCCGCCCCCAGTTGACTGGTGATGCGGACACCGCCTCAAAGACAAAGTCCATTACCAAGGACTTTAATCGTGGCTTGATCACCCTGTTACAGCCAGTCGTAGAGAATAAGCCGCTAAAGGGCCTAAAGCCTGAGGACAAAAATCTTCAGGATGGAGAAGAGTACTGGCCGGCTAGTCGCATCAATGCCATGACTGTGCTCCTGGCACTTAACGAATCTCCCGCTGCACCCCCAACACCTCCGGTTCCTGAGCGAGCCTTACAACCTGTTCTTAATGACCTTTTGAAGAACCCGACGCTCGATGCAATTACCTATATGGCTCTTCAGGGAGTTCAACGTCAACTCAGATTTGATCAGTCAACGACCAAGCCGGAAGAAACCCCGAAACCAAAACATGTTCTTGAAACGGGCCGAGCGGCCTTTGTGCAATCGCTCGAAAATCTTATCAAGATCGAGAAGCCAGCCTATCGAACTGACGTCGCTCACGAAAAACTAAAAGAACAATGCTTGGTAACCCTATCGTTGCTCGCATCAACTGCAGCTCCTGATGCTGCCTCAGGCATTAAAGCTAACGAATTAGTGACGCAAATGGTCACCGAAATTCTCGCTGATGATACCGCTTCCGAGTGGATCAAAGAAACCGCTTGTAGATCAATAGGAACCGTTCAACTCAATAAGCTCCCTGATGACCAACTAGAAAAGTTCTACAAAGCGTTTGCTCGTTACGGGATCAAATCCATCAAGGATTGGCGGGTTCGCGTCGCGAGCTCCTCTGGGCTGGCTGCTGCTGGTGGTGGATATGGTGGCATGGGAGGCATGGGTGGTGGCATGGGAGGTTATGGTGGTATGGGTGGCGGCCCCGGCGGAGGACCCGGCGGTGGCCCTGGTGGCGGCGATGGAGAAGGTGGATACGGTGGTATGGGTGGCGGCATGGGGGGAATGGGCGGAACCCAAACCCAACCAAAGCAAACTCAACCACCAGAGGTTAAAAACGCGAGGAGGTTGGCCCATCAACGATTTGAAGCACTCCATCTCGCGGCCAACGGCAAGTCCCGCAAGTGGCCTGCAACACATGTCATGAACAAGGTTCAGGAAAAGTCGCTAGGCTTCGCTGAATTGCTCAAAGAAAACGAGAAGCAAGCAAACTTCTTGAAAGATCTCGTTGAGAAGCTAGAGCTTTGCCAGGAGGAGTTAGGCGATGAGAAAATCATGACGTTGACGGAATTGACCGGCAAGATCAGAAAGCCTATCGCTGAACTTCGCGTGGCATTCGAGTTGTTCGCTGGAGAACGCGAAGTCGAAGATCTTGGTGAAGGCATCGATCTTACACCTTAGGTGGTTGTTTCATCTGCGATCCAACGACTCTAATTCTGCCATCGCCTTCAAATAGTCCTCTTTGGATATTTCATCACAAAGAAACTGTTTCGACAAAATGTATCTCTGGATTCTGATCGCGTCTTCTTGGACGTGATCAGCACGGTAGGCAACTCGATCGAGTCTATAGTTATCATGCAAGTCCAATAGCTTCACCTGCTTTGCCCAGGGATTGTTTTTTATCCTGACCACGTAATCAGCGTAACTTTCTCGTAAATCGTGGGTCAACAAAGCAATTGCTTCAATGGCTTCGGGGCAAATACCAGCAGAAACCATATCGTCAACTGTTGCCTCAGTGTCTTCGATTAGATCATGAAGCAATGCTGCCTGCTGTGCGATCGGATCTTGCGTCTGAAGTGCGATCCTGAACAAATGCAATAGATAAGGAACGCCCGATTTATCGCGTTGGCCTTTATGAAAATGCACAGCCAGGGCAATGGCACGCTCGACACGATCTGCATCTAGACTATTCACGTTTCGATATCCTAGCTTGATTGAATCAATCGGAGGCAAATCTCTTGAATCTGACGCGGGTCTGCATTTTTATTCTTCTTTTTGGCTTGTCCGATTAACGAAGCAATCGCTTTTACGTTTCCGCCGCGAACTTTTTCAATCACATCTGGATTCTCTGCAAGCAACTCTTTGCACAGTGACTCCAGTTCAGATTGGTCTACCGCAACAACGGCATGATCCGCAATCAATCGTGCAAGATCCAGCTCGGGTGCATCCAGGAGTTTGTTATAGACCTCTCTGCCTCTCGCTGTATCCAGAACGCCATCATCGACCGCCTTCAGCAATGTGGCCAAGGATTCTGCTGCAATGGGAAATGCGTCAATACCAACCGTCTGCTCGTTTAGATATCGCAATACATCCTGTAGAATCCATGCGCATGATCGCTTAGGTTGGGCCCCCGCCTTGACGGTCGATAAGAAGTATTGCACCAATTCTCGCCCCTGCTGAACAATTACCTCTGCATCGGCGGATCGCAATCCCAACTCACTTGTCAAAACAGTACGTACTTTTGGAGGCGTTAACTCGGCGAACTCTTTTTGCGCTTCGATGTGTGCGGTGTTAATTATCACCGGGACTAAATCCGGACAGGGAAAATAACGATAGTCAGCCGATTCTTCTTTCTCCCGTTGGAGCAGAGTCTTGCCCAAGTCATCGTCCCAACCACGCGTTTGCTTGGGCGCCTGTCCGATGGTTTTACCATCCTCGAGAAACTGCGTGTATTGACGATGTGCCTCGAATTCGATCGCTCGTTCTACAGCGCGAAAGCTATTTAAGTTCTTGATTTCGACGATCGGGGTCGCAACAACTTTCCCATCGCGGTCGATATGCAAATTAACGTTTGCATCGGCACGGAGCGAACCTTCTTGCATGTTGCCATCGGTCACGCCGAGGTACATCATCAGAAGCCTCATTTCGGTAAGATAGTTTTTTGCCTCTTCTGCGGATGCGATGTCTGGTTCGGAAACAATTTCAAGCAACGGCGTTCCCGCACGATTCAAATCGATCCTTGTGTCCGCGTTTCCATGCACTTCGTCGTGCAGACTCTTGCCCGCATCCTCTTCCAAGTGAGCACGAATGATTCGTATCTTCTTGGGGACGACTGCTCCGCTTTCGTCTTTGCTTTCGATGACAAGATAGCCAGGCCCACAAATAGGCAAATCAAACTGACTGGTTTGATAGCCCTTGGGGAGATCCGGATAAAAGTAATTTTTTCTATCCCATTTGGTAAAAGTTGCAATTTGCGAATTCAATCCACAGCCAGCACGAATTGCAAAGTCGATCGCGGTTTGGTTCAGTACGGGAAGAGAACCTGGTAAACCGAGGCAAACAGGGCAAACCTGCGTGTTGGGCGAACAGCCAAAGGTAGTGCTGCAACGACAGAACAATTTGGAATTGGTCTTCAGTTGGACATGCACTTCGAGGCCAATCACCGTGCGGTAAGCTAATGCCATTTTGGTAAACTTTGAGGTCGGAAAATGAAACGGTTAGTGAAGATGGACGATATAGAGTATTCCATTATCCATCAACCCCCACCCCGCCAGAGATCGAGCAGCTTATTTTCTATGAGGTTTATTGCCCTAGTGTTTCATGTTGTTACTATTCTAAAGCACATGCAGCAATACAGGTGAGACCAATGCAACGAGTTTGGGGTTTGATGATTCAAACCAGACAAACTCGGTATGATGGAGAACCTCGCGGAGGCTTGCTTAGAAAAATAGGATGCTTGATTCCAGGATGGAACGATAATTGCATGCTCGGTGTAAAGAATCGATCATGACGATAATTCGGCGTGCAAGGGTCTAGTTTAAGATGATCCACACACCATAAGGACCGAAGACTAGCCGATCTGGTTTGTCCGCGTCAAGGAAGGGGCACTGAAAATGATCCGACAATTTGTTTTGACAATGATACTTGTTTCGAGTTGCGTATCGACCGCACCAGGAGGTAGCGACCGAGTTGCTTTCGACGTAAATCCCTTAGTTGTTGCTCGGGATATAACTCAGCCAGGTCTTTTAAGTCACTTGCCAAACTCTCGACAAGTGGAAACGCAACTTGATGTTTCTGCACTTTTCTCACCTGGACAGGAGCAACAGGTAACGGAGTACACAGTCCGTGTTTTGAGTCGCCATGAAGATGTCCAAGTTGCTGATTTCTCTCCGCGAACAGAAATGGTTTCCGACGTTGTGGGGCCAATGCAAATCACTCAGGACTCCGATAGAAATCGCGAAGGTGCCATCCGAGGGATTGGCGGATACCCTGGTGTAGGGACTGTTCAAGGATATGCCTATGGACACGATCGCAATCATGAAACCGTAGCTTTTGAGAAACGCCCCTCTATGGAATTAGCGACCGCATCGGGTACGCTCTCGCGTCGCCGTGGTGTCTACTTCAAAGTTCGACAATCCACTCAAAGTACACTGGAAGGATCGCGACCGTTTCGAATCGTATTTGAAGTTCCTAAAGATTGGCGAGCAGATCTACTGGATGTTGCCATCGAAGCGGTTGGAGTCGATTCCCTTTCTAACAAACGCCCCCGAGTCTTATCGGTGCATCGATTTGTTGTCGCAATCTATCAGGAGTTTGATGATGCAGCAGCGCATGCTGCTACAAATTATATGAAACAACAACGTCGACTGAGTAGTTTTGCTCGCAACTATGCGACAGCTATCGAGCAACGAAGCTACCCAACTCCGCTACATAAACTCGGCGCAAAACTGGATATCTATGAACCCAGCATACCACAGGATTGGTTTGAGGCGATTGTGCATCAACCCGGTACGAAATATCCGATGATGAAACTGTCCTATTTACCCGTTGATTTACGCGTCGAGATCTTGAACTATCTCGATCACAAAGAGCTTATAGAGTCTCTTTCAGGGACAACCGATTACTCTCGCGTGGCGACCCAACCAACTCCTCAATTCGCAACCCGCTAAGCAACTGTGCAATGGTGGGGATGGATTGCGATGTATCTCCTTTAGGACATTGCAGAGGCTCTAAACCGACGAACACCAGCCTGGTTGTGGCTCATTATGAATGACACCAGGGCTGGTTCGTTTATCGGCGACTCGTTTGATAGCAGACTCTACGGCAGGTTTTGTTGACAGAGGTTCCAGTTTTAGGCGAAACACTCGCGACTCACCACCAGCCAACACGACGACTCGTTTTTGCTTTTCTTCAAACGACTTCACGTTAGGAAAGCCTGTCGCAGGCTCTAGCCCAACCACATAGCCGTCTTCGACGGCAGCAGTGTTTTTCCACAGATTGAAGTAGGGCAAGGTTCTCGTGCAAAATTGGACAGAAAAGCCGCTAGAGTGGTTAGCGGAGGCGATCATGGCCTCTGACCATTGATTCGCGTCTGCGGCCGCCTGCATGAAATAGACTTGTTCAGAAAATCCAGACTCCGGACCTTCGCAACGATCCCAACTCTCTACAGATTTGGCTGCGGTCAAATCGCGAGGGCAGATCGTCTTAGGGGTAGCATGAATTCGTGCACCGGCTTCGACAACCGGTTGTCCTATGTTGATATGATAGAGCAGTTGCATCGATGTAGGGAGCGAACCTGGATTCGTCACTGTGTCGGTGATTTCCATTACAGAGCTTCCTGCGCGGAATCTCATGCGAGTCTGTAGTTGTAACGAGTACACAAGAAATCTAGCTTCGGTAACAGTCGCAATGACATCTAATGTCCCTTCTCTCGCATCGACAGCTATCTCGACTCGGCTAGCGGGAAGATTTGCTATCCGACCGTGAAGTGGATATTTGACCGCTCCGTTACTCGCGAATTCAGGTGCTCCATTGCTATGAAGACCACATCGAACCAGCAGTTCATCAAAGCCCTCCAGCCAACCGATTCCGGTCCCGTCCATAACAGGCACTAAGCTCGGATGAACTGGCCCATCAACCGGACTTTGCCAGCCAAACTCGGTGTCATTGCTCCAGCACTTCCAAATTCCCATGCCACGATCAGGGAGCAGTACTGCCCTCACTGCTCCCGTGTCTATGGTAAGAATCTCCATGCCCATCGCTTTTCCACCCCAACATGAGGAGGATTGCGCATTTTCCCATCCCACGATGAATGGGCCAGCTAGCGTCTCAATGACACTGGGTGGCTCGGAAACCTCAGACGAATGGCTGCCGTTGATTTGTCCTCGTAGCAACCACGATTGCGATTCGTACTTGGTCGACATTCCAAAATCCCTGGGAGGTAAGATACGGAGGAAAACGCCGGTACCGATATTCGGCAGAACCGGAAAACAAAAAAGCGAGAATCCAAAACAGATTGTGACGATCTAAGAGCCGATCACGACGGTGCCGCTACGCTGCACGCAAAGTCTAAACGAGCAGCGAGCTTGCCATCCACAGTGACTTTGCCTGTCATAAAGTACGCGGACGAAACTACATCGTTCAATGTAACTTCTATTGTTACCGAATCTCCAGGACGAACCATTTTTTTAAACTTCACCCCATCTAGCCGTGTTGCAACAGGGACAACAGAACCATCTTGTGGGGTAAACTGACTCAACAAAATGGCACCGCTTTGCAAGCAACACTCGCACAAAATCACCCCTGGCACCAAGGGAAAATTGGGGAAGTGTCCCTGCAAGAAAAACTCCTCACTTGAAAAAGTCTTGCGGCAAACAATGAACTTGTCTGTTTGCTCGACAACTTCATCGACCAGGAGCATCGGCTTTCGGTGAGGGATAACCTGTTGAATTTGCTCAACCGACATGGATGTGGGGGTCATGAAACTTCCGTTCTAGATGCTAGCTGTTTAAGCTAGTGGTTCGAAAAAGGTGGGTAAAGCAATCTTGCCAACAACTTTAGCTTCTCTGGGCTGAGGATAGCTGAACAAAATCCAAGATCAACCCCTTGAAATCTCCGCCCAGCTCCCTACCTACTCGCCGCATGGCCCGATTCTAGTTCGAAACGGGCAAACCCCGACGCAAACCAAAGCGTATCAACCTTGTTTCAAATGCATCAAGCCCGCATTGTCCAGTCCCGAGGCCCAAACGCCCATGAATCGTACAGAAGTTGAGGCCTCTCCCAAGAAAAGTTGGTGGCGAAAGCTAGTGTCCCTAGGCATACGCGCCTTTACAGTCGTTTTCGGGTTAGTAGTCCTTTTTGCGGCATGCTCTTATTTGCTGGCTCGCATACCGGTGAATAGTGGATATCGGCATGCAATAGAGGAGGGAGTCGAGATTCTGGTTATCAATAATGGAGTTCACGTCGATTTGGTGATCCCATTGGATGCCCCGTCGTTCCAAATGAGGGCTTTAATCGAGGGAGGAAACTATAGAACCGATCCACATCTTTACACGCATGCCGTTCTGGGCTGGGGAAATCGAAAGTTCTACTTAGAGACACAATCGTGGAACGACATCAAGTTAAGCAACGTGCTGTACGCCTTTTCAGGTCTTGGGGACACGACCGTACACGTCGAACTTACCACTAGAGTTCTCTTTAACATGAAACGCGAGCGTCAACGACTATTGCGATTAAGTGCAAGCCAATTTCGATTGCTTTGCGAACACATAGACCAGACCCTTAAAAAGGATGCCCAGGGAATACCGCTGCCGATCCCATGCGAACCCTATGGTAATTCGGATTGTTTCTTTGAAGGAGTTGGTAGCTATCACCTCTTCAGAACTTGCAATGTCTGGGTCGGCGAAGGGCTCAGGCAGAGCGGGGTGCGGGTTGGACTCTGGACTGTTACACCAAATTCCCTTTTCGCCTGTTTGCCCGAGGATGCCCCTCCCGTTGCGAAACCCTAGGAAACCCCAACATACGTCATTTTTTGCGGTAGTTGTCGAGTGAAAGATTTTCTCAAAACAGTAGCAACCTCCCCCAAAAACAGGCCGAGCTGAAGTAAACTACGAGGAAAACCGCACCCCCTTACATCGTATACATTTATCGGGCTTTTTCTGGAGTTCCAACATGTCTAAGTTTCTCTCGCGATCTGCGATTCGCTTTTCACTCTTCATTGCCGGGCTGGCCGCATGCCTACCCGCCAGCCTGCATGCGCAATCGACCGGTCTCTCTGAATTACTGGCAACAACTCCCGAGAGAGCTAACGCGGTACTCTATGTCGACGCACCGTCGGTCCGAAGTTTTGTTGCCGGCACACCACTGTATCAGGACCTGCCTGATTCGTTGAGAGAGGTAAAACTCGTAGCCGACTTGGACCTGAAGGCTTTTAGTCCCAATTGGGAAATCGGATATCTGAAACTAAAGAAATCAACTGATGCAGCAGAGCTGTCCTCCACAATCGGCGGCTACATAGATTCGATCGGCGGTAGGTCTGTGGTTTGGTCACCCAATGCCTCGTATCTTGTGCCGATGGGAGATGACTTGGTTGGTCTCGTCCGTCCCGCAGATCGCAAACTTGTCAGTCGATGGCTTAAAGAAGAAAAAAGTAGCGTTTCAACTTTTCTTGCCAAACACGCACTTCAATCATCGCAGTTCTTTGCCGTTTTGCTCGCTGTTGATTTAGAGGACATCTGGTCTCCGGTGGCCATTCAGGACAAGATCGCTGGGTTCACATCGTTAAAGTCTGTGAATGCTAAGCAAGTTGTATCGCTTCTGTCATCAATCCGAGGCATTCGCGTCGTTGTCAGCAAGAAGAATTTAGACGATTGTATCATTAGCCTTGAATTTGGAAGTTCGCCAGACTTTCTTTTGCCTGTCGCCAAGGATTTCTTTGTTGAAGTTCTCGATCGCAATCAATCTTCCATTCCAGAAGCATCTAACTGGACTCCTTCCGTGGATGGTAATGTTCTTGCGTTTCGAGGTAAGATAAGCCCTGGGACACTCGATGATCTGCTTGGTATTTTTACCGCACAACAGTTGCATAATCGACTTGCGAAAAGCGAATCTGAGTCGAGTACGAGTAGCAGCTCGGAGCAAACCGGACTTGCCGCATCAAAGAACTACTTTAACAAAGTAACGGACATTATCGATCGCGTTCGTAGCTACTCCGCACACGGTACGGGAGATCGGGCTCAGTGGAACGCCAGATTGGCAAACAGAATCGATGAATTGCCAACGCTGAACGTTGACTCTGATCTCATCGATTTTGGCGTTCGTGTGTCATCGGGACTGCGAGGAAACGTAGTGGCAATGCAGAAAGCCAATATAACCGCAGGCACTGCAAAAGTCGTGAATGACGGTGGATACGGGTATGGCAACTACGGTTACTCAAATGGTTACTACTACGATGTCAATGCGCCCGCTAAATATCGAGCGACAGCCCAAGGTGCAGGAAATATGTCGTACAGAGAACTGATCTCAGCAATTGATCAAATGGTGGGAGATATCCGCAGGGAGATGACCGAAAAGTATCAGGTTCAGTTCTAAGTCTGGTTTGTTCTGTAATGATGGGGCGGGAATGTTACTGTGATAGAAACAAGGTATCGGGATAATTAACTTTCACTAAACAGAGCCCCTGCGGGGGCGCTGTTTGGCTCGAAGAGTCCCTTACCTTAGATTCCAACACGGCTTGAATCCAGCGATGTCCAAAACGACCGACGCCAATCTCACAAAGAGCGCCGGCAATATTTCTAACCATGTTGTACAAGAAACCATCGGCTTCTATTTCAATCCAAATGTCTTGGCCATCATCGTGTTCGAACGACAGAACCTTTAAATCATAAATGGTTCTTACACTCGTCTTTCTTGGCGACCCCAGTGTTTCAAAAGCTTTAAAATCGTGAGTTCCTACCAACAAGCTGGCTGCTTGTCGCATGGGTTCAACCTCGAGCGGCCTTGGGTACCACCACTGAAACGGGTATTGCAATGCGTCAGGTACACGAGCATTTCGAACCGTATACCGATATCGCTTGCTGTGCGCATCGCGAGTTGGATCAAACTCTAAAACTGCTTCGCGACATCTCTTTACGACAATAGAGCGGGGCAGATAACGATTGATGGCAGGCACCAATCGATCAGCAGGGGCTCTCCAAGTTTCGAGTCGAAACGTCGCAACCTGGCCCAACGCGTGAACCCCTGAATCAGTTCGTCCGCTGCCTCGAACAACAACATGCTCCGAAGTCGCTTCGGCAATCGCCTCTTGGAGCTTTTGCTGAATCGACGTCGCGTTATTCTGGATTTGCCATCCTCCGTACCTGGTACCATTGTAGGACAAGGTAACAGCAAAGTTTCGCATGCCAGAATTTCGAAGGCCCGGAGCGTTAGACGTTGGTCCAGACGCCATCGACATTTCGCCAAGCCTTTCTCGGATTGCTATCTTGTAAGAGATCTGGCAATCGCTCAGGACGAACAGCATCAAAGCAAGTTAGCTTGGCAAACCGGATCATGCTGGCCGGTATTCCGACCGCAGTAAAGCCAGGATGCCCCGTCGCTGGAAACGGTCCACCATGATTCATAGCGGGGCTTACCGCAACTCCCGTCGGCATCTTGTCGTTGAGCAAACGCCCAACTCGATGCGCTAGCTCGCATGCAACGGCATGATAGAGGGAATCGTCACTTCCATCTTTAGCCGAATAAATACACCCCGTTAAGTTACCTTCGAGGTGCTTCAAACTGGATACCAACTCATCAATAGTCTTGCAAATAACAATCAGAACGGCGTTTCCAAACGCCTCTGTTTGAAACACATGCGGATCGCTCAAAAACTGAGAACCCGATATCTTCATTACTGTATTGGCGAATGCACATCGACCACCGGGATGTTTTGTACCTCCCGAAAGCAACGCTGCCCCCGCTTTCGTCAGCAATTCAACACTCTTACCGAGCGATGTTTCAACGCTCTTTGAAAGCAATGTCCCAGGTGCAGCCGCTTGATATTTGGATACGACACCTTCAACAAATGCATGTGCCTCTGGCGATTCTACTAAAAGCAACATACCGGGATTGGTGCAGAACTGTCCCGCGCCCATCAAACCGCTTGTGACGTATTCTTCAACGAGAGCTGCGCCCCGCTCTTTAAGCGAGCCAGGTAAAAACACAACCGGATTGACGCTCGAGAGTTCTGCGTAAAACGGCTTTCCAACACGGTCCGCCACTGCCTTCAGGGCCAGCCCAGCGCTTCGCGATCCTGTATATCCAATCGCAGCCAACCGTGAGTCACCGACTAATCGCTCTCCATCGACATGAGAAGTTCTATAAAGGAGCTGTACCAAGCCTCTGGGCATCCCCGTTTTTTCTATCGCTTGTGACGCTAATTCCGCGAATCGTTTTGTTGTCCCTGGATGGGAGGAGTTCGCTTTGCCGATGACGGGATTACCAGATGCAATCGCAGCAGCAAAATCCCCCCCCGCCAAACTGTTGAAGGCGAAAGGGAAGTTATTTGGACCAAAAACACAGACCGGTCCGATCGACTGGTAACATGCTCGGATATTCGCCTTGGTGTCGATGACTGGAAGCGCCCAGGATCCCGTTCTGGTGGCTTCGGCGGCCAACTTTAATTGATTCACCGTACGAGGTAACTCGACATCTCCTAATCGCGGAGCTACTGGCAAACCGGTTTCCTCATGAGCTAACTTGACCAACGTTTCCTTATCCGCATGGATCAAATCGGCAAAGGTCTCAAGAAACTGAGCCAAACGTTCGGAACTAACACTCCTCAAGGCCACAAACGCCTCCTGTGCTGCGTTTAATGCCTCATCGATGTCATCCCAGGAACTCACCGGAAACAAAGTCGGTATAAGATCACCCGTTGTAGGGTTGGTGGCTTGAAAGCTTCCGGTCGATCGAGATGCTCGCCACGATCCATTGATAAATACGGTTTCCATGAATTCAAAGCTCGGCTTGAGGATTGACTATTCGATTCAATTTTGTCTAAAACCTACTCGAAAAGTCCACTTTCGACTAGTCGCAACACTCTTCGCAGCCCACCAAAAGCGTCCTGCAAAAGCATGGGATCGGATACGCCAACAGTATAGCTTTTCTAGATCATTGTTCGACTGTAAAGCCAATCGCCTGCCCCGATACGAGCCTATCGCATTAAATTTCAAATGTTCCAGTTCGCTTTGAAGATGAAATCTCGAATCTCAATCGCTCGCCCGGCAGCAAGTCCTCTCGCGATCGATCGCACTTTTTTCCGTTGCAGCTCGGATAGGCATCTTAGTAAATGGGAGCGACTCTAATATTTTCAACTTCCCCTCGAACTAAACTTCCCTTGAAGCTCTAAACTCCGAATGAGAAATCAATAGTCCATCGCCATACCGGCGGACCATAGTCTCTCAGGTTTTTGAAATTTTGGTTGATCATCCCCAATCAGAAATGACAATTGGCAACTTGAGCCTCACACGAAACTCCATCCGGGCCGTTTGGAAACCGTGGGCCGTTTGGGATAGAGCTCTACTTTGGTCGATCCTTTCCAGAAAGATAAACTCGCCTCCGAACGCATTTTGTTTCCATCTGAACAGCAGAGTCTTTGCCAACATAAGAATCGTAGAAGCGAAGGATCGCCTGATTTTCGCGGTTGCCTCTAGCTTTCGATCGATCACCGAAAAATCGTACGCCTTCTCTCCTTGAATAACATCGCGATACGCGACGTCTTCGAATTCTAGCTGAATCGGAACTTTAGTGCCTGCTCATTTGTGGACCAAAGCCCCCACCCCGTCATTGGCTCTACTGGTAGCGAGGACTTAAACTCTATTTTCTGAAAATCGTCAGCAACAATCCACGTACTTTTGACGAGCATTAATAGGGATCGTACTCTTGCGATTAGCATAATGACCTCACACTTCACCATCAGTGGAAGCCCAACAGGCTCACGCATCGTTGTCACCTTTGTGGAAGACTCAACCTGAACGGACCTATTACCCTCCGTCCTGGCGAGTTAACTTTGAACATTAAGATACCCCTAAGTCTCTCTCCAGCCGAGCTAATCGTTCGGACAAGGACAGTACTGTTGCTTTCAATTCTTTTACTTCTGTTTGCAAGGCGTACAGCTCGCTACTATCCACTTTGCTAGCAGTAGCCCCAGAATTCACAACTCCGGCAGCACTACTTTCCGAGGGGGACTCCCACTTAGCGCTCTTTAACTTTTCTATCTCCCACTCTGGATACAAGTTGTGCGAGACAACTTGCCCTCGTCCGGGAGGAGTTAACGCGACCACCAAACCTCGTTGCTTGAGCCCGTCAAAGATCTCCTGCAGAACGGACATGTCCGATATTGGTTCCATGCGAGACGCTCTCGTTCTTAGTTCCCCCATGGTTTGAGCCCCACGTAACAACAGTTCCGTCATCACCGCAGCCTCGACCTTGCTCAGTCCAAGCCAGTTGTAGGCGTAATGCCTAACCTTGGTGACTCTTCCCGATCCCTGAACGATCGCAGCTGCTCCCAACGCTCGGAGCTCATCGACGATTGCTTCAACTTGTTCCACCGTAAGATTGGATAGTGGGTCGCGATTATTCTTTTGATTGCAGCCAGTTGCTAAACCCGTGTAGGACATCGGATACGCATCGGGAGTGGTTTTGGATTTTTCCATGAGCGTACCAAGCACTCGTCGCTGGTTAGCATTCAAGGGTTTCCATTCAGGTGTGGTAGCTGCTGTGGGCTGGCTTGCATTTTGCTGAGATGCCGTGTTCGCGGAAATCTCTTCAGTAGAGCCGTTATCGTCATCTGTTTCCATATTCATGGTTATCGTCTCGTTTTTGGTATATTTTCGACGGTAGTAACTGTAGCCAAACCAGTAACGCTAGGAGCGGGAAGGTGATCGAACTATTTTGTTCTACTCCCAACAAATACTTTTTGAGTCAAAGATGGGGCCTTCTACGCAAGTTCGCTTGTAGTCCCACTGGCCATCGGATTGGATGACTTTTGCCACACAAGTAAAACATATCCCAATCCCACATGCCATAGGCGTCTCAAGAGACACTTGGCAGGGAACGCCATAGATGTTTGCCATCTTACTAACGGCATGCATCATAGGCTCAGGCCCACAGCACGCGATACGACATTTATTCTCTTGATCCCGCTGCAAAATTTCTTCAAGAGCCGTCGTAACACGCCCTCGTATTCCCATCGAGCCATCCTCTGTTGTGATAACGACTTCACTGCAGACATTTTGAAACTGCTCTACTCCAGCTAACTGCTCTTTGGTTCGAGCACCATAACACATAGTTACTTTGGAAGCAAAGGGCCCCTTCATACTGGATAATCCCGAATTATTATCTATCCAACCAGACCGTGCACCGAACTCTTCTCGTCCTAACGCGGCGGCAGCGTAAGTCAACATTGGAGTTTGCCCAACACCTCCAGCCACTAGAATCAAATGATCTACGGGATCGACAGAAAATGTGTTGCCCAGTGGCCCCCAGACTTCAATTTGATCGCCCGGATTACGTCGAGCCATCGCCGTTGTGAAGCGGCCCTTGACTGTATACACGACGCTGATGGCATTTAGTTTTCCCGCTTCATCCCGATGGCGATCAAACATGGCCAAGGCTCTACCTATGAGTGGGTCATTTTGATCAGCAATCCTTAGCATAAAAAACTGACCGGGTAGTGCTCTGGCTGCCATATCGGGGGCATAGAAGGTCAATTGCCACGTACCTACTGCTATCTCTTTATGTTCGATGATATGCGTGGAATGAAAAACAAATTTGGGTTCAACGCAGTCGACATTAGTCATAGCAAGTTTCGGCTCTTCTTTCCCTTGGGTTTCAACCTGTGGCTCCCGACGACCGGATCATACCCGAGCCCCCAGAATCAAGCACTAGCTATCGACATCAATGCTAGCAAAACACTGGTTTTTTATTGAAATTCTATCCCCTGGAGCCCAGCGTTTCGACTTGACCTTTAGGATCGAATCGATCAGGTTAATGACCTGTCACCCGGGAGCCTTCCCAGACTTAGTAATCCGAACGTCAGGATGATGATCGTGATGCTGAGTTGTTCCCGATCCTGAAACTTTGATTTTGTTGGCATGGAGGCCAGATCAATGAGTCGTTGCTCGTCCCAGACTGTCGTTTCTTTGAAGTCTCTCTTTCCTCGAGCTCAAATTGTCGGTGCATCCGATATCGAGTGCCGATCTTGTAACGCAAATCCGGAAGCGATATTGCCTGGCGGCGTGATTGTCGTGGGAATGGACGAGTCACATGATTTAGCTCGTGAGGTTATCGACGGTGTTCAACATGGCGCACAAGCAATCCTCACTGAGAGATTCCTTCCTTCGCCTGTTCCTCAGTGCATCGTGCCGGACGTCCAAGAAGCTTATGCAACTTTGTGTAATGCGTTGAGTGAGTACCCGAGTCGGAAATTGCTTACGATCGGCGTGATGGGAACGCACGGCAAGACCATTGCATCGCTACTGACATCTGCGATGATCAAACACGTCGGGGGTCGCGTTTCCTATCTAACGACATTGGGCGCGTGCAATGGCGGACAGGCTGGTTTAAGGTCCGATCCAAACTGTGATGCTCATTCGCTCACGGAGTTGATTAGACAAGCCAACGAAAACGGAGCACCAGCCGTCATTATCGAATTGACTGATGATATGCTTTGCTCTAAGGCAGCATCGAGTGTCGAGTTCGATGTCATTTTGGTGACGAGCCTTCGGCAAAGTCAGCGTTCGGACAAACTCAGGTCTCGCGGAGTCGAAAACGCGATGCAACGAATCACGGGCCAACTCAAGAAGCATGGCGTCATTGTCTACAATGCGGACGATGCCCGGCTTAATCGATGGATCGAGCGGCATCAGCCGTTTTCGATTGGTTACGGACTCGATGCCGCATGCGACGTGATGGGGAGCCGATTAAAGAATTGTGGCGATGAGCAATCCATGATGATTCAAGTCGGTCGTTCCATCGCGCCCGTAACGAGCAAACTTATCGGTGATCATACAGCACGTCATATCCTTGGCGCTGTGGCTATTGGTTATGCATTGGGACTCGAGATCGACGAAATCATTTCCGGTGTCGAACGATTGCAGAGAATCCCTGGGCGATTGCAGCGAGTCTCTGCTGACCAAAAGATATACATCGATTTGGCGGATCAAGCAGATCGATTGGCCGTATCGCTGCACGCATTGCAACGACACAATGGATCCCCAATCGTCTGTGTGGCTGAAATTCCCGAAGCATCCACTCCCGATCAATTGATGGCTTATGGCCGAGTCCTAGAGAAGGCAGCTTCCAAAGTCATCTTAACCCAAAGTCGCGTCACGATATCAACAGGACAAAAAGCGATCTGGCAAGTTCTCGATGGGTGTACCGATCCGGCTGCGATTCAAATTGTTCCGAATCGAGAGATTGCCATCGAGCTCGCGATCCGGTCGGCACGACCTGGCGACCAAATTCTTCTTGCGGGTTGGGGCAGTTCTCGTTGGCTCAACAACCAGACAAAATCTCCATGTTCGGACTTTGATATAGCCGAGACTGTACTCAAAGCCGAAAAAGAGCAACCAACTCCCAAAGCTGCTGCCGAAGCTATCCCTGCTCTCCGCATCTTTGGTGCAGCTTAGTGTGAATCAAGAAAACCAGTTTGAAGAATAAAGCTTACAAGACTCTTGCCCAGAGGCTCTTTAAGTAACCTGTTTCGGGGCAATGGGGCACGACGGGATGGTCGGGAGCGGCTCCGGTGGAATGCAGGAATTGTAAGGTTCTCGGTGGATTCGGTTTACCTTCAAGATCAAACCCTGTGGCTTTGGCTGCTGATCGAACAATCGACTGAAATGAGACTTCGTCCAGAAGGCCGGCGCACGAACATGTTAAGAGAACGCCACCCGGCTTCACTAATTGAATCGCGAGCTTGTTCAAATCGAAATGCTTTTTACTACCTTCTTCTAGCTCATTGCGAGAACGAATCAGTTTCGGAGGATCGAGTACCACGACATCGTACTGACGTCCTATACGAAGCATATCCCGCATAAACGCGAAGGCGTCCGATTGGACAAAACGAACGCGTGTTTGATTCATATCTGCATTCTTCTTGGCCATCGCGAGAGGTGCTTCGTCCAAGTCGACGCCTGTGACCTCAGCAGCCTGCCCCGCTTTGGCCGCTTGGACAGAAAAACCACCAGTGTAGCAACAGAGATCAAGTACGTTTTTGCCTGCTGAGAAACTCGCAAGCATCCGACGATTATCACGTTGATCGCAGAAGAAACCGGTCTTGTGACCGGTTCCGAAGTGAACTTTGTATTTGACCCCATTTTCCGTGATAGTCACCGCAGGGGGAAGTGAATCACTTTTGACCGTTGGCAAGCCGATTCCCTCTTGACTAAGGAATTGAGGACACTCCTGGACGAGCCAATGTTTCGTGCCGAGTCGGGCAGCCAATCTATCGAGGATTGGCTGAACCCGTTGATACATACCGAGGCTGAACAGTTCTGCGCTCAAACAATCTCCGTATCGATCGACGACCAATCCTGGGACCCCGTCTGATTCCCCGTGCAGAACGCGATACGCATTGGTCGTTTCATCAAGTCTTAAAACGTCGCGACGGAGTGAGACCGCGTTGTCCATCAGCATGTCCCAATATGCTTCGTCTGGCCACTGTCCCCACCAAGAGTACAGACGCACCGCAACTTCAGAGCGAGGATTGTAGATACCGTACGCAAACAAGCTCGGGTTGTCAGATAGTTCCCCATCACGTCGAGGCCTCGCTTGAGAACGAAAATCTCTTCGATCGCCTCCGGAGTATTCATCCCCAGATTGCTGATCTTGACGAGGGCCTCTGTCTTGAACGTCGGATTGTTGATGATAGACAGCAACCCAATCACCAGGAGCCGGATTACCTTCGATATGTAGAATTCTCTTCCGATAAATATTCGGGTGCAACATAGGTCGGCTAACGTGAACAGCCGGCATGGCTGAGTTCAGGTTGGGAACAAGTTCCCTAGTGCCATCGATCATCACAAAATCTTTTCCATTGAGAGCGGCGTAACAGTGGATGGATATAGTAATCAAAAATTCGAATTAGCGGTCAAAATTGTCCTAGGAGGATGAATATTGAATCAACCTGGCACTATAAACGAGGACCGCGCCTACCACAGCACATCCAAACCACAACAACCATTTTGCCTTGGTGGGGCTCTTCGTAGCTATGATTTGGGCCGCCAAGCACACGAAGAGGACCGACGCTAGTTTGAAAACGATCATCCCTACGAAACCATAATACACGAACACCATATTGGCCAATGGGTTCGCTTCGATGGCATTTCTTTGCAAGAGAATATTGGTAAAAACGAGGTCGAGGACATTGATTAAAATAAACCACGATGTCTCGGTCTGAAGCGGGAGTTGCCGAAGCAAAAAATGCCCTCGCTTTGACAAATCAGCCGTTGTTGCTCGAGCCGTTGTTGCTCGAGCCGTTGGGGACGGAGTCTTTGGGGTTGGCGGGCTAACGTTTTTACTTTGAGAAAGTTGCTCATAGGCAGTTCGTATTTGCTCAAAGACCCAAGCATCCCCACCATGATCTGGATGGTATTTGTCCGCCATCGACAAATAAGCCCTTTTTATTTCTTGCTGGGAGGCATCAGCCGAAATGCCGAGAACTTTGTAGGGGTCCATGATTCCTTTTTTCCATTTGCCAAAACAACTACAACGGGATCTCCCAACTCAAATGCGATGGAATCTGGCCGAATCCCCCTCCGATGTTATATAATAGAACGCAGGCTCAGCCAGACAGCAATAAGTCTCTCATCTTCAACGAACGATATTTCTATGGCTCGATCACAGCTTTTGCAGGCCCGATCTGATGGGCGTTTCTTAAAGTATCAAATACGATCTCTAAGAGGCTTACGGCAGCGAATCGAGAAACTGAAGCAGGCATGGGATTCCGATACGGAGAGTGTTTCCAAACAGGTCGAGGCAGAGCGAGAGCGTTTCGAACGTAACAACCAACAGCTAAATTCAAAACGCAGCATGGTTGAACACGACAATATGGAGTCGTGGGATGTTGAATTGGATGCGCATATTGCTTATGTCGAGCGAGAGCTGTTGACGAGTGTTCAATTCGAAAAGAAAGAACGGAATCGCTTAAAGGCAAAGCTTAATCGAGACAAAGAAGCTAACAAGAAACAACGAGATGAGTCGTTAGATCGCCTGAAACGAGAATTGGATGCCAACACCGAAAGTGCTCGCAAGACGCGGGACAGCGTTCGCGTTAAGCTCGTCAATGAAAAGCGATCGATCGAGGAGATGCTTCAAGAAGCACGGGAGTGGATGCTAGTAAAAGTCGGGCGCGATCTGTTCGGAGCGATAGAAGAGAAAAAAAACGAAACACCTAAAACAGAGGTGACCGATCTCCAGGAACTAGCTCGTTGCTTTGAAGAAGCCAAAAAGAAGCTTCTTGAGACCATCGATTCCACTAAGAACCATAAAAGGGTGAAATGGTATTCGTCAATTTTGTTTTACTCGTTAGGGATCGCAGCAGCTGCTGCATTGGCCGGTGGGATCTGGTTCTTCATACCAAAACCAGTGATCGCGATTGGAACTGCTCTCGTCGGGGCCGTCTTATTCACCGCGATTCTTCATTTCGCAACAAGACCAATAGTCGCCAGAGTCATACGTCAGAAGATCGATTGCATAAGGGAGGATTTCCAGGTTTGTAATCAGTATCTGGAGAAAGGCCTTTTGATGGCTGAAACGTTCTACCAACGCGAATTGAAGCGACTTACTCAAAAGCACCAATCCGACGAAGAAACCGTAAGTGCCAACTATCAAACAAAACGCGATTCCCTGATGAGTAGGTTTACGGACGCGAATAACGAATTGACGAAAAGTTGCACTGAACGTCGCTTCACTCTTTCTAGCACGCGAAGCATGAAGTTTGTGGAAATTAATGAGCGTTGGGATGCTAAGTGGGCCCAAATCCAAAACGAGCTAACACGGCTTGCGGATAAACTGAAATGGGAACGCGACACTGTTATCGAAAAACTCCGACAAGATTTCTCAAACTCTCAGGAGTTTCGTATTTCTAGGTGGAACAAGGGTTGTCGAGTTCTACACGATCGATTGTCAAGCTATTCCAAGCAACTGCAAGAACAGCAGCCAGAATGGGGAAGTTCCCTCTACGATTCCGGGAATTGGCCGCGTGACCCAGCCAATATACTATGGCGTATGGGCACAATGGATGCTTCGAAACCGCTACTAAAGGAAGCTTTAGAGCGAAACCCGTCTCTCTTTCGCGCTGATGTACCATGGCCGGTTGCATTCGATCTATTATCGAACGGGTCGTTAATTTTAGACTGCCAACCAGGAACGGATACAACCGCTGATGCGATTATGCAAAACGTATGCTTGCGAGCACTAACCTCGTTACCGGCGGGCTCATTGCAGATGACCATTATCGACCCCCAAGGCCTCGGTAAAAAATTCTCATGGCTCATGTCCATAGCCGATCTAAACCCCAGCCTAGTTGGTGATCGTGTTTGGACGCAGCCCCTGCACATTGCAGATCAAATGGTGCGTGCAGCGCGACATGTTGAAGATGTGATCCAACAGAGCCTAAGGAACAACTTTACGAATCTTTACGAGTTTAATCAACAGGCTGGCCCTATGGCCATCCCCTACAGATTGATTGTGTGGGATCAATTCCCATTCGGATTGGATGATCATTCGTGGCAGGCTCTTTCCTCAATACTCGCATCTGGTGCGCGTTGTGGAGTCGGTGTTGTATTGAAATTAACCGATTCGATTTTATGGCCAACTTTTGCCGATAAGGGGATGCTCCGAGAACATGGGATGCATCTGAGACTTGAGAAAACTCTGAATGCTGCCGGGGGTGATTCAGAAACGAAAGATCGTGTGTTGGTTGCTGTACCAGACTTCTCGGACGTGGAAATGACCCCGGATTCTACACCGACAGAAGAACGCGTTCGGGAGATCATTACCAAGCACCTCGACGCCGTGGCTGAGATCGGCAAGATGGTCGTTCCCTTTGAGTCGATCGAAATTCCCGAGTCGGAACGACAAATCGCTTCGAGTGCGGATAGTCTTGCCATCCCAATCGGCGTTTCAGCATCTGGTCGTTTGCAGCATCTAAAGCTCGGTTACGGTACCTCCCAGCACGTCCTCATCGCAGGTAAGACCGGTTCAGGTAAATCTTCTCTTTTGCATACGATGATCACTAGTGCGGCGATGAAGTACTCGCCTGAGCAATTGCGCCTGGTTCTACTCGATTTTAAGAAGGGGGTGGAGTTTCAAGTCTACTCAGAGAGCGAATTGGCTCATGCAGATATCATCGGAATTGAGAGCCGGCGTGAATTCGGTGTCAGTACACTAGAATACCTAGATAGGGTCATGCACGCGCGCGGAGAGGCTTTCCGGGAATACGGTGTTCAAGATCTCCCAAGCTTGGCAAGGAAGCATCCTGACGTCAAGATGCCTCGAATCCTAATTGTGATTGATGAATTCCAAGAGATGTTCGTCGAAGATGACAAGCTCGCCCAACAAGCCTCAATGTTGATGGATCGCATTGTTAGGCAAGGTCGATCGTTCGGCATGCATCTGGTTCTGGCTTCGCAGACCCTGGGTGGCGCCTACTCTTTGCCGCGTACGACTCTAGCACAAATGGCAGTTCGAATCGCACTTCAATGCGACAGTGCCGACGCTATGCTCATTTTAAGTGAAGACAATACCGCCGCAGAAAGATTACGATACTCGGGGCAAGCCATCTACAACGAATCTGGTGGACGCGTTGAAAGCAATCAAGGCTTTCAAGTATCGTATCTATCAAAGGACGATCAATTGGCTAGACTCCATGCCTTACCCTCCATGCCGGTCCCCCATTCCCCCACAACAAATGTACTGGGGAGACGGGTTGTATTCGAAGGGCATAAGCCAGCCGTTTGGGATGATCGAAGCATCGCTTTGGCGTTCGCGGCAGCGTCAAGCCAAGCCGGTGGATACACTATGCTACTCGGGGACAGTGTTGCAATTGATCCACCTGTAATCAAGTCGGTACACCGAAGCCCCGGCCGAAATTGTTTTGTGGTCGGCACAGAAGAGACCATGGCTGCTAGCTTACTAGCGGGCTGTATTGCCGGGTTTCTTAGGACCGCCAAAAAGGAAGAAACAGACGGTAATAACAGCCAGCCTTCTGTATTCGTTTTGAATGGAGCAAGACCTGAGGACGAGAGTGTAACAAAGCTGATGCAGACCATATCGGATCGGGATTATGCAACACTCGCTTCCCCCCGTGATTTAGAAGGTTTCATGGAATCGCTTCAAAAAGAATTGGAGATGCGACTGAATGATGCTCAGACACAGTATCCCGCAAAACTCATTTGCGTCGCTAACTTATCCCGATTTAGGGAACTAAGAAAGGGGGATGAGTTCGCGTACGGTGACGAGGGAGGTAGCTCCAAACCTGACGCAATCTTGGCCAATTTGCTCAAGGATGGAGCTGGGGTCGGTTTGTTTGTCTGGATGTGGGCTGATACGGCCGGAACACTTTCTCGTTGGCTATCGCGGCAATCCGTTCGAGACGGTGAGTTACGCGTCTTAATGCAGATGAGCGCGAACGATTCGAATCAATTGATCGATTCCAATATCGCGAACAGATTAGAGCCCCACGTGGCTCTCATTCAAGATGACATGGACGGCAAACCAATCAAGTTTCGGCCTTTTAGTTTGGGAACTATCCTCTCGAAACTTTAGAATCAATTGCGTCTAGTTCTGAAAAACGATGAAACGAGTTAAAGGATTGAAGGCGCTAAAAATGCGAGGATGATTCCCCTCGCTGACCAGCAGAATGTTCGCACCCAATTCGTTGAAACTAAACGCCTGTGTAGAGTAGGGTCGAACCCTGAATCAAGCTTCTGATGCAAGGGGACTTGTATGAAAAATGTTGATCCCCAGATCGCTATTAGGCACACCATGTTTGCGACCATAGCCAGGGTATGTGTTTGAGCTAACACGTAGGCGATGCCCAGACCCGTAGCTAGCTCTGAAAACATAAGAGGAGCGACGATGTAGGTGATTCGTCGGGAGTGTTCGCGTTCGTAAAGTACAAATTGATCTCGGCCCACTCGCGCGAAGAGTGGATAGTGAACGATTTGTATCAACCAAATGAGGCCAACCAGAAACCAGGTTGACCCCAAATGAATCAAAAAAAGGAACGTCAGCATTTTATGGTGAGCAAAAAGATTTGATCACCACAATCACTATGGATTAGGTGATCCTCGGTCTTGGGTTGCGTACTTTGGCTTTGGCGCTACGGGAGCTAGCTTTACATCCTCCTTGAGTAACTCCACTGCCTTTTCTAGCTGCTTGTCAACCCCGGCAGGCATTTCACCCGGGAATGGCCAAATAACGACATCTGGCAAGGCACCGTTTAGTTCCATATCACGGCCGTCTACAATTGAGAACCATCCACGAAATGGAGCCCGTACAACGCCGATATCGGTTACCCGAGCCGCACCAGTGCTTACCACTCCGCCAGCAGTCTGAACGCCCACCAATTTACCTCGCCCTAACGCTTTGATAGCATGGCTAAAGATTTCTGCGTTGCTGTAACTGTTTTGGTTACACAACACGATAATCGGTTTAGACCAAGTTGCGTAAACCATTCGATCGTGTGGATAGCCCTCGCCGCCCCCACGAGGTACAGTGACGGCGTGTTTGGGTTGAGTGAGTGACGTTAGCAGGTGGTCTGTCGTGGAGCCACCACCATTGTCGCGAACATCGATAACCAAACCTTCTTTTCCATACCCTACGTTGTAGAGTTGTTTTTCGAATTCCAAAAAGCTCGATTCGTCCATAGCGCGAATGTGAAGATAACCAAGCTTGCCTTCTGAGAGCTTCTCGACAAGGTTACGATTCGTTTCTAACCAATGATCGTAAAGCAGGGATCGGACCCGAGCGTAAGTCACTGGCCGAACCGAAAATTGCAATTCCTTTACTTGTCCGTCTTGGTCTGCTTTACGCTGAACAAGCAACTGAATGTCCCGATCGACGGGGCCATTCAGTATCTCAGTCAAATCGAGAGCAGGATCAACTTTGGTCCCATCAATCATTAGAACGATATCGCCGGCTTGCAACCGACTTTTCGATTTATCGGTTGGACCGCTTGGCAATACATCACGAACTTTTAAACCTGGACCTAGATATTTCGGATCGAACCGCGCTCCGAGGTGAGCCGTTGGTTGATCCGCGCGAGATTGTGCGGGCGTTTCCGATAGTTCAAGCTGTGATGGAGTGAACCCCAGGTGCGAACCGTTAAGTTCCCCTAACATGAGCTCAATAATTTCTCCCAGGCCTCTTTCGTCAAGAGTTCGCGAAGCAGCATCCGCGTATTTGCGGCGAATGCTATCCCAGTTGTTATTGCCCATAGCTGGGTCATACCAAATTTCCCCCATCGTAGCCCATGCCGAGTTAAATCCTTCGCGAAGACGTCCGGCACGAGACCGATCGTGCAAAGCTGTAAAACTGTACGATGTTTCTTTTTCCCCGTTTTCCAACTTTGTGGGTAAGCTACCCTTTGTACCGAGAATGCTACTGGATGCCTTGGTCCATCGAGCGTTGGATAGCACCGACGCGCTCATGAGTTTAGGCTGGAGTTTGTCTGGGAATTCAACACTGTACCAACCCGACTTACCTTCCAACGATGCGGAGAATGCTAGCCGTTTTCCATCCGGTGAGAATATAAGGTTAGATTCGCCCGTATCGGGAATGTTGATACGCTTGACTCGTTCATGGATTTTGTTGAAATCGATGCTAAAGGGTTTCTTTTCCTCTTTGCCAGCCTCTTCTTTCTTGGGGGTGTCCTCCTTTGGTTTATCACCATCCTCCTTTGCTTTCGTACTTTCGTCGGTTTTAATGCTTTCGGAAGCCGGTTTCGTCGCACCTCGCTTCTTCTTCATTGTTTCGAGGGCTTTTTCGAGCAGTCTATCGCGGCTAGTTTCTTCGTCGAAGGCTTCTTGAAGGTAGACATAATAGACATCCGACTCTGTTTGGGCACGGCGACCGGTAAAGGCCAATAGCTTGCCGTCGGGAGAGAAGACAGGGTTACCGTCATTATCTGGATGTCGTGATACGTTTACCGGAGCTTGGTGTTTATCCAACGGCATGATAAATATTTCACTGTTAAAATCATTGTCTTCTTGCGCGTATGCAATCCAATTACTATCAGGCGAAATCGAGTATTCGATCGCACTAAACCCTTCCAAGAGCGTGGTTACTTCTTTTGTTTCCACGCTGAGGGCCGCTAGATTTCCGCGGCCGCTTTGGAATAGGAGTTTCTTGCCGTCTGGCGTGAAGCTCAAATTGGATTTGCTGGACGGAGTGTTGGTGATGCGAGTTTCGATAAACTCTTTTTGTTGCCACCAATAGAGATTCGGATCTTTCCGTTCCAGCATCCATATATCGAGTTGCCCCTCGGTCCATCGCGTGAACCATAACGATTTCCCATCGTTACTGAAGATCGGTGATTGCTCATGACCATCGGTCTTTGTGGCGCGTACCGGTTCCTTGAGTTCCGTATCCATGAACCATAGATCACCACCTGATGCCATGGCAATTTCCAAACCGTCATCGGTAAAGCAAACTTCGTCGGCGCGGGTCAAATTGGATCGTAGAAGATCATCAGGAAGATCGTTATCAGCGGCAATTTTTATTTCGAGCTTCGCAGGAGCTTGACCTGTACCGGGCTTGAATGAGTATAGGTCAAAAAGGTGTCGAAAAACGATGGTGGAACCATCTCGAGAAATGACAGGGTAGACAATAGAATCATGATCGAATCCGGCAAGTTTGGCTTGTTGTGCAGCTTGCCCATCAACACCGAACTGATAGCTCCAAAGATCGTGCCCCTTGTTAGCACCCTTCGTAAAATAGAAGCCGTTCTTGTTGGGCATCCAAATTGGCCATAGGCATTCTACCTTCTCATGGAGCAGCTCTTTGACCTCGGAAGTCTCAAGATTCAGCAACCAAATTTGGGCGGCACGTTCCCCGACATATCCTTTGCGAGCCCAGCGCTCTCCCTCTCGTACGAAAAGGATTGATTTCCCGTCACCTGATAATGCTGCATAGCTTGCTGTGTCGTCGAGAAGGATCGACTCAGCAGCTCGCTTAGTGATATCGATTTTCATCATTCGGCTCGGGCCACGCCAAAAATGATCTCGCGAACCTATCGCTAGGACACTGTTTCCATCGGGGAACCAATCGGCTAACGAATAACCTTCACTGTGGTAGGTTTTTTGTTCCGCGAGTCCACCTTCTGCCGGCATGATAAAGATCTGATTCGATCCAGTACGATTACTGACAAAAGCAATTCGCTTACCATCTGGTGAAAACTTGGGATCGCCATCGCGTGCTGGATGATTGGTTAATCGTTTGGCATCTCCACCAGAGGTGGGAACGGTCCAAATTTCGTTTGCCCATCGAAAGGCCAAAAGAGAACCGTCAGGAGAAAGGGTCACGTCATTTGCCATTTGGACTGCGATGGGTTCTTTCGCAAGTCCTAGATTGGAGCAAACGGGTGATAGGGATGTAGCAATCGCGAATACAGGCAGCGCGATCCAGGACCATTTATGTTTCATTGCGATCATCTCAGATGGCTTATTAAAGGAATGAAAAATCACAGCGAGGGCTGCACGAGGAGAGTTCGCAGCGGACTGGTAAATTAGCAATCCGTCTATCTTGGTTAAGCCTGTAGAGATGTGCAAGTCAATAAAAAAACCGGAGGGTATTAACCTCCGGTTTTCACAAGGATCAGATGGAATTAATCAACCAAAACCTTAGTTATTCCGGTTTCGAAGGCTCGGACGCGGGAGCAGCAGGTGGAATGACAAACGGAGCAGTTGGTGGCTCTGGTTGTGGGTAATTAATGACGGGCGCTGGAACAGCCCTCTCTTCACGACCGAGTAAGTCCGCTAGAGAAAGGGTACGTCCCGCACTTCGATTAGAATTGTAAACGTACTGTGCTTCCAATGCCTTTGACATGCGCTTGCTTGCTTCGAGCAAGTGAGCCTTGGTATACGCATCCATCGATTGACTGGAGGCCTCCAATGCTTGATTGATCTTCGCGATCAGTTCTTGGATCTGAAGGACGGACAAATTCGCAATCGCCTTATTGGCGGCGGATCGGCCGGTACCTGGCAACATCAAATCGATCAAGCGTTCCATGTGCTCGTTTTGCAAGTTGCGTCGCAAGCTGCTAATCATCGGGTTGCGTTCGGTGAACTTGACATCCGACTTTTTGTCCAGCTCGCTCCAAATCTCGTTGGTAACGGTCTTCAATAGCTCGGGTAATGTCAACGCATCTTCCGTAGTAGGCACTCGGAACTCGTTATCATAAACGCGGCGTAGCGTGGTCGGGTTCATGAGATTGGTCAAGGTCGACGCTTGAATGGAAAGAATTCGATCGTGGACTGGCCATGTTGGATCACTACCGAAACCGGCTCGCATAAAGTCAACCGTTAGCTTGGTGAGCAATTCGGGAGATAGTGCATACGAATCGTCTCGGAATATTGACTCGATCACGAAAGCGAGAGCAGCGCGTTGGTCTGCTGCTGGGACGACCTGAACCGGCGCTTGATCCCCTTTATCTCCCTTCTTTTCTCGATTCACAAATGCTCCACCGACCCAACCAGCCATCATATTGGCGGATCGCGATTGCATACCCAAGGTAAGCTCGTAGCCTTCTCGAAGCTTGGACCAGCTATCGCCTTTCTTGACATACTCTTCGATGAGTCGTTTACGGAACTTCTCAGCTACCTTGGTTTGTTCTTTCGCAAAATCCAAAGGATTCTTCGTAAAGTCAAACTGACGTGCCAGTGGATCTGGTCCAAATAGATCTTCGTCGGTTGAAAACTTGAGTTCTTTCTCACCAGCGCGGGCCAAAATTGGCTCAAGGTTTTGTTCCGTGCTGTAGCCGTACTCGATGGCCCAGTAATCATAGAGCCCGATGTCAATCATTCCGTAGTCACCCTGGAGTGTTCCTGCAGCGACTCGGAAGTTGAGAGGCAGATAATCCATTACTGAAGCAGCCAGCGACTTCTTCCCTTTGACTTCTTCACTGTTGATTTCATCCAAAGTGTAAAGACTGGATGCTTTGAAATTGTGCCGTAATCCCAAGGTGTGCCCGACTTCGTGACAGACGAGGTCGGCCAAGAGTGGGCCCACGAAAGATTCCTTCATACCATCGAGCATTGGCTCGTCGGGTTGCTTCGGTTCTTCTTTCTTTGGTTCCTCTTTTTTCGGCTCTTCCTTCTTTGGCTCCTCTGGCTTGGTGTCAGCGGCCTTTGGCTCGTCTTTTTTAGGCTCTTCTTGAGCAGGCTTGGTCTCGCCCGAGGCTGCTTCAGCCGGAGGATCCTGCTCCTCCAATAGTAAATCGTCTGCAAGCTCCATCGCCATTCGCATCATCGACATATCGATTCTACGACGTTCCCCCAGCATGCACAGTCCGCTCTGCTGATGAGTCCTACAAAGAATCCCGTCAAACTCATTGCTTCCAAGCATATGAGTTTTTCTTTCAAATGGATCTGACAGCGATTCCAATTGGATTTCACTTTGACGTTGAAGTTGGTACCCTGGTGCGGCAAACCGAACTCGTGGATCCCAATTGGGATGCTCGGCCAACCACGACAGTGTTTCTGCGTCTTTGCCTTGCATTGCCAACGCTGGCATATAGTCTTCAAAGTTTCGTTTGAAGTACCGAATCCAACCGTCGGTCAAAATAATGTCTGCATCGAGTATCTGACCTGTTTCAGGATGCACTCGGCTCGGACCAATCGCAGTTCCTTCGTCATTGTTGAGCCATCGGATAAAGTTGTATCGTACGTCCTCTGGATCTTTCTCCATGTGGGCACCGGTTGCTTTATCTTGGTAGTGAACCACGATCGCGTCGGAGATGCCAACTTTCTCGAATGCTTTGTTCCACGCCAAAACCCCTTGCTTCACCCATCGACGATAACGAACAGGTGTCGTGTGCTCTAGATAGAAGGTAATCGACTCAACTGGCGGCGAGATCTTTAGCGAGGGATCTCGTTTCTTGAGGTGCCAACGATTGACGTAATCGACATTAATGTCATCTCGCTGGAATTTTCCCAAGTCTCGGTAGGTAGTCGTAAAGTAACCGATCCGTTGATCCGCCTTGCGAGGCCGATAATCGCCACCCTCTGGTATCTCGCTAATCGAGTAATGAAGCGTTTGAAGCTTTCCGCTCGCGTCGGGTAACTCAAAGGCTAGCTCGAGGTTTTGCGGAAACGACTTGGCTTTGACGATACGAGCGAGACCCGGATTACGGCTTCGACCATCGGCACCGAAGAACGTGGTTGCATTCCCAACGAGGAACTGATCGCCATCAATCAAATATCCACCGTTTGGCGAACGTGCCAAGACAGGTAGGTCTAATAAAACTTGGCCGGTGAAAAGTCGTTTGACAGAGTCTTTCGATTCGTTGTCGCCAGTCGAACGGATAGCAAGATTAGGTTGAATAAGTGCGAGCCGACCATTGTACTCTTGCCATTGAACATAAAAGTCGCCTGATTGCAAACCAGCATACAACTGGCCACCAGCAACCGTGAGCCCAATAAAATACTTTTTCGCGAGGGCCATCTTCGGCACCTCAATCAAAACTTGACCCTTATCTTGCTGGATGTACAAGTTGTACATTGTGTTGGGAATGTCAGCCGACGTTTGTACAAGCTTGTATTCTTTGATCAAGCTTTCGTACGGGCTGGGGCCCTGGGCCTGCACGGTCGACATCGAAATCGATGCACCCATAGCAAGCACCACAGCGAGGGAACGGAATCGAGACACTTTCATAAACTTCTGGTTCTTTCCACAAAATGACCACGAGGGACGTGAAGACAACAGCGGTATTGCTATGGCGAGGCTGGGACGCAGTAGGAAAACCGAGAGGCGACCTAAAGATTGTGTGTCTAGGTTTGGTCAAATGGCTCTTGCACCATATTGCCCAGCTATCGCAAGATTGCCCAGCTATCGCAAGCCACCCATCTTCGCATGCTAAATTAGCTCGTCAAGCAGTACCGAGCTTAACCTAACGAACCGAAAATTCGCTTTGCATTAACAGGGATCGAAGGAATAATCGGAAAAATCGCTGCTAGCAGATCGGTCCGATCAGTCTGATCCGACGGATCTAATTAACGAAACTGAGATCTAAGCTTCCGAGAATTTAAGCTGCCCATCCACGAACGTGTGTGTGACTACACCAAAGAGTTCAGTGCCGTTCAACGGCGTATTGTACGATTTGCTTTTTAGTTTATTCGTGTCGACGGTCCAGCTACGACTCGGATCGAACACGACTAGGTCTGCGGCGGTACCTGTGTTTAATGTTCCCGATTCGAGCCCAAGCAATTTCGAGGGGTTGGTACTCAACTTTGCTAATGCATCGGAGAGGGAGAGTAAACCAGGCCTGACCAGATAGGAAACGACTTGGGAGAGTGCCGTCTCCAGGGCGATCATTCCGAAAGGAGCCACGGTAATCTCAACCATCTTTTTCTCCAAAGATGAAGGTTTGTGCCCTGTACTGATGATGTCAATCGTCCCATCTTGCAGACCTTGAATGCACGCATCGACATGGTCCCTTGACCGGAAAGGTGGGTTGACCTTACAGTTGGTATCAAATTCTCTAAGTGATTCATCGGTCAAATGCAGGTTGGCCACAAAGACCCCTGACGTGAACTGAATACCTCGCGATTTTGCGCGTCGACATAAATCCACGCTGCCGTGAGTACTGATACTGGTTAGGTGTAGTCGCCCTCCCGTCGCCTCGACCAGTCGAAGATCTCGGGAAGTTGCCAAGTCCTCTGCTTCTGCTGGTATGGGGCTTAAGCCGAGGCGAAGTTGCTCTAGCCCTTCGTGCATAACCCCTCCGCGTGAAAGAGACGCTATCTCGGGATGGTCCAAAATGACACGATCGAACATGGAGCAATACTCCAATGCCCTTCGGAGCAGCCCTGTGTTTTCGATCGGACTAGGGCCGTCGTAAAGTGCGATCGCACCTGCTTCGACGAGCGAGCCGATTTCCGCAAGCATCTCTCCTTGTCGAGACTTGCTGACACACCCGAGTGGATACAACCTGCAATTATCGGCTCGGGATCCTTTTTGTCTTATGAATTCGACGCTCGCTGCGGTATCGATGGGAGGTTCTGTGTTACTGGAAAGAGCAATGCCCGTGAAGCCGCCTGCGAGCGCGGCAGCCGTTCCGGTAAGTATGGTTTCATCTTCTTCCCGCCCCGGTTCCCCAAATTCGGTCCCTAGGTCAACCAACCCTGGCGCAACGACACAGCCAGAGGCATCAATTCGTTGGATGTCATTGGGCAAGTCTCCATCGGTAGGATCGATTCCTGCGATCTTGCCTCCGACCACAAGCACTCTTCCCACCTGATCACGTCCGCAACTCGGATCGATGATACGGCCGTTTTCTATTAACCAAGTGTTTGTTTTATTCTTCATGACTGGCTGGCGGTTGATTGCGTTGGCGATTGGGCATTGAGCAATAACCAAAGGGCCGCCATTCGGATGGCGATTCCATTGGTGACTTGTTCCAAGATGACAGAATGAGGACCATCAGCAACCTCTGGAGTCAACTCGACACCTCGGTTGATCGGCCCTGGGGCCATGATCAAAATATCCTCCTTGCTTCGCTCGATTCGCTCTTTATTCATCGCGTAGAGAAGCATGTACTCATGAACGGAGGGAAAGGGGCGGATCGCTTGACGCTCAAACTGAATTCGTAACAAATTTAGCACATCACATCGGTGCAGTATTTTGTCTAAGTTGTGCTCAACCTCAACACCCAATTTCTCCCAATTCTTAGATACCAAGGTAGCTGGGCCGCAAACAATTACCTTGGCTCCGAGTTTCAATAAACCCCATATATTGGAGCGAGCAGTTCGAGAGTGAGCGATATCACCAACCAACGCGACGGTTAAACCTGCCAACGAACCGCGATGCTGCCGAATTGTAAGGATGTCCAGGAGCCCTTGGGTGGGATGTTCATGAGGACCATCGCCCGCGTTGAGGACGCTGCAATTCAGGTGTTTTGCCAAGAGATGGGGGGTACCTGGAGAGCTATGTCGTACGACCACGGCATCGACGATCATGGCTTCAATGGTCTTGGCAGTATCAATAAACGTTTCGCCTTTGGCGACACTTGATCCACTGGACGAGAACTCGACCGTATCAGCACCTAGTCTTTTGGCAGCAAGAGAAAAGCTGTTTTTCGTACGGGTGCTGTTTTCGAAGAAAAGATTGGCGATTGTGCGACCTCGCAAAAGATCGAGCTTGATCCTACCTTGGTTCGTGGCCTGGTGGAGCGCTTCAGCGCAATCCAATAAATAGGTGATCTCCTCACCGGAGAGATCTTCTAGTCCCAGCAGATGTTTGTGTCGCCACTGTGTTCTTGGTTTGGGAAGCCCCGCTAACAAGGGAGAGGGGAGATCGGGCGAAGTGACGGAAAGCGAAGACTGGGTCATCGTGTTGGGATGGTGCTTATGGGGAAATGGGCCGCAAGGGGAAACTAGCTACCAAATGGTCCGATCAAGGTAATCGCCAAAGTTCCGGACACCTCTACTGGGGTAGGATTGTATTCCATTCGCTGGGTTTTCCTACGGCTATTGATTCACCGCATCCCATGAGTCGGATTTTTGAGCTACTCCGGCAACATACGTGCTAATTATCGACCGGTCATCTCCCAAGATTAGCAGCGAAAAAAGCTCATCTTGAATATCGTTCGATAGTGGTGATCTGTCTCGCATCAATGGCGTAGCCACGGGATCGACAACGATGATGTCGGCAAATTTTCCCATTTCCAACGTTCCGACCTGACTGCCTATTCCCAGTAAACCTGCATTGCCTATGGTGGCGGTCCCGAATAACTCATTAACCGTCAATCGACAGCCCAGCAACTGTGAAACTATGTAGGCCTCCTTCATAGTCTGGAGCATGGAATAACTCGTTCCGGCCCCCACATCGGTACCTAAACCAACACGCAATCCATGATTCTCTTTGTTTACCCTCCACGAAAATAGACCAGAACCAAGAAATGTGTTGGAGGTTGGACAGTGCACTATCGCCGCTTTGTTTGCCCCCAGAATGTCTTTCTCCTCGGTTGAAAGATGGATACCGTGAGCAAAAATAGAACGATCTCTTACCAGCCCAAACCGTTGGTATACGTGGGTGTAAGATTTCGCCCACGGGAAAAGCTTCTTGACCGTTTCTATTTCCGCGATGCTTTCGGACAAGTGCGATTGAATGATCAGCCCTGAGAATTCGGATGCGAGTTCACCACACTGCTCCAGCTGAGATTCGGTGGAAGTCACGGCAAAGCGAGGTGAAATCGCATACTGCAAACGGCCTTGACCGTGCCACGCTTCGATCAAATCCCGGCAATCGCTTATATAATTGCCGGATTGCTCTAGAAGCCCGATCGGAGCACCACGATCCATAAGAGTTTTACCGCTGATCAAAGCCATATTGCGATTTTTGGCGGAGCGAAAAATCGCCTCGACGGAAACGCGATGGGTTGTAGAAAAGCACAAACAAGAGGTCGTGCCGGCTCGAACCAAGTGCTGCAGAAACTTCGCAGCAGCTTGTTCGGCGAAATCGGGACTTTCAAATGCTAGTTCTTCAGGGAACGTGAAACGATTCAGCCAGTCGAGCAGGTCTTCCCCGTGGGAGGCCAACATCCGGTATTGGGGGAAATGCACATGGGCATCCACAAAGCCTGGCATAATCCACTTTTCTTGATAATCGACCGCTGGTAGGGAGTAGCAAGAAGCTGGAAGGCTGCTTCGCTCTCCGCACCACGCGATTTTGCCATGACGGTCCAAAACCAAGCATCCGTCTGGCACCGATCGGATGGAAAAGCCTTTTTCCGCGACGGGGAAATCCAGCATATGTCCAAAAATGACCTGAACTGGGGATTCATCCGATTTGTTGGGCCAGGATTGATCGAGCTTGGCTGCCTCGTTAGTGGCGAAACGGTCCATTGGTGAAAGCTGTTTTGGATTCGAATAGGCTTGCATTAAAGCTTCATTATGGCATAGCAAACCTGTTTGCGGCCTGTCCGTCAACCGGATAGCTTAGGGAGGCAGAATTGCATTCTGGGAGCGAAGAAGATCGAAAAAAATAGCTTTCGCAAGAGGGTAAGAAAAACCGAAACGCGAGGCGTGAGGCGAGTCTCGGTTGAAGAAGGCACAATTGTGCCACTCCTTATCGAGGTGGTTTTCTGGAAGCTCGCTGTCGCGAATTTCCAACCGCCTATGAGCGATTAAACCACCTGGATTCTAGAGACGCTTCGGCTGCAATCAACACGGAAACTGCGGGAAAACGCTTCGCTTTTGCAGGTTTTTGTTTTTTGAAATAATTCTCATTTTCTCCAACGCGAAGCCTATTTTTTTGCGTTTAGCTCCTTGAAAGCCGCTTTGGAAGTGCGGCAGTTTGGGAGACGCTTTTGGGCTACTGTCGCTTCTTTTTTCTCAGCGCTCGCTCGCGCTCCTTTTGCATACGTTCCCTCTCCTTGGGAGAGAGTCTCTTGCCTGTACTTCCCTTCAGCTTGGCTCCTTCGAGTGGATTAAAGGGGTTATTGGCCATCATGCCTTGCATCTGACCAAGCATTTTCATTTTGTCGGCCATACTTCCTGAGGTTGCCATTTGTAACATAGGTCCGATCATCTCAAACTGCTTGATAAGATCGCTGATCTGGTTGGGCTGAACACCACAGCCACTGGCAATTCGGTTTCGGCGAGAAGAATCGATAATTTTGGGATTTCGGCGTTCTTCCGGTGTCATGGAGTCCACGATACCCGTGAGCCGTCGCATTTCCTTTTCGCTGTCTGCATTGGCCATCATTTTCGACATCTCCCCCATTCCAGGCATCAGGGAGAGCATTTTGGTCATGAGCCCAGGCTTTCTGAGCTTCTGCATCATGTCGCGGAAATCACTCAGCGTGAATATGCCCTTGGACATTCTTTCTTCGAGGGCTTTTCGCTCTTTCTCGTCGATCAATCGATGGGCTTCTCGAGCGACTTCGAGAATATCCCCCATCTCCAAGATGCGGCTTGCCATACCTTCAGGACGGAAGGGTTCTAAGGCGTCAAGATGTTCGCCCGTTCCAATGAATTTGATCGGAACCTGGGTGATGGCTTTAACACTAAGTAGTGCACCACCACGGGCATCACCGTCAAGCTTCGTCATAATGACACCATCAATCGACAAAGCTTCGTTGAAAGCTTTGGCGCTGTTTACGGCGTCTTGCCCAGTCATTCCGTCCACGACCAAGAAAACTTGCGACGGATTAATCGCTTTGTCGATCCGCTTGAGCTGATCCATCAACTCCTGATCAATGGCGAGCCGGCCGGCCGTGTCGAGGATTACCAAGTCCGCGTTTACCTCTTTGGCTGCCTCTAGGCCCTCTTTACAAACCTCGACCGGGTCAGTTGCTCCCAATCTGCTATAAACGCCGATGTTGAGCTGTCGACCCAAAACATGGAGCTGCTCGATGGCCGCAGGGCGCTGGAGATCGGCTGCAACTAAAAAAGGTTTGAAAGTTTTTTCTTTTATAAGCTGGGCTAATTTTCCGCAAGTAGTCGTTTTTCCAGCTCCTTGGAGCCCACACATCATGATGACGGTTTGAACACCGCGTCGGACGGGGATGGAATTGTCGACGGGCCCGAGAAGTTCCACGAGTTGCTCGTAGACAATTTTCACGAGCTCCTCGTGAGGGCGGAGGGAGTGGATAACGCGTCGGCCTGCAGCTGCAGCGGACACATCATCAATGAATTTCCTTACAACATCGATGTTTACGTCTGCTTCCACCATGGATTTTTCGACCATGGCGAGCCCCTCTCGCATATTGGCTTCGGTAAGTTTTCCTTTGCCACGCAAAATTTGAAAGGCAGATTGCAGGCCATCTTGGAGTGATTGAAACATCCGTTATTCGCGCTTGGTTTGGGACAGAAAAGGGCAACCAGTTCAAAACTTGGAACTTTTACCGTTAGGGGCTACTCCAATGCACGCATCGCATTGTGTCAGCTGTGTGGATTATGCAGGCAGATTCGTAGCAAGTAAAGGAAGGAAAACAACTTGCGAGCGAGGAAGTCGTAAACCTGTGGAAGTGATTCGTTGCAATGCATCGGGCTCTAATTAGACTCGAGTTGACCGCTCAGTGTTGAGCACCTATTCGTCAACGCCCTGTTTTTGGCTCCTCAAGAGGTTTTTCGATGACCACCGTCGGTTTCGGAAGTGGTTCTTTTTCCAGTGAAAACGCTAGAAATGGTCGATCCAAGAAGCGAAAGCAAA
>JBKCTT010000043.1:0-5674 GCA_046318795.1 Pirellula sp.
CTAACTACTTTGGAGCGAGTAACCATTCTGAAGGAGGCGACAGTAAATGGTGAAACCATCATTGATGTGCAAAACACTCCGAAGACCCGATCTCAGTTTGTGTTTTCCGAAAAAAGTGGTGGACTTCCGATTCGTGCGTCAATGAGACTGGCATGGAGTAAAGTACAAAATGCCACTATCGCATCGGACGACGAAAAGGATTACATAGTCTACCTATTCGAGAATGAAGCAACTTGGAAGAAACAGGGGGATGTATTTGTTCCCGAAAGCATAGATTTCTCGTATACAAATGGTGATAGAACAGCAATCCCACAGGTTCTTACAAAGATAAAATTTACCTGGTTGCTCAAGGAAAAGATTGAGAAATTCTCCAATGAAGACTTTCTCTCCAATGACATTAATGACCTAGTACCAACTCTATTCGACTAGAGCACGGTTACCTCGGGTGATCCGCTTTGTGGAAGTCAAGCCATCCGTTCGGTTTGTATCAATCACGAATTAAAGAAAACCCCTGGTACAACAAACAAGCTTATTGAAAATTGCCGCGATAAAAACGCGGAGGCGCAGAGACCGCAGAGCGTTGCCATAAACAACTCTGCGTCCTCCGCGCCTCTGCGTTTCAGGTTTTGCAGATCAACCAAAGAGTCCTCGCTAGCGATTTTCCGAATCTTGGGAAATCAGCGAGCGAAGTCAATTGCTATCCCTCCCAGGATGATCCGTCCCACGCGATCACGCGCTCGATCCATTTTGCTACGTCGTGGCTGAACGTTTCCAAAAGGATATGGCCTTTCTCTGCCGACGCTTGATGTGGGTGCCCGATATGACCTGGTTCGGTGCGATCCTTTGTTATCCAAGCTCGTGAACCAGGGCGAAATGGGTTGCCGGGCTCGACCGGCTTCAAGTGCTTATATTCCTTTACCAAGCTCGGATTGATCGCAAGCATCATGGAGGTTTCCCATTCGCACGCGTGCCCCATCTCTCTCTGCACGAGTGATTGGCAGCGTTTCCAGGGCTCGCTCTCCAATGACCAATAAGTAGTCATGAGCAATAGCAAATCGCTACGGTGACGGTATCGCTGGCGCACCTCAAAGGTTGCTTGTTTGGCGGGAACATCGTTCCCACCATGTCCATTCAAAAACACAATTCGCTTGAAGCCCGCTGAAAGTAGGTTCTCGGTAACACCGACGAGCATATCGAGGTAAACTCGCGGCGGAGCCGAAAGCGTTCCTCCAAAATCCAAATGGTGATCGGAATTACCAAACCATTGCACCGGAGTCACCAAAATAGAATCAGCGAGTTGTGAATGGACGCGATTTACCACTTCGGTCAGGAGAATCGTATCTGTTGCAACAGGCATATGGTGCCCATGTTGCTCGATGGCCGCAATTGGGACGATCACCGGTATATCTCGGGAGAGTCCCGCAAGTGTCGGCCAAGATTGTTCAGCAAATAACATAGCTACAAATTTATCGGTCAAAGGGAGGATATAGTTGGCAAGGAACTGATATCCATGATTCTACACTTTATGCAAGCTTCTGCAGCGGGTCACTTTTTCGCCCATAGTCCGACGCTCACAGGCGTCTTGGTTTAATCACAATTCGGAAAAAACTCTAGCATCAGGACGCTAGTATCGGGAATCGTAAGTTTGGCAACATATGCGAGCCGCGTTCGACATGGGATTGTTTTTTTGCTGAGATCTCTGGGGTTGCATAAGACTAGGCCACGTGCCGGCCTTGTGCCGGTCGGGCCATGACTGGTAAGCTACAAGGAATGCGACACCACCCCATCTTTCTCTGTTTAGCATCGCCGAAGGCCATGCAAAAAAGAGGAAGGGATATACGGCCGTGGTAGCCACTCAGTCATGCTTCCATCGGGACGAGCCCGAATGGTGAGCTAATTGCCGCGAAACCAGTGGAGTATCCACTAACACAAACCACACAGGTTGTAATCTTAGTGAGTTCGTGGCCAATTAATGCAACCCGCCTTTACGCTGCGAGTTGTGATTATGTGAATCACCATTCGGTGTTATTTCCGTGTTTCAGAACTAGACATCGCAAGAAAGGTCGAAATCATGAAAGGTCGCTTCCTAACAAGCGATTTCAAAGTACAACATAAATTCAAACACGCAATTGCACCGAGATTAATCTACGAGTACTACTTCTTGAGCATCAAGACTGCCACCAAACCAGCTAGAAGGCACAAGCAAACCGAAATCAAGATCGCGATGATGATCCATTGATTTCGCTTCTGCTTTTGCCGAGAACGAATCGGCTTGGCAGTACTATTGATCGCCGTCGTGTTGACTAATCGACCCGCGTCATTCGTCTCTAAGACGGGTTCGCTCGCACTACCTAAGCTTGGTTGCATCGCGAAGCCAACATTTGGAGTTTCACCAGAGACAGCAAACAATTCCGGCAAAATAGACCCGGCAACGGTCCATTGTGTTAACCCATCGAACCAAATTAGAGAATCCGCCGTGACTCGGTTCTCGGCAATCCACTGTGTCAGCAATTTAGAGTCCGCTGGACCGTATTGCCCTCCACTAGGTGGGCGGACATACCATTGAGCTAGCGGGTTTGATTCAAATGCTTTTACCGTTCCGTCCTTTTTGGAGGCGGACTCCTGCGCAGAACGCTGGTTGCTGGACGACTCATCGCGAGTCGTATTCGTTACAGAAGCGGCCTGGTTGGTAGCAGCCTCATCGGAATTACGAATCTTGATTTCTTGACGCTTCGCTACCGCGACTTTCTCATCGCGTTTCGCAGCTGCAACAGCCTCCGTCTTGTTCGCCAGTTTGGCCCCCGCCCCTGCAGTAGCTTTGCTGACGTTGATAGCCGTGGCCTTTGTTTCGGTCGCTTTGGCGATAACGGCGGGAGTTGATGTCGTGTTCTGAACACCCTTTTCCTCAAGCGGAATCGAATAATCGGTTGAGTGCTGAGGAATCCGAAAGGACTGATTACATGCAGGGCACTTACCTCGCTTTCCAGCTTGGAAGTCCTTTAAATGCAAAGCATGATTGCAGTGATGGCAAGCGAATCGAATTCCCATATGACTATAACCCTATCGATACGATTCGTGACATTTGTTACAAGACTGATCAATTTTACCGACCCCGACTCGCGCGCTCTCGGCATCTCCTGCAATCGTGGCAGCGACGACTGATGCAGCAGCTTCGGTCATCGCTTGCGAGAACTGAGCATACGTTTCGTCATCCGAATCATTCATACCTTTTTGCTGCAGAACCAATCCATAAGCGGCCACTAGCTCGGCGTACTTCTTTACATCTTCTTTAGACTGCTGAAACTCTTTCTCACTAGCCGTTTGTTTGGCGAGATTTTCCCTCAGAGCCCACTCCAAGATCTTCATAGCGGGGGTGCGATCCGAGGTTTCCTCCCAGCCAACTTCTTCTACTTGCCCCGATAGCTTGCTGCCCTTTAGCAACTCTCCGAGATCTTGTGAGCGCAACTTAGCCTCGTTGAAGACGGGCTGTGTCCCCACTTTGCAGTTGGATGCCATCTTGGAAAAAATCAGACGACCGTAAGCGGCTGAATGCTTCCATCGAATCTCTTCGGGGTACTCTTGAATGATGGCCATCAAGGTCGCGACAAGGGTAAACTCTTTGCGTGCTTCAATTACCCCGCCCGCTGCAAACTTGGCTGGCGTCGTGATGACGCCGTCGATTCGAAGTTTGGCCTCTTTCATGAGATCCTCGATCGAGGATCCCGAAATGAGTGTCTTCCACGACCCGTTCGATAGTGCCGCTCCGTTTGATTCGGAGGTTCCGGAACCTGTATTGGCCATGGCACTAGAGTTACTCTTACCCCCGGCATCAGAGCCTGGAGTGGGCCGTGCGCCTTGCAATTGCGATAAAGCATCTTTGTAAAAAACGCCATCAAAATCCGATGGGTTAAATTTTGGAGGAGTAGCCCGATTCGGCCTCTTGACCGGCTTTTGAGAATACGCGGCTGCTGACCAAAGAACCACGCCGACCATGGCGATGAGGATAGTAAAGGTGAAACTCTTCATGCGGAATCCGATGGTGATTATTCCTCGAGTAGTATTGGCCTAGGCGAAAAGCAAGCAGACGGTTTGGTCCCCCTAATCACGTAACAAGAGAAAGAGCCGGCCGACTGTTACTCTATTCTAGTCAGTGTTCCCGTAGCCGTCACCATGGACGGAAAAGTCTGCACAACCTGCAAAACCCAACCGAAACAGGTTTAAAACCAGCTACCTTTCGAGGAACGCGATCCACTTAAGCACCAAGGATTTCGTTCATCGCTTCGACAAGTTTGGTCGTCTGAGCCGTCGTTGCCACTGAAACTCTAAGGCAATTGGGGCGATCCCAACGAAGACCGGACGCGATCAAGATGCCTCGCTGCGCAAGTTTTTCCACGAGAGGTAACACCTCTGTCTTACTTTCCGCCCACACGCATGCAGCATCAGAGCGAGCCACATTAAAGCCAAACGCCTTGAGACACTCCGTGATTCGGCTGCGCGACTCCGCAGCGACGAGCCGAGATTGGATTTGAAATTCCGTATCCTCCAGCGATGCCATTGCGGCTGCGATTCCACATTGATTCATGCTGAAAGAACCAACTCGATAATTCTGCATTTGTTCGATTATGGTGCGAGGACCGATCGCATACCCAACTCGCAATCCAGCCAAGCCGTGGATCTTGGAAAACGTACGAGTCACCACAATGTTCTGGCTACGAAGGGCCATAGGAATAACGGATCTCAGCTCGGAACTCTCTAAGAAATCAATGTAAGCTTCGTCTACAACTGCTATGACTCGCTCTGGTACTTTTTCCAAGAAATCAAAAAGTCTTGCGTTATCAATTGCCGTGCCGGTGGGGTTGTTGGGGTTATTAAGAACGACGACTTTGGTATCGGCGTCGATAGCCTTTAACATGCCGTCCAGTTCCGCATCTCCGTCGGGCAAAAGAGGCACTCGCTTGACATAAGCTTTGGAGTTCGGTCGCTTCAAGGCAAACGCGCCCAATGCTTGGTAGCTGGGATCAGCCTCGACAATTCCACCTCCATCAGACGTGAAAGCATGGGCGATGGCGAATAGCAATTCCGATGAACCACCTGCCAATGTCAAAACGTGAGAGTCGTCGCTCGGAATGATCCTCGATGACAAACCGACGGGTTCCGGGACCAAGGGCATATTGTGTTTGCGTCGCAATTGGTTTGACAACCTTACAGTGAGGTCAAACGGATAGTAATTCGCTCGCGACACCGCCTCGATCGCTGCGGCTTTTGCTTTGGGAGAGCAACCGAGAGGATTTTCATTGAGAAGAATTCGAATAGGGGCATCGGTTGGCTGATCGTTTGTAGAAGTGAGTCGCTCCGATTCCCAGTTCGCAAAAGATCTTCCGTTTGCGGATTGAGAATTCCAGTACGTCCAAGCTGCCGACCCGACCACGGCTCCTCCTGCAAAGGCCCCCAGCATTCTCCGTCGATTGATTCCATTGTTATTCATTCCAGAAACTCCCTATATTTTTTCAACGTCGGCGGAATGTCCCCACTACCTGCGTTATTCTCGCAGTCTTGATACCGGTTCTCGAGAATTTCCTTCAAAAATCGTAGAATTATGTCAATTTCCTTCTTAAATCGTGGAACTATGTCAGTAATCTTGATTCAATCGCAGCAGGCGACCAACTCATCACAC
>JBKCTT010000044.1:0-4063 GCA_046318795.1 Pirellula sp.
AACTCTCGACCCGAATGCACTCACGTCGACCGGATGAATTTGCCGATGGTTCTGATTGTACCATATCAGATCCAATTCGGTCCACGGTGTCACTATGCAAATTCAAACATCAAGATTTGGAAAAATCGATGTCGACCATGCTGACTTGCTATTGATGCCTCACGGCCTGATCGGTTTCGAGACCTGCCGGCATTGGATTTTGCTCTCGACGGATGACGAATCGCCAGTCGCTTGGTTGCAGTCCGTGGCGTTATCGAATGTAGCTCTTCCGGTGATTAGTCCACGAAGATTCTTGCCGGAGTACCGCGCTCGCATCCACAAACGTGATTTGACTTCGCTGAATCTTCATTCCGAAGATCAAATCTACTTCCTGTGCGTGGTGAGCAAGACTGGTACAACGCTAACCGCAAATCTTAAGAGCCCTATCGTACTCAATGCCACTCGCCACCTGGCGGCGCAGTTAGTTGTCACGGATGACCAACCAACAGCGATTCCAATCAGCCTGACGACGCCAGTCTCTGCCCGACGCGCTGCGTAAGCGAGAGATTGTTGAATACAAGCCAGAAAGCGCAAGGTGAGGGATTGCCCTGTTCTATCTCAGGCCTAGATCGCGCGAACCGGCAAAGCTTCCCTCGACTGCGATTCGCACCTAGAGGGCTCGGCATCTAATTTACTAACGCCTCGGTAACGTCTAACGGCTATCGACCCCTCTGCACGCGCAGCGTGCTTGTATTTCCTGAATCTTTATCGCGACTTAGGTCTCGTGCCGTAGCAACGGGAACAAAATCACGTCTCGAATGCTCTTGGCATTGGTGATCAACATGATCAATCGATCGATGCCAATCCCGAGACCACCTGCTGGCGGCATGCCATGTCGCAACGCTCTCACAAAGTCGTGATCCATCTTGGCCATCGAATCCTCTTCGGCCATTCCGTCAAGCTGCGTTCGGAAAAGTGTTTCTTGCAAAATTGGATCGTTCAATTCGGTATAGGCGTTAGCCAATTCCATGCCATGAATGAACAACTCGAATCGCTCCGCAATCTCCGGCTTGCCTGTCTTTCGCTTAGTGAGCGGACAAATGCTGGCAGGGTAATCCGTTACAAACACCGGTCCAATCAACGAGTCTTCCACCTTTTCTTCAAAGACTTCACTCTTGATGACGTCAGGGTGCTTACCCTCAGTCTTGATGCCGATCTTCTTGGCGTATTGCTCGATGCCTGCATCGTCGCTTAGCTTGAGCCCGGTATGCTCTTCAAAAAGATCGGCATAAGTGCGGCGTTGGAATGGAGGTGTGAAGTCGATGTCGAGATCACCCCACTTGAGTTGGTAGCCTTGGCCGGTTGCCTCAATCGCTTCTACGATGATTTGTTGTGTCAAATCCATCATGGTCTCATAGTTGGCGTACGCCCAATACAATTCGATCATGGTGAACTCGGGATTGTGCTTGGGGCTGATCCCTTCGTTACGATAAACTCGCCCCATCTCGTATACTCGCTCGATGCCACCCACCATGAGCCGCTTGAGGTGCAACTCTAGCGCGATGCGCAAATAGAGTTGCATGTCGAGTGCATTGTGGTGCGTCACGAACGGACGAGCCGCTGCCCCACCAGCGATAGTGTGAAGCGTCGGGCCCTCAACCTCAATAAACTGATACTTGGATAGAGTGCTTCGAATCGAATGGATGATCTTGGTCCGCTTGAGAAATCGATCGAGCGATTCTGGATTGTAAGTCAAGTCGACGTAACGCATCCGCTGACGCAGCTCTGGGTCCTGCAGACCGGCGTGCTTCTCTGGTGGTGGCTCAAGTGTCTTGGTCATAAAGTGAAGCTTGGTCGCAAACACGGTGAGTTCGCCAGTATTTGTTCTGCCGAGTCGACCATCAATTCCGATAAGATCGCCGTAATCAAGAAGCTTCATTAACTGAAAATCGTCGTCGTTGATGACCCCCTTGGCCACCATGACTTGGATATCGCCAGTCCAGTCACGAAGATTGACGAAGTACAATTTGCCGGCCGTTCGCAGCAACATGATGCGACCCGCTACACGCACCTCGGGTCCGATCTCTTCACCTGGGCCTTGCTCTGCTTTCCATTGCTTATAGTCGATTGGTGTTCCAGCTTGAGCGGCCGCATCGAAATCAGGCAATTCGACAATGGTTCCGTCTGCCTTCTTAAACTTGACGTCGCCAGCTTGTTCGCGAACTTTATTGAGAAACAACCGATTGTCGAATCGCTGACCCCACGGGTCCAATCCAAGTTCGGTCAGCTTCTGCAGCTTCTCCAGCCGAGATGCCTGATGAACCCCTAAACCCGCGTTGTCATGATTTGTCGAATCGGCCATTTTGAAGATTTTTGGTTAAAGTTTGATGCGAGACCCTCAAGCCAGAGGCTTTTGTGTGACGATCTGCTTCCTATCCCTCAGAATCCCTGAGTGGGGCAGATTGTAGGGAAAAACCAAGGAAAACCAAGCGATGAAACCTCCGATGCTTCTGATTGTCGAGAACGACCCGCTTCTTCTAACCGGAATGGCTGCGATTCTCGACAAACATGGCTACCGATGTTTTTTAGCCAGGAACCTAGAAGTGGCTCAGAAAGCCGTCGAAACCATCGCTTTTGACCTGATTTTGCTCTCCTTTGCCAAAGATCCATTGGCCGCCGCCGAAGCTGCTGCCTCGCTAAGAAATCATTTGCAATCCAAAGACCTGCCAGTCATCTTCCTGGCTGACGATTTCGACCAACATTGGATCGAACCCCTCCACCTCGCCGGCGGGGTCTACTGCCTGCCAAAACCGTTCGAGCCCGAAGTGCTACTCGACTTGGTCGACAAGGCTTTCTGCCTCCCGCACTTAGCTGCCAAGAAACACACCCCGCCCGCTCCCCACTTTGCCCACGAATGGGTCCGCCTCAGCTAGTCCACGCAATTCAGCCGCAACGTATTCCGTGCTAAACGTAGGCCGGAACCGTCGTAGGCCGGAACAAGCAAAGCCCCGTTCCGCCCTCCCCCCCACTCATAGCTCCCCGCCAATCACTGCCCCAACACCGCACCACGCCCCTTTGCGCAGTTCCGGCAGTTCTCTCGCGCCCATAACGCACGCCACGCAATAATGCATGCATTTCTAAAAATTTTAAGCCTGCCATTTCCCGAAACCAACGCACTTATTTTTTTGTTACTATTGAGGCATAAGTTAATAAAACACAATCACCTATCTCACTATTTATAAAGGGCTCACGCTTATGCTGATCTTAGGACGTAAAGCAGACCAATCGATCGTTTTCCCCTCCTGCGGAATCACCATTCGCATTCTCCAAGTCAACGGCCGCGTCGCCAAAATCGGCATCGCAGCTCCTGAAAAAATCGCTATCGCAAGAGGCGAAGTCCTGAATCAATACGAGCCTTCTGTCAACGTAGATTCCCAGAACGAAACGGATTCACTTTCACGATTCCGAACCCAACTCGAAGAGGTGAGAAACCTTCGCGAACGTGGCTTCGATGACAAATCCGATCGACTTCTCGAACGCATTCTGCTCGAACTTAATTCGCTCGATCGATCCGCAGCGGAGACAGCTAATTCCGTCTCCGAAGCCGCCACTTCTTACGCCATTAATTCGCGTGAAAACACAGTGGCATTGACACCCGCCCTACTATTTGTTGGTTCACCCGCATTAGAATACGAAGACGACCTTCAAATAATGCAGCGCCGAACAAATCGATTCACCGCAGCAGCCGATTGCCAAGCGGTCGATTTCCTCGTTAAAGCTGAGCAATCCGATTGCATCATATTTGACATGGAATCGTGCGGTCCCAACATATCCTCCAAAATCAAAGAACTTCGCGCAGGACTCGAACAACGCCCCAAGATCATTTGCATCTCGCAATACGCCCCATCCATTTATGGATTTGATCTACTGAGACCTGCTTTCGACGGTTGGATTTGGAAACCATGGGACTACGATCGCGCGTGGACCCATATCCAAACCGTACTCCGACCAATGCCTCAGGAAGCTTAATGAGCTCAGAGCCCTTCTCCAGCGATCTTCTTAAATCTCGATGCCTCGTCCATGG
>JBKCTT010000045.1:0-9711 GCA_046318795.1 Pirellula sp.
GAGAAGGACTTTAGCAGTTTGCTCTCATCGTGGGGAGTGTCATTTGGACTTCGAATGAAATCTCCCTCCGTTTCGGATATTGTGAAGCAGCTAGTTGATTTTGAATGCAAGGACACGAGTCACGATAGAGCAGTTCGCCCAGATCAATATGGCTCTGGATTCCAACGACACTTCATTTACTCGCTAATAAGTGTCAGCCCCAAGTATCTTGGCAAAAAGAAGGGAAAGAAGGCGAAGGATTTTAAGCCTGATCTAACTCTCATCCTTTTCGAGGAGCCTGAAGCGTTTCTTCATCCGCCACAACAAGATGTACTCGCTTCGAGTTTGCGTGCAATGGCAGGTAACGACTCACGACAAGTTATTTGCTCAACGCACTCATCGCATTTCGTAAGTCGGAATATGATGGATGTCCCTTCAATTATTCGGATGAAGCGTACCGATGGAATAGTGCAGGCTTTTCAAATTCAGAACACGGATTGGGATACAATCGTGGATGGCAATCAGCAACTAAATGCAATCGCACAAAAGTATCCGAAGCTCAAGCAGGGCTTAGAATCAGATGATCTGAAACCCGAGATGGAAGGGGTGAAATATTGTTTGTGGATGAATCCAGACCGTGCGAGTGCATTCTTCTCCAACAACGTGCTGTTGGTTGAAGGTCCAACTGAGCAATCGCTCATTTCGAGACTGATTTTTGAAGGTAAGATCGCTCAGCCGCCGAGCGGCCTCTATGTGCTGGATTGCATGGGAAAATACAACATGCACAGGTTCATGAATCTCCTAAGTTCACTTGGAACATCACATGCCGTGCTTTACGACGACGATAACAATAAATCATACCATCCCGAAATTCATCGGCTCATAGCTGATAGTAGACACTCCGATTTAACTGTGCATGTAGAACAGATCCCTGATGACATTGAGAAATTTTTAGGTGTCGTCTGTCCGGGAAGTGTTCATCGCAAGCCCCAGCATATGATGTTCCTGTACTCGACTGGGCAGATCCCAAAAAACAAGATTGAGGATCTATGTAAGTGTGTCGAAAGATGCGTCCAGTACATGAGATAGCTAAACAATGTCAGCAATTGGATGGGTCGATTTTTCATCAGAGCATCGAGAGAAGGTCAAGTCGGTGATCGACTTGCTCGCTACTCCCGGTGTGATTGACGAGCTTGGCATTGGCGTCATCCGAGATTCGTTTTCCGATTCGTTGTTCCCTGGCATTTCAACCATTCAAACACGTGCCAAGTACTTTGTCACTGTCCCACGCATCTTCAAAGACTACGAGAAGCTGCCTGCTAACAAACGACGCCGCCAACGACTTGCCGACTATCTGAATGATCAAGAGAACCTGTGCATGGAAGCACTTGTTGAAAATCACGCCGACGATCCTCAAGATGGCATCATTGGCGAGCGTTTCTACAACAAGCAGGGCGAAGTCCAACGGAAGCCCTCGTCTGCTTACTGGGTGGGCATTCGTCAGTTTGGATTGATTCGCACTGAACTATCTCTGCAAGCGTTCTGCCGAAAGTACGCTAACCCAGATCAATCACTTTTGGAGTTGGTGAAAGGAACTGACAAATCAAAAGGGGACGACCCCGATGCCTTCGAAAATGGCAATGAAGGCATAGTCTGTCCGGCTTACGATGCTGACTGGATTGATCAACTATCTCTAAACCTCTCAGTGGACGAAGCAACATTCTTGTCGAATCAGATTGCAGCGAAAGTCCCACAGAGCCTATTGGGGCAAGCTCTTCTTGATCCCAATCTCCGGGAGCAATTTGTCGAGTTGCCAAAAGACTGGAATTTTACAACTCTGGCAGATGAGGCTTCTTTCGTCCAAGAATTGCCAAGTGAACTCACGCAAACCATCCTTGCCGCACGAGACTTTTGGCAATTGATGTGTGGTGCTCACATTCGATACAACTGCCTGCTTCAAGAGCAACACGGTACGAAAAGTAAGAAGACTGAATTCGACTCTGAGTGGGAAGGATGGTTGGAGGAACTTGCTGACTTTAACTGGGGTAGATGGAACACCGGTGCATTGTGGGATCAAGTCAAATTGCACCAGCGTAGAGTTCGCAACTATACAGTGCAGTTTGTAGAGGCTTGGATCGACGGACTGAGAAACCATTTCCCTCTTGAAAAGCTCGATAAGCTGGTTGTCAACCAAGAACGGTACAACAAGAAATCTCGTGCTCGCCTCCAGCCTAACTCTCAGGAAAGTGTCAACGATTGGATTGGAATCAGCGATCTGAACTATCGACTCTTCCAAGCTAGAACGATTATCCGAGATATCCACAATGGGCTGTCAGCATCGGAGACCAACGATGCTGGACGTTAGAAAGAACCGTTTGGATTACGGTGCGATGCTGATTCCACCTAGCGGCTATCGACTTGCGAAAGCTGTAGCTGCTACTTATTCGCTGGATTTGAACACGCTGCTATCCATACCTGTGGCACTGTTCTTTTCGCAGACGATGGAAGGAAGTTTTGAACGGGAGAAAGTTCAGCTTCTGGAAGCCATCCAACGTTGTCCTGATGTGCTTCGCATCTATCATCAAAAGGGCAAGATCTACGTACCTAAGAAGCACAACCGACTATACGGACTCCTAGAGCCATGCGTTGTGGGGATCTTGCCTGAAAATGCCTACACCGCCTTTCATCCAAAGATTTGGGTATTGCGTTACGAGCATGAGTCCCAGCCAACCATCTATCGAACGATAGTGCTCAGCCGAAACTTAACCTACGACCGCAACTGGGACATTGCCGTTCACATGGACGGCGAAGTAGGCGATGAACGACAACCCAAGAATGCACCATTGGCTGACTTCGTAAAGCATCTGCTAGCCTATGAGGGGTTCGAGGGAGATAAAAAGTTTCTCGCCGATCTTCGCCGAGTTCAATTCAAAACGCCAAATGGCTTCAACCAAAACTTTTTCTTCCATCCGGTAGGAATCGAGGGATACGAAAATCCACTCGTTGCTCAGACAGGTGCCAAGGCTATTTGCATTAGTCCGTTCGTCCACGAGGATTCAATTGGCCAGTTGAAGGCGAATGTATCCGACGAGTTGATCCTTTTGAGCCGTCGTGAAGAGCTTCGCAGGCTGCCACCGAATTCACTTGACGAAGTAAAGACCTTTTGTATCTCAGATCTCGTCGTTGATGGTGAAAATCTCGAATCTAGCGAAGATGGTGAAGGCGAGTTGCTCCAACAGAACCTTCACGCCAAGCTATTTGTTTTTCAGGGGGAGTCAAGTCGCACTCAATGGTTCATTGGCTCTGCCAATGCGACGATGGCGGCGTTCGAAAGGAATATCGAATTCATTCTGGAACTTCGTGGAACTGGTGCCGCAGTTCAACTTGATCGACTTCGAGAGGAACTACTCGGCAAGAATGAGGAGGGAGGGATCTTTCAGCCCTATGATGAACCAGAATCGCCATGGGATGTTTCTGACATCAGAAGAATGGAGGAACAACTGCGTGTTCTTGAGTTTGAATTGCTCAATGTTCTGGAAGTTAAGAAAGCGGAACTAGTAATATCCGAAAATCATCAAAACTACGATCTGGTTCTGGTCATTGATCCCGCTTCTGCGACTTGGCCAGATATGACAGTTCGGGTGTCACCATTCAACTCGGACGGTATTGATCCGGTCACTCTCGAATCCGGCAGATCTAATGAGTTCGTCTTTCCCAATATCAGCGAGAGCAATCTAAGTCGATTCCTGCGATTTGAGATCTGGCAGGGAGCAGAGCGGCTCAGAGCATTCCTAATCAAAGTTGACATTGAAGGCATCCCAGAAAGTCGCATTGGCCGAATCCTCAAGAGCATCATCAACAGCCGTGATCGCTTCTTCGAATACTTACGATTCTTGTTGGCCGACGATTTGGAAAAAGAACCGGTTGGCAAATCTGTACGTGGCGATGGAAGTGGTTCGGAAGGCGAGTCGATTTGGGATTTATCGACCCCCATATTTGAACAATTGCTTCTCGCAGCTTCACGATCCCCGCAACGCCTAGTCGCCATCGACGAAGTTATCAGCAAACTTTGTGAGGAGGTGGACGAACAGGAAAGAGGAAGCATCGTACCACATGAGTTCTTAGAGTTTTGGGAAGCGTTCAAGACCATCGTTCCCCAAAAGCGAGGGAAAGGACGATGAGTGATGAACACAATTCTGCGGAGCTTATTCAGCGTGCTCTTGATTCACTGAAGGATTTCCAGCGTGCAACAGTTGATGTTGTTTACGACAACCTGTTTCGCAAGGGGCAGCAGCGAATGCTTGTCGCTGACGAAGTTGGACTCGGAAAGACAATCGTTGCCAAGGGTGTAATCGCTCGCTGTATCCGGGATCGCTTAAAAAGCGGAGGAGAGCTTCCGCTAAAGGTCACTTACATTTGCTCCAATCAAGTGATCGCTTCCGAAAACGTTGGCAAGCTGGATATCTTTCCTGACAAGCGATCTCATGATCGATTTGCGAGCAGACTTTCTTATCTGGCGTTTCAGCCAGAAGATAGTGACGGCAATGTTCTTCGGCTCAATACACTTACGCCAGCGACATCGTTCAACAAAGGAAGTAGCACCGGACAACAAGGCGAACGTCGCATCCTTTACTCTTTGCTGATGCAAGACAAGCAACTGACATCGAATGGAAAGTCCATTTCGGCAATACTCCGTGCAGGCGTGCAGAAACTTCCGAGCGAATGGTTCACAGAACTCGATTCACAGCGAGACACGCCGTGTGGGTATCCTCTTCGACCCTGTTGTAGCTCTAAATTTACTGCGGCACTTAAAGAGAAGGTTTTGCCATACTCCCAAAGTCCACTTTTCGACACATTGGGATTGACGAAATCGACCTCGCTTTACGATGCTACAAAGAATCTATCCGAATTGGTTACGTTGAAGAACCTCGGTCAATTCCGTGCCGAATCAGATCAACTGGTTACTGAACTGAAGGATGTTCTATCGGAAGTTTGCGTTAACTACATCGATGCTGACATCTACATCCTTGACGAATTCCAGCGGTTCAAGGAACTGGTGACGCAAGAGGATGAATCCGATGCAGCCGAGATCGCTCAAAGGATCTTCAGCAAGCAGGATGCTCGAATTCTTCTGTTGTCTGCAACTCCGTTCAAGGCATATACCGGTGACGCACTTTGGGAAAGTGGTGAAGAGCACTACAAGGAATTTCGCAGCATCCTGAGCTTCCTTTTCAACGGAGACAAAGATGCCATCTCTAAGTATGACCACCATCGTCAATCGCTCTTCAAGCAGCTTATTGAGCTTGGCAGCAATAACAATGAAATTGATTCCGTGCATCGTGACGAAGTTCAGCAAGTCTTGCGGCGAGTAATGTGCAGAACCGAACGACTCAGCGTGTCAGAAGACTTTAATGCGATGACAGTAGACAAATGGCGGACTCAACCGCTGCAAGTAACTGCTGGTGACATCCAAAACTTCATCGCCACCGATAATGTTGTTCGGTGTCTGAACGATACGGGAGACAACAGTCAACATTCCCTGCACGCTCCCGTTGAGTTTTGCAAGTCAGCACCGTTTCCACTTTCATTCCTTGATGACTACAAGATCAAGAGTCAGCTTAGTTCTCGAAAAGATGAGCCAGAAGTCCGACGACAGCTTGAACTCAACCGAAGTGCTTGGATCAATCACGGTGATGTAAACAAATACGAGTTGCAATTTCAAGATAGAGCCAACGCCGCACAAAACTCGAAGTTCAGTCAGGTTCTTGAGGAAGTTACCGCAGACAACGGTGAGTTGTTGTTATGGGTTCCACCAAGCTTACCTTGCTACCCGTTGACGGGGCCTTTTAGCAAGGCATCTGGCTTCTCCAAGACTCTGATTTTTTCGTCGTGGCTAATGGTTCCACGAATGATATCGTCTTTGATCTCATACGAGGTCGAACGAAGAACTATCGGTCATACTGAAACCATGGACTCTCAAGAGCAGAAAGAGAGGAAGTACTTCCATGGTAAGAACGAACGTCGCCATCCGATCCCTCAGTTGACGTTTTCTCAAAAGAAGTCCGATGCTGGTGAATCCCCCAACAACATGTCCAATTTTGCTTTGTTGTATCCATCACAAACGTTGGCGGACCTGCTTGATTGTGATTCGGTACGACTGGGAGGCAACTCCCTCCAAGCTATTCGTGAGAACTTGGTCGCCAAGCTAAACGGACTCATCGATGATGCTGAGTTGCACAAATTCGGAACGCCTACCGGGGAGTCTGATCGCTGGTACTGGGCAGCACCACTCTTGCTTGATCGACGTACACCGTCGATCCGAGATAGACTTGACGATTGGTTAACGAAGGTGCTTCAATCCCACGGTTCAACCTTCTTTGGGGCATCAGTGGAGGGCAGTGCGAGGAAGGAAGAAAGCAGCTCCAAAGAGAAACACTTTCAAGAATTCGTAAACTGCTTTTCGCACCCCAATCAAGCTGGTCTGGGTATCCTTCCGCCAGACTTGGCAGAAGTACTCGCTGACATCGCAATCGCCAGTCCCGCTGTTACTTCGCTCAGATCAATACAGAAATGCTTCGATGCCCCGTACTATGACCGAATGCTCTTCGCATTTGATTTAGCTGCTGAGTTCCTTACTGTGTTCAACAAGCCGGAATCGATTGCAGCAGTTCGCCTTAGTACGAGTAAGGAAAGCTACTGGAAGCGTGTGCTCAAATACTGTGAAAGCGGCTGTCTTCAATCTGTGTTCGACGAGTTCTTCCACGTCTTACGACCAGACGCACCTACAATCTGTGATATGTTCCAGCGAGTGATAGATTCCATGAATCTAGGAACATCATCGATCAAGGTTGATGACCTCAAGAGTTTCCTGAACGAAAAACGCAGGAACATGCGTTGCCATTATGCAGTTGATCTTGGTAACCAAAGGATCGAAACTGAGGATGGTAGAAAACGTATCAAGGGAATTCGATACAACTTCAATTCCCCATTTCGTCCATTCGTTTTGGCAACAACCTCGATTGGGCAAGAGGGTTTAGATTTCCATTCTTACTGTCGCAAGATTGTCCACTGGAATTTGCCGAGCAACCCAATTGATCTGGAGCAACGTGAAGGACGCATAAATCGATTCAAGGGACTAGTAATAAGGCAGCAAATTGCGGCTAAGTACGGCTCCCTGCTCACGAGGGAATTGATTGATCAATATGGTCTTTGGGATGCTCTCTTCTTTATCGCAGATCAAAATGAGCGTGAAGGAACTGGGAAGTGTGAATTGATTCCCTATTGGCATGTCAAGGCCGACAGATATCAAATTGAACGCATCATACCCTTTTATCCGTTCAGCAAAGACAGGGCAAAGCTCACTTCACTCCTCAAGACACTGGCACTGTATCGACTGGCTTTCGGTCAACCCCGACAAGCTGAATTGGTTGAGCACTTGCTTGCCAATGTCCCCGAGGATCGGATTGCGGAATTACGTACAAAGCTGATGGTTGATCTCAGCCCAATCAATTTCTTTGCCCATTCAAACGGGCCAACAAACACTCACGAACAGCGAAGCCAGAAAGCGAACTGACAAAATGGCAATTCCTGATTTTCAAACCATCATGCTACCGTTTATGCGACTGTTGAATGACCAGCAAACATGGACGACCCGTGATCTGACCGACAGACTAGCAGTCCATTTTGAACTTACAGAGTCGGAACGCCATCAGTTACTCCCCAGCGGGCAGCAAGCGATCTTCACGAATCGGGTTGCATGGGCTAAATCGCATCTAAAGAACGCAGGGCTAATTCTCAATCCCAGTCGAGGCAAGGTCATGATCTCCGATTTGGGGCTTCAAACTCTTAAAAAGTCGCCAAGCTCGATCAACTGCAAATACCTGAAGCAGTTCCCGTCGTACTTGAAGTTCATCGGTGCAACGGACTCCGATGATTCTAACCAGTTTGACAACAAAAATGGCGAAGTCGAAATCGAAGCCACACTTACGCCGCTGGAGCAGATTGAATCGTCCTTTGAATCGCTTCACAAGGCAACTGCTGAGGAACTTCTAACGAGACTAAAAACGTGTAGCCCATCATTTTTCGAGCGTGTGGTCGTCTTGTTGCTAAGAGCGATGGGATACGGAGGAGTAACGGGAGATGGATCTGTAACCGGCAAGAGTGGTGATGGTGGCATCGATGGCATCATCCGAGAGGATAAGCTGGGGCTCGATGTGGTTTGCATTCAAGCAAAAAGATACACCGACACGACCGTTGGTAGACCTATTGTCCAGCAGTTTGTTGGAAGCATGGATTTCGTACAAGCCAACAAAGGAGTGATCCTAACCACATCGCAGTTCAGCAAGGATGCTTATGATTTCGTGGATAGAATTGTCGGCAAGAAGATTGTTTTGATTGACGGTGAGAAACTTTCTAGCTTTATGATTGAGCACAATGTAGGAACCACAACGACGAAGGTGTATCATCTAAAAGAAGTCTCCAATGACTTTTTTGATGAGGATGAGGGATAGTGGCGAATCATCAAATGTGTCTCTAGGGGAGTACTCGAAAAATTACGCTTTCATCGATTACGTGGAAGTTAATGCGAATTAGGCATGTCTACGCTGACTCAGTTGATGTTCAAATCGTATAGGTGAACTCGGGGGGACGAAAACAGTGAACAAGGGATGCGCATTAGTCTATTCTAAAAGAGCATGGCTCATGTCTTGGTATGACGTTTGCCCTCAATGCCGGCAATCATTCGTTGATGAGTCGATCACGGATCTTGATGGATGGCTACGAATTTGAAGGCAGATTTCTGTCCGGTCGGGGAATTGTTGTGGGGGAAGAGGGTGGCGAGGCTGGTATAACTATCAATTCCATAATGGTCATCAAACGCTAGTGGGATATGTGGGGGTAGGGAAGTGGACAAAACAGAAACAACAGAGCCAACGCTTTCGAAGGAAATGCTTTCAGAAATCAAACAAAGAATGGAAATCCTGTTAGGAAAACCTCTTTGGGATTCATGGAGGATTTTAAATGTGCAGATTTTCGATTTCGGAAAGCAGATTAGTCATGTAAACAAACATGGTCAGACAATAGCTAACGGTGAAATATCCCTTCGTGTAGATTGCTCGTGGAGGATTACTAGGAATGCTTCCGTTGTGGTAGGCGTCAACGACCGGAGACTGCCCGACCCGGAGTCATCCGAAAGCGGTGATCGTTGGACGCTTTTAGAGGCTAGGCTTGAGAAATGGTTAAAAGGCAGTGTTGACCTGCCAAAAATTGTAAAAGGTGTCGAGGTAGATCGTTTTGGGGGCGTAAGAATATCTTTGTCGGATTTGTCATGTCTTGATATTTTCCCGTCAACTTGTAACGGAGAGTATTGGAGACTGCTGTATCCAGAGTCGGGTTTTGAACGGCACTTTATCGTTTACGGAAATAAGTTGGAATTCAGTGAAACCGAAAATTGACACCCAATATCAAGCAAAGTTTGTGAAACATCCAGGACGCCATGATGGGGGCAACTTTGCTCAAAGTTGCCCTCAGCTATGGAATTAAAATCGAGGTTCCACTTCATGAATGAAGTACGGTTTACACGAGAAAGGGGTGATGATGTTCCTTCTTCGAGCCTTTGCTGTTTGGCTTTTCATTATTGCAGTCGAAACCGTTCACGGCATTCTTCGGATCTTGCTTCTCGTTCCGATGATGGGTGATTTTCCAGCCAGACAACTTTCAGTCTTCACCGGCTCG
>JBKCTT010000046.1:0-34740 GCA_046318795.1 Pirellula sp.
GAGTACGATGCCCAAGAGGTCCCTAAAGCTGGCGGAGCAACTAGCGAATCCAATATCTCGTCCGCCTACTACACAGTTTTTAACAAAGCAGACAAGTCCGAGATGGGTAGTTATCTCGCGAGCCAGTGGCTGAGCGACGAACTTGTGATTGGCCGAAAGCAGTTCGAGAAAATCGAGGCTGCATCGAAGACCTACGAAATCGGTATGCAGTTTCGGCGGAACTACAAAGACTACACCGTCACACTCGATGACGTCGTTCTGGAGCAATACACAAACACCGCTATCCCGAAGGACTATTCCTCCTATATCACAATCAAAGACAAAGATGGCAATGTTCTTCAAGATGGCCGGGTGTGGATGAATAGTCCGCTGCGATTTCGAGGCGAAACGTTCTATCAATCGAGCTACACCCCCAGTGGAGAAAGCAGGTATGGAACGGAACAAACAGTGCTTCAAGTCGTGACCAACGCTGGCTGGCTTATACCGTACGTATCTTGTGTGCTGGTAGGAATTGGGATGCTATTCCATTTCAGCGGTACATTCGCCCGCTTTGCCATGCGTTATGAGCGAGGAGCTATTGCGATACCAAGCATGCCCGACACTCAGGGTGTTGTACTGAATGCAGGGAAATCAGCTTCGAAAAAGAAAGGTGACCGTAAGGACGCAGGCAAACCGAGCCGAACTCCTTGGATTTTAGGAGGGGCGTTCGCGTTTTTTATGTCGGCCTACTCGTATTACATCTTCCTACCGCCGAAAACGGACCGCGAGCGGGTTGACTATGACGCCATTGGTAAACTCACTGTCAACTATGGAGGGCGAACCAAACCGCTTTCGTCAGCGGGTGCAGAGATTCTCCAAATTCTCTCTAACAAACCCTACGCGCTAATGATGGAAAGTCAGGGGGATGGAAAAGAACCCAAAGAGGTGCGTATCTCTTCGTCCCAATGGTTGTTTGACATCATGATGACCGAGGAGTGGACGAGATCGAATCCACTTATTCGCATCGATGCACCGGAGGCGACCGGGGCGCTCGGTCTAACGCGAGTGAAATCAAACCGTTACTCCTACAACGATGTGGTAGATGGGTTGCAAGCGATCTGGCCGAGAATGACGAGAATCATCCAGTCCACTGAAGATCGCGAACGCAAACTACCGTTTGAAGATGAAAAATTGCTCGAGGTACTGAACAAGGTATCCCTGATCAATTCTCTCTTTGATTCGTATCGGCCCATCGCTCCAGAGAGTATAAAGTCCGGTGACATCAACGCACTCCGTCAAGAGATAGACGCTCTGGAAAAACGCGTTGCACAGGTCCGAAGAGCTAAGGGCCCAACGATTCTACCTTCCTTTACTCAACCCGTTGTTGCCGAGGGTGAACGCGCGCCACCTCTCAATTGGGACGCGTTTGGACCTTTGTTCTTCGACTCACTGCCCAAAGCTTTGGAAGAGAAGAAGAGCGACAGCATGATCGCCTTGGAGAAATTTATTCAGCTCAGCATGGCCTACCAAGAGAACAAAACGCAAGGTGCGAAGATCAATCGGTTGGTCGAGGAGTACCGAGAAGCCGCCGTGAAAGCCCACGGGGAAGACGTGATGCGAACAGAGCATGTGGCCTTCGAACATCAATTCCAACGCACTAATTTGTTTAGCAAATGCGGTTGGCTCTATCTGTTCTTGGGGGTTCTAGCCACGCTCAGTTTTGTAGTCATGCCGAAATCATTGAGGGTCGTGGCTCTTGTGCTATGCATTTCAGCATTTCTGCTTCAAACCTATGGCATTTGGGCTCGGATAGTGATATCGGAACGCCCACCTGTGGTGAGTTTGTACTCAGCCGCCATCTTTATCGGCTGGGCGATGGTTCTCTTTTGTATCGTCGCAGAGTTGTTCTACCCGATACGAGTTTCGTTGCTGATCGCCGCAACCTCGGGGTATCTAAGTTTGCTAGTGGCGTACGGCTTGGATACCGGAGATACAACACCGGTGCTTCAAGCGGTTCTGGATACGCAGTTTTGGCTGTCCACGCACGTAATTTCGGTCACGCTCGGATATAGTGCAACGTTCTTCGCTGGATTGTTCGGCATCGCTATCGTCGTCGTTGCAGCCGTGGCAGCCATCGCAGGACGCGAAACACCGACTGGTAAAGAGTACAGCGACTATATTCCTGTGCTGTACCGTATCACCTATGCGGTCGTTTGCTTTGGACTGTTCTTTAGCTTTGTTGGAACGGTTCTTGGTGGGCTATGGGGTGACGATAGCTGGGGTCGATTCTGGGGTTGGGATCCTAAGGAGAACGGGGCTCTCATGATCGTGTTGTGGAATGCGTTGTTGCTCCACGCTCGATGGGACAAATTGGTCGGTGCCCTAGGTTTCGCTAACTTGGCGATTTTCGGCAACATCATTACCGCATGGTCGATGTTCGGAACAAACCAACTGGGCATTGGACTCCATGCCTATGGAGCTTTCGAAGGTCAAATTCTTAAGGCACTAGCTGTCTGGGGCGCGGCTCAACTAGTGTTTATGGGTATAGGAATTGTTGTCGTTGCGATGAACAGAAAACAAAACGCAGTGGGTAATGTATCGGCAGCCTAGTTTCAAGGAGCAGTTGGTCACTTTTGACCGACCCCGATGCAACTAAAAGTGAAAAATTGACCATATTTCATGCGCTAGCATCTAGTGCTATCAGCCCGCTGCGCGAGGGCTTGTTGCTTTAATTAGCCGGGATCGCGCTAGCGTCCGGTTGTCGGCCGTTAACCGTGGGCTAGCGCCCTGCGGCTAATGCTTATTTTTCAAATCGCCATTAAAGCTACAAGCCCGCGAGCAAAGGGATCGAACGCCGGTTAACGTTCCCGAAGCATTAGCAACCCGAACGCCAATCCCCCTAGGCCCAATCGCATGCGAAGGATCGCATCGGTGGTTCGCGCAACTTAGGCCTGAGTTAGAACAGGGCAATCCCTCACCTCGCGCTTTCGGGCTGGTATTGAAGAAAGTCCCTCGCCAACGCTGCGCATTAATATAAGGGCGTTCATCTATTTCGGGAAATCGACTTTCATCCAGAATGGATGCTGGCGATCACATCGTGTGCGAACGTCTTTAATCAAGACGCGAGTATCCGCAGCAGGCTCGTATCGTTCGTTCTTTCCCTTCACCGTAACTTGTACATTTCGGCTTAGATCAAGCATGTCAGGGGTAAGCCAGATAGTGAACCGATCTGCAGGGGCCTTCTTCATCATGATGACATTATTGGGTTCCCGAATGATTTCCGATTCGACGGTATGTTCGGTTCCAGGATCAAATAGCAATGGATGATTAATGTTTTTGCCTTCCTTTAGTTGATCGGTTTCAAACCACCAGAAGAACCGATCACCCATTCGATTGGTTTTAACCTCGAACTGGGTCAGGTTGAAATTTCGCACATGGTTTGGCAAATTCATCCATTCAAAGATGCGTGGTAGCTCTTCCAAGAAATGATCAAACCCACGGCCGTTGTATATGGTCAACATGGTGTCATAGGCGCGATTTTGCAAAAGCTTATCCCATACCATGGCGTTTACTTCTCGATGAACCTCGGTCCCTTTCGCTGCTAACTCTCCCGTTAAGAAGAAGTGGGGAACGTAACGAGTATTCGGTAGGTACTGAATCACGTATTTGGACGCGACCCCGCAAACAACCACACACCCAGCCCAAAGATCTGGGTGAGCCGTGGCAATATCCCATGCCCCGTCTCCCCCGATGTGGTGACCGGAGAGGTAGACACGATCGTTGTCGACACTAAACCGACGTTTCGCATCCATCAGTGCCGCAAGCACGTATAAGTGTTCATTCTCGGTAAAGTTGTAAGACGGTTGTTTGGGGAGTCGCCAGTAAGGGGCGACAACAATATAGCCGTTCTTAGATGCTTCGCCCCATCCGCGTTCGGTTTCTGGATCGACAGGACCGCACCACCAATCGATTTGGTCTTCAGGCTGTGACACTTGGCCATTCATCGTGACTACACACGGGTAGCGGCGGTACGGATTGTATTCAGGCGGCAGCTGTACGACATAGGTGGCTTCGATCCCAGCCATTTCGCGAGGCAGAGGCACCCGAATGATATAGCGACCAGGTACCGTTTTTTCCGCTACAACCTCAGGGTTACTGGGGTCTGGGCGATAGGGTATAGGGCTCAGCATGCTGTCGGGTGGAGGCATGGGTGGGGCCATGTTCGCCACAATTCGTGCGACATACCGAGGAGACCCCGATTCGAGCTTGGTAAGTTCGTCGAGAGTCGCCTCGTTTGGACTTGGAGCGGACAGATATTGATGAACCAGTTTCTTGGCCCGAATGCCTGAAAGGACGAGTTTCAAGTTCTCTTCCGCCAAACCTGAACCGTAAATCCAGCCACCAATCGCCAGAGCGATGCGGGCTTCCAGCTTAGAATCCTCTTTCAATCGCAAGTAATCCGATAAGCGTGGCAGCGTATCGGAGTTGAGATAGGTCTCCATTTCTTTCCATATCTCACGACAATCTTGTTGTGCTTGGGGGTCTTGGAGTTGATCGATGTCGGCTTTGATCGCGTTAAGGAGGGCATCGCGATCGGCTCGTTCTTTGGCTATCGCATCTTTTTGAGACTTGATTTTTATGGAAGTCTCGAGAGAAAGGGTCTCGGTACTGACGTTGTTGATAATTTGTTCCGCAAAATTGTGCTGACCAGCTTTGCTCTTTAAGTTTTGAACCATCGTTAGCAGTTGATCCACTGCCAACTGATCCAACTCCTTGAGAGCGGGTCTTAAGCTTTCTTCCTCGGGGAAGAGTTGCAATGTCAACTGTAGGACTTCACGCGCTTCCACGTAACGCCCTGCAGCGCGATACAAACCGACAATGTCCAGATAGGAGCCTGATTTGTTTTGGTCGGTATTCTTGAGAAGAATGTCATATAGCGTTTTGGGTGGAATGGCATCTAATGACATTCTCATATCCCAGGGGATAGCACCCGTGGCACCTCGCAAGCTTTCTAATTTTATATACTGAGGCGTAATCTCCGTGATGCCTTGTACGACGACATCCCCGCTGTTAAATCGGTAAAAGCGTCGCCCGAGAACACTAAACGGGTATACCGTCGAGGCTGCTGTAAATGCAGAAATCTGGCGAGAGCTGTCGGGAGGCGCGACGAGACGAGCATTGGCCGGAAACTCAATCGTCGATTGAGGAGGTACTGGCACTTCACCTTGCACTAGCCCATTATCAACCAGTGTTAGCCTGAGCCCGTCATCCATTTCCGCAATCTTGGCCGAATGCTGTCCGGACCCAACTTTAGCCTTGTTACTGACAGATTGAATAACCCGGCCTTTAACCGGGCTAATAATCATTCCATTTTTGAGCGTAACGGCAACTCGCTGCGCCGAAGCGGTCGAGGTCAGTACGCCCGTCAGTGCGGCAAATGACAAGACCTTTGCCGCCATACGGATCCTTCTACGACGGGTCTCCTTACGCCCAAACTTTCTCTCCTCCGACAGTTTCGAATCAGAGTCACAATCGCAAAAACGTGACCGACTTATAAGACTAGCGAGAAGAGAGAAGGGAGGCATGGGCTACTTTAATCCTCGACGAATAAGTAATGCTTCTACGTTTGGTTCCGAACCGCGGAAGTCAATATATTGTTTCATAACATCACGGCTTCCGCCACGAGAAAGGACGGTTTGCCTGAATTTTCCGCCAATCTCTGGGTTCAGTCCTCCCTGTTGTTGCATGTAGGCATAGGCATCTGCGGCCAAAACTTCGCTCCACATATAAGCGTAGTAGCCTGCGGAGTAACCTCCCGCGAAGATGTGTGCGAAATAGGCGCTTCGGTAGCGAGGCGGTACTGGAGCATAATCGACTCCGTACTTGGCCAAGATTTTGGATTCAAAGCTGACTACATCGGAGACGTTTTCTTCGGCTGACATTGAGTGCCACCCCAGGTCGAGCAATGCTGCGGCCAGGTACTCGAGGGTCTCGTAGCCCTTGTTGAACTTGCTAGCCACGATGCTCTTTTGAAGTAGTTCTTTGGGAAGTGCTTCACCAGTTTTGTAGTGTTTCGCGTAGTTGGCCAATACCTCTGGATGGATGGCCCAGTCTTCGTGAACGGTAGAAGGAAACTCGACGAAGTCTCTTGGAACCGAGGTGCCAGAGAGCCTCGGATATTCGACGTCGGAGAACAATCCGTGCACGCCGTGCCCCAGCTCATGGAACATGGTGACCACGTGATCGAGGCTGAGCAAGGTGGGCTCCCCCTTGGCAGGCTCGGGAATGTTCATCACGTTGACGATGACTGGCAATTGGTGCAATAGTCGCGATTGATCGACAAAGGAATTCATCCAAGCCCCACCTCGCTTGCTATCGCGAGCATAGTAGTCAGCATAGAAGATTCCGATTTGCTCGCCATCTTTGCCCAGCACATCGAAAACTCTTACCGTTGGGTGGTAAGTTGGCAGATCGTGTCGTTCCTTGAATGAGACGCCATACAGTTTATTGTAGGTGTAGAACATCCCATCTTCGAGGACTCGATTGATTTCGAAATAGGGTTTGATGAGACTTTCGTCAACTTGGTATTTGCTAGCGCGAACTTTTTCGGCGTAGTATTCCCAGTCCCATGGCTGGACTTCATCGTCGATGCCATCCGCTTTCATGGCACTTTGGATTTCTTCGGCTTCTTGTTTAGCTTTGGCGACCACGCCGGGGGCAAGATCTTGCAGCATTTTAAAGGCGGCTTCCGAGTTCTTCGCCATTTGATTTTGCAAAGTAAACGAAGCGTGCGTGTCAAAGCCAAGGATCTTCGCACGCTCGGCTCGCAATTTTGCTAACTGGATGACAAGTGGCTGATTATCAATGCCACCGTTTTCTCCGAGGCCTCGATTCGCTGAAGCTTCCCAGACTTTTTTACGAGTGTCTCGGTTCGCGAGAGAGGTCAGAACAGGCTGGCGAGTCGTGTTGGTGATAGCCAGAAGGTATTTACCTTTCATGTCGCGAGCCTCAGCGGCTTGGGCAGCGGCGGCGATATCAGCGTCGCTCATTCCCTGCAGTTCTTTGACATCCTCGATAATGACCGAGCGTTCCTTAGTGAGAGCGAGCAAATTGTTTTGGAACTTGGTGGTAGCCGAGGAGAGCAGCTCGTTGATTTCGCGAATGCGTTTCTGTTCGGAATCGTTTAGTTTAGCGCCGGCCCGGACAAAGGACTCATAGTAATCCTTGAGCAATCTTTGTTGCTCTTCGTTCCAGTCCTTAAATCCTTCGCGTTGATTCCAAAGGGATTCGACGCGTTGAAAAAGTTTTTTGTTGAGATAGATATCATCAAAATGGGCCGCCAATCTGGGAGCCATCTTGGCTTCAATTTCTTGGATATCTTCGTTGGTGTGTGCGGAGGCCAGGTGGAAAAAGACCGCTTGGACTCGATTCAATGCTTCCCCAGTCTTTTCCATGGCGACCAGAGTGTTTTCAAAGGTTGGACTTTCTTTCGATTCGGCGATCGCGGCGACTTCTTCGAGTTGCTCCTTCATTGCCACTTCGAATGCCGGGAGAAAATGCTCGTTCTTGACCCTACCGAACTCCGGGGACTTAAGTGGCAGCGAGCTTGGTTTCAAAAGTGGATTAGCTTCGTTCATAGAAACGTATTTAGGTTGATCAATGAGAGTAGATTGTGCGAAAGATGCTGATAGTGGTAGAGAAAGAGTCGTCGCGCTCACGCTGAGCACGATAGAGAGCATCTTGAAACGAGTAGATCGCATTGGGTTGACTCCAAAAAACAGGGAAACAGTCGAGTCCTTTTCGTACACCAGGGAGAGTTCCTATTTATCTCCCAAATCGACCGCTCCGGCAATGCGTGCAATCCGAAATCACAGAAAGCCTGCAAAGTTGCTGGGCAGAAATCTCAAATCCAGCTTTCATGGGGCTTTAGAGGCAAGCTTTCGAACATGCTAAACTATTGGTCTGCCCAGGTTTAAAATAACTCCAATTCGTGAGATTCCATTTGATGAGCACGCGCTGCCGACATGATCTGATCGGATGTACGAATCAGTTAAAAAATCTCGTACATCGGTGGAACGACTCCGTCGTTTCCGTCAGCGAGTTTTGGGCTGACGCAACAGCCAAGAAGTTTCAGGATGAAAATTTGGCCACAATTAACGAGTCTTTTGCGCGACTTATGGCTTCGCTGCAAGAGGCCACGGAATTGGTGCGAAAAATCGAAAAGCAAGTTGGGGATCACGGGCGAGAGTCCTAGCCGCGAGTAGGTAATTGAGCGAATTACAAATCGACGCGAAATGCATAGTGGGTAAGATAGGGCGGCTGGTAAGCAATCCCATCACATTGACCTCCCAAGCTAGAAACAATTTCGATGTCAACATCCGAACGACCCAGATCGCCCGACCACTTGGGAATGTGCTTTCCCTCGACGGACGCGTTGCGAGCGACTGCTGAACATGGCAGATTGTTTGAATCGAAGAAACGAATTGCGAATTGGCAGCGATGGGGTAGCTATCTTTCCGAGCGTCAATGGGGTACCGTCCGCGAGGATTATTCTCCCAGTCAAGACGCTTGGTACTATCTGCCACATGATCACGCTCGTTCGCGAGCATATCGCTGGGGAGAAGACGGTTTGCTGGGGCTTTGTGATCGCCAGGGACGACTTTGCTTTTCGTTTGCTTTTTGGAACACAAAAGATCCTATTTTGAAGGAGAGATTATTCGGATTGACTGGGCCCGAGGGGAACCACGGTGAAGATGTCAAAGAATGTTATTACTATCTCGACGCGACCCCCACTCACTCGTATATGCGAGGATTGTACAAATACACACAACGGCGATATCCCTATGAGCAACTAGTGGAGGTCAATCGTGGACGAGGACGGCTCGATACGGAATTCGACTTGCTCGATACCAACGTCTTTGATGAAAACACTTACTTTGACTGCGATGTTGAGTACTGCAAAGAATCTCCCGATGACATCTTGATTCAACTCACAGTTTCCAACCGTTACCACGAAGCGGCGACGATTCATGTGCTGCCTCAGATTTGGTTTCATAATTCCTGGGTCTGGGGATGCACCCATGAGGGATGCGAGATCAGACCTCGTATGCAACTGGTTCAAACCCCAAATGATCCCGTGGGAGTGGTCGTTGGAAACCATGAAACGCTCGGGCATTTTGAGTTCCGTATCGAATCAAACGTGACTGGATTGTCACCGCGTTGGTTGTTCACCGAAAATGAGTCGAATCCCAAACGTCATCCTGACGTACCCACGTCGGGTGAAGCGTTCAAAGATGCATTTCACGAACTGATCGTCAATCAGATCGACAACGGGGCTGACAAGAGCACCAGTGGCACCAAATGCGCGGGTCATTATGTTCTGGAAATCCCAGCTGGAGAATCGGTTAAAATTCGATGCCGACTCACGGGCCAATCCGATGAAAGCTTGGCCAACGGAGTAACGAAGTCAACAGCAGGATCTATTTGGTATTCCTATGTCGATTTAGATAAGGGATTCGATGCGACATTTCAAAAGAGAAAAAGAGAAGCGGATGAGTTTTACCATGAAGCGATCTCGAACAGTTTGACACCGGAGCAGCGACTGGTTTCTAGGCAAGCTTATGCAGGGTTGCTTTGGACTAAACAGTTTTACTATTACGTCGTGGATTCTTGGATTAAAGGTGACAGTAATGGCAAACCGCTCCCGGAGAATCGCAAAGATGGTCGTAACCGAGATTGGTCTCATCTGTTTAATCGTGACGTGATTTCAATGCCCGACAAATGGGAATATCCCTGGTATGCGGCATGGGATCTAGCGTTCCACATGATCCCCATGGCTCGTATCGATGCCGAGTTTGCCAAAAGTCAATTGGTGCTGTTTTTACGCGAATGGTACATGCACCCCAATGGCCAAATTCCTGCCTACGAATGGGCTCTCAGCGATGTGAATCCACCCGTGCATGCTTGGGCATGCTGGCAAGTCTATCAACAATGCAAAGACAAAGACTTTCTTGCACGGACATTTCAGAAGCTACTACTCAACTTCACTTGGTGGGTCAATCGAAAGGATACTCGCGGGCAGCACGTATTTAGTGGCGGCTTCCTCGGGTTGGATAATATCGGCGTGTTTGATCGGAGCAAACCGTTGCCAGGCGGGGCGACGCTCGACCAAGCTGATGCGACGGCATGGATGGCATTTTATTGTGGCTGTATGTTGCAAATGGCTTTAGAGCTATCCCATGAGAGTCGCGCCTATTCCGACATGGCAAGCAAATTTTTTGAGCACTATGTCGAAATTGCGGAAGCCATGAACACTCTTCACGGTACCGGTCTTTGGGAATCGGAAGATGGCTTCTATTACGATCATTTGTACCATCAGGGGGCTAGCACCGCGTTAAAGGTTCGCTCGCTCGTGGGGCTAATTCCCCTGTGCTCCAACTTGGTGATACAGGAGTCTCGAATTCGAAGTCTACCCGAATTCAATAGACGAATGAATTGGTTCCTGAAGTATCGTCCCAACATGTCGGAACACATGTCGTATATGACATATACGTGTCCGAATAATTCGTCTGATGGAATGCGGCTACTAGCTATTCCGTCGATGGAACGGTTTCAAAAATTGCTATCGTACATGCTCGACGAAAAGGAGTTTTTGTCTCCTTTTGGCATCCGATCTCTGTCGGCCGCTCATAAAGATAAACCCTTTGAGTTCGAGTTCTACGGCAATAGAGAACGAGTTGCCTACGTGCCCGGTGAAAGCGATAGTGGAATGTTCGGTGGTAACAGCAACTGGCGAGGCCCCGTCTGGTTGCCCCTCAACTATCTACTGGTTTTGTCTCTCCGAGATTACCATAAGTTCTATGGCGATTCATTTCAGGTAGAGTGCCCAACCGGTTCAGGGGTTATGATGAATCTAGCCCAAGTGGCAGACGAAATTGAACGTCGGCTCATCAATTTGTTTCAATTTAATGAACAGGGAATCCGCCCCGCACACGGTCACGATCCACGATACAAAAAAGACGCCCCCTGGAGTGACCAGATCTTGTTCTACGAGTACTTTCACGGAGATAACGGCCGTGGCTTAGGAGCCAGCCACCAAACCGGTTGGACCGCGTTGGTTGCAACTATGCTCGAAAATCATGCCAAGTGTTCTAACCGCAAGTGAGTCGTTCGATGAGTCGATTTCGATTACCACAAAACCGATTTGTCCGAATTCTTGTAATTCTCGGATGCGTTTCCGGAATCGTGTTGGGAGGAGCAGCTACTTGGGCCTATCGACAACTATCACTCAGCCTTCCGTTGCTTGAGGGGCAGGTGTCTGTCTCGGGCATTCAAGCCGATGTGTCGGTAGAACGAGATGCTTCCGGTATCCCGACGATTTCCGCGAAGGACCGAAATGATCTGGCCTTTGCCACTGGTTTTGTTCACGCTCAAGATCGCTTTTTTCACATGGATTTGCTCCGCCGCAATGCGGCTGGTGAACTTTCTGAGTTGATTGGTCCAGCCCTTGTCGACAGAGATAAATCGACACGTGTACATCGATTCCGAAACGCCGCAAAACGCAAATTGGAATCTGAGGCGGACTCCACTCTTCAACTGCTGCAGTCGTATGCAGACGGTGTCAACGCTGGGCTCAGTTCGTTGCGGGCTTCTCCTTTCGAATACTTGCTCTTAGGTCAAACCCCGGCCCCATGGACACCCGAAGATTCTCTTCTGGTTGTCTTCTCCATGTTTCTGGACTTGCAAGGAAATCAGTTTGAAGCGGAACGTCAACGTGGACTGCTGCATGAATTGGTACCTCAAGAGGTATTTGATTTTTTGACTCCTCGCGGAGGACAACTTGATGCACCTATCTTTGGCGAGGCCTTTCCGTCGCCAGTAATTCCAGGCGAGGGTGTATTTGATCCCCGTACAGTCCCAAAAACGAACGATAAAAAGAATGCGGTTGCGGCTAATGCCTTGCGTTCCCAACATTTTGCTGAAGAAGTTGACTCGTTCGATACACCCTACGCGATGGGGAGCAACAACTGGGCCGTGTCGGGCGCGCACACCAAAGATGGTCGCGCTCTTGTCGCCAACGATATGCACCTTAGGATTCAAGTCCCCCATATTTGGTATAGAGCATCTTTTGTATGGGATGATGCGTCGCAGAAGGGGAGTACAAATCGAATTACTGGTGTTTCATTGCCGGGAACACCTGCGATTATTGTAGGTTCTAATGGTCATGTGGCCTGGGGCTTTACCAATAGCGAAGCGGACTGGATCGATGTTGTTGTCGTCGAGGCTGATCCAAACGAACCCAAGAAGTATCAAACGCCTACCGGTCCTAGAGAGTTCGAACTGATTCCAGAGGTTATCAAAGTTCGTGGTGCTGAGGATGTGCTGTTCGAGGTAAAGAGTACCACGTGGGGACCAGTGATGGGGCAAGATAAATCGGGGCGCGATCTCGTTTGCCACTGGGTGGCTTACGATCCCGAGGGGATCAATCTCAAGTTGATGGAGCTAGAGAATTGCCAGACGATTGAGGCGGCCATGGACATTGCCAATCAAAGTGGAACACCACATCAGAATTTCGTCGTTGCGGATGCAAATGGGCGCATTGGCTGGACCATCATGGGGCGAATTCCCAAACGAACCGGTTTTGATGGATTTCTACCAACGTCCTGGGCCGATGGCAAACATGCATGGCAAGGGTACTTGACTCCTAACGAGTATCCTCGTGTGATCGATCCACAAGTGGGGCGAATCTGGACGGCCAACGCTCGCGTTGTAAGTGGGGATGCCTATCGGATTTTAGGGGATTCGGGATACGACCGTGGGGCTAGACAAAAGCAAATCCGCGATGCCTTGCTAGGCATCGAACAAGCATCGGAGTCGGATATGCTCGCCTTGCAGCTCGACAAACAAGCGTTGCTACTCGGTCGATGGCGAGGTTTGCTTCTGGCCACACTGGATTCGAAAAAAGGGGTTGGCTTGCCGTCGATTTCCAGTGTTCGGGAGGTCCTGGAGAAATGGGATGGCAAAGCGACAGCAGATTCGGTGGGTTATCGAATTGTATGGGTATATCGAAATCGAGTTGCCACAGAGATGGCTAATTTTCTTGGGCGGATCGGGCGAGCACACGACGATAAATTCAATCTGAATCGGCATCGCCGAATCGAAGAATCGATTTGGGAGATATTGCAGCAGCGTCCCGCTCACTATTTGGATTCCTCATTTTCCGATTGGGATCATTTTTTGGTAGAGCAGTTCAAGGTTGTGATGCAAGATATCGAGAAATCGGGAGGTTTGGCAGAGTTTAAGTGGGGGAGCGTCAACACAACCAATATTCAGCATCCCATGAGTATGGCTATCCCCTTCGTTGGGGCGTGGATTGATATGCCCAAAAGAGAACTGGATGGAGGCTGGTCCGATATTCCCTATATCCAAGCGCCCGCGATGGGGGCGTCGCAGCGCATGGCAGTCTCACCTGGAAAAGAATCGGAAGGATACATGCACATGCCCTGCGGACAGTCGGGCCATCCTCTATCCCCGCACTACGCGGATAGCCATGAAGCATGGGAACAGGGCAAGCCGACTTCGTTTTTGCCAGGCCCCCCAGTGAATCGTCTCGTGTTAATGGCCCCCTGACAGCGCAGCGAGGAACGTTTCTCTATACCAGCCCGAAAGCGCGAGGTGAGGGATTGCCCTGTTCTAACTCCGGCCTAAACCGCGCGAACCGGAATACCGATCCTTCGCATGCGATTGGGCCTAGGGGGATTGGCAATTGCATTACTAATGCTTCGGGAGCGTTAACCGGCGTGCGATCCCTTTGCTCGCGCAGCGGGCTTGTATTGATACCAGCCCGAAAGCGCAAGGTGAGGGATTGCCCTGTCCTAACTCCGGCCTAAATAGCGGATACTACGCGTTGCAACTATTCATTGACATAGAAACTCGATTAGATCATATATGACCAATCGCTGCGTTGCTCTGTTGCGATTCCGCGATTGGGGCAATGTTCACATCGCTTGTCGCCGATCTTAGCGTACGCTTTCTTGACGGCGTTAAAGGTACTGGCCCACACTTCGGCTTCTTCGCGAAAGATGTTATCGCGCCCCACAACCAAATCCAATCCTACGTTGCGCATAACGTCGGACATGTTGGACTGGACCCCAGAAAAGACCAATGTGATGCCGCGCGCTTTCATGCGATGAACAAAGTCCTCCATGATTTTGATACCCACCGCATCAGGGTTGTTGGCCCGTCGCAATCGCAAAACCACAATCTCGAGGGTGCTTGGCAAACTCTCTTCAAACTCCCGAATCCGCTTTTCTAGATCGGGAGCGCAACCGAAAAACATCTCACCTTCGATGTTCAAGATCCGCACATAAGAGCAGAGGGGATCGTTTTTGGTAGCCTCACGAATGATGCGAGTGTTGGTTAACGTTAACTCGCTAACATGGATCTTGGCCGCCCTTGGAACATAAAGAGCAAAAGACAACACGACCCCAATCAAAATGCAAAACTCGATCGAGATAAAGACCGCCGATACGGCCGTGGCCAACATAATCATGGCATCAAATCGTGTGGCACGCGCGGCGTACATAATGGCCTTTGGCTCGACCATACGCGAGGCGGTCAAAATCAAAACGCCACTCAATGCAGCTCGCGGAATGTACTGAGCCAAAGGAGCGAATAACAAAATCGTTGCTGTGACACCCAGGGCGCTGATAACTCCAGACCATTGTGTTACTGCTCCCGCCGCATGGTTGATGTACGAACGGGTTAGCGATCCAGAGCCCGGAAAACATCGAAAGAAACTACCGGCCAGATTTGCAACTCCCTCACTGAGGCACTGTTGATTCATGTCCAGCGTTTGCCCCGTCTTGGATGCGATCGCTTTGGCCATAGCCATGGCTTCCAACAATCCCAAGAACGCGATCGCCAGCGCACTACTCGAAAGTGTTCGCAAAAGGTTCCAGTCTACGGTCGGTATTTCAAGCGACGGCAGAGTCCTGGGCACGGGATCTAGTAGCCTCACTCCCAGTTCGCGCTTGGGATCCACAAGCCACAGAAGTGTACCCGACGCGACGAGTGCCATCAGCAAAGCAGGTAGCGACCACTTCAGCTTCTTGTTAATAGCGTTAATGAACAAAACGGTTGCAACGGTAAAGATCGCAATCCCAAGCGTCGGCCAATGAACACTGCCCCCTTCGGTCATGGTTCGATAGAAGCGAACCAAGAAATGGTCATGCACATCACCCACCGATTTCAATCCGCAGACCGATTTCATTTGTTCCAACAAAAGCAGAATCGACGCCCCGATCGTAAAGCCGATAATGACGGAATGAGATATGAACCGTGACAAGTCACCGAAGCGGAACAAAGCGATCCCGGTTTGAATCGCGCCGATCATGAGAGCCATCATGACCGCCGCGTTTTGCCATTCTTGTTGCCGTTCGACCGGCAGATTGGAGTATTCGCCGAAGGCCAAGGTCAGGGCACTGAGCATGGCGATCGAGATCACATTGGTCGGCCCGTTGATCAGTTGTTTGGACGAGTCCAACAATGCACCAACTGCGGTCATGATGATGGCGGTGTAAAGCCCCATCTCAACAGGCAAGTTAAAGATTAGAGCGTACGCCATCGCTTGCGGAACCGCGACGGCGGCCACGGTTAGGCCCGCAAAGAAATCTTTTCGAAAGCTTTTGTAGTTGTAGTTTTTGAGAGACTCAATTGCCGGTACATACTGGCAAAGAGCGTCAAAGTACGATGACGGCATTCCGCAATTTTCAAACGAGTGAACAAGCCGACGTCTTCGGTGAACTCACCGAAGAACAGTCGGAGTTGATAGCACGCATTGTAATCTGCCTGAAGAATATTGGGACCGCCTTCAATCGCCTCTTTTGGCTCTCCCTTAGCGATTCGTAAAGACCCCATGAGCCAAATTTGTTCAATTTTCCTTGTTCTAGTTGTTACGGACCTTGCTTTGGTCGAAGAACTTGTCTGATTCGTATCGAATTGAGATCGTAGTTGTGTACTTGGGCTTCGGTCAGATTTCGGTATGCAACTCGCTTACCGCAGCTAGCGTTGCAGCCGTGTAGGCTGCTATGCCGTGGATTCTCGGATTGCAAGAAAAAGGCAGCCAGTGGATATACGATCTTTCTGCGTTCGAATTATCTGCCAACGCAAAGACTAGGTAGACGAGGTTTTTCACTATTCGCTTACTTGAGCGATCGAACCAGCAAGAAGTGGGGGACACTAATCCTCACTAATGGACACTAATAACAAAGTCTGGTGGCTGGCTGCTGCGTAGGCCGTAACAAAGCTCTGTGAAGTTACGGCAGGGGATTACTGCGATTCAGCCCTGAACCGACTAGTCATTTAGTCCTGGCATGCTGTGCCGTAACTGCGCCCCAAAGCTGGCTTGTTACGGCCTACGAGAGCTCCCCGAAGAGGAAAGCTTCGATGGCCGAGGGGTACCAATCCGAATTAGAAAAGTGATGCACCGGACTTAAGTACCGCTCTACCGGGCTAAAAACCTAGAGCTCGCCTTGATCAGTGAGCTTGAATGCGGCGAAACAATTACCTGCTCGCTCTTGGAGTGTGCGTGTACTCGAGTGAGTAGCTTTGAGCTATCTATGGTCCAATTATCGCTGCCATAAGCCGACGTGCGCTAGCACACGGTTAAAGCACTTTGCGTCATCAGACGTTTTTACTTAAGTGCATTATCGCTATGTGGAACATGCCTGGCACTGTGCGACAATTCTTGAGGATCTGTCTTTGTTACGTCGCAACGAATCAAAACTCTTTCGACGCTTCTTGCAAAATGCTGTCACCGCCACTTTCAGCAGTCGCTTTGCTGCGAGAGTGAAGACGGAATACCTTGGTGAATAGCTAACCGACTCACTTCTACTTAAATCATTTGGATTGCCTAAGCCAATCGAATATCTTGTCCCAGGCGACTTGGACGATGCCCAGGTGCTCTGTGCTTTTAAAGATCTCCAGCTCCGGTTTAGATTCCATCTGCCCTAAAGACTTGGCAAACGCCTGCGTTCCTGATAGCCCAAAGTCTTTGTCCCCAGCTGCTGCATATACCTTGATCCCTTTCCAGGATTCTAGCCTTTGTACAGCTCGTCCACCTCCGAGAATCACGGCAGACTGAGCGATACCAGGATGCCTATCCAACTGGCTAATCGTTTGCCCAGCTCCCATGGAATGACCGATGACTACGACTCTGTTTCGATCGATCGGCGCAATCTCCGCTAGCTGGTCTACAAGCGAATCGATAGGTAGCAAGGCTCCCATCAAGGGCTGGCGTGGGGTGACGAGAAGATAGCCATTGTCTCGTGCAAGTTTCGCCAAACGGCCCGCTCCATAGGCATCGAAGAACATGTTCTCGCTACCACCGGCACCGTGATAAGCGACAATGACCGGTAGTGTTTGATCTGGATTCGTAGAGCTCGAATTGTTTAGTTTAGGGAATTGAATTCGGACAACACCCGACCGTGCATCTTTGCTGAAATCAAGCCAGTATTGCCCGTTGCCGTAAGCTGGCTCGATGAATCCTGCGCTGCCCTCTTGTTCGATTCCCTTCTCAAGCCACACCAAGATCTGATGAACGGGAAAGTCTGTTTCCAGATACGAATTGCGAGACAAGGATCGCAAGGTCGAGCTGTTCAACTTTAATGTCGCTCCGAACCAATCGGACTTCCACTCGCGAGCTTGCTTCGTTTGCGCTAAGACCTTTTCGAGCCGCTGATCCCGATCGCGAGTAACCGATACGATATACCAGGGCAATTCGAGTCGATCCACTCCGATCTTAAGCGTTGGCCTGATGATATAGTCACCTTCATCTCGAAGGGTTAACGTACCCGTCCACTTGAGATCGGCAATCGAAAACTCTTCTTGAACCAAGATCGGCGAATGGCCATGACTGTTTGCTGAATCATCGCGCGATGTTCGATGGACGAGCGGCATCACATCCACCTCCATCAGGAGCATACTTGGCAGAGAGAATGATTCGCGTTCGTAAGCATCGACTAGCGAGAGCTCCAGCGTGGCATTGTCGGTTGTGAGCCATCGGTTCGCCATTCGGAGTCTGAGCCCCGCGAGTGGTTTCAAGGATTCGCGAGCGGCACTTGGCAGCAGTGATATTCGAGCCAGGTCGATCGATCTTTCCGCTTCAGGGAGAGATAAAGCAAAGAAGGATCGAACCGCGTTTTGCAAATCTCCTAAAGGCTTCTCCCGTTCGGTCGGATCCTGACAAACGAGCTCAAAGGCTTCTTCGAATGCGATAACTTGCTTGCCCAGCTGGTAGCGAGTGAGCTGCGAAAAAGCGTCGGAGCCAATGGCCAATAGAATCAGGCTGCCAATACAAAAGGAACAGATAGCGAATCGTAATGACATTCCGTGATGCCCTCTCCCAGTCGTAGAATTCCAGCCGTGCCAGCCCTTAAGCCCGAAGCAAACCGTCTAGATTACCAAATCGGGCCTTTTGGCGCACGAAATGGCCTCAATAAGTCAGAAAAACGTCCTTTTGGGTGACTTATCCACTGTAGCGTAACGGCCAGTGGCGGATTACACTTCACTCCTTAAATCACCGTCCCTCTCACTTCTTTTAGTTTCGAAGAAAAATGACAGATTCTCAATCCAATGAGAAGCCCTCCATGCTGATGTTTTGGGGATGCTTCATCGCGCTGATTACAACAGCGTTCGCATTTATCTCACGTGCCTTTATGTGTAACACGGCTGAGATGTGGCCGCGTGACTTTGGGCTGGATACGGTCCAAGCGGGAACATTGTTCGGGCACGGGATTTGGTCCTTCTCGATCAGTATCATTTTGTTCAGTTTGGTGATCGATAAGATCGGATACCGTACGGCGATGTTCTTTAGCGTTGTTTGCTATTCGCTTTACGCAGCCTTTGCTCTCTATGCACATAGCATTGTCAAAGCCCCCGGGCTGGAAGGTGAAGCGTTGCTCGCAGCACAAGCTAAGGGACTCAACTTCCTAACCATTGGCTCCATCATCTTGGGGCTTGGTAACGGAACGGTGGAAGCATTCATCAACCCCGTGGTTGCGACTCTTTTTAGCAAAGAGAAAACCAAGTACCTCAACATGCTCCACGCAGGTTGGCCAGGCGGGTTGGTCATCGGTGGTTTGATCACTCTCGGGCTTGGTAAAGCCGCAACCGACGACTGGAGACTTCTGGTCTACATCATCGCGATTCCCGCTATCGTTTACTTGATTATGTTGGCGCGAGCCAAGTTCCCTGTTAGCGAACGAGTTTCCATGGGAGCGACTTATGCTGAAATGCTAGGCGAGTTTGGTGTGATCGGTGCGGCTCTTGCATTGTTCCTGATCTTCCGAAACCTCGGGGAAACATTCCTTTGGCCAGCCTACGCCGTTTACATCCCCATCATCGTTGGTTCCGTCTTATACGGCGTGTATTGCAAGTCGTTGGGTCGGCCGATGATGATCTTCTTGTGCTTGATCATGATGCCTCTCGCTACAACCGAATTGGGCACCGACGGCGCGATCACCGGGATTATGGAAGAGCCAATGACGAAACTAGGATATAGCCCGCTCTGGGTTCTGATCTACACCTCGGCGATCATGATGGTATTGCGATTCTTCGCGGGACCGATTGTGAAGGCTTTGACCCCGCTCGGTTTGTTGGCAGCCTGCTCGGTGCTCGCCATTGTTGGTCTGTATAGCTTGTCCGTCGTCAAGGGCATGGCACTGATCTTTGCTGCCGCGACTCTTTATGGGGTTGGCAAGACGTTCTTCTGGCCGACCATGTTGGGTGTGGTCGCGGAGCAATTCCCCAAAGGTGGTGCATTGACCCTCAACGCGATCGCCGGCATCGGGATGCTCACGGTAGGTGTACTTGGTAACCCCGTGATCGGCTTCATGCAGGAAGAGTCGGCCAAAACGGCTATCGTTGCTGAGCTGCCTGGTGTTTATGAGCAAGTATCCAAAGACGCGACCTACTTCTTAGGTAGTTATCAAGCCGTTGACTCGGAAAAGGTGGCCAAATTGGAAGGTGAAACCAAGACTAAGGTTGAGGAATTGGCCAAGGGAGCTAAGCAATCGTCTCTTGCTAAGATCACCATATTCCCAGCCTTTATGTTGGTTTGCTACTTGATCTTGATCGGTTACTTTCAGTCCAAGGGTGGGTACAAGCCTCAAACCATCAATGGACAGGCTGCGAGTGGACACTAGCCGATGCGCGACTGTATCTGGTAGACAAGCGACTGTATACTGAAAAAAATGATCCTGAGCCGAGGAGTCAAATCCCTCGGCTCGTTTCATTTGGTCTCCATTCCGTTAAGCCATAATCGAGCCAGGCTTCCATGTTAGATCGCGAAGAATTCATTGAACAAGCACACTTCTTTGGCGTTCTACTGGAACGGCTTGGTCAAGATGTCACCTTGCAAGAGCTGCTGGAGCTGTGTCGCTATGAAGTTTTGGCAACCACCAAGTTACCGATTGCGATTTCGTTTTTGTCGGCTGAGCTGAAGCATTCCGGAGTCATGGCTCCGGGAATGCGCAAGATAAGCCATTACTTTACTCCGTTTCAAACATTTATCGTCGAGCAATCCGAATCCGATCGGGGGCGATTTGACTTTAAGACAGCTCTAAAGATTTTAAAGCACGAAGCGGAATACAGAGGGCGATCCGATAATCGCCAAGGTTTCTTTTTCTACCAATTCGAAACGTTGTGCCGAAATCGTCTCAATTACGATTCCGGACTGAAAGCGATGAGCGAAGATCCGCTTTATGACACGACCTGGAAAGAGTGGATTCTCATCGTGCGCCGGCAGCTTGGGTTTGTCGACCTAGCCGATTTGATCTACGGTCGGAGTGAAGAGTTCGTCTCGTATCGAAAACGGCATCTTGGGCCAGACGCTAAGGCCGAGTACCCGATTCTATTTGGAGAACGCGAGGGAAAGATTGCATACGCAAATCGTAAAAAGGATCCCTTGTTTCTTTTTTCCGCTATGCAGCGGCAACTGGGTTATCCTCCAGTTCCCAAGCATGAGGTCGTCAGCAATGCGTTGGAAATGATTCCACAGATCCAACGTCGTATGGAGAGATTGGAATTACGTCTCAAGCTAATGGAGGATGAACAGAAACACGGGATTGATATTACCAAATTCTATTCCGGCCAAAAGGCAATCCCACTAGATGAGTAGTGTCGTACATTCGCAGTAGTGGGTGAGTCATATGGCTGCCGCGACCATGCATGAAGGTGGGATAATCGCTACAACCCGTAAAGTCACCGGATAAATTGACGCTGCTCAACGTATAAAGCGCAGTTTTGATTGGTGAGGTTTGCAACCGTATGCGGGCGACCTAGGAAAGAGATATCTCCATCACTTTCACTCAAGACAGTAATCCCATGCGTGACCAATCAGCTTCTCCCGCTACGATGCATTCACCCTATGTTTATGCGTTAGGTTGGTCACAGTTCACGGAGCTGTTTAAGTCGTCGCGGAGTTCGTCGGAGTCATGTTTACTTGCAATTGAGTCCATTAACGAGGAGTCAGATTACACCATCCAAAGGAACTTCGAGGACTTGTTGCTGCACAAAAACATGTCAAATCGATTGGGTATACCGTTAGACAATGAGGAATTAGAAGACATTGCGAGAGACGTTAACGCCCGTTTGACGGACGCTTGTGTAGCCTCGCAATCTTGGGAAGTATATGCTATCGAGGGTGACGTAACGGCCGATGCGGATTACACTTTGGAGCTGTCATTGTTAGAAAGTGTTGGTGACATTGCTCGGGACGTAGCTCGTGCCAAGGATTCTCAGCAAACTCCATCGAAACTAAGCAGTACCCGAACACCGTAGAGGTTTATTTTGCACCCGAGTTCACGAGATGAGTTTCCGCCGCATCATCTGTACGGACCGTGGACAATCGAAGAGCGTCGGGTTGTTTACGAAGATCCGTGGATGAAAGTCCGTTGCGATTCTGTGTTGCGTCCTGATGGAAATCCTGGGACTTATTCGACTGTTCGAATCAAACCAGGCGTATGCGTCATTGCGATTGACAGCGATGATATTGTACATCTGACCAAAGAGTTCCATTACGCAGTCGGTTACGATACGATCGAAGGGGTTAGTGGTGGGATTGAAAATACCGAATCTGCCGAGCTAGCCGCGAATCGCGAGCTGGCGGAGGAAATTGGTGTTATTGCAGGCTCTCTCAAAGAGATAGGTACCGTCGATCCGCTTACCGCAGCGCTTTGGTCGCCCACCAAGTTGTTCTTAGCGACCGATTTAACTTTCATGGCTCCCAATCCGGAAGCCACGGAAAAGATCGAGTGCTATCGCGTACCATTCTTAGAGGCGGTCCGCATGGTGATGGATAGTGAAATTACGCATGGGCCAACTTGTGTCGCCATTCTCAAGATTCAGTTGCTCCGAAGCATGCGGTGATAGGGTTAGCATTAGCCACAATACCAGCCCGAAAGCGCGAGGTGAGGGATTGCCCTGTTCTAACTCATGCCTAAACCGCGCGAACCTTTATACCGATGCTTCGCATGCGATTGGCACCTAGGGGGGATTGGCGTTTCGATTGCTAATGCTTCGGGAGCGTTAACCGGCGTGCGATCCCTCGCTCGCGCTGGCGGGCTTGTATTGCCTTTAAAGAACCCTCCCCGAGTGATCGTAAACTCCACTCGACCCTCTCCAAGGCTTTTGGGAGGTTGAATAATGCGAAGATAAATCAACGATGGCGATTGAGGTCGAAACCGAAAAGTTGTTCCAGTCCTGGCGAGTTGTCCAAAGTCTTTATAACTTCGGCTACATACATCCGTAACCATTTTGGCCGCGGGTTGCACGGAATATGCCTGGAACATTGCTTGTTGCGATAGAGTAGGTTGGTCACTCTTGAACGACTTCCATGCCATGAGTCGGGCAGGAGTGCCCAACTTACGGCAGGAGTGCCCAACTTACGGCAGGAGTGCCCAACTTACGGCAGGAGTACCCAACTTACGGCTGGAGTACCCAACTTACGGCTGGAGTGACTAACTTAAGGCTGGTGACTAACTTACTAACTTCGAAGTCGAGTCTAAGCAATCGACTTTATTTGTTATTAGCTCTTGGCTAGCCGAAACTTAGCCCGTGCCCTAGCGATGTTTCGCTCCTTGAGAGCCATCGCGTCAGGTGACGTTGCCTTGAGAGCGGTAGCCCTGTTGAGGTCCTCTTCCGCTTGGGCTTTGTTTAACTGACTGGTCTTCACGAGCTTGTCCGTTAATACATAGGTTCCCTCGCGAGTGACTTGAATAAAGCCACCATCGACAAACCATTCGTCAACGCTGCTGCCATTGCGGATCTTTAGGATACCGAACCCGAGTCGTCCCACCATCGGAGCCCGACCGGCGAGGATACCAAGCTCACCGTCGAACAATGGTATGATAAGCGAATCGCATTTGACGTCGAGCTCGGTCTTTTCTGGCGTTACGACAACGCATCGAACTTGCTGTTCAGCCATAGTGTATCACCTATTTCTTGGCTGCTGCTGCGGCCATACGCTTCGCTTGTTCTTCGACTTGTTCGATCGATCCGACGTACATAAACGCCGACTCTGGCAAGTGATCCCACTTACCATCGCAGATTTCTTCGAAGCTTCGGATCGTGTCTGCCAACGAGGTGATTTCCCCTGGCTTGCCGGTGAAGACTTCTGCGACCAAGAACGGTTGCGAAAGGAATCGCTCGATTCGACGAGCACGTCGAACGACTGTCTTATCTTCCTCACTCAACTCGTCCACACCAAGAATCGCGATGATGTCTTGCAATTCGCGGTATCGTTGAAGCGTCTTTTGGACTCGGCGAGCAATCGCATAGTGACGCTCACCCACAATCGCTGGATCCAAGATCCGAGAGTTCGATGCGAGCGGATCGATCGCAGGATAAATCCCCTTGTCCGAAATCGATCGCTCGAGGTAAATAAACGCGTCCAACTGACCGAACGCAGTCGCTGGAGCAGGGTCAGTCGGATCGTCAGCAGGAACATAAACCGCTTGAACCGAGGTAATCGCTCCACGTTTGGTCGAGGTGATTCGTTCTTGCAAAGCACCCATTTCTGTTGCCAACGTTGGTTGGTATCCCACGGCGGATGGCATACGACCGAGCAACGCGGATACTTCCGAACCTGCTTGCGAGAATCGGAAGATGTTGTCCACGAACAACAACGTATCCTTACCGGTTGTATCGCGGAAGTATTCCGCCATCGTTAGAGCCGACAGTGCAACCCGAAGACGTGACCCAGGTGGCTCGTTCATCTGACCGAACACCATGCATGTTTGCTCGATAACCTTACGGCCGGTCTTACCAATTTCGGCTTCTTGCATTTCCAACCACAAGTCGGTTCCTTCCCGAGTTCGCTCACCCACGCCTGCAAACACGGAGTAACCACCGTGCGTACTAGCAACCCGAGCGATGAGCTCTTGAAGAATAACGGTCTTACCAAGACCAGCACCACCGAACAAACCAGCCTTACCACCCCGAACGAACGGCGTCAGAAGGTCAACAACCTTGATACCGGTTTCGAAGACTTCTGTGTTGGTGGAAAGCTCCGATACAGCAGGAGCTTGTCGGTGAATCGGCCAGTATTCATCTGCGGGAACTGGTCCTCGTTGATCGATTGGGGCACCGAGAACGTTGAACACGCGACCGAGTGTTCCACTACCAACAGGAACCGAAACTGGCTTGCCGAGGTCGACGCAGTCTTGGCCTCGCATCAAACCGTCGGTGCTACCCAACGCGACGCAGCGAACCTTGCCACCACCGAGGTGTTGTTGTACTTCACCGGTGAGGTCAATCTTGATTCCCTTTTTGTCCCCTTCGACTTTAACCGCGTTGTAAATCGGCGGCAGTTTGTTTTCTGGAAACTCTGCGTCGAAGGTCGAGCCGATAACCTGGCTAACTCGCCCTACGTTTCGTTCTGTTGTAACGCTCATTTAATCTCTCGCTCGATTGCGATGGTTGTAAAAAATTTATGATTTGGTTTGAGTGTGTACACGTCCGGTTTTTAACCCAACGCTTCGACACCGCCGATGATTTCCATGATCTCGCCAGTAATCTTGCTTTGACGAGCACGGTTGTAGGTTCGGGAAAGGGACTTGATCAAGTCACCTGCATTCTCCGTTGCGCCCTTCATAGCGACCATTCGTGCGATCTGCTCGCTCACGGCCGCGTCCAAGAAGCATTTGAACAGCCGTGCTCGGAAGCTAGCCGGAACGACCTCTTCCAAAATGGCCGAAGCGGAAGGCAAGAACTCGTAATCGTCACGAATGCCGCTGGACTTTTCGGTGGTCTTATCATCCGACTTGACTGCGGTTTCGATCTTTGCGAATGGCAACAGAGTCTCAACGGTTGCAATCTGCTTGGAGCTGCTGACAAATCGAGTGTAAACGACATCAACACGATCAACTTGACCGGTGATATAACGCTCGATCAAATCATCCGCAATTTTCGATACGGGTTCAAAACCTGGCTCGTCGTCGAACTCGGTGTACGTGTTCTCGATGGGCATTCCCATAAATCGCAAGGCCGAGATACCACGCTTGCCGCTGACACTCAGTTCGCCGCGTGCCGCTTGATCTTTCAATTCTGCACGCTGAGCAGCCGCGACCCGTACGACGTTTCCGTTGTAGCCGCCGCACAAACCTCGGTTGGCAGTTAAGACTAGCATATCAATCTTGTTGATCTCTTTTCGAGGGACCAACAACGGGTGATTTACTTCGGTACCACTTTCCGCCAAGTCGGTAACGATTTGGGTGATTCGCTTGGTGTAATCGGTCGCGGCAGCCGCGCGATCCATCGCCTTTTTAAAGCGAGCGGTCGCAATGAGCTCCATCGTTCGAGTGATCTTGCGAATGTTTTTTACCGACTTTCGTCGTTTATCTAGCTGACGAATGTTCGCCATTTGCTTTTCACCTTTCGGTAACGACTACTTGAATGAAGCCTTGAACGCTGCAATAACAGATTTGATCGATTCTTCGATTTCGCTGGTCAAATCAGCTACGTCACGAATTTGCTTGAGCAACTCAGGCTTGCGATCCTTTACATACTGCAAAAGACCTGTTTCGAAATCTTTAACTCGGGTCACAGCGATATCATCCAAGTGACCTCGAGTACCAGCGTAAATGCTGATGATTTGCTCGGCGACGTCCATCGGCTGATACTGAGCTTGCTTGAGCAGTTCCACCATTCGATAACCACGATCCAGCTTTGCTTGGGTCGCAGGATCCAATTCCGTGCCTAACTGTGCAAACGCTTCCAGTTCACGGAATGCTGCCAAGTCCAATCGCAAACCGCCGGCGACCTTTTTCATCGCTTTGATTTGAGCATTACCACCAACGCGAGAAACCGAAATACCGACGTTCATAGCAGGACGAATACCGGCAAAGAACAAGTCAGGTTGGAGGTAAATCTGTCCGTCCGTAATCGAAATAACGTTGGTTGGAATGTAAGCCGAAACTTCGCCTTCGAGAGTTTCGATGATTGGCAAGCTCGTTAGAGAACCACCACCGAGTTCTTTGGAAAGCTTTGCCGATCGCTCTAGCAGACGGCTGTGGCAGTAGAAAACGTCCCCAGGGAACGCTTCACGTCCTGGTGGACGTCGCATGAGCAGACTGAGTTGACGGTAAGCAACTGCTTGCTTGCTCAAGTCGTCGTAAACGATCAACGCGTGACCGCCGTTGTACATAAAGTGCTCTGCCATCGCTGTACCAGCGTAGGGAGCCACGTATTGCAAAGGTGCTGGAGCGGACGCACCAGACACGATAACCGTCGTGTAGTCCATTGCACCGGCTTTGGTCAATGCATCGATCACCAACGCGACCGAAGAGTCTTTCTGACCGACTGCAACATAAAAGCACTTAACCCCTTTGCCCTTCTGGTTAATGATCGCATCAATCGCGACTGCGGTCTTACCAGTCTTTCGGTCACCGATGATGAGTTCGCGCTGGCCACGCCCGACAGGAGTCATCGCATCGATGGCTTTGATACCGGTTTGCATTGGCTCGTGGACAGGCTGACGTTCTGCTACACCGGCTGCAATGATTTCAACGGGACGGCTCACCGTCGCGTTGACAGGTCCCTTGCCGTCCAATGGGTTTCCGAGTGGATCGAGAACGCGTCCGATAACTGCATCACCAGCTGGAACGGAGAGCAGAGTTCCGAGAGCCTTAACCTCGTCACCTTCAGCAATGCTTAGGTAGTCGCCGAGGATGATAACCCCAACGCTTTTCTCTTCGAGGTTGAACGCAAGACCAATAGCGCCATTAGGGAACTCAACCATTTCCCCTGACATAACATTAGAAAGTCCGTAAACGCGAGCGATACCGTCCCCAACTTCGAGAACGGTACCAACCTCTCGGACATCCACTTGGCTGCCGAACGTCTCAATTTCTTTTTGAATGACGGCTGCGATTTCATCCGAGTTGAACTTCATGAGTCAAACCTCTTTAGCATCTAAACGACGCGATATCTTGAATAATTGGAATGGATTACAAATAACCGAGACTCGCGTCTCGAAACACTGAACCAGATACTACTGGCTAATTAATTTTTGGGACATTTCGCGAATGGACGCATCGGTCTTCGAAGTCAACTCGCGTCGTAAAACTCGCAACTGACCGTCGACACTACCATCGAATACGGTATCTCCGACTCTGACGACCAATCCACCAATGATGGATGAATCGACTTTCTTGACGAGTCGTACTTCTTTGTTCAAAGTCGTTTTTAGTTTGGCAATCAATGCTGATTCTGTGTTCGAATCGAGCACGGTGCTTGTGGTCACTTGAACTTGCACTCGCCCTGCAATTTCATCTCGCAACTCACCGGCAGCCCGAGAGACCCCCCGAACGAAATGGATTCGATGCCGTCGGCAAAGAACCTTTAAAAAGTTCAATAGGGTTGAGTCCATTTTGCTGCCGAAGACCCGATCCAAAAGACCCATCTTGCTATCAACCGACTGCTTCGGGTTGGACAAGAAAAAGTCAATGGCCGAGTTTTTGTTGAGCACATCGGAAACAAACGACTCAAGTTGTTCTACGACCACGTCCACTTTGTTCGACAAATTCGCAGCCTGAAGCAGGGCCTTGGCATACACCTGACCCACGTGCTGCTCTTCGCTATCGAAGACCGTTGCTACTTGGGATTCTTGCTCTGTCATGCGACACGTTTGGTTGAGTGACGTAGTATTGAAAAGTGGGTGACGAAGCGAACAGCTCCGCTGCCGTTACGACTTGAACTATTAGTTGCGGCTGGGCAAGTTGCCAATCGCATCCGAAATAAGCTTTTGATGATCCGAGGCGTTTAACTCCCGACCAACGACTTTTCGAGCCAAGCCAAAAGCAAGGTCTGTACTTCTGGATGTTAATTCCGAGAGAGCTTGCGCCTTAGCCGACTCAATCTCCGCGAGAGCACGGTCTCGGGAACGAGATGCTTCTTGCTGAGCTTCCGACTTGATTCGATCCGCAACTGACTCAGCGTCTTTACGCGCCTGAGCCACTAACTCTTGAGCTTTTTCCGCTGCGTCGGTTAACTTTGCCTCGTACTCCTTTAGCTTTTCAGCTGCAGTCACCGATGCTTTCTGGGCCTCCGATATCTGGTCGGCAATCATCTTTTCCCGTTTGGCCAGTCCCTCGGAGATCGGCTTCCACGCGACGAGATACAACACACAGCACAGAATCAAAAAGACGATCGCTGAAAAGAACGATTTGCTCGCTTTCAACTCCAGCAAATTGTTCAGCTCTTTAACGTCCGCTTGTCCGTGTGAGATATCATCGTGACCGTTCCCACCATCCGCTGCCACCGACGATTGACAGGTGAATAGCAATGCTATCGCAAAAACCAACCCACATACGTAAACAGAAAGCTGACGGATCATGACACGTTAACTCAAAAACAAAGGAGCAATCAAACGAATCCAATAAACCGATCGATTACGATCCGGTGAACGGGTTTTGTTGCGAGCAAACGAACACTGCGTAGAACGCCAAACCTTCAATAAGTGCTGCGGCGATAATCATCGCGATCTGGATGGTACCAGCCGATTCAGGCTGACGTGCGATTGACTCAACTGCACCCTTGGCCAAAAAACCAATGCCGAGACCTGCACCGATAACGGCCAAACCAGCACCGATGGCACCTGGAACACCGCCAGCACCTTCAGCAGCGGAAGCTGGCATCGCTAACAATGCGACGAAACCCAAAGCCATGTAACAAACACGAGCAACGTTAAACACTTTGTCTATCTCCTAGAAACCAATGCAAGGGAAAACGATAAGTTGAAAGTTATTCGAGGCCGCACATACGACCTCCTAATTTCTATATTCTCAGTGGTGATGGAGGGCACTACCTACAAACAACGCAGCCAAAAACGTGAACACGTACGCCTGCAAGAACGCAACAAACACTTCCATTACGCTCAACAAGGTCGTGCCAGCTACTGACAATCCGGCAATACCCATCCATGGTAGGAGCGACATCGAAGCCGCTTCCATGTTGATTCCGATTCCAAGGATACCCAGCAACACTAAGTGACCAGCACCCATGTTCATGAGCAATCGAACTGCCAATACCGCGTGCTTGATGAACAGCGAAGCAAACTCGATCAACCAAAGAAGTGGCACAATCACGATACCTAAGTAGATTGGTAGACCGAGCGAAGGACAGATGTTCTTAAGATATCCAATCACCCCAAAGGTCTTGATACCCATCGCAACGCCAAGAATAAACACCAACAGAGCTAATGCGAATGTGGTACCAAAAGAAGCTGTGGGAGATCCGACGAACGGAATCATCCCCATCAGATTACATCCAAGGATGAAGAAGAACATCGTCCAGAAGAAAGGCATGAATCGGTCTGCATCATGCTCGCCCATCGCTGGAACAACAACCTTGTCGCGTATGGCCTTGGTGAAACCCTCGAGCAAATTCCAAGCTTTGCCCTTAGGTGCTTCACCGCTCGCAACTTTCTTGCCGAGCCATCGGAACGCAACCACTAGCAAAATCGCTACCAAGACCTCAATGATCATGTAGCGGCTAATGCCGAATCCGCTTTCTACATCATAAGCATTGCGAAGCTCAGCAAATGGTTGCGGAATAAGGATTTTGCCATCCAAGCTACGATTGTATTGTGCAATCTTGGCTTCAGACCACTCTTTGCCAGCTCCCTCGGAAACGAACTTGTCTACGCGAGCATTTGCGTTTAGCTCGGCTTTGAATTCGGTCCACTGCTTGGCCTTTGACTCATCGGCCAATATGTCTACGAACCACTCAATCTGCGGTTGAGGATTGGCAGCCAAGTAAGCTTTAACACTGTCCTGGGCTTTGGGAGCATTGCGATTTGCCCATGTCCCAGCTTTGACCACTAATTCAGAATATTTTTTATCTAGATAAGCATCTAATGGCCAAGCGTAATTGCCGTGAGACGACTTTTTCCAAGCCTCCCACTCCGCTTTGAGGCCGGTTAGATTGCCCGCATCGACACCCATTTCACCAAGCTTTGTAACAATGAAATCAGCTTCGGCTGATTGGAATTCATCGTCTAGCCTAACAACCCACCTCGGGAATTCAGCCGCACTCTTACGCGTGCTGCGCCACAATGCCGTGGGCAATTCAAAATAATATCCATCTTTGATGTGGAGTATATCTGAGGCCATGCTAGAGAGGCTTGGGTGAGTAGTTACGAGTTGCAGAGCGTCGAATAGCGAGCCAGGATTCTAATGCTAGAAAAGAAAAATAACAGCCCACCAAGTAGTTGCCGAATAAATTGTGAGCGGGCCATTTTGTCGCACTCGAGAATCCGAGCGCACCGAGAATGACCATCGTTCGTACCAGCGTCCCTACCAATACACTCGCAACTGGGTTTTTGCGATCAAAGGTATCTGTCTGCAAAATCCATATCATCAGATCCGAAAACCAGCATATCGCAACAGCCATGAGAGGAATGGTGGGAAAGACAATATTGATATGTGCCCCCTCGTCGGGGGTGTTTTCAGGATGGTTGCTCGCTGCTGTTGTGCTTGATACCACGAAATAAGTGCAAAGGGATATGGCGAGGATCGTCGACAACATCAATCGTCCTTGCCACCATTTACCCCCGCTCTTTAGGGGTGCCAAACCGTTATTCTTCGATTCCACATTTGAGAGGGACTGTTTTTTAACCGCTTTGGGATCGTGTGTCTGAGTATTTTTGTTGAGCTCACGCTTGGTCATTTTAAGTCGCCTGCGTCTCCGCTAGATCCCCGGCTTTCCTTTAACTGTCGCCGCTCATGCTCGGCAGCCTTCACGGCGTACAACATCCCTACCAACATGAGAACCCCTCCGACGAGGAAACCAAGTACTGTAAGAAAGCCCAAATCGAGCCAACGATCCAGCCAGCTTCCAGCAAAACCAAAAAGCAACATCAAACCAACCGATGCAGTGACCCGGCTAAAGGCATTGAGGGTTACCGACGTTGAATTTCGCCTCTGACTGTTTTCCGCCTCCCCAACCTTATTGCTTGGGCCTCCTGGATTCATATCTCAACCTGTTCCTCTGGCCTGCCGTTAATACTTGTAAAAGTAGCCGAAACGCTACAACAGAATCACACCTTCCCAAAAATCGTAAACCGCCAATAGACACCATATTAGCTTGTTCGCAAACTCTCCTTTTTGCGTCGAGATTCCCGTCGCCAAAAAACTCCCACCTTAAAGTTTCCTCGAAATCGCTAGAAATTCGTCTTTCCGCAACCATACTGGAGGTGCCTACGGCGGTTGGTCCGCCTCCCCCACGCGGGGGGTGTATGTATTACGGTGCTTGACTGGGAGTTTCAACGTTGTCTACCGCTCGAAAAAAGACCGATAGCAAGAATCGGAAATCTCCCGCTCCATCCAAGAGCTCGAAAAAATCTCCTGCGGCAGTAAAAAAGCCGGTGGCAGGTAAAACGGTCTCGCCCAAGAAATCGGATGTAAAAACAAAATCTGCCGCCAAGTCAAAGCCGGAAATCAAGTCGCAGCCAAAGACTAAGACTGCTCAAATCGCCCCCAAAACCAAAAAACCGACCGTTGCTGCCAAGTCTTCCGCGAAGCCTGCCGCCAAACCGAGCAAGCAACCTACGAAATCCGTAGCTGCGACGAAAACGAACAAGGCCCCGAGTAAAAAAGAGAAGCTTGTGTCCGAAGCGGCAGCGGTAAAGCCGACCAAGATCCATTCTTCGCCCAAACCATCTGGGAAGCAAACTCCCAAGCTGCCCGCTAAATCGCTCGACAAGGTGTCAAAGTCGGAAAAAGTAACTACGCCGGCTATTGCCCCCGCAGTGAGCAAAGTTGTCGAATCCGCACCACCCAAGGCGAAAAAGAAAATACCTGCCCCCCCGCCAACGAATACCAATCCAGATATCGTTGCCAAGATTCGGAGTGCCCAAGCGGAAAAGGAGCAACGCAAAGATCTTGCACAACCCGCACCCAAGCCATCGCTAGTCCCCACAACTCCGATCCCGATGATCGAGAAGGGTAAAGATCGATTAGTGCTAATGGTTCGTGACGCTTTCTGGCTACACGCGCATTGGGATATAACCCGCCATAGCGTAGATCGGGCTCGGGTTTCCATCGCGGAAAACTGGCATACGGCTAAACCGATTCTTCGCCTTATCAAGATTGATGATATGGCGACCACCAGCAATGCAGAAACAGTATATCGCGATATCGAGATTCACGGTGGCGTTCGCAATTGGTACGTTGAGATCGAAACTCCAGGGGCAGCGTTTCAAGTTTTGATGGGCTACCAAACCTCGAACGGTCGATTCTACGAATTGGCTCGCAGCAACATGGTCACGATGCCACAACCGGGCTCGAAGGACGCCATGGATGACCATTGGGCGGAGATCGCAAAGAATGCGGAAAAGATTTTTGCATTGAGTGGCGGCTACAGTGAAGAGTCCAACAGCGGCGATTTGAAAGAAGTTTTCGAAGAACGTCTCAAACGCACTATGGAAACCGATGTCCTGTCGCAATTCGGCTCGGGTGCAGAAGGTGGTTTAAAGAGAGTTAAGCAGTTCCACTTTAACGTGGAAGCGGAGCTCGTCGTTTTCGGTGATACGACCCCTGATGCCCATGTCAACATCGCCGGCGAACCAGTCAAAGTTCGTCCTGACGGAACATTTTCGTTGAGGATGCAATTCCCTGACAAACGTCAAGTTCTAAGAGTAAGTGCCAAGAGCCGGGACGGGGTGGAAGAGCAGACGGTTGTGATCGCAGTTGAGCGTAATACTAAGATCATGGAACCGCTTTCCCTCGATGCCGATGAGTTGTAGGGATAGCTTTTCTTTTCGAAAAACAACACCTACATTTCAAGCTTGCGAACGATATCTTCCGCTCCATCGGACGCGATAATCGCGAACATGGTGGCAGTTATGTCTCCATTATATATGGCATAAATCGCCGCTTGAGCACGCTTACATCCCCCTAACGTTAACGTTGGAGTGGCATTGGCTTTCAGGATATTGGCTCGTCTCATAGGAGCTGATGCAAATGAGCTCAATTCTTTTTGATTCTGAATCGCAGTATCAATACAACTGTCGCAAACCAGGCACCCTTCCTTGAGTTCCTTTTCGCGTCCCCCTTTCACTAAAGGCTGAAGCACTGCTACTTTCCGGTAGCAGCACTCCGAGCAGTAATTCTCACCACACAATCGACAGTGATGGCGACTCTTTGCATCCCGCTGGTGAACCGCCATCGCGCTCGCGAGGATAGCTCCGCAACCCTTGCACTCCGAACTATCTGGTTGCCATACTGCGTCACTCGCGGGGGTGGGGTAGGACTTCCCATCCGCCGATTTGAATGACAACTTTTTATAACCTTTACGAGCGGTTCGATAAACCTTTGTCGCCATTGACGGGATTCCTGCCAATAGCACACTTAAACCAAAGACTGCTAGGTCCGTTTCATTGCGATTAATGAGCCACTTGATAGCAAGCTCGCATTCGGTCATGTTGCTCTCATCTCGTTTGCACGTTCCGTTACACGGAAAGGGGCTTAGCTGGTGTTCACATTGTGGCGAGACATCGTGCAGATCGTTGCGGTTAATATCATGACGATATGTTGCGGCGATCTTGGCTGCCATGATCCACGGTGCAAACACGGCGCCGATTCCTCCCAAACTAAGCCCTCCTGCTATTGCTATGCCTGAGGCGTGAGCGGGAGCAATGTGACTCAATACGTGAGAAGCCCCTTGGCTAGCGGCGCTAATCGCTGCGCTTTCAACTTTGCGTTGATGTTTTCCAAGTGTCGTTAAATGAGTTAGAGAACGCATATTCCAGTGTCCTCGGTGTAGCTTCCACTCCGGACTGGCGATTATCTTTTGAATTGGCTTATCTACGCACTCATCTAAATCCTTCATTAGTAGGCTGGGATTCTTGATAGTCATAAGTCGCCCCTTAACATTGCAACATGAAAAAGCCTTGGGGGGCTCCTGAAAAGCACTCCTCTCTTTTCAAAGCGTCTACAGGATAATCTCTTTCAACGCAATAGCGTCTTTTTCTATAGCGACCTAGTCCCTCGCGTTGTCCTGAACTGACTATGTTTTTACTAAGGTAGCAAAGCGTATTAATTGAAATTCTGGGATATACTGTCCCCATCTTCACAATCCTCGACGTCCTAGCCAATGCGTACTATCCCCTATATCCCGAGTGAGTTATCAATGAAAAAGCCTCGTGTTGTTATCATCGGCGGTGGCTTTGCTGGCATGATGTGTGCCAAAGCTCTTAAGAAC